>CAYSSP010000025.1:0-40872 GCA_964433815.1 uncultured Candidatus Cloacimonadota bacterium
CAAGATACTACCTCCAACCTCCTACTTTCTCGTTATTATGTGCAAAGGTCTTTAGGAGTATATCTTTAGATCAATCCATCGCGCTTGAGGAGAGCATCCGGATCCGGCTTTCTGCCACGGAAGGCGGTAAAGAGGATCATCGGATGGAATGAGTTTCCACGTGCGAGGATGTATTTTCTGAAGGATGAGGCCACTTCCTGATTGAAGATGCCTTTTTCGCTGAAGAGGCTCCAGGCATCCGCTTCCAGAGCTTCTGCCCATTTGTAGGAATAGTAACCTGCGGAGTATCCTCCGGCAAAGATATGCGCAAAGGCGCAGGAGGTATTGGTTCCGGAGACTGCAGGCATCAGCCTGTATGGTTCGATCGCTTCGGTCTCAAACAAGCCCACGTCCTTGATCTTGGCAGGATTTTGGTTGTGCCAGGCAAAATCCAGCATACCATAGCGCAATTGATTGATATTGGCGATACCGGCGTGGAAATTACGTGCTGCCAAGACTTTGTCCAGCATCTCTTTGGGCAGGGCAGCTCCGGTCTCGTAATGCTTGGCAAAGAGCTTGAGAGCATCTTCTTCCATCAACCAGTTTTCCATAATCTGGGAAGGTAATTCCACAAAGTCCCACAGCACTCTGGCTCCGGATACTCCCTTGTAGTGGCAATCCGAGAGCAGGGCATGCAAAGCGTGACCAAACTCGTGGAAGATGGTACGGACTTCGTCAAGACGAAGCAGCGAAGGCTGTTTGTCTGTGGAAGGAGTCAGCGAGCCGACTATGGAGACGTGCGGACGTCTCATCCCATCGGAATGCATCCCTTGTCCCTGGAAGGTTGTCATCCAGGCACCGCCGCGCTTGGTCTCTCTCGGGAAGAGATCGACATAGAGCAAGCCCATATAGTTACCATTGTCATAGACTTCATAGGTCTCCACGTCTTTGTGGTAAACGGGCACATCTTTTACGCGCTTCAGGTCTATGCCATAGATCTTCTTAGCCACTTTAAAGAGGCCTTTGACCACGTTTTCGACCTTGAACCAGGGGCGTAATTCCTCAGGATCGTAGGCATAGCGCTCTTCTTTGAGCTTGTTTGCATAATAGCCAAAGTCCCATGGCATTAGCTTGCGCAGGCCATCCAGCTTGCGGGCATAAGCGGCGGTCTCGGCGACTTCTTTCTGGGCAGCCGGATAGGCAACCTTGTAAATCTTGTTCAGGAAGTCCTGTGCGGCTTTGGGGCTGCCTGCCATTCTTTCCTTGAGCACATACTCGGCATGAGTCTTAAAGCCAAGCAGCTTCGCTCTTTGGTAGCGCAGCTTGATGATCTGAAGGATCAGGGCACGGTTGTCAAACTTGCCTTTGAAAGCTCTGGAACTATAGGCTTTTTGCAAGGTCTTGCGGACTTCGCGGTTTTTGCAATAAGTAAGTGCCGGGATAAAGCTGGAGGGTTGCAGCGTAAAGACCCAGCCATTGTCTTTGCCTTTTTGCTTTGCGGTAAAGGCCGCTGCATCGAGAGCGCTCTGTGGGATTCCTTCCACCTCTTTGGGATCTGTGAGATGCAGGATAAAGTTATTGGTAGCACCCAGCACATTGTCCGAGAACTGGGGGCTCAGCTTGGAAAGCTCCATATCGATGGCAGTGAGTTTGGCTTTGTCCTTATCGCTCAGTAGCGCGCCATTGCGGATAAAGCTGGTGTAGGTTGTCTTGATGATGCGATAGCGTTCTGCTTTCTGCAATGCCTTTTTATCGGTCATATCGGCTGGCAGGACAGGCTCAGGCTTGCCCTCGACCTCAGCATCGTAAACAGCTTTGATCCGCTTGAAGATGTCCGGATCTGTGGCAATTTTGCTGCTGAATTGAGCCAGCATCGGGGATATCTTTTGCGCCAAAGCTTTGTGCTCCGGGCCACTCTCTGCGGAAAGCAGATTGTAAAAGATGCTGGAGATAAAATCCAGATGCTCTTCTGCTTCGTCCATTGCCAGGAAAGTATTCTCAAATGTGGGTTTCGCTTTGCTTTTTTTGATCTTGTCAATTGCCTCAGAGGCTTCTGCCAAAGTCTGTTCAAAAGCTGGCAGGAAATGCTCTGTCTTGATTTTATCAAAGGGAGCTGCCTTCAGACGGTGGCTGTTTTCCTTGATCAGAAGGGGATTTTGCGTGGCTTTCATTGTAACCTCATTGTATTAATCTACTAAAGGACATAATATTGCAATGTCGCATCCAAGTCAATGATTAATTCTGAGCAGGCTCAGTTCATAACTATGACTTTGGCTCCGGCGGTGTAGCCCTCGCCCCGGATTTTTATCAGATAAATTCCATTCGGCAGCATCGATCCCTGCCCGTCAGACGCCTGCCAATCGATTTGCTGTATGTTGGATAGGCTCTGCTCCTGCTTCAGCAATTGCCCCCTCAGGTTATAGGTGCTGATGGTAAGCTCATCAGTGAGGGCTCGACCCAGCTCGATTTTGGCATTGGTTCTTACCGGATTTGGATATATTGCCACTCGGGAATCAGCCGGTATCACTTGCTCGCCGGAGCTTAGTGCGCCGGTATGACCGTAAAAGATGTCCATTGAGGGCATTCCTCCGCCTTCGGCTCCACCTGTTAAGACCAACAGCCCCTCACTATTCCAGACATACTGTGCAACATTGTATTCATTCAAGAGTACCAATTGACCATCTTGATAGCTGAAATTGTAGCTCTTAGTTTGCGGAGGATACCACCCACCGCTGGCATTTGCTGTAGTAGTTGTGCTTGAATCGATTAGGAAATCATCGTTCATATAGTCCGCTTCTATCCCGCCACGTTCATAAAGCGTAAGCCGAGGATAGGCTTGGTACTTCTCAAATTGGTAGTTACCTGTCAGTTGTTGTTCAGAGTACTGGTAGGTGGTAATCGAGCGATATTGCCAATCGAGCGAATCAGTTGACATGTAGCGGTGATCCTCAAGCCTCCTTCCACTCTCATCCAGGATGTGTTGTATGTCGTACCAACGTACGCTATATCTATGATCGCCAATAATCGTGCGGATCAGCTTCATTGAGTCATTGTAAAAGTATTTAATCCCAATCTGCAGTTGTGTTCCGTAGGCATCGGATGCAAGGTTATCCTCGAGATAATAGCCATTGTAATCTATCTTGCTGATCCGGTAGTTGAAATGACCACCTTCCATGCCGCAAGGACTCTTGACAATAAAGTGATCCGGGTATAAAAAGAGCTCCCCGTCAAAAGGAATAAGATCAGCGAAGATTTCTGTACCGTATTGTGTATCCAGTCTGCTGAAGTAATCCACCGCGATCACCTTAAGCGGGCTGGCTGCCTCGTTGATATAATCCACATTGTCATAAGATGCCCAATCCGGACCTCCAAACTCTCCGCCTGAATCATGAGCTTGATAACCGGATACATAGTAAACTTGGGGATAGTCCTGCGCCCAGAGCAGGATAGGTATCCCAACTAAAACAAGTAACAGAGCCGCCAGTCTGGTATCCATAAATCACTCCTCTCCGCAGTACTGACAGAATCAATCCAAGCTACTGCAGATAAACAAGTAATAAGCAAGATTTGTTCCTCTTATGAGTTATAACATTGCCTTAGGTTGCTCATTTTAGCAGTAGCATCCTGCGATAACTTGATCTTTCTCCCTGGGTGATGCGATACAAATACACTCCACTACTCACGGAGTTCCCCTTGTCATCGGTTCCATTCCAATTCAGCTGATGGTCTCCGACTGGTAGAACTTCATCTTTTAGGAGATTCTTTACCTTTTGTCCCCTCAAATTGAATATCTCCAGGCTTGTCATACCTGTAGTAGTCAGATGAAAGGCAATCGTGGTGCTGGGGTTGAAAGGATTGGGGTAGTTTTGTCTGAGACTCAGGTTGCTGTAAGGCAGTTCAGGCTCATCACTAAACATACTTTGGCTATTCATTTGTCTTGCCCAAAGTCCGGGTTTTCCATAGATCCGTTCTGTTGCTTCGATCCCACTGCGATTGTCCTTCCAAGCCAATAATACATTATTACCTATCACTGCTCCCACAGGCAAATCTTGGGTATAACGAGCCGCGCAGATAACCCCCGGTTCTGTTCCCAAAGGTACACTATCGGAACTAAGCATACGGTAAAAAATATCCCGGTTTACGTTGTCCTGCCCATCTGTGGAACTCCATACGCACAGCCAATTACCATCTAAAAAACTGATTAACTGGGCTGATTGGCAGGAATGCAATCCATATTGGATCATCATACCCGGCTCCGGAAAATAGCAATCTCCTTGGGTATTTACTTTTTGTAAGAGTATACGACCATAAGGATCGTCCTGATAGGATAACAAATAGCTGGTAACAGTGCCATAATGAACATCCATAATATTTGGGAATGAACCGGGATCCGGGATTTGGTGTCCCTGATCCGACCACAGCCGATTACCCTGAGGAGTAATCCTCTGAAGCTGGATAATGTTTCCCCCTGGCATCGAAAGCTGCATTGCAACTATGATATCCTCATCATCAAAGCCAATATCAATAATTTCTTGACTGTATCCCGGTGTAGTATTAAGAACAAGCTCCATCCCGGTGGGATCCCAAAGAGGATCCGGATTAGCATCGTTATCAAAGTGTAAGACTTTGGCTGTGCTTGAGTACTCCGGTACCCACAAAAGGTATCTTCCTGTGAATCCATAGAACTTGTAGTAGCTTGAGAAAGGCAAGCTCAGTAGTGGCCTTCCGTTTTCTTCCCAGCAAGCCTGTCCGTTGCTAAAGCGTTGAGCCCAGAATTCTATGCAGTTGTAAACACTTGAGCTTTGCTTCCAGGATGCATAGATATCTCCTCCATAACTATACAAGCATCGATCCATTATGCCAAATTCTGCTGAGTAACTGATCTCAATGCCATTGCCGGGATAAAGCAATTCGCCATTTGAATCGATAACCTGAAGGTAATCATAGATAAGTCCATCAATCTCAATTGATATCCACAAGGCAACACAGTTTTCCCCCACTTTTGCCATGCCATAAAGATCATTTGAATTGGGGATTGTTCTTCCTCCTTCCTCCAAAAGACAGTTGTTCTGCTGGTCAACTATCTGGAAATAAAGACTACGACCTTGTCGGTGATCCTGCCAAATCAAAAAATACTTATCTCCCAAGGGGACTATTCTATGCTCGTAAATACCGCCATACATTTCCTGAGATACCAAGTTCCCCCCTTCTGGCAGTAAAACCACTCCATTGTGAGTGACAATCTGACAATTAATCTGATATTGTCCATCAGAGAGGTTATTGGACAAGTACAGAGCTCTATCATCCCGTGGAATTACCAAGTATGCACCACCGGATTGATAAAGTTGTATCCCGTTATCTCCCCAGCATTCCTGTCCATCTGGCGATATTAACTGAATAATATTGGGAAGACCAATGGAGCTTAGTTCTTGTGACCAAGACAGCCAGAGATAACCTTCATTATCGGGCTTGAGTTCAGTTCCGTAAAGGTAATAGCTAGATCCGGAATTATCGAGATTAATCACCCACTGCAGGCCAAGATCGGTATTGAGCTTGTATAGCTTGAGGCCAGCCTGCCAACCAGTCTCCCAGCCATTCCAAAGTATTGCCAGACCTCCATCCGGAGTAGGGCGCACCAGTGTTTCCCCTGTTATGGAGTCAACCGGGTAACTGAGGGTGTTATTACTGGCCCCCTGGATAATACCCATATTGTCAATTTTGAAGAAAACTGCCTGGTTATCTGATGTTTCTGCCTGCCATATAATAAAGTTACCGTTATTTGACATGCCTATATCGAATAATTGATTGGGGAAAATATTCGGATTGACCAACGGGTCAGTGCCAACCTGATGCCCTGATCCAGATATGCGCATTAGGCAACTGCGTGGATTATCTCCATACCATTTTTTGATGTTCAGGATTACAGCACCCTCACCATCGCTAACTGCTTGGGAGAGTTCTACAGCACTGTTGTGGGAGCTTAGCACTCTACCATTACCCCACAGAGGATTACCGGCAGAATCATAATTGTTCCCAAATACCTGGCCGGTGGTGCTCAGATTTGTATAGATTACATAGGCGCCACCGGATAAATTGGGCACAGGGATGGCGGAATTTATCGAGAATTCTCCGGTATCGACTACGATCCCACCTTGTGGCCAGAGCAAAACACCATTAGGACTAATCTTCAGCATAAATATCCGTTCAATTATGTCGTGATCGATATCACCTAAGAGAAGGATGAAGTTTCCATCACTGGACGGCACCCCGCCTATTATTACCTGATCTTCAGGATCGCTACATAGAAGTACTGCTTCGGCCCAGGCGCTTTCACCCGTGAGAGATATCTTTTGGGTGTAAACATCCCGTTGTGAGTTAGGATTGTCTGTCCAAAAGATCATATCCCCATCCGGACAACTAAAGCTGATCTTGGAGCTGCTCAAGTTAAAGGATTGCCTGATGGGCATTTCCTGTGCATACAACCCAATACTAATAAGCACAATAAGACAATACAGATAGTGTTTCATCCGAACTCCTTTGATCAGGTCAAACCGAATACTTGTTGATTCATTTGCACCTGTTGATATATTATGCAAGATTTATTCCCATTAGTTTGATGTTATTGCATACTACAGGTTCTGATTTGCTTGATTGATTTGACCGAAGTGGTTTTTCCCCCATATTATCTTCCTATCCTCCCATAGAATTATGCCGAGCTCCTGCCGCGCTGCTGCCGCGATCATGCCGCGAGTGCGGCATGATCGCGGCAAGAGCGCCTGAAAATAATGGCTATACCCAATAGGGACATCTGGCGGATGGCTAGGGAGAAATGATCATCCAATTTATGACTTGACATAATTCACCAGCCGCTCACACTAATCCAATCTGATAAAGCGGGTTTGACGATGAGTTCGCTATGGATTCTTCGCCGGCCAAGAGAGGAAGAAATGTTTTATGTACCGACGCGCATTTTCTTTGCTGAAAACGCTCTGGAGCGTGCTGCCGAGCGGATAATCAGCTTGGGTAGCAAGGCTTTGATTGTTTCTGGACGAAATTCTGCCTATATCAGCGGAGCCATGGAAGATATCCAGCAGCTTCTGCTGAAGAATGATATTACCTGGAAAGTCTTTGATCGAGTAACAGAGAATCCCACAATCGATATAGTGATGGAGGGCGTTACGGAACTGGTGCTCAATGAGTGTGATTTCGTAATCGGGGTGGGGGGCGGCAGTCCCATCGATGCTGCCAAAGCGATTTCACTGGTTGCCGCAAACAAGACGGATCGCAGCGATATCTACAGGTCTGATGGCTACAAAAAAGCCCTGCCGATCGTGGCGGTTCCCCTGAGCTCCGGAAGCGGTACCGAGGTTACGCCATATTCAGTTTTGACCGATAGTCAGCACAACAAGAAGGCAGGCTTGGGCAGCGAATTGGCTTTTCCGCAGATTGCAGTATTGGAGCCCAAATACACGCTCAGCCTGAGTCCCGCAGTGACGCTCAATACTGGTATCGACGCGCTTTCCCACCTCTTGGAGGGGATATACTCAAACAAGCGCAATCCGGTAATGTTTCCCATTATCTACAACGGGGTGAAGACCATCTTCCAGAATCTGCCCAAGGTATTGCAGGATCCCCGGGATCTCCAAGCACGGCAGGAAATGATGCGTGCGTCCCTATACGGCGGGTTGGTGATCGCGCATGCCAGCACGACCCTGCAACACTCGATAGGATATCCGCTCACCTCAGTATATGGCGTACCGCACGGTCTGGCCAATGGGATCGTGATGCGCAGCGTTATGGAGCTATATTATCCCAGCGTTAGCAACGAGCTGGATGATCTCTTTGCCTCTCTGAATATCAGCCGGGAGCAGTTTTATGAATGGCTGGAAGCTTTGAAGCTCTCGATCGACATCCGGATCTCGGATCATTTTATAGATGAAAAACTGCCGGAAGTGCTGACCAGCCGCAATATGGCTAATAATCCCTTTGAGATCAGCGAAGATGATATCCGCAAGATTTATTACGAACTGAAGAGGCAATCTTGAAGCCGCAGGAATTCAGAGAAAAGAGGGAAATGCAGAACAAAGTGGTGCTTGATAAAGCCAATCTGCAGATACGCCGATTCTTCAATCTCGATACTCAGGCTTATACCGATGGCGTGTTGGATGCCAAGACCAAGGAGATGCTGGGCTTGGTGGCTTCATTGGTCCTGCGCTGCGACGATTGCATCTCTTATCACCTGCAGCAATGCTGGGAGGTAGGGCTGAGCGATGCGGAGCTGCAGGAGGTGCTGAATATCGGGCTGGTGGTGGGAGGATCGATTGTGATCCCTCATTTGAGACGGGCAATGGTCTTTTGGGAGGAACTCAAGGCTTGAAGCGAGTCCTCGCCATTCACGATCTCTCCGGCTGGGGGCACACATCTCTGATGGCCAGTATCCCGATTTTGTATCGGGAGGGCATGCAGGTAGCGGTTTTGCCCTCCGCAGTGCTTTCCACCAATACGGACTACCAAGGCTATCAAATGCAGGATCTCAGCGCTCAGATGGAGCGGAGCCTGGAGCATTGGGCGGGGCTTGGCGTATCTTTTGATGCTGTCTATAGCGGTTTTCTTGCCGGTGAGGATCAGGTAAGGCTGGTGATCCGGGCGATTGAGCAGTTCAAGGCAAACCGGGGATTGGTCTTGATCGATCCGGTCCTGGGCGACAACGGAGTGCTTTACTCCTGTTACAAACCGGCTATGGTAAAGGCAATGCGGGAACTGCTGCCTTTGGCTGATATCATCACTCCCAATCTCAGCGAGGCTTGCCTGCTTTTGGGGCGTAATTATGATCCCCACATCGGGCATCAGGAAGCGCTGGATTATTGCCGGGAGCTGCAAGACTTGGGGGCAAAGACGGTGATTATCACCTCGGCATTCAGTCCCAAGCCGGGATATTCCGCTATTGTGGGGCTTGACAACCTTGGGGCGGATCATTATCTGGAGACCGAATACCTACCCTCCGCATGCCCGGGAGCCGGAGATATCTTTGCCACAGTGCTATTGGCCAAGCTGATAAACGGAGAATCCATTGGCAGGGCAATAGGCGCTGCAGCAGAATTCGTAAGGGAAGGGATTGTGCTGGCGCTCAGTCTGGATGAGGATCCCAGAACCGGGATTCCACTGGACAAGGCGCTGGACAAGCTGAAATAGCGGCAGGCGCATAAATCGGGTCAAGGTAGGCAAAACTAATAACGGAAGATGAAATGAGGACGATTATACTGCTTGCGATATCTAATGTGTTTATGACCTTTGCTTGGTATGGACACCTCAAATACAAATCAGCACCGATCTTTTTGGTGATCCTGACAAGCTGGGGCATAGCTTTCTTTGAGTATTGCTTTCAGGTTCCGGCAAACCGGATCGGTCATGGTATCTACAATGCGTATCAATTGAAAACGATTCAGGAAGTTATTACTTTGGTGGTATTTAGCCTCTTCTCTGTCCTCTATCTCAAGGAGCAGTTTCGCTGGAATTACCTGGTGGGTTTTGGCTTGATCATCCTGGCAGTCTTCTTTATCTTTAAGAAGTGGTGATAAGCGGCACTTGACAGAAAGCCGTAGAAGATTATTATTGTAATAAGCTCTTGAAACTGTACGATATATGAGGATATAGATATGGCACTGCTGCTCAAAACAACCAAATTCATTGAATCCCAGATTGATGCCTTTCTGGATATTGTAAGCGATTCCGCGACCCTCTTTCACCTCGCGATGGAAGATTATTTGAAGGATCGGATCGGGCAATTTGAGGAGCGTCTCAGCCAAATACGCGAGAATGAGCAGAAGGCGGATGATCTCAGGGTGGGTATCGAACGCTTTCTCTATGAACGCACTCTGATCCCGGAGAATAGGGGGGATGTGCTGGCAATTTTGGAAAATACGGACGAGGTGATCGATAATATCAAGGATTCCATCTTGCAGTTTTCGATCGAGATGCCGCAGATCCCGGAGGAATTGGACGATCTGTGGATGCAGACCACCCGGGCCTCGGTTAATGCTGTTGATCAGCTTACCTTTGCAGTGCGGTCCTTCTTTAGGGATTTGCCGGCAGTAAATAACTATATCCACAAGGTTTACTTCTTTGAGCGGGAAGCGGATCAGATCGGTGAGAAGCTGAGAAGGCATATCTTTAGCCTCGATATAGAGCTTTCCCGCAAGAGCCAGCTACGCTTTTTCGCGATCCATATCGAGAAGATCTCTGATTATGCTCAGGCAGTCTGCGACCGTTTGTCTATCTATGCCATCAAGCGTCAGCTATAGAGCAGGAGCCCGCAAGCAGCAATGATCTTTATCTATCTGATCAGCGGACTCTTCCTGGGTTGGAGCCTGGGGGCAAATGACACCGGCAATATCTTTGGCGCGGCAGTCGAGACCCGTATGCTGCGCTTTAAGAAAGCCGCGCTGATAGCTGCGATCTTCATCAGCCTGGGAGCTATTCTGGAAGGAAGCGGTCCCTCGCAGACCCTGGGTAGATTGGGATCTGTCGATGCACTGGGAGGCGCTTTTACGGTTGCTCTTTCCGCTGCGGCGGCAATTACGGTGATGGTAAGGCTTCGCATCCCGGTCTCCACATCTCAGACGATTGTGGGTGCAATCATCGGCTGGAACTTCTTCAGCGGCAGGCTCACGGACTATAACTCGCTACTCACGATAGCCTCGAGCTGGGTGACAGCCTTTGTGCTCTCTGCGGCAATTGCTGCTCTGCTATTCTATATCTTCAGAGCCAGAATAAACAAATCCAAGATGCACCTGCTTGAGCAGGATTTCTATACCAGAAACGCTCTGATCCTGGTTGGAGCTTTTGGCGCTTACTCTTTGGGTGCAAATAATATCGCCAACGTAGTGGGCGTATTTGTACCAGTAACTCCATTCAGAGACCTCTCGATCGGAGGTTTGTTTGTGCTGGATGGAGTGCAACAGCTATACATCTTGGGCGCAATGTCAATCGTGGTGGGTATTTACACTTATAGCAAGAAAGTGATGCGGACGGTGGGGCGTGATCTCTTGCACCTGTCTCCGATGACAGCCCTGATTGCCCTCTTGGCGGAAGCTATTGTGCTCTTTCTGTTTGCTTCGAGGTGGCTTTACAACGTTCTCTTGGCTTTGGGACTGCCAACCATCCCGCTGGTACCGGTTTCTTCCACGCAGGTTATCGTAGGCGCAGTGGTCGGTATTGGCTTGGTCAAAGGTGGCAAGAACCTCAAGCTCAATATCCTTAGCAAGATTTCACTGGGCTGGATCGTGGCTCCCTTGATGGCTTTCTTCTTTTCCTTTATTGCCCTGTTTATCATCCAAAACGTCTTTGAACAAGAGGTTCGTAAGGATCTGCGCTATAGCTTCAATTCCATTACGATCGGTGAACTCAGGGCTCGTGAGATCAACGTTGATCCCTTGTCACTGGTGAATGGACGCAGTTTCAACAGCGAGACGGAGGTTTACAGACATCTCAAAGAGACTCACGGATATAGCAGGGATGAGATCTTCGAGGTGCTGAGCGTGGTGGAGGTCTATCCCCTCAAGGTAGATAGCAGCCTGCTCTATGACAAAGGCTTGCATAAACGTTTCAGTCCTGACCAGCTCGAATCTGTGAAGAGTCTTGAGGAAAAGACCTATCGCTACAAGTGGCGTTTGAAGCAGGCTTTGGCAGGGATGCCGGGCTGGGACTATATCGAAGATCCCGTCACGGAGCAAGACCGCAACCATAATACCAAGCTTGATGCTGCTCTCAGTATCCTGTATCGCAGCTTTTACTTTATCGAGTCTTAAGCCATGGATCCCTTTGTCCAAAAGATTATCCCCCTGATTCTATCCTTTTTCCTGGGTGTACTGTTCAAGCAGATCAAGCTGCTCAAGCGAGATGATGCTCCCGTCCTTTTGAGATTTGTGCTCAGCGTCAGCCTTCCGGCGCTTACCATCCTTTCCATCAGCAGAGCCAGGCTGGAAAGCGATATGATTCTGATCCCGATCTCTGCGATGCTGGTCGTATTCGCTATGTATGGGATATCCAGCATTACCGGCAAAGCTCTGAAGCTTCCCAAGACCACTTTTGGCAGCTTCCTGGTCGGCACAATGATCATGAACACCTCCTATGCACTGCCTTTCTTTTTGGCAAAGTATGATAACGAAGGCTTGGTAAGGGCATCCCTGTTTGATATGGGCAATACCTTCCTGATCTTTACCTTTACCTATTACAACGCCATCAAATATGGGGATAACTCCAAGAGCGACAAGATCGAATGGAACAAGTTTCTAAAGCTTCCTCCGCTCTGGGCTATGGTCGTGGCATTTGGCTTGAAAGCACTCCACTGGGAGCTTCCGCAGGTAAGTGTCGAGTTCTTGAATTTGATCGGACTACCCACGACTCCCCTGATCATGATTGCCCTGGGTCTATACTTTGAGCCACGCCTCAAGAACCTCGGCAAGGCATTGATAGCCATCTTTATCAGAATGGGACTGGGCTTGGGGCTGGGTCTGCTTCTTGCCACCGTCTTTGGTCTTGAGGGCATTACCCGGACAGTAGTGATCGTTACTTCTGCCACTCCGATCGGGTTCAACACCCTGATCTTTGCCAATCTGGAGAATATGGATAGGGAGTTTGCCGCAACCATGGTCTCCCTATCGATTCTGATAGCATTGTTCTACCTGCCATTTCTGATATACGTATTCGGTTAAGACATACAAAAAGCCTCTGTAAATTCCGCTTGCACCAAGCCTTGTAAAGGATTATCATTTAGCTGTGTGAAATATATCACACAATCTGAACAAAGGAGAATCAAGGATGAAACTAATCCGCACAAGCCTGATGCTGATACTTCTCATCAGTTCCAGCAGCCTGTTGATGGGTGCTGGATTTGCGCTTTCGGGAGTCGGTTCCCGCGCAATCTCGATGGGTGGTGCTTTCCGTGGTATGTCCGATGATGCAAGCTCAATGTACTGGAATCCAGCTGGTATGGGATTTATGAACGAGACCGCGATCTCAGTCGGGGGCTCCTTCTTCTATCCAAAAACCCAGTGGGAAAATGACAGAGCGCTTCCCGGTCTTGCTCCCGGTGAGTACGAATCCCAGAAGAAACTGCGTGCTTTCCCCTCCGTCTTTATGACAGAAGAAAACGAAGCGCGGTGGAAGTGGGGCTTTTCCGTATTTGTACCTTATGGCCTGGGTGCCACTTGGGATGCTTATGAGCTTCCCACTGCCGGCATGCCCGGACAACCTGCGGGAACCACGCTTACCTATTCCGCCGGCTTCCCCGAAGAAGAGATGATGAGTTCCATTGCTATCATCGATGCTCACCCCACCATTGCCTACAAGATACTGGACAATCTGTCCGTAGGTGCCGGCGTTAGCCTGATGTATGGTATGATCGACATCCTCAAGGTCGTCCCTCATTCCACACTCAGCTACTACGCTCCCACTACCTTTGATCTGAGCGGTTCCGGCATTGGCATCGGAGCAAATATGGGCATTATGTACAAGCCTTTGCCCCAGCTTTCGATCGGTCTTACCGGAAAACTTCCCTCCAAGCTCAGCCTCAAAGGCGAGGCAGAAGTAAAGCTCTGGCTCAATCAATTTGCCAACTACTCCGTTTGGGGTAACAACGCGGCTTTCCTGACTCCTGCCATCTACGGCAGCACTGCTGATCCCAGCGATATCGAATCCGAGCTCCCCCTCCCGGGTGAGATTGGTGGCGGTATCACTTTCAAGATAATGCCTCAATGGGCTGTCAATCTTGACTATAACTACCAGATGTGGAGCAGCTTGGATCAGGTAACCGTCGAAATGAAAGATCCCGTAGTGATCCTGCAGGGACATCCCACAATGGAAGTGACCCTCACCGAGCGGGATCTCAATTTCGATTGGAAGGATACCTCCCGCATTAGCTTCGGCACCGAATACAAATATCGTTGCAGCAGCTTCCGCGGTGGTTTCTTCTGGGAAGAAAGCCCTATCCCGGATGAGACAATGAGCCCTACCTTCCCTGATATCAACAACAAGATGAGCTTCAATCTCGGCTATGGCCGCAGCATGGGAGATTGGACTGTCGAGCTCAATGGTCAATATGTGACCTTTGAAGAACGCACAATCACCACCTCCACTGCCGATAATATGACCGGAACCTACAATTCAAACGTGATCTCCGGTAATCTCGGTATTAGCTACAGATTCTAAGCCCTAGCATTTGTCAGATAAAGGCCCGGATACTCTCCGGGCTTTTTTCTTTTCCCGGAACGTCGTACTTCTATACTATAGATTTATTTCTTGTGTTGATGCATATCAACACCCCTCAAACCATCAGAGAATTAACCCTAAATCCTCATTGGGTCGCATCTTAGCAATGCGTTATGGCAAGTAGTGACTTCAAGAGTATCCTTGCCACTCAAAAGATTTCGCTTGATTCCTATCTGAAGCACTTTATCAATTGAATTGGGGTTCCCGTATGCGTGTGTTTGAGAAGAAGTCGATAAAAAAACATATAGGGCCAGATTCCGGCTATCCGAAAAGGAGTAAAACAATGAAACTGAACTATTTATTTGTGATTCTCATTCTTGGAATGTCCTTGTTCATTTTCTCCTGCGGGGGAGATGACGACGACAATGATATCTTTGATCCCACCGATATGAACGATATTGACAGTGATGCTGCAGATTGGCTGTTAACCATCAATTCAAACGATTGGACCAAGGGCAATTATATGATAATGGCGAGCTATCTGGGCACTCTCTCAGATCTGGGTGCCTCGGACATGGTCTCGGTCAAAATCAATGACGATACCTATCCTCTGCTTATGATGACAACCGGTATCTATCATGCTCAGGTCAATCTGACCGCTGGGACCAATTACGATGTCCAGTTCATCCACAATGGCAATGTCAAAGCCGAAACCACGGTAAAGACGGTTTACCACGTAACTGCTGATTTTCCGGAGACTTGGAATCCTGCAGAAAGTACTACTTTCTTCTGGAGTCTTTCCGGAGACAACCAATATCAGGTGGCAGGGGGTAACTCATCCAATCAGGACGACTTTGACGAGTATTCACGCTCCATCAATCCTTCTGCCAGAAGCTTCTCCGTCCCCGGCGGCCAAGTGGATCTTTACGGTCCCGGCACGTATTACATCCTCTTCGTGGACCAGATGAACTTCAAGATCGTCAGCAGGGTTGCCTTCCTGTGCTGGCAGGGCGATTACCAAAACTACGGTGGCAGCAGCTTCCGGAGGTCGCCCGAAGAGCAGCAGCAACACGGCAAACAGCTTTACGATCTCTTAATCAGACGCTAACTTACCTCCTTATATATCCTGCCGATTTACCTGGGAGATCATGCCGCGATCCTGCCGCGACCGCGGCAGGATCGCGGCATCACCGCGGCAGGAGCGCGGCAGTATCCAAGGAGAGCGAATGGGGCAAACGGGACAGATCCGGGCCGATTCAAGTCACCAAATCATACGTATTGCTATGCTCCTTACCAAGTGAGGATTATCCACAGCAGTCTGATCCTGATAAATAATCTATTGAAAAGAAAAGCCTTGACACTGGGGGCTACTTGAAAAGTTTGGGACATCTAAATCTATAAAAAAAGGTGGTGATTTGTTTGCCGACAGTCGTAGCCAGAGAAAATGAATCTTTTGATTACTTGCTCAAACGCTTCAAAAAGAAATGCGAAAAAGCCGCTATTCTTTCCGAGATAAAAAAGCACCAGGCTTATGAGAAGCCCAGCGTGAAGAAAAAACGCGAGAATAACGCCGCACGCCGCAAGATGATCAAAGCTCAGCGCCGCATGCAACGTTATATGAAGTAGCGCACGGAGTTATATCCCAATAGCGCAATCAGTTTAATCGTATTATTATGAAGCTACAGGGATTCGTCCCTGTATGCTTTTTTAGAAGGCTTTTTTGATACAGGAGAATGTGATATGGGTATCATCGACTGGGTAATCCTGGTATTCTTGCTCTTCTTTTTGGGTTATGGATTCAAGCGTGGCTTTGCCACTATGCTGATTCAGATCTTGGGCTATATAGCGCTTTTCCTCTTGATTGGCCAGTACTTCCCGTTGGTCAGAAACTCCCTTGTACAGAGGTTTTCGTTCAATAGCTTCATGGCATCTTTGGTATCTTTTATCCTGATCTCATTTTTGATCTATGTCCTTAGCAGAATCGTAATATATCTGCTTTCCAGGACTCTTAGGATGCTAAAGCTGAGCTTTTTGAACCGGCTTACCGGGGGGATATTCGGATTGGTCAACGCAATGTTGATCCTGATGATTGTGACTGTAGTTCTGGATTATATCCCAAAGATTTCCACGCCCCTCAAGGACAAGAACCGTCACGTCGTGTATGCGACAGTTGATCAGGTAAAGCTGGAATTCCTCAATACCTTTAACCTCAAACAACATATCAAGTTGATGGAGCACAAAGTAGGCGACAAGCTCAAAAACAAGGACAATGAATCTTAAAGAACGCTATTCCGATCTGGAATACGACAAAGCCATAGAGCAGATAGCGCGTAGGACGCATAGCCATCTGGGGGCAGAACGCGCCTATGAGACGCGTCCCTTGGCGGATGAGAGTGAGATAAGGCGTAGCCTGAGCTTGGTCAGTTTGGTACAGCAAGCACTGGAAGATGGGATTGATCTCAATTTCGAGGACCTGGCAGATCTCAAGCCTTATTTTGCCGAGAATTATCCGGGGGTTTATGCTTATGAAGAGTTTTTGGTGCTCTCCCGCAATGCTGCCTTGGCGATCCAAGCGGCAGGGAAGATGCCCTATGTCCAAGAGCGGTCTGAACTTTGGAAGCTACTGCGCAAATTGAGAGCTTATCCCGATCTGGCACAGCGGTTTGAACAGATATTTGATCCCGAGGGTGAGGTTAAGGATAGCGCTTCCGGCGAATTGATGCGGATCAGACGATCCCTGCATGGGCTGAGGTCACGCATCCAAAAGACAATGCAATCAATGTTGCAGGACAACCGTTATGCTGTTCACTTGCAGGATAAATTTGTTACTCAGCGTGAAGATCGCTATGTGCTGCCCTTCAAGGAAAGCAGCAGCCCGTTTGTCAAAGGCATCGTTCAAAGCCAATCCGGCAGCGGATCCACGATCTTTATCGAGCCGGAAGCAGTAGTGCCGATGAACAACGACCTGCAGATCTTGAAGCAGGAGGAAAAGCGTGAGATCTTCAAGATCTTTAGCGATTACTCCGCCGACTTCCGGGCTGTAGCGGCAGAACTGCTATCCAATCAGGAGATCATGCGAGAGCTGGATTACCGCTTTGGCTGCGGCAGATTGTGCCAAAAGCTGAATGCCCGGGTTCCTCAGATCGTGAACGAACCGATTTTGGAGCTGGTACAAGCCCGGCATCCGCTTTTGATCATTAGTTTGGGCTCTGCAAGAGAGGTTATTCCCTTTGATCTGAGATTGGGCGAAGAATATAACTTTATGGTGCTTAGCGGCCCAAATACGGGCGGGAAGACAGTGCTGATGAAGGCTGTGGGACTCATTACGCTACTGGCTGCATCAGGAATCCCGGTACCGGTCGATGAGGAGAGCCGGATTGGCTTGTTCAGCTCGGTTTTTGCGGATATTGGAGACGATCAATCGATCGAATCAGCTTTGTCCACTTTCTCCTCACACCTCGAAAAGCTCAGCAAGATGCTCTCTGAAGGGGATGAAAGATCGCTGATCCTGATCGATGAGATTGGCGCTGCAACAGATCCTCAACAAGGCTCTGCCTTGGCTCAGGCGATTATGGAGAGATTGACTCAAAAGGGTTGCCGAGGGATAGTTACAACTCACTACACGGCTTTGAAGGTCTTCGCGGAGCAGGCGGAAGCTTGCGTGAACGCCTCCATGCAGTTTGACCTGAAGCAGTTACTCCCCACCTTCCGCTTTCAGACAGGCTTTCCGGGGGATAGCTTTGCCATCGAGGTGGCGGCTTCGCGAGGTATGGATACTGGTCTGATCAATCGGGCCAAGGAACTGAGTGGTAGCCAAAACCTGCAGTTTACGGAGCTCTTGAAGAAACTGGAGACGGAAAAGAAAGCTCTGGCTCGGGAGCATTACGAGTATCAGCTCAAAAACCGCAACTTGGATGCCAGGATTCAAGAGCTTGAGACCAAGGAAGCCAAGCTTGAGGACGAGCTCAAAGCTCGCAAGCAGAACTTTCTCAAGGAAATGCAGCGTGAACTGATCTCGCAACAGAAGATTTACCAAAAAGAACTGGATGAACTGAAAAAGCTCGATAAAGAGGAGCGTAAAGCTCTTTCGGAAAGAAAATTGCATAAACTCAATGAGCAGAATAGCGAGCTGAGCTCTCAGATCTATCAGGCAGGCATCAGCGACCGTAAAAAAGCTGCCGAACCCAAACCGGGTGATAAAGTCTGGCTGGCGAATTTTGAGACCGATGTCCGGATACTGGAGATCAAAGGCAAGGATGCTCTGGTTGATCTGAATGGCATCAGTTTCAAGACCCCGCTGACCAGCTTGTATCAGTCTGAACAGCAGGCCGAAAGTGCCATGACCATAGTACGCTCCAGGACCACTGCACCGGTATCAGGCAAGTATGAGCTGAAGCTGCTGGGGCTCACCTTTGACGAGGCTCAGCCCTTGATCGATGAGTTTATTGACGACGCAGTACTCGCCGGTTTACACAATCTGAGGATTGTCCATGGTAAAGGCACCGGAGCGCTCAGAAGCAAAGTGCGCAGCTATCTGCATACCAAAAGACAGGTGATCAGTTTAGATACACCGCCGATGAACGAAGGCGGCAGTGGAGTAACTTTAGTAAGAATATGATGGATAAGAGCTTTATCGAGCAAGTAAGGCACGCCAACGACATCGTTGACGTCGTAAGCTCTTATATCCCGCTGAAAAGAGTGGGGTCAAACCATCGGGGACTCTGTCCTTTTCACAAAGACAGCAACCCCTCACTCTACGTGAGTGAGCCCAAGCAGATCTACAAATGCTTTGCCTGCGGTGCTTCCGGGAATGTTTTTGGCTTTGTGGAGGCTTTTGAAAAGCTAAGCTTTATCGAGGCTGTCAAGAAGCTGGCAGGACGCGCCGGGATCAGCATCCCTCAGTTGGAACGCACCAAGACCGTATCTACCAAGCGTGAACAATTACTCGCTGTTTACCGCTCTGCAAAGGAATTCTTTAGCAACAACCTGCATAAGCACGGAGCATCAGTTCTGGACTATCTCAAGAATCGCAGCTTGAGTCCTGAGACAGCCAAGAGCTTGGAGCTGGGATATGCCCTCAATAGCGAGAAGTCTCTCTTGAACCACCTGCTAAAGGAAGGCTATGGAGTCTCGCTGCTCAAGGAAAGCGGTCTCTTTGGGGTTTACCAGGGGAATCTTACCGATATGTTCCGCGAGAGACTGATCTTTCCCATACACAACAGCACCGGCGAAGTGGTGGCTTTTGGCGGACGCATCCTGGATGGCAGCAGTCCCAGCAAATACATGAATTCGCCCGGAACAGAGCTCTATACCAAAGGCAATCAGCTCTATGGCCTGTTCAAGACACGTTACGATATTGGGCAGCAAAAATCAGCGTTGGTTTCAGAGGGTTACTTTGACTTTCTGAGGCTTTACGAGAGCGGTTTTACAAATTCAGTGGCATCTCTGGGTACAGCACTTACAGATGAGCAGATCTACCTGCTGATGCGTTACTGCAAGCATATCAAGATGCTTTACGATGGTGATTCGGCGGGGATCAAAGCCGCCGTACGAGGTGGCTTGCTATGCCTGGCCAGGGGATTGCAGGTGTCTGTGGTCAAATTGCCCGAGGGGGCAGACCCGGATAGCTTTATCCTTGATCATGGCAAGGACGCAATGCGCGATCTGATCGAGCAGGCAGAGCCCCTGATAGAGTATATGGCACACAGCACCAAGATCGAGAATCCGCTTCCGGAGCGTATCGATCAGCTTTTGGATGCCGTGAGGGCGGTGAAGGATCCAATCCAACGGGAGTTTCTGATCAAGGATATTGCAGAAGCTTTTGGAGTATCGGAAAAGGCTCTGACAAGCAAGCTATCACGCAGCGTTAGCCGCGAGCTTGAGCCCCAAAGCGCCCCAATAGCAATCAATCAGGGAGATTTCAGTGAGGAGCGCATGCTGCTTGCTTTGTCCCTAAAGGATAGAGATTCCTACAATTTGCTTGCCAATGAGCTTAGCGATGCTTATTTTAATAATAAGCTCTTGAAGTCAGTCTTCCGCTATTTGATCGAACGCGTGAAGCCGGAGGATCTTGATGAACCTTCAAGCATTTTGGATTACATTGAAAGTAAAGAAATAAAAGAGAGTATAGCCGAACTTCTGTTTGAGGACTTGCATGATATGCGCTTTGAAGACGCCTTGACACAGGTGAAAATCCGTAAGCTCCAGCGTGACATTAGCGACATGGACCGGATGATAGAAAAAGACCCGCAAAACCTGGAACTCCTCAAGCAGAAACGCACACTCACCCAAATATACCGACGTATGACCAAGAAAGTCGTAAACAAAGTCCTCTTCCAGAGCGGACACATTTAAGGAGCTGGGATGATAACCTACAACGAATGTCTGAAAAAGCTGGTCGAACTCGGCAAAGAGACCGGTTATATCACATTCAAGCAAATCAACGACATATTGCCCAATAGTCCTTTCTTTTTGGATAAAGTGGATGACATCATCTTTGATCTGGGCCAGGATGGCATCGAGATCATTGATGAAACCGAAAAGCGGGTGACCAAGGGCGGAGCCTCGATCCGTAAACCTGCGGCTCCCAAGAAATTTAAGACAAAACGCTATTACGACGATCCCGTGAGGATGTATCTGCGCGAGATGGGCAGAGTTCCGCTTCTGGATCGAGAGGGCGAAGTGCGCGTCGCCAAAAAGATCGAAACTTATCAGAAGATGATCAATCAAAACGTCTTCAAAAGCGGCAGCACACTCCGGGAAATGTACAACTTCCTGCATCGCTATCGTGAGCGCAGGGTCAGGCTGGATCAGATTTTCAAGGTCGATATCGGCACCTGGATCGACAAGAATCAGGATGTCCGGATTATAGACGTTTTCAAAGATATACTCAAGGACAATGAAGCCACTTTCGAACGCATTGGCACAATCCTGGACAATTGTGATTTTGATGACACCGGCACAGCCAACCGTCAGGAAGAGATCGATGAACTACGCAACAAGGTGATCGACACCTTCTTCCAGTTGAACTATAACGACAAGCTGATCAAGCGTATGGTCTATCGTATCCGCAGCTTGGTGGAGCGTATTGAGGAATCTTACAATTCCATTACCGAGCTTACCCGGATCAAACGCTATACCATCGATGAGATTTGTACCTTTGGCAGGCGTGCCCGAAAAAGCGATGAGGATTTTGCCGAAGTCAAGCTGGAAACCAACGTAGATCCCAATATCTTTATCGAGACCCTTCGCAAGATCAAGAACGCCCGCCGCAAGATTCGCCGCGTTGAGCTGGAAACCAAGATGACCGGCAGCGAATTGGTCTTCCTCCTGCGTGAGATTGACCGCGCTGAGCGCAACAAGGACAAGGCTCAAAACGAGATGATCGAGGCAAACGTGCGTCTGGTGATCTCCATCGCCAAGCGCTACAACAACCGTGGACTGGAATTTCTCGATCTGATTCAGGAAGGTAATACCGGCTTGATGAGAGCGGTGGAAAAATACGATTACCGCAAGGGCTACAAGTTCAGCACTTATGCCACCTGGTGGATTCGCCAGGCGATTACCCGCGCCATTGCGGATCAGGCTCGTACCATCCGCATTCCGGTGCATATGATCGAATCGATCAACAAGATCAACCGCACATCCCGCCGCCTGATGCAAAAGCTGGGCAGGGATCCCTATCCCGAAGAGATTGCGGAAGTCCTCGATATGCCTGTGGAGAAGGTTAAGAACGTACTATCCATCTCCAAAGAACCGGTCTCGCTGGACAAACCCATCGGCCACGACAGCGAAGATAGCATCTTGGGCGATTTCATCGAAGATCGCACCATTATCTCGCCGGAACGTTTGGCAGAACGCAGCCTCCTGAAGAAACAAGTTGATGAAGTTCTCAAGACCCTCACCACCCGCGAAGAACGCGTGATCCGCCTCAGATTTGGCATCGACGACGGCTATCACCGTACTCTCGAGGAAGTGGGCAATATCTTCCAGGTAACCCGTGAACGTATCCGCCAGATAGAAGACAAAGCCCTGCGCAAGCTTCGCCACCCCAGCCGGGCAGCGATCCTGCAGCAGTTCCTTGACAATTTCCACGTAAAATAGACTCATAACCAGAACTAAGCATTAGCTGGGCTGGACTTTAATGTTCAGCCCAGCTTTTTTACATGTCTTTACAATGCCTGAGATAGGTAGGGTTTCTTTCTGACCTCACAGTTTATAAGGGCGGCATTTTCACTACCGATACATAATCCCACACCGAGCGACAACTTAACACCCTATACGCTGTTTCAAAGATCTGTACCCAAAAATTCAGGGCTCACTATTCTATGGGGGACAGATCTGCTGATTTTGGGACAGATACGAAAAAAAACAGACTTCGTTGGTTATGACCAGATGCGTACCGTAAGTTACCTCACAATAGCTATCTTCTTTGTGATACTGAGACTATGGTAGACCAATGTATAGTAATAAATGCTGGTTGCGCAGATGTTTCCCCGGCTGTCTTTACCATCCCAAACGACTGAATGGCTACCTTGTTGCCATGATAGGACACGAGTGGCTGTCCAAAGCAACTGCTTATGGTTATATAATAGTCCTCGGCTTCTGCTACTGAATACTCGATGTTTGTTGAACCACCCACTTGCATAGGGGTCGGATTTGCCTCACCCAACCATAGATCGCCGGAGCTTGGCACGGTTGGAGCTTCACAACCGCTTATCATCAGTAGTATCACTCCTACGCATACGACACAGAAATATATCAGCTTCTCCACCGTGTGTTTTCTGCAGGATCAGACAATAGGTTTGCCAAGCCAAACAGAGCCAGATCACAGCCAAAGCTGTGGGTGTTTCTATCACGAAATCTTGTTGTAACTAATCCCCAGTAGAGAAGACCGATAATCCAGCTTTCCGGCGTCATCATCGGCTTCAATAAATTTGAAGCCGGATTGTGAAAAACTAAAGCCCTTGTGCATGGAAGGAAAGGCCGGATTGCTATAGGATGTCAAGGGGTCATTATGCCAGTAATTCACAGGAGCAACAGGGCTGCCCCCCAGAGCCAGATTGATGGCTGATGTCTCCAATCCATTAGATGGATATACATAAAGCCAGCCGGCACTGAGCCTTACAACTGCAAAAAGCAGAAACAGAAACAAAGCAGTTTTAGTTTTCATAGTTAGTTCCCCAGTTCATTTTTCACGATTTCCGAGAAGATGTCCGAGCCTTGTTTGTTGAGGTGGTGATAGTCGTAAAAGAGACTGTCCGAGAGGGCTAAGCGGGAATAATTGAGGTAGCTGATTCCGGGGCTTTGCAGACTGAAAGCCAGGCTATCCACATAGCTGATGGTCTTTGGCGGGATCTTCTCATAATAGCTAAGGTGCACAGGCGTATTGACCATTAGCAGCCTGATTCCCTTTGCACTGCAGGTCTCTGCTATTCGGGATAGCATCTCAACCCGCATTGGGGAGATCGTTCGCGGCTTCTTACCTTCATAGTAGTGGATGTGGTGCTCTTTCTTGAGGTAGTAGTCACGCTCTATGATATTGTCATAATAGCTTTTAAACATCCCCATCCAGGGCAAGCGTTCTCCCTTGAAGATGATTCCGTGAATCAAAAAGACTGCCAGATCGTTTGATACTCCCACCGGCAGATTGTACTTATTGACCAGCCAGCGCGATAGATAATGGAAATCCCTGCCCTCCAGTTTCAGTTTCTGGCGGTAGAAAGCATCGTCCAGGATAGTATCATAACGGTTTAGCATATAGACAGCTTCACCCTCGAAATCGTAAAGCTGATGATAGCCCAGCCCAAAGATCACGTTAGTGATGGAGGGATAGAGCTTGAGCATATGCAAGAGCTTGTAATAGCTAAAGTTGATCGATTCGCTGTCCTGCCCGATATTGATGCTATTGGCAAAAAAAGCCGGATCGATGTTCCAGCCCACGTGCGAATCTCCCAGGATTAGCGTCTGCGGATTGCTCTCCAGGCAAGGCTTGAGCGTGGTGTTCTGCTCCCGGAGCTTTGTCTTTAGAGCAAATGATGCCCCGATGATCAGGAGCAGTATCCCGATGTGTAGCGTCCAGCCTTTAGAAAGCCGCATAGATAAAGGCCGTATTCATCCCGCAGTAAAAGAGCACAGGCAATACCAAGGCATAAAGCGACAGGTATTTTTGTTCAATTTTGGAGAGCAGATACTGGATCAAAGCCAGGGCGGAAAGCGCCAGAGCAGCGCTCACTACCAGAGCCCCCAAAGCCAGCGGATTCATTAGTCTCAGCCACAGCTCCAGGTCTTTATCCATAAAGAAAGCCCAGATCAGGCTTACATAAACGAAAGTAATCAGAATAGACAGCAGCATCCCAATACGGCTCTTGGCAAATATGGCTATGGCTTTGTGCTTGCGCTTAAAACCGTTGTATATCTGGTAAATTGCCAGTCCCAGCCCGTGCAGAGCTCCCCAGAGAGCATAATTGAGGGTCGATCCGTGCCAGATACCACAGAGACTCATGGCGATCACCGGCACAATCAGCTTGAGCCAAATAGCTTTTGATGAGATACGGGAGAGCGGGAAAAAGATATAATCCCTGATCCAATCTGAGAGCGAGATATGCCAGCGTCGCCAGAATTGACTGATATTGGGAGCCAGATAGGGATTGGCAAAGTTTTCCATGATCCTAATGCCAAACAGCCCCGAAGAGCCAATCGCAATATCGCTGTAAGCACTGAAATCAAAATAGAGCTGCAAGCCGTAGAGCAGGACATAGATTGCTGAAACGCTGCCATTTACCTGATGCCTTCCTGCCAGATCCACCGCATAACCGATCCAATCCGCAATCACCAGCTTCTTGAAGATGCCAAAGCAGATCCGCTGAAAGCTGATCAAGACCCTGTCCTTGGGGAAAGCGGTCGATCTATCCGCCAATTGCGGTTGCAGCCTCTCAAAACGCTCGATTGGCCCTGCCGTAAAGATTGTAAAGAGGCTGCCGTAAAGCAGTAAATCAAGCAGTGAACCGGGCTTGATCAAGCCCCACTTGATATCCGTAAGGTAGCTGATCAGCTTGAAAATGATATATGAAATGCCCAGGGGGAGGAGGATTTCTTCCAGACGCAGAGCCGGAAAAAGCTTGATGGCATCTAGAGCTTGCCTGATGATGGGTGCC
The DNA here is from genome assembly GCA_964433815.1 of uncultured Candidatus Cloacimonadota bacterium. Classification (GTDB taxonomy): domain Bacteria; phylum Cloacimonadota; class Cloacimonadia; order Cloacimonadales; family Cloacimonadaceae; genus PHBP01. The sequence goes on from CAYSSP010000025.1 coordinate 25,344, forward strand.
AGCCAGTCCAGGTATTTGAATCCTCCCAGCATGCACAGCAGCAAAGTTATCGACAAGCCGTGTATCCAGCCCGGGTGCTTCGCTGTGGCGATAGCCCTGCCGGCAATAAAGGTAAAGAGGCACAACGAGAGCACCATTGCCGGCAGCCAGGGATCACTGAGCCCCAACCAGATGAAACTGGAGAAAATCAAGAGATACTTCCGCAGTGCTTTACCGGGGATTAGCCAGTAAATGATGAAGCTGATAGCCAAGATCAAAAAGAATCTGATATTTACCATAATACCTTCGCCGGAGCTTAATGCCCACGCTGAAGGCAGGTTAAGAAAGCACTGCTCTTTGTCAAGCAGGAATCAAACTTTTTATCTGCTATCTTGTGATCAATAACCTCCTGCTGAGTACCCTGGAGCCATTATCCAGCTTCAGAAGATAGATTCCCGCAGGATAATCCCTTAGCTCCAGCTCTTGCTCTTGCCACCCCTCGACCGCAGAATCCAAACGGGTATAGACTTGCTGTCCCCTAATGTTGTAAAGGCTGATCCGGCAGTTACCGGCTTCTTTGCCATACCACTTTATCCTGCTGGATATCTTGGCGGGATTAGGATAGATCACCAGCGCTTCCTGTGCGGAAGGTACTTGCGGATCATCGTTGGAGACCACTGTGACGGTTACTGTCTGCGAGGGGGGAGATGCTATCGTATCATCATAGATAGCTATCATATAGATGTCGTAAGTACCGGGAATAATGGGACTAAATGATACCTCCGTCATTTCACCGGGCACTGTGTTCACAGCTTGGCCATTGAAGTAAACCTCATAGTAATCCGGAGTAATAAAGCCGGGAGCTTCCCAGGACAGATGAATAGTATCGGGCGGGATATAACTGGCCTGTAGGTTTCCGGGAGCATAATAGGGAGAGCCCAAGCCATCGGGATTTACCCGCATCGCATAGATATCATAGCCTGAGGTGCCATCCTCCCAGGTGCTCATAAACCAGCCTGAGGGATGGTAGTCAAAGTCGTAATGAAACTTGGCGCTATTACTGGTGGCGATTGCTCTATCCAGCCATGGCGCGGTCGGAACTCCGGCATTGCCTTCCCAAAGCCTGATCTGCAAGTCCTGATCGCTGGAGGGTGTCGCCCCTATGCTATAGACAAAGCCAATCCTCTCTCCGTTTAGATAGGCAAAAAGAGAGTTTGTGGTATAGGCGGATAATTGATTGAGCACCAAGCCGCTATCTCCCAGGAGACGATTGCCCGCATAGTCCATAATCTGGGCGGTGAGACCGCTTTGATTTTGATCCGCATCGGTCGTCTTGAAGAAGATAAAGGCACGCTGGGTCGCTCCATCGCAGACCAACTTGGGATAATACTGCTGCATTCCGCTGGGAGCAGTTATCAGCGCTCCATCTTCAGGAGTCGTAATCGTTCCATTCGCGCTGATATGGGCAAAGTAAACCTCATTGATCTGATTTCCATCGCGATCGTCGTGCCAGGCAAAGCATGCTCCGCCCAAACCATCCGGCTCAAAGCCGATGATCTGCGTCCAGGCAGTGATACCACCTGCATCGGAGATAGTATAGACGCTGCCAAAATCACCTTGGGCAGTGTATTTCACCACCTTGAGATGCCGGTTGGGAGCCCAAAAAGGACCGCTATCCGCGTAATACTTGATCCAGACCGAGGCATCCTGACCTTCCACTATTTGCGGCCAGGTATTGTCTGCATTCAGGGTCGTGAGCATTGAGGGATAGACCCAGAGCGGATTTCCTGCCGCATCGATCCGCTGGATCTTGATGGGAGCGTCTTCTGCGCTGTGTTGCCAAGCCACCCAGGTCGTATTGTTCGAGGCATTCAGGATAGTCGGTGTATAATTTGCGTTATCGGCATTGGTATCTGAGCTAAGGGTAAGCCCATTCTGTCCCCAGGCCTGCTGTCCCGAGGCCAGGACCTTGTAAACATAGACGTTATTCACCCCGTTTCTGATATCCTGCAGACAGACCAAAGCACTGCCATCCTGATCTGACGTCATATCGTAATCTGTTAACCAGCTATCATTTACATTTCCCGGTAATTGTAGTCCCAGGGGATCAACCCAGTGATTGGCACCTGTGGGTGAAAAGTAATTGAGCATTGCCTTGTAAGAGCCGGTGGAATTGTCAAAACGGCTGATAAATACGTTGTGATCCGCTGTGATGGCGACCTTGGGCAAAGACTGATCGCCCGCCCCTCCGGCGATCAGCGTGGGAGCAGCGGGATCCATACTCCATTGCGCCGCCAGGCTTACACACATAAAAGCGAATAGCATCACGAAAATCGGCTTCATCTCGTACCTCTTTTGTTGCTTTCGGCAACTTATACCATTCTCATATCTGCCAATTGAAAAGTCAAGCAGAATTATTGGCTTGGGATCAGGGCTCTGTTTACTTATATTAACAGTATAAATCAATGACTTAGGAGCAAGTATCATGGGAAGATTAGTTTCCTTTCACCTGCCCGCGGATGAGCCCAAAGCTTTGGCGGAATTCTACCAAGAGCTATTCGGCTGGACTTATGGCGAAATGCCCGGAATGAAAGATATCTATGCGATTGGCACCGGCCCTTTTGACCAGCCCGGGCTAAATGGAGTGATAATGGGACGCTATATGCCTGCCACGGTCAATACCATCGAGGTGGAGGATATCGACGTCACTTTGGCACTGGTTACTAAAAAAGGCGGGCAAATCACCACTCCCAAGCAGGAGATTCCCGGGATGGGACTCTTTGCCTGGTGCAAAGATATTGATGATCACTTCTTTGTCGTGATGCAGCCCTCAGCCGATTATCAGGCTACCATCACCAATGCTCTGGGCGGTAAAGTTCCTGCAGAAGGAGAGTGCTGCCGTCCCATCCACTTTGAGATTCCGGCTGCGGATATGGATAAATTGGCAGAGTTTTATACAGATGTCTTTGGCTGGACCAGTTCAGCCTGGCAAGGCGGAATTCCTTACATCTTTTTAATGACCGGAGATGAAAGTACCGGCGGTGCGGATGGCGCGGTGATGCCCAAAGGCGAGATGCAGTACGTAGCCAATACGATCGGTGTGGATGACCTTGCAAGCTTGGTGGATCAGGTCAAAGCTGCCGGGGGCTCCATCCTCATGCCTCCACAGGAGATTCCCGGTGTGGGACTCTTTAGCTACGGCATCGATCCTGCCGGCAATATCTTTGGCATGATGCAATTTAATGCCGCCAGTAAGTCATAGGAAGCAGATAGATTATGCCCGGATTTATACTATTAACAACCGATAGATCCCGGTCCCCACTTAGGAGCTTGATATGATCATGAGAATCCTTATCCCGCTGGTGATGCTGCTGCTATTAGGCGCGTGCTCCCGCAACCTGGAAACGGTGAAATACGTAGATATTCCGCGATTTATGGGGGATTGGTATGTGATTGCGATCCTGCCAAACTTCATAGAAAAGAATGCCTACAATGGCTTGGAGCAATACCGCCTGGCGGAGGATGGCACGATCGTTGTAACTTACTCTTATCGCAAAGGCAGTGCTCAGGGCATACTGAAGGTGATGCATCCCAGAGGTAGAATATACAATCATCAGACCAATGCCGAATGGCGGATGCAGCTCTTTAAACCCTTTTGGAGCAAATACTTCATAGTCGATCTGGCAGATGATTACCGTTATACTGCCATCGGCGTGCCAAACCGCAAATTCTTCTGGATCATGAGCCGCAGTCCCCAGATGAGCACCGTAGATTACGATGCTGTGCTCGCGCGGCTACAGAGCCTGGATTTCAACACCGCCAAAATCATAAAGATGCCACAGGAGTGGTAGCCCAAGAGCGTCAGCCTTGATCAAGTACAAGATCAGTCCTTGATCGGTACTTGTTTTGCCCAAGATTTGCTTTTAAATATGCTTATTCTTCCTGCAGAGAATCTATAATCATGCTTGTATAATTCTCTAATGATTCTTTAATCCGATTAGAGATTCATTAAAGAGTCATTAGAGAATCATTAAAGAATCTCTAAGGGGAGAAGGGAGGGAATTTTCTTTTGATCCTGTGCAACTTGACAACGAAATCTGCAAATTGTGCAGCGAAAACTGCAAACTGTCGCATCGTAGGACATCCTTACTCATCCTTTCCAAGACCCTTTTAGGTAGGTTCTGACAGGATTTCTGCAATTAAGATCACCGAAAATTTCAAATTCTGACAGGATTTCTGCAAGCGCTAGATTAGGAAAATGCACTGAACGATGGATGAGTCGAAATAACGAGTTTGTTGATCGGGAGTCAATGGACTCGCTCAGCATAATTGCCAATAATCCACATGGTTACTATATTAGTACATGTCTGGGCACCGAGCAAAATGAACGCTAATCCAGCATGGTATACTGGGCGTGATGAAGAGCTATTCGGTTATGAGAATATATCCAAGGAAATGATAAGTATGCTATTCTTCCTGTGAGTTCAAGTACAAATCAAGATGAGGTGATTCCTTCCGCCACGAACAGAATACAGTGTTATCCCAACCCATGTGTGGACTATGTAACTTTCAAGACTAATTCTAATGACCTGAATACATCATATGCAATCTATAACATTAAGGGACGGGCAGTCAGACATCTGAACCCTCAAAGCCAGGAGTGCCAATGGGATCTGAAGGATGAGTATGGGAACAAAGTAGGGGCAGGCATGTATTTTGTGAGGAGTAGAAATCAACATGGAGATCAAGTAAGCAAGTTTATCTTGCTCAAATAGGAGTTAGATCGTGAAGAACATGATTATTAGGCTTGTTATAGCAATGAGCATATCGTGTCTTTTCGGTGCGTCAGTCTATCATTACTTATCTCTACTATCGAATTGAGAGCCATTCGAAATCTGGGTTGAAGATTTATCCCTTTCACCCACCCAGAAGGTCGTTTACTCAAACAACTTGAAAATTCTTCTTGCCATAAAAGCGAATACTATTACTATGACTATTAGAAAATATAATAGTCCGCTAGTGACTAGTGGAAAAAGGAGTAATGCAATGTCCAAGCCTCAATTGGTCGTGCTGAGCTTTCTGAAAAGACAGCCCATGTACGGCTATAAGATCGGCCAGATCGTCGAAGAGATGAAGATGTCCGTCTGGGCAGGGATCAAGCTGCCATCCATTTACAAGGCGATGCAGAGCTTGGAGCAGGGCGGAATGATCGCCGGTAAGCAGCAGGTGGAGGGCAATAACCCGCCGCGTACGGTTTACCATATCAAAGCCAAAGGACAGGAGCTGCTGCGCGAGATGGTGCTGGATTATCTAAAGCGTCAGGATTTGCCTCCCCAGGATTGGTGGCTGGTGCTCTCGTTTTCTGCCCAATCTGTTACCAAAGAAGAGCTGGAAAATGCTGTGAGTGAGAGGATAGAGCTGATCAAAGCCCGGCGTGGCGTGCATAAAGAGGATGTCTGTATGAGGGTCTTGCACACCGAGAAACTTCCCGGAATAATGAAGCATATCATCAATCTGGGCGAAAGACACAGCAAGGTGGAACTCGACACTCTGCAAGAACTGCTGGCTGATATCCGCAACAACCTTTTGGAAGATTTATACGTGAGTAAGGGAGATTAAGTTGAAAAGATATATCGTAATCATCATGCTTATTATGGTTGTGGGATTGGGTGCCAGAGAGACTGCCAATCTCAGCTATGAGCAGGCAAGAGAGCTGGCCAAGCAAGGCAATAGCGATTATATGGCAAAGCAAGCGGCACTGGAGGCGGCGAAGTGGCAAAAGAATGTAGCTCTTAGCTCCTTTTTGCCCAATCTGAGCCTCACCGGGACTTTGCTTTATATGGATCCGGCGCAATCGGTTCAGGCCGGGGCGAGTACGATCGAGCTCAATAACGATTTTAGAACCTTTGGGCTGTCATTATCCCAGCCGCTCTTTACCGGGGGCAAGCTTTGGCAGGCTTACAAGATGGCGGAGATCGGGGTGGAAATGGCGGAGCTGGCCCTGAGGAACCAAGAGCTTAGCCTGATGGCGGAGCTGGAAACAAGCTATCTGGCAGTGCTCCAAACGATGAGTCTGCTGGATATGGCGGAGCTGGACTATCAATCCGCAGAGCGCAATCTGGAAATCGCCACCCTTAAAAAAGACGCCGGAATCATCTCCAATGCCGATTATCTGCGTTTTGAGAGTAACAAGGCATCCAAGGAAGTGAGTCTATTGCAGGCGCAATCTGCCTATTCCTTATCGCAAATGAAGCTGAAAAACCTGCTGGGTATAGATTACTATCCCGTGCCGCAGGAAATCGCGGATCAAGAAGACGCGCAGATGCAGCTTATCTCCGGCTTTGATACAGCCAAGACCAGGCTTTTGAGCAATCTGGCAAGGCAGAGAAGTCAAGAGGCAAATATCGCCCTGAGGCTTACCGAGAGCGGATTGGAACTCTCCAGAAGGGCTTATGAGATCAGCAAGGGATCGTTCTTGCCGACCGTAATGTTGACCGGAAGCAGAAAGTATGAGGAAAATGGGATCGACCGCTGGGATTTCAGCGCGTCAAACCAGATTATGCTCAATGTCTCGCTGCCGCTGCTTCCTCAATTGGGAAATTATGCCACTATGCGCAAATCTTACTTTGATCTGCAGCAGAAGAAGAGTGAAGCGGAGACTGCCAGGGATGGCATCGATACCGCAATAGAAGCGGCTGTACTCAATCTGGTCTCATCTGCCAAGCAGGTTGGTGCGTCCAAGCTGGCTCTCAGCTATACGGAGCAGACTTATCAGCAATTGCAGGAACGCTATCGGATGAATATGATATCCAGCGGAGAATTGCTCGATGTGGAGCTGATGCTTTCCGCGGCAAGGGTATCCTATACAGGAAGTCTTTATAACTATTACAAAGCCAGAGCAGCACTCAAGCAATTGCTTGGGATGACGGCGATGGAAGAATACAACGAATTGATAAGCAGCAGCTTATTACTCAGCAGTCAGGATTGAACGGAGAACGTAAATGAAGAAACTAATACTATTGATACCAATCGTACTGATAATGATCACAGCCTGCAACCGGGGCGGCAAGGCACCGGCAAAGCCAACCGACGAAGCCCAACCGGTGATGGTGGAAACCTTGGCATTGCAGGATTTGGACGAGTATATCACTGTTTCGGGCAAGCTGGAAGGCATCACCGATATCACGATGAGCAGCGAAGCCAGCGGCAGAGTCTTGCAGCTTTACAAACGCTTGGGCGATCGAGTAAGCCGTGGCGAAAGAATCGGCAGGCTGGACAATGAAGTCTCGCAGATCAGGCTGCAACAGGCAGAATCTGCCTTGGCATCAGCCCAGGCGAGCTTTGACAATGCCCAGAGGAATTTGAATTATGCCGAGGAATCGAGGCGCAGAAACCTGATCTCCGAAGCTGAATACAATACCGCGCTTAGTGCCTTTACCGGTGCGCGAGCAGGCTTGGAAGGCGCCAGAGCGGGAGTTGAGCAGGCCCGCAGCGGACTTAGCGGTTCTTATCTTACTGCTCCGGAATCGGGGACAATCTCCAATCTCAATGTGATGGTGGGTCAGTTTGTGGCAGCCGGTCAGCCGGTGGCATCGATCACGGATGCCAGCACCCTGATTCTCAAGACAGGGCTGGGCGAAAGCCAGATCGGCAAGATCCGCAATGGCCAGATAGTGGAGATCAGTTACCCGGGACTTAGCGAGAAATTGCAGGGCAGAGTGCGCGGTTTTGGAATTCGTCCCTTGGCGACCGGCTCGACATATCCTCTGGAGATAGAGCTCTCAAACAGCCGTGGGTTGCTGCCCGGTATGGTCGTTTCGGGTAGAATCCTGAGCAAGCGGCACAATGACTTGCTCTATACTTCGATCACCAATCTGAGTAAAGAGTTTGATCGAGATTACCTCTTCGTCGTGGGTGCCGATAACAAGGTGCAAAAGCGTGAAGTACAGCTCGGTGATGTAATCGGCGAGTATGTGGTAATCCTTTCCGGGGTGGAGATAGGTGAACGAATCGTCACCAGCGGCAGCGAAAACCTTGAAGAGGGAAGCCTCGTCGAGATCAAGAATTAAGGGGAGTAAACAATGTTCAGCGTAGCCGATACAGCATTGAAATACTCCGTATTGGTCAATATGCTTACACTTGCCATATTGATCTTTGGATTGGTGGCGATGGTTTCCATGCCGAGAGAGGAATTTCCGGCAGTGGAATTTGGACTCGTCTTTGTAGTGGTGCCCTATCCGGGAGTATCACCCGCAGAGATTGAGCAGTTGATAGTAAACCCGATCGAAAACGAACTCGGTGATCTGGAGAATCTGGATTATATTGCCTCCAGCGCGGAAGAGGGCAGAGCCTTTATCAGATTGGTCTTTGACAGCGGTATCGAGCCGGTCAAAGCCTATGACAACACGATCAGAGAGCTGAGCAAGGTGACCAATCTGCCTCCCGATGCCTTGGATCCGATCATTATGCGTGCCAATATGCGCGAAGTAAATCCGATTGCCCAGGTCGTCTTGGGCGGAGATTTCTCGCCCCGGGCTCTGGGAGATATCGCAGACGAAGTGGAAGAAGGACTCCTGAGCGTTGACAACATCTCCAAGGTCGATGTAGTCGGCAAGAGAGAACGCCAGATCTGGATTGATGCGGATCAGGCAAAGCTCGATGCCTATGGCATTACTTTGAGTGATCTGTCTTCTATGCTGCAGGGACGCAATCTCAATATCCCGGGCGGAACGACCAAATTTGGCAAGGTGGAATTTCTCGTAAGGACACTGGGTCAATTCGAATCAACTGAGCAGGTTGCCTCGATGATCATTCAATCCGATCCCTCGGGCAGAGCCATCCGGATCTCGGATGTTGCGGCTGTAAGGGACACTCTGGAACGCACCGAGACCATTGCCAAGCTCAATGGAACCCAGAGCATCAGCATCTTCCTTTACAAGAAAGGCGATGGCAATATCATCAAGGTGATGAAGGACGTAAGGACTTATCTGGATGACTTCAAGAAAGGAGTTCCGGGCTTGGACGTTAGCGTCCGCAACGACGGTTCCATAGATGTTCGCAACGGCATCAATGCGCTGGGCTCAAATGCCCTGATGGGTATAATCCTGGTCTTTTTGGCACTGTTTATCTTCCTGGGCTGGAAGAATGCGCTATTGGCTTCGATCGGAATACCCCTGTCACTGCTGATCACCTTTATCATTGCGCCGATGTTTGGGATTACACTAAACAATCTGACCATCTTTGGTATGATTATAGTGGTGGGAATGGTGGTGGACAATTCGATAGTGGTTTTGGAGAATATTCACCGCTTCAGAGAGCTGGGATATTGCCACCGTGATGCCATCGTAATGGGTGTCAATCAGGTTATATCTCCGGTATTCTCATCCACTCTTACGACGGTAGCAGCCTTTTTGCCTCTGCTGATGATGAAGGGAATCATGGGGCAGTTTTTGTCCGTCTTCCCGATAGTGGTCAGCATCGCTCTCTTGGGATCATGGTTTCAGAGTATGGTGATCCTGCCCAATAACGTTTATCAGTTTGGCAGAGGTATCAAAGCCGGTGACGACCGCACTACCCGCCTGATCAAGCCTTTGATCAAATACTATCAGAAGATTATTCACAAGGTTCTAAAGCACCGTGCCATCGTAATCTGGAGCGCCATCGGACTCTTGTTTGTCTCCTTTGGTATCCTGGCATCAGGTGCCATCCAATTTGAGTTCTTCCCCTCTTCACCTTCGCAATCAATAGCATTGCAGCTTCAGACGCCTGTGGGAACCTCTTTGCAGGAGACAGAACGGGTGGTATCTCAGGTCGAAGATTATGTCATGAACATGAAGGAAAAGGAAGATATCGAATTTGTGGTAAGCAATGTTGGTGCCATCGGTGGTGAAGGCATGCGGGATATCAAATCCAGCAATGCCCAAGTCAATATCGATCTGGTTGATATCAAAGAGATGAAGTTCACACAGGAGCAGATTCGTAATTCCATCCGCCAGTATCTGGATAAGCTGCCCGGCTTGTACACATACAAGTTTGGACGCAGTCAGCAGGGACCTCCTGTCGGCAACGATGTCGAACTCCGCATCAAGGGTGAAGATCTTGCCCGGCTTGCCTATCTGGCAGACGTGGTAAAATCCAATCTTCGCAAGATTCCCGGTGTCGTTGATATTGAGGACGATTTCGATGCCGGTAAAAAGGAAGTCAAGATCGTGCCTTATCACGAGAAACTCTCCATGGCAGGACTTACGGTAGCCCAGATAGCCTCTACCATCCGCACTGCGAGCTCCGGCTCAACGGTTACTCAGTACCGCGGTGAAGGTGTGGAAGAGCATCCTATCGTGGTCAAGCTGGATGATAAATATACCCAGGATCTGGAAATCCTCAAGAATCTGAAGATACGTACACGCACCGGGGAACTGATTGCTATCCGCGATCTGGCAGATTTCGAGATCACCAGTGGTTATTCCAGGCTCTCTCACCGCGACAAGAAGCGCGTGGTAACTGTAACTGCAGCCGTTACAGACTATGACAACGGCGGTAGAAAAGCCAAGAGAACTACTCAGGAAGTGACGACAATGCTGCTGGGTAACAGGCTGGGTAATGAGACCGGGATGCTCGGCAATTTCGAGCAGCGCTATCCGGGATATTCCATTGAGTTTGGCGGAGTCCAGGAAGAGCAACGCAAGTCCTACAGCTCGCTTGGTGCTGCCTTCCTGCTGGCAGTATTGATCATCTTCACTATTCTGGCATCTCAGTTTAAGAGCTATGTCCAGCCCCTGATCGTGATGATGACCATTCCCTTTGCCTTCATTGGCGTGATCTTTGGTCTCTTGGTGACAGGACTCTCTTTCTCCCTGAACACAATGATCTCAGTAGTGGCTCTGGCGGGTGTGGTTGTCAATAACGCCATCATTATGATCGATTTCATCAATCAGGAGCGCGAGAAAGGCGCAGATCGCTGGCATGCCATTGTAAATAGTGGTTCTGCCCGTCTGAGACCCATTATCCTCACTACCGCCACAACCGTTGCCGGGATGCTGCCTCTCGTATTCTCCGGTGATCCTTCCGCGCAGGTCTGGCGTCCGATGGCGGTGAGTTTTACCTTTGGCTTGCTCTTTGCGACCCTCTTAACCCTCTTTGTGATCCCTGTGATCTATTCGATGGTGGATAGCTTCTTTGGTAAGTTCAAGATGACTCGTTTCACCGAACATCTGAAGTTCAACGACGCTATGGAAGAATGCAAACCCGCAGAGGATTAAATGAGCAATAACAAAGCACTTAGAGCTACCAAAGCTATAAGTACCAGATAATCGACAAGCTGTAAGCTCCGGGGGTGGAGGAAGCTCTTCTTCCCCTGCCTCCGGAAGCCTCTCAGCTCCAATTGTATAGCCTGTAGATCACTCTTTGCTAATAGCCCCCCCAGGACAGTCAGGCTCACAATCCGATAAACCTTTAGTTTGTCCTTGAAAGCTAAGCTCTTGATCTTTATCCCCCTAAGGGATAGATTCTGCATAGATAACCGAAACTGAGCTCGCAGTTGCGGCAGCAGATGCACCATATAAGCAATCATAAAGCTAATCTCCGCCGGGAGCCACTTCAAGGCCAGCCTGAAATCCTGATAAGCAAGCTCTTTGAGGATTGATGCCGATACCAATAGTACCAGCAAACGCAAGCTCACCTGTACAGCCAAAGCCAAACCTCCACTGTAAATCGCTACTATTCCCAGCTTCCAGAGCAGTTCACCATCCCTGCGCAGCAGCACCTGCACCACAAAAACCGAGGCTATCACCGGGATCAGGATACGCAGGGCTTTCAGGTAGCCCCAGAGCTTATTTCCATTTGCCCAAAATGAGATTAGCAGCGCAATGCCTAATAATCCCAGCAAATACTCTATCCGGTTTTCCAAGACAGCGATACTGGTGATCCAGAGCGTGATCAGGAGCCAGGTTCCAGGATGGATCACAGCTTCTCCAGGTGTAGGCATTCTGCCCCAAGTTGCTCTTTCAGAAATGCTTCGTGACTTACGATCAGGGCTCCGCTGCCTGCATCTTGCTTTTTCATTACCAGCCTCAAGAGCCTCTCTCGATCCTGATCGTCAAGCCCGGCAAAAGGCTCGTCTAGCAGCCAAAACTTATCCATCAGATAGGGCAGACAAAGCTGTGCCGCAGTCCTCAGCATCCCGCTGGACAGCCTTGTGTAGGGAGTATCAAGGAGCTCCGGATAACGCAATTCTCTCTTGACTTTGTCCATATCCAGCTCAGGCAATACAAGCTTCCAAATCTCCAAATCTTCCGCCGGAACAATACCTAAGAGGCTCTGTGCCGGATCTTGAGCCAGATAATGCAGAGCGATCCCGCCTGTATCTATCTTTGCCGTTTCTGCCGGTAAAACACCTGCTATAAGCTTTAGCAGAGAGGACTTTCCACAGCCATTTTCGCCGCTCAGGATATAGACTTTACCGGGATCCAGCTCCCAATTGATCCCCTTTAGGACGTCCTTGTCCGCTTGATAGCCCCACCGTGAGATCTCAAGACAGATCAAGCTTGTTCTCCCAGCCGGATGAGGCGTACCGGCAGGTCAAGTAAGGCATCACCATGTTCTGCCATCAGGATGATCCTGCCTTCATGGCTTTTATCCAAGAGCCAGGTTTTGAGAAGCTTTAGTGACTGCCCGGACATCCCCTTGGAGGGCTCATCCAACAAGATTAGAGGTGCATTGATCACTTCGCAGATTGCCCAAGCCAGTCTCTTCTGCTGTCCAAAAGAGAGCTTCGCTGCGTCGTCATAACGCAGGGTCTCCAGCTCGAATCTCTCTAATGCCATGCTGATACGCTCTTCGATAGCGATGGGATCAATGCCCAGATTCTCGGGTGCAAAAGCCAGTTCATACTCCAGATTGGGAAAGAAAAAGCCCGATTCCGCCATTTGATAGGAGAGGAACTGCAGTCTGTCGCACAGTGCAAAGGACCCGATATCCACATTATCCAAACTGATTTTGCCCTCCAGTTCTGCCTTGATATGCTCGCCGATAATTCCGGCAATCGCATTGAGCAGTGTGGTCTTGCCACTACCGCTGGGAGCTCTGAGGATTGCGATCTCTCCCTTTGCCAGTTCCAGCGAGAGCTCTTTTAATACCGGCTCTTCAGCTCCCGGATAATGAACCGAAAGGCGATCCAGCTTTAGCAAGGCTCAATTGCCCGGATAGAGCTTGAAATAGCGATCCTCCAAACTGAGGCTGCGCTTGGCGATAAAATCTGCAAAGCTCAGCTTTTGGCTGCCTCTTGTACGATAGAGCTTTACCTTTGCCCGAGTTCCCAGGTTCCAGGATAGGAGCCCGTTCAGATCGATCAACTTGCGTAGCTCTGCACCCTGGAAGGCCGCTTGTTTCCCGGCTTGGATATAGATGATATCCTTTACCCACATACCACCCGGAATCCGCGGACTCTTCAGGTTAAAACCCTCATCTCCGGCTTCCAATACCGCTCCACGGAGGTCATCAGGATAGTTCAAACCGAGCTTAAACCCATCTCTGCTGATCAGGATCACATCGCTACGGCGTCCGGCACCGAGCTTCCGTAAGATATCTTCAAAGCGATAAGCCCAGATTCCCACAAAGGGAGCGGGATCCTGCACCAGGTCGATCCGACTGAGCAGCAGCTCCATACTGTGGATCTTCTTGGGACGTGCAGCCGGACGGAAATCTTCCAATACCACCTTGCTGATATTGCGTATCCAGTGATTCTGCGAGAGATTGGGGAAGATCACCCGGTAATTTTCAGGCGCGAAGGTCTCATCATTCTGCCCGGTCATCATCCAGCAGGATGTAGTATCAAATGCCACTTTCTCAAAGCTCACCTGATAGCGGTCGTCAGATTCAAAGCGAATCACCGTCCAATCTGTAAGGCCATTAGCTCTCAGCCAGTTGTCAAAACGTATCCCTCTCCAGCTATCCCTGCGGATTCCTTCCTCGCGGACACGCTCTGTGCTGATCTCTTCCTGTGGCATCGTCCCAAAGAAGCTATTTTCTATCTCCCGGATTCTACCGTCTTTCTCGATAATCCTCAGCCCAAACAAGCTCATAATCATCCCAATCAGGAGCAGTGCCAGCATATACTTTTTCATTTATTCCTCACAAAGTTTGTATTTTCTTAATTCATAATGGATCAGATAGCTAAGGTATCCTCCCGCAATGCCGGAAGCCAAGGCAGTCGATACCGATACACCGATCATCAGCGGCGGATGCCTGAAGATCACGATTGCCATTATTAGCACTCCAGTGATATTGGCTATTGATGTAAGCACCAAATGCTGAAAGAGCCCGCCTTTGTAGCGCAGGATCAGCGCAATCCCATCCGCCACCAGCCCGGGGATCGTATAGGTGAGTAGCGATAGTGCACCGTGATTGCCAAAGCTGCCCTGAATCAGAACTACCAGAGCCTGCAAGACTCCAAATAGCATTCCGCTCCCGATCTTTTTGGTGCATAAAATTGCCAAACTGAGCCACATCATATAAAAGCCCCCGGCAAAGGAACCTCCCGGCAGCATCAAGGGAGTAGAGATACTCTTTGATATGGGTGATACGATTGGTTTGATTGCCAGTCCCACAGCCGCAAACACGGCTATCAGGATCAGATCACGGGTGCGAAAGCTCTTTAGACTCATATCAAACGCTCCATTACCTGATGCTCCGGATCATAATGAATCAGCTCTATCCCGGCTTCATCAAAGAGCTGCTCCGCCAATGCATCCGGATATGTAGCTGCGCAGTAAACAGTTCTGATCTCCGCATTGATGATCAGGCGTGCACAAATACTGCATGGCTGATGAGTACAGTAAAGCACCCCATTCTTTGTGCTGGAGCCATTGATAGCCGCCTGGATGATCGCGTTTTGCTCCGCGTGAACCCCACGGCAGAGCTCGTGCTGTTGCCCCGAAGGCACGTTGTTTTGCATCCTCAGGCAGCCCACATCCGCGCAGTGCGGTACGCCCTTGGGGCTCCCATTGTAACCGGTAGATATAATCTGGTTGTCGCGCACCAATACCGCACCCACGGAGCGTCGCAGGCAAGTGCTGCGCTTTGCCGCCAGATGCGCCATTTCCATAAAGTACTGCTGCCAGGTAGGCCTCTTTTCCATCGTCATCCCCAATCTTCTTGATGATCGCATCCCAGCATCTCCCCCTTTTTTTGTCAAGAACCATACAGAGTGATTCCACTCGCAGAGATTGTCGCATCAGATCTGGTGGCTTAGGTTTTGCCAGCCCTGTACCGGCTCCAATAGACCTGCTTATTATGAACACTGCAATTCATACCTCAGTATCCCAATGCAATTTGTCCCAATCAGTTACCATATTCACTCTATACGCTGTTTGAAAGATCAATACCAAAATCTTGCTTACACTATTATATGGGGGACAGATTTGGGATTTTCGGACAGATCTTGAAAGAAAGTTTATTAAAACGAGATTATGACGGATGCTGAGCAGGGATATATATAGGTAAGACCTTTGCACATAATAACGAGAAAGTAGGAGGTTGGAGGTAGTATCTTGCA
>CAYSSP010000026.1:0-17472 GCA_964433815.1 uncultured Candidatus Cloacimonadota bacterium
TCTCTGTCTCGGTAATGGGTATGGCAGAGTTCCAAAGCTCATCAAAGTATTTCTCTGCTTCTTCATAGCCATAATCTGAGATTTCCACGTTAAACTCTTCCCGATCGGTTAAACCTGCTTTGCTGAGATTGCTACTTCCGGTGATGAAGAGGTTGGAGCGGACAACTTGGTGCTCTTTTAGCTTGAATAGATATAGCTTAGCATGGTTTGGTCTGGATGTCTTGCGAATAATAATTCTGCCATCAATGATTTGATCCAGTATATAGCCAGCTTGCTCGTAGAATATCTCATTGTCGAATAAATCGTTATTGAGGGCTCGAAGCACTGATTCATGGTAATCTTCAATGCGTTCAACTCTCTTCTTGCCAGCTTTTTCAGCATATTCGACCAAACCATAGTTTTGAGCATCCACATTAAGACCAACCAGTATCTTAAGGGTCATATCCGGATTGGCCTTCAAACTCTCGATCAGCTCACTGATCCCGGAGAAGTAAAAGAATCCTACCAGGAATTTTAACTCCTGGCTTTCCTTGATCAGAATTGAAAGCCTGGATTTTAGAGATGCATTGCCAGTATTGGTGATAAAATTACTCAATTACCCCCCTGCACTCTATGTTTGAGTATATTGCCAGATAACGCCATTACTCGTAAATCAGATCTCCCCCGGACATAGATTCTGCCCTCTGTGAAGTACACTTCTTCGAGGAAATGAGAGTCTCTGGTCCTTCCAGCCTGTTCTATTGCGGGCGTGATAAACTTTGTGCAGATATCTCTTTCCGAGAGATGATGCTTATCAATCATATCCGATCCTTCCTCTGTGTCCTCAGTGCAAACCTGATATTAGCCGTAATAATCTCCATACATTCTACTGCTTGGCATGGGATTAGCTAAAGGATTATTTGTCAATCAGAAAATCAATTATTTTCATCAGAATAAGAAAGATGGGGATTCTTTGGATAGTATCTGCCTATTTTTCAATGGGTACTTAGGGGATTTGCGGATTCTTCCTGCTTGAATCCACTGGTGATCCCCTAGTGATCCCCTAGTGATTCCCTTGTGGCGACCAGGGGATCGCCAGAGCAGTGCGAGTGATTTGCCCGGGGTTTCAAAGGGGTAGCCAGGACTGCGTCCTTGCAATGAGCAGAAGGGGATGCTACTCACATTGGGTGCTGCTCGCGGTAAGCAGTGATCAGAGAACAGTGAACAGATGGGCTGGGCTTCGGAGCGTGAAAGAAACTGAATGCGCTTCACGTGGATATTCTGAATGGATTTCTGCCTTTCCCACCCCCACCAAACCGCAAACGCTTTGTTGGGGACCCTGTCGCAGGAATAACGGCAAGGGCTGGGTCTGGGCGGTAGGTTTCGCGCTGGAGTTAATACTGAGCTAGACGATAGTATTCATTAAAAAAGCATTAACACTATACATCACACTGCAAAATGAGGAATCTGATAAAGCCGAAGACTTTTCTTGACATTTGCATTATTTCCTGCAGATTTGATTTTATCTAATTTTTGGAGTCTGAGATATGGTTATTGAGTCTGGTATGTTGATCCGGGATTACCGTATTGTATCTTTACTTGGAAGTGGTGGAATGGGCGACGTATGGCTGGCTGAAGATGTAAATATCCAGCGTAAGCTCGCAATAAAAGTTCTGAATCCCTCTCTTGCAGCCGATGCCGGATTGGCTGAAAGGTTCCGGCTGGAAGCTCAGATGCAGGCAGAATTGCATCATCCGGGAATTGTAAATATCCACAGCTTTTTTGCTCACGAGGATAGCTATCTGCTCTGTATGGAATATGCCCGAGGAATTACCTTAAGAGATTTGATCGGGATTACCGGTCCAATCCCTTATGAAAGGGCTGTAATGATAATACTGCAGGTTCTCAGGACACTTCAGTTTATCCACGAAAGAGGGATTATCCATCGTGATATCAAACCCAGTAATATAATGATCGATACGGAGCACAACGATAACGTGAAAGTGATGGATTTTGGGATTGCCAAAGCAATGGGAAGCATATTCAAGACGAGAACAGGAACCACGATGGGCTCTCCTCTGTATATGAGTCCGGAACAGATTACCAGAGGCAGCAATCTCGATCTCAGGACGGATATATTCAGCCTGGGGGTTACTTTCTTCGAGATGCTGAGCGGACGCCTGCCATATAATACCGACACGGAAAGTGAGTATAATATCCAGAAGCAGATCGTGGAAATGCCTATGCCAGATCCCCGCTCCTACTATCCTCATATACCGGGCTGGGTGATCCCTATCCTAAGTAGAATGAGCGAAAAAGATGAAGCGAGACGCTGGCAGAATTGCACTACTATCATCGATGCCCTGGAAGCCGGGCTAAGGGGACGCCCCTCCCAGATTCCGGCACAAGCACCGCCTCTGTTGGTAAATAATCCGCAGCCTGTAGTCCCGCCTGCTTCGGGTTACAGCAATCAAGATGTGGGGATGTCGCCCAATGTTAGATATCTGAACCCGCCAAAACAGAACAACCTGGGCTTATGGATCGGGCTGGGGATTGGTGCATTTATGTTCATGATGATTGCGGGGCTACTGATAATTGGGATTGTTGCCGCATCAGAAGAATCTCCATCCGAGGAACCTGCTCCTTTAGAAGAACCGGCCCCAATGGTTCCTCCGGCACTTATTGATACGACTACTACCTATGAAATGCCGCCCTGGATTATTGATCCGGAGCTGGGTATTTGATTCTCGTAGTACAGGCGGTTTTGAGATTCCTGCCTTCCCACCCCACCAAACCGCAGGCGGTTTTGAGATTCCTGCCTTCCCACCCCACCAAACCGCAAACGGTTTGCTGGGGACCCCGGTCGCAGGAATGACGGTCGGGTCTGGTGGTATGTGTAGTGGCAGGAATGACGGTCGGGTCTGGTGGTATGTGTAGTGGCAGGAATGACGGCGAAGGAGCGCTGCGCGCTGTAAACAGTGATCAGAAACAGTGAACAGATGGGAATACTTTGCGCTTCCGGCTCAGTTCTACCGCAGGTCATGGCAAAAAGATGGGAAAAGCTTGACACAAATCCTTGCTTTGGAGACTTGGCGTAAAAAACAGCAATCTAATTGTATGGAGGAAAAATGCTGGTACATGATGATTTACTCTACACCGAGAGCCATGAATGGATCCGGGTCGATGGCGATCTCGCCACGATCGGTATTTCGGATTTTGCCCAACACGAGCTGGGCGATATCGTCTTTGTGGAGCTGCCCGAAGTTGGCACCAAAGTCTCTTCCGGCGAGCCCTGCGGTAGCATCGAAGCCGTGAAAGCCGTGGAAGATCTCTTCTCCCCCCTATCCGGTAAAGTCGAAGAAAAGAATACCGATCTCGAAGACAGCCCCGACCTGATGAATAAATCCCCCTATGAAGACGGCTGGTTGATCAAGATCAGAATGAGCAATCAGGACGAGCTGGAAAATCTGCTCTCCGCTGTCGAATACAAAAAGATCATCGAGGATTGAGCCCGGTTTGATCCAAAAAAGCAAAAGCTTCCTGATCATCCTGTCCGCCCCTTCCGGTGGCGGAAAAAGCACTATCCTCACAGAGATATTGAAGGTGACGGAGGATATCGATTATTCGGTATCCTTCACGACCCGCGCTCCCAGAGGTCAGGAACAAAACGGCATCCACTACCACTTTGTGGATGAAGCTGAATTTGTAAAAAGGATAGATCAAAAGGACTTTCTGGAGCATGCCAGAGTATTTGGAAATTGGTACGGCACCTCGATCAGCTATATCCAGAGCCGGCTGGATCTTTCCCGCCACGTGATAATGGATATAGACGTCCAGGGTGCTGCTCAGATCAGCGCCACGGATATCCCCTATATCAAGATCTTTATCATCCCGCCATCTATGCAAATCCTGCGCGATCGCTTGATAAAACGCGGAACGGATTCGATGGAGGAGATCAATAAACGCCTCGGAATCGCCCGGGACGAGATCAAATACATCAGCCATTATGACTATCTGGTGGTCAATGACGAGCTGTCCCAGGCAGTAAAAGAAGTCCTTGCCATCATCCGGGCGGAGGAAAACAGAGTAGCCCGTTACCACAACCCCATCGAAGGGTTTATGCAAGAGGAGAAGCAATGAACACACCCAAGATAGAGAACTTTCTCGAAAAATCCGATATGAACTATCTTTTCTGCCTGCTCACCAAGCTGGAGATTCAGAGAATAAACCAATTGCCCGCCCATGTGAAACAGAAATTTATGGAAAAGATCACCGTGATGGCTATGGAACACGTAGCTGAAAACGAAGTGCCGGATTACATTACAGAGATCGCCGAAGCCGAACTCGCCATGGCTGAGGAAGCCGCCCGCGAGATGGATGACGAAGGTGATTTTGACCTGGAAATGGAGACCATCGACGATTCCAAACACTTCATCGAAGACATCAATCCCGAAGATTTGGACGAAGCAATCGAAGACGACTTTGACGACGATGGAGATGACGACTAATCAATGCCCTCCATCAAGGAAATAAAGCAATACCTTGAGACTCTGCAAAACCTGGGAATCAAAGAGCTTTACGCAGAAGCCGGAGCCATGCCCAGCTCCACAGCCCGGGAAGAAGACTATTCTAATCTCGATAACGAAAGCCACCTGGCCCTCCTGGAAGCCAAATACGCCAATTGCACAAAGTGCGCCCTGTCAGCCGGACGGATCAAATTCGTCTATGGCGATGGCAATCCGGAAGCAAAAGTAATGATCATCGGAGAGGCACCCGGCGAGCAAGAAAACCTGATGGGCAAGCCCTTTGTGGGCAAAGCCGGAGAGCTTTTGGACAGGATGATCGCGGCTATCCACCTGGATCGGGAAACGGTCTATATCGCCAATATCGTGAAATGCCGTCCACCGGGAAACCGGGATCCCCAACCGGAAGAACGTATTGCCTGCCTGCCCTATCTGGTGGAGCAAATCTCCATAGTCAAACCCAAGATCATCCTGATGATGGGGCTGGTCGCGGCTCAGACGCTGCTTGCCACCAATCAGTCATTGGGCAATCTGCGCCAGAAGGTACATTTCTTTGAAGGCATCCCGAGCTATGTAAGCTATCACCCGGCAGCTCTCCTGCGCAATCCCAATTGGAAACTTCCCGCCTGGGAAGACCTGAAGCTCTTTTACCAGCACTATCTGAATCTCGTCTAGCAATGCAGCGTTTCCTACGCCATATCAGCATCCTGATCACCCTGACGATACTAGTATCCCTAGGATATCTGGGTGCGGAAACGATGGCTATCTATGGGGATACCAGGACAAATAGCGAGATACATTCGCAAGTGGTGCTGGAGATTGCGGGCTGGAAGCCGGGGATCGCCTTTCACAGCGGAGACCTGAGCCAAAGGGGACAGACACAGGCTGAATATGATCGGTGGAAGAGCATTTCGGCACCACTCAGCGAACTCTGCAGGATCTACCCGGCAAAGGGCAATCACGAGCGGGACAGAGAGCTATTCCTGGCAAATTTCCCCTATCTGAACGGCTCGAGCTGGTATAGCCTGGAGCAGGATTCGATAAAGTTTGTGGTATTGGATAGCACTGAGGATCTGAGCCCGGGATCGCCTCAGTATCAGGATCTGGCTCTTCAACTGGCACAGACTGGGCTGCCGATTGTGATCATTATGCACCATCCGGTCTTTAGCAGCGGAGAGCACGGAGACGAGCTGTCTTTGGGGCTGTTTTTGCCTGGTCTGTTTGAGGATAGCAGGGTGAAGCTGGTGATCAGCGGACACGAGCACTCCTATGAGCGCCTGGAGTATGGCGGGATCAGCTATCTCGTTAGCGGTGGAGGCGGTGCGCCACTGAGGGATGCGGCAATTGAGCATCCTTATAGCAAGATCTTTGTAAAAAAACACAATTACATCATCGCGCAAAGGGACAAAGACGAGCTTTCTATCAGCGTTTATAGCCTCGGCAGAGAGCTGATCGAGAGCATCACAATCGATCTTCGCTAAGCATTTGCCTTTTCTTGGGCACGATTCCTGCATAGATTATCATCAGCAATTTGAATGGAGTTTTCAGTGAAATATATTGTCGTTTTATTAATGCTCGTGGTGGCGATGGGAAGCCTGATGGCGCAGGTAAATGGAGAGATTAGCCAGCTTGGGGACAAGACAGTGCTCAAGATCTGGGGCAATCACTATCAGCGCGGCTATGCCCAGGGCTATCTTTTGGCAGATGAGATCAAGGAAGTCTTTACCGACTATTTCTATACGATGCAGGTCTTTTCAGACCAGGATTATTACAACCAGCTTTGGGACTTTACTACCTCCAGCTTTGCTCCGGATAACCGCTTTATCACGGAATGTACGGGCATTGCAGAGGGGATGGCAGCCTCCTCCGCGGGGGCATATGTCGCTGTGCTGGGCAGAAATCTGGAAGCGCAGGATCTTTTGATGCTCAATGCTTCGGTGGATCTGGCTTATCTGGAATCAAGCAAGGAACTCCAGCTTGGCTGTGCCAGTCTGGCAAGCTGGGGCAGTTCTACCCAGGCGGACGAGATTCTGCAGGGTAGCGCGGTGATCACGAGATTTTTGGATTGGACGACCAATACCGCATTGATCGGCAATCCGCTCTTGGTAGTGCATTTCCCCTCAGAGCCGGACGAGATGCGCTGGGTCAATTTCACCTTCCCTGGCTTTATCGGAGCGATCACGGCTCTGAATGAGGAACTGCACTTTGCCTCGATGAATACCGGAAATGATCACTATTACAACGATCTAAACGGCTTGAATCCGATCCTTTACAGCATCCGCAGCGGTATCGAACGCAGGGATTATGATCAGAATGGGATTCAGGATGCTGATGATCTATATTCAGCGATCCAGAGCAAGAATCACCTGGCAGGATTCATTGTGCAGAATCTGCTGGAGAACGGTGGAGAGGCTTATAACAGCGTGATCGAGACCAATAACGGCGGAACAGCACGTCGTTTGTACAATCAAAGCGGTGATCTCCCGGGATTGCATCTGGCAGCAACCAATCATTTCCGAGTGCTGTCTTATCCCACTTGTTGCACGAGATACGTCAATATCCAGGATTCGCTTTATACAAACCGCTACCTGGGGGCTAAGCGGCAGTGGAACGTGCTTAGCGGAGCGGCAGGGATGGATAACAATCTGATGGCAATTCAGTTTATTCCGGCGCAGGATTATCTGCTCTGGGCGGTTGCTACAGCGAATACTCCGGCATTTGCGCGGCCGGCAGTGACCTTTGCGCCTTCACAGCTCTTTAGCCATCCGGTCTCAAATAATGATGATCACCTTGTGCAAGCGCCTTTTGATATCTCCGTCTATCCCAATCCTTTTGGCAATCCTGCCGAGCTGAGATTGGAAACAAAAAGCGAGATAAACCGGGTGGAGATTTTTAACCTGAGGGGACAGAGGATTTATAATGGACAAGGCAGGGGAAACAGCCACAGCTTTGGCGAGCTGAGTGCTGAGATGCCCAGCGGGATCTATCTGATCCGGGTAAGCGATACTCAGGGCAATACGGGTAGCCGCAGGATACTGATGATAGGGAGTAAATAAGCTCGTTTAGTGGTACTGGTAGATCATCCAGCCATCACGGCCGAGACCCAGGAAGATATAATCCTGATCCAAGGCTACGTCATAGACTGTTGCCACCGGAAGGATGCTATTCACTTCCTGAATACGGGTGGGCAGGGAGACATCCATAATGCGCATACCGCCAGGACCCAGGGCGACAAAGAGGCGGTTGTCTTTGACCTCAATATCCAGGATATCGTGAGTAAAGCGGTATTGATTGATCAGGGTGGGGTTGTTCAAGTCTCTGATGCTCATTGCCATCAGGTTTTTACCGGCACCAATCCAGATGATATCGTTGTTCTTTGCCAAGACTCTGGCATCGATAATCTGATAGTTGGTTCCCAGTGAGGTGGGAAATTGCAGATCGGTAATATCGACGGTCACCAGACCAAAGTCATTTAGGGCATAGAGATAAGGGTATTCGGCATAAAAGTCCCTGATACCCCATTTCTCCGAGAAGGTGCTGCGGATATCGCGTTGACCACCGTTGCCTATATCGATGATATCAATACCTCTATAGCGATCGGCAATGTAGATTGTAGCGCCTTCACGGGTGATGCGGTCGCCGATGAAAGTCGTGGGGAAAAAGATGCGTCCGTAGAGATTGAGTGAATCAACCGGTACGACAGTATTGGTGGGCTCCGCAGAGCAGATGTAGAGATAACGATCGGCTGCTATATTGATATCTTCGATGGGAAATACGGAGTAGAAAGAGGCTTCAATGCGGGGTTGCCAGGCATTGAAACTGGAGTAAATCCAGATCTGGTTGTTATTGCGTACATAGACCTGCTGGTTCTCAGCCATGATGCTCATAGCCTGGCTGTTTTTAACGTGCGTGATGAGATTGAGAAACTTGTTGTCCACTGCTCCCAAAGAGAGCAGGATCGAGGTGGCAATTAGGGCCAATAAGAGCTTTTTCATCTTTACTCCAGGATGCTTTTGATGATGTCTCCTGAGCTCAGGCCTTCCGCCTCTGCCGCAAATGATACCAGGATGCGGTGAGATAGGACTATCTCCGCAACACTGCGTACATCTTCTTCCGCAGGACTAAGCCTGCCGGAGAGGGCGGCACGGGTCTTGGCAGCCAGAATCAGGAACTGGGATGCTCTGGGACCTGCACCCCAATTGACCCACTTCTTCACTTCCGAGGAAGCTTCGGGATCGGTCGGGCGGGTACTGCGAGCAAGCTTTACTGCATACTTTAGCACGTGATCGCTGACGGGCAAAGAGCGGATGGCTTCCTGGGCAGAGATGATCTCTTCGGCATTGAAGATTGCATCAATCTGCGGCACAGCAAGCCCGGTCGTGCTTTCCACGATCTTTAGCTCTTCCTCGTAGGAGGGATATCCAATCTTGATATAAAACATAAAGCGATCCAATTGTGCTTCCGGAAGCGGATATGTGCCTTCCTGCTCGATGGGATTTTGAGTAGCCATCACAATGAACGGTCTATCCAGCTTCCATGTCTTATTACCTGCGGTAACTGCGTTTTCCTGCATAGCTTGTAAAAGAGCTGCCTGAGTCTTGGGCGGAGTGCGGTTGATCTCGTCCGCCAGGATCATATTGGCAAAGATGGGACCCTTGAGGTATTGAAACTGCTTGTTTTCGCCGCCTACTCCTGAGACCAGGACGTCTGAGCCGGTGATATCCGAAGGCATCAGATCAGGTGTAAATTGAATCCTGCTAAAGCTGAGATTGAGAGCTTTGGCAATCGTGGAGATCAACAAGGTCTTGGCAAGCCCCGGAACGCCTTCGATCAGGATGTGTCCGCCGGAAAAGAGCCCGGTAAGCACCTGATCCACCACAATGTCCTGCCCAATGATCTGTTTCCCGATCTCTGCTGTGAGAGTGAGCCGGGATTTCTGAAGCTGGTTGATTGTATCTATCAGTTGTTGTTCATTCATAATTCTTATCATCCTTGTAAACTGCTTTAATAACGTCGTAACCACTCACACTAAAGGAGATTATCCCCAGGATGCTCATGATCAGCGCTGTCAGAATATGAGCAAAGACCATCACCGCTGAAGCGCTGTCTTTCGTCAATCCAAATCCTATGGAAAAGATGATGATCATCATCCATTCGTTGCTGCCAAGTTGAGCCGGAGGTTGAGGCAAGGCATAAGAGAGATTGATCAGAGTATAGCCAAAGAGCACCATCGCAAAGGGATAGCTCATCCCAAAGGCACGAAAGAGGCTATAGAAATAAAACCCATCCAGGAAGACACCTAGAGCTGTGAGCAGGATCGAGACCGCTAGCACAGTCCAGTGATGCTCAAAGATATTCAGCCCCTCCACAAAGATCTTCATAAAGCTCTGTGCCTTGGCTCTAAACACTCTGGGTAAGATCGCCAGGACTTTCTCAAAGAAGCTGTGAACTCCCTTTTGGTTCAAAGCTGCCATCAGCAGTAGTGCCAGCGACAGCACAAAGACCAGTGCCAACAAGACCAGCAGAATCGTCATCCCTGTAGAAAGCTGTACCGCCAGAAAGGGCAACATCAGCAGCACAAAGAAGATTCCCAAGGTGTCAAAACTCTTGTCTATAAAGATTGAAGGCAGCGATGCAGAGACCGGGAGCCCGTGATTCCTGCGGATAAACCACGCCTTTACCAGCTCTCCCAAGCGGATCGGAATCATATAGTTGATAAAGTTGCCACCCATACTATAAAGCCAGGTGCGTCCCACGCCGATCGGGATATCCTTGCGCAGGATCAGGTTCCACCTCAGAGAGCGGATAAAGTATGCCATTACATAGATCACTGCCGCCAGGAGCACAAGGCTCTTATCGACCTCACGTATCTTGAGTATTATCTGATCGAGCTCAGTGAAACTAAGCCAGAGCCCTATCAAGACCAAGCCCAGAATCAGCCCTATGATCAGGCTACTGATGCGTTTTTTAGACATCAGACTCCGGAACAAACTGCAGATAGTAGTGATGTGCCCAGTATTTCTTAAAAGCCTCCGGGGCAAATCTCTCCAGGAAGCTATAGCGCATCATCCTGTCCTCAAAATCAGGATCCTTGCCTGCATAGAAATCCATTATGCTGACCCGTTTGCCGGGTGCTTTCTGCGCCACAGGGACTTTGCACTTGCCCATCAGCTTGCAAAACATACAATGCTTCATCAGGAAGTCCTCTTTGCTCATTCCGATATCCGGCCACAGTGGACAATCGAAATAGCCTTTGGCTTCCAGGCGCCAGCCCAGCTTGCGCAGATGCCATGAGATCACAGCAGGATCGATAAAGCCGGGATTTACTTCCGGATAAAGCTCCGGACTGTAGTCTTTGATCTGGGTTTTATATCCTATCCCTGCCCTGTTTGGCACACTGATAAAGATCAGCTTGGAGCTTACCCGGGATAGCTCTCCCAAGTAGCGCGGCAGATCCTTTACAAACCAGATCGCCGAGAAACTAAAGCTCATATCGATGCTTTTATCCGGATAGTCGAGCAGTGAGTAATCCTTGTTATATTTAATCTCCAACGGCAGATCGAGCTTTTGCCAGAGAGCTTTGATCTCCTCTATCCTGAGCTCGTTATGATCTTCCAGATGCACCTCTGCCCCATCCAAAGCCGCCTGCATCAGGTTGATCCCGGAAAGCCCGGTAAAGCCAAAGGACGGACTCTCCAAAATGCTCTTTACTCCGTACTCCCGCACCGCCTCCGCGATCAATCTGTTGAGCACAATCCTCTCGTAAGAAGAGCCCAGGCCCTCATCGGGATTGTCAAAGTACTTTTCCCAGTCGTGAATGATAGGAATCGCCATTATTCCTCCCTATAGGCTTTGATGATGATTTGGATGCCGGGGATGGTAAAACGCTCTTTCAAGCCCATCAACTGATAAGTCTCCCGGACATCGTAGATCCAGCTCTTGGAGATCAGCTCAAAGCGGCTGGTCCACAGCTCGTTCTTTATCAACTTAGCCAGATACTCGCCAATCGCAAAGAGTTTACGATCAAAATACATCAACTGGCTGTAGTTTTTATTACGCAATTGCCTACTGATAAAATTAACCAGATCAGCTAGTTGCACCGGCTCACGATCTGCCACGTTGAGGCTGATGGCATTAGGATATTCACTAGTGAGGAGCCAGATAAAGGCATCCGAGATCGTCTCAATATCGCAAAGATGTATCCAAGTCCTCTTATTGATCATCGGAAAGATCCGTTTATCCACCATCTTAACCAGTTGCCAGGGGAAGCCGTAATCTCCTCTGCCATAGGTGATGGATGGTCTCAGGATGGCTGCCCGCAGTCCTTGCAATACAGCTTTATTGATGATCCTCTCGGATTGGATCTTGGTATAGTGGTAATAGTTATCAGGATTGCGCTCCGTTTCGTTGTTTGCCGGAAGCTCATCCGGGATTGCCCCAAATACTCCCACCGAAGAACAGAACAAGAGCTCGCAATTGTTATTCAGGCAATACTCCACAAACTGCTCTGTAGCCATTACATTGGCACGGTAATAGACTTCCTTGGGAAACTTCCTGCCCCCTCGGAGCGCTCCTATATGCAGGATAGTATCAAAGCTGCGATTGTCCAGAAACTCTTTCAGGTCTTTGGTATCAGCCAGATCCAGGGGAACAGTCTCGATCTTTTCCTGAAACTCCCCAAACCTCTCATAATTTGTATTGGGACGCACCAGCGCCGTGATCTCGTAGGGAAGTTCCAGAGCCAATATCTTGCGCAAGACGGCTTTGCCGATCAGGCCGCTGATCCCAGTGATGAGTAATCTCTTCATTATCCGAATATCTTTGCCAGAAAGCTCTTTTTCTTGCGGCTGTGGCTGCGGTGATGATGCATCACTTTGACGTAGGTATAAGGGATATCCTCTCCGCTCTCGATCCGCGAAGGGAATTCCTGCATCAGGAGCTCCGCCGTTCTCCTGTCCAGATGCTCTTCGATCCAGGTAAAGGCATTGGGAAAGGTATCATAACTGCCTCTGGCATGGTCGTCAGAAGCAATAAAGTGTACCCAGCCTTCTTCCAGGAGCCTGTAGGCAGTGTCTTTGACCTTTGCTCCGTAAAAACCCATAAAACTGGCTGCGTTTACTTGAACATAAACATTACGGGAGATCAGGTTCTTGATCTCGGAAGGACGTTTCATTATGCTGACGTATCGTTCGGCGTGCGCCAGAATGGGCTTTGCCCCCATCCTGAGGACAGGATATATCGTCCCGTAGAGATCAGGCGGGAGTCCATTGAGATCTGATTCAAACAGCACATAGCGGGAATCCCCCATAAAGAGCGATTCACGCCGGATATCGTCCCAAGCCCCCATTTGTAAAAAGACCTCAAAGCCCGGCTTTAGCTCCAGAGAAATCCCTGCAGCTTCCATCGCGCTCTTGAGCTCGTTAAATCTCTTGTCGTATTCCGCCCTGGAATACTCGTAATGCCCTTTGAAGAAGTGTGAAGTAAGGTAAAGCCTCCGGGTGCCGCTTTCAGCTATCTTTTTCAGGCTTTCCAGCGATTGTTGCAGATCGGTAGATCCATCATCTATCCCCGGCAGGATATGGCTGTGAATATCTATCATTTTTCTTAGGGGAGACGCTCCTGTATCATCTGGATGAATTCCACCAGCACATCGTTGTGCTCAAAGGGTTTGATCATCCGTTCGGATTCATCTATCATTCTTTCCACCATCTTGCGAGCCTTGTCAAAGCCTAATAGCCCGGTATAGCTCGATCTGCTGGTAGGCACAAACTCAATATCGCCATCCAGATCCTCGCTGCCGCGACCGTAATCCTCTGCGATATCATCGATCATCCGGTATGCCAGGCCAAGATTGAGCGCGTAGTTATTCATAATCTGGCGCGTATTCTCATCCGCACCCGCCAGTAAGCAGGCAATATCCGATGAGGCTTGCAAGAGCGCACCGGTCTTTTTGGAATCTATATATCTCAATGTGTTGATTTTCATCTGCTTGCGTTTGTTGATCAGAGCAACTGCCTGACCCCCGATCATACCATAAGACTTGGCATAATTGGATAGTATTCGCACTGCCTGAATCGCTTTGGCGGGATCTTTGATATGGCTGAGAGCTTCAAAGGACAGCGTATAGAGCGCATCGCCTACCATAATGGCAGTCGCATTGCCATATTGCATATGCAATGCCGGAGCGCCACGGCGTTCCTTACGGTTCATTATCGCTGGCATATCATCGTGAACGATAGCTGCATTGTGCATGATTTCCACAGCCGCTGCAGCCGCAAGCACGCTTTCGAAGTTCTTTGTCTTCTTCATTCCGGTCAGCATCTCGTAAACCGCTACGAGCAGCAAGGTTCTCCACCTCTTGCCTCCGGAAAATACGGCCTTGTTCATCGCCTCATTGAGTTCCTTGGAACAGCTGCCATCCAAGGTCAGAAAAGTCTTGAGTGTCTTTTCGACCATATCTAGCCTGGTCTCAAAATACTTTTGTAACAGCAAGTTAACTCCCTTAACCTGATACATCGGTCATAATATTATGATCTTAAATCTAATGTATAACTTATGCCGTTTTGTCAAGTTTTATCTGGTGAAGCTACTCATTAGCCCCGGATTACTTAACTTGCATTGACTTATATGCCCTGTTTCAGAATACTGCACCATAATCTGCAACCTAAAGGATAAGAATGTACAAAATCAAGAACATAGCCATCATCGCACACGTGGATCACGGCAAGACAACCTTGGTCGATGCGATGCTGAGGCAAGCCGGCGTCTTCCGTGACAACGAGAAGATGGTAGAACGAGTAATGGACTCCAACGATATAGAAAAAGAACGCGGGATCACGATCTTTTCAAAGTGCGCATCCCTTACCTACAATGGCTACAAAATCAATCTGGTAGATACTCCCGGTCACTCCGATTTTGGCGGAGAAGTGCAGCGCATTATGAAGATGGTGGATTCTGTATTGCTATTGGTGGATGCCTTTGAAGGCCCTATGCCTCAGACCAAGTATGTGCTCAAAAACGCTCTCGAGATGGGGCTCAAACCCATCGTAGTGATCAACAAGATAGATCGTCCCAATGCCCGCGCCCACGACGTCCTCGATATGATCTTCGAGCTATTTCTTGAGCTCAACGCACATCACGAACAGCTCGATTTCCCAGTGATTTACGCCTCCGGAAAGGATGGCTATGCAGTCAATGAACTTACAGACGAGCCCAAGAATATCTTCCCGCTACTGGATCTGGTGATCTCCAAGGTCCCGGATACCAAAGGCGATCGCCGCAAGCCTTTTCAAATGCTCACATCCGCTATCGAATACGATACCTATCTGGGAAAACTGGGCACCGGAAAGATACACAACGGCAATCTGCACGCTGGCGACGAAGTAGTCTTGCTCAAGCGTGACGGCTCGAGCGTGGTCAGCAAGGTCTCAAGTATCTTTACCTATGCGGGATTGAGCAAGAAGGAAGTCAAAGTGGCTCACGCCGGCGATATCGTCTGTGTAGCAGGTATCGAGCTGATCGATATCGGCGAAACCATTGCCAACAAAGACAATCCCGTCTCACTGCCCAGTTTTAACATAGACGAACCGACTATTGCGGTCGAATTCGTGATCAACAATTCCCCCTTCATGGGACGAAGCGGTAAGTGGCTCACTTCAAACAAGATCTGGGAGCGTTTGCAAAAAGAGCTTCAGACCAATGTCTCCCTCGTGGTGGAACGCACCGATTCCGCCGATACCTTCACAGTGAAAGGCAGAGGCGAGTTGCAACTCTCTATCCTGATGGAAAATATGCGCAGGGAAGGCTATGAATTTCAGATCTCCAAACCACGTGTGCTCTTCAAAGAGATCGATGGCGTCCTGATGGAACCGATCGAACTGGCAGTAGTGGAAGTGGCACAAGAATTTGTGGGCTCCGTGATCGATATGATGGGGCAGCGCAGAGGTGAATTGGTAAGTATGACTCCGGCGATCGATGGCTACTCCAGGCTCGATTTCAAAATTCCCGCCCGGGGCTTGATTGGATGCCGCAATGAGTTTCTCACCGAGACCCGCGGCACCGGTATTATGAACCAGTGTTTCTCCGGATACGAGGAATTCAAAGGCGAGATCACCGGCAGTAACCACGGCTCTCTGGTGGCGCTGGAAAGCGGTACCGCACTGGGCTATTCACTCAATGCTTTCCAACCTCGCGGTACCTTTTTCATTCATCCCAACACAGAGGTTTACGCCGGGATGGTAGTCGGTCAGCACAGCAAGGACAAAGACCTCGTGATCAACGTATGCCGTGGCAAGAAACTCACCAACAACCGCGCTGCAGGCAAAGATGACGCCATCAAACTGATTCCGCCCAGGATTTTCAACCTGGAGCAGGCAATGGAGTATGTTGGCGAGGATGAACTTTTGGAGATCACTCCGGATAGCATCCGCATTCGCAAAAAGATCCTGGATCATACTGCCCGAAAAAGATACGAAAACTCAGTGTAAAGGGGTTATGTACGCCCTATTATTGTCGCAACAAGCATTCCACAGCTACCTTATGTTCGCTAGATAAAGAGTATCCTGGATTAACTTGATTATAGCAATAAATACTACGAAGAATTCCAGTCTGCCCAATAACATCCCGAGCGATTCTGTCCAGATTATATGTAGGGGCGCAGAGGTCGTAGAGACGCCAATTGAAAGACCAACCGTGCCGATCGAGGAAGCGAATTCAAACATTGCGTCACGTAGTGAATAACAGATCCCCGTCGCTGGATTGGTAGATAAAGCGATAATTATAGTGCCGAGAACGTACAAACCAAGGTATAGAAAAACGAAGCTAGACACGTCAAAGTGCTTATCGTTGTTAGTATAGACCTTGAGATCACCTTCCCAGAGGTAATCCCGTTTGACGGCGTTGACGGGCAGCAGGCTTTGACGCAGCCTCCAGGTTATGGCTTTGAACATCATATACACACGCATCTGTTTAATACCGCCTGCCGTAGAACAGGTTCCACCTCCGATGAGCATCAGTATGATCAGGACGAAGACGCCATTGTCATACCAGCCGGGCTGGTTGTAATTCACCAGAGAAAAGCCTGTCGTGGTGAGGGCTGAGACAGTTTCGAAGACGGAAACTCGCGCCGCGTAGGAAGCGCTGGTGTAGATCCTTGAGGTGACTCCAAGAAACAAGATGGGTATCGCCAAAAGCAATGAGATGGTCATGACCTTGACTTCTCCGTTGCGGATGATGCCTTTGAATTTGCCTTTCACGAGGAGATATCCGGTCAAGAAGCTCAGATTGCCCAAGATCATCAAGATAACTGTTATGAATTCAATTATTGGAGAGTCAAAGTAGCCAATACTTTGCGGATAGTTTGAAAAACCTCCGGTCGAGATCGCTGCAAAACAATGAACAACCGCATCCAAAGCGTTCATCCCACACATCAGATAGGCAATAGTCCCCAGTGATAAATATCCCATATAGAGGCTTACAACGATCCTTGCAGAGGCTAGAACGTTCGGTTTGATCAGCGTTCCCTTCCCTTCGGCGGAATAGATGTGCTGCGCGCCGACTCCAGTGAGGGATGCCAGCATGATGATAGCGAATCCCGCACCACCTATGAACTGCGTCCACGCACGATAGAAGAGAATGATCTTTGGAGCAGCTGGGATGTTCAGAAGGGATAGACCGGTGGTTGTCCAGCCGCTGATGGAATCGAATACGGCATGAGTGAAATTCATACCGGAGAGCATCATGTAGGGAATGGCACCGGCGATGCTGATCACCAGCCACGTAAGGAACACGACAATGCTGCTTTCCGTAAAATCCAGGGCATCGACATGTTTGAGCCGGAAGCCATATCGGATGAGCACACCGCATCCCGCCAGGACAACCGCAACGAGGACAAAGGGAAGGCTCAGGCCAACATCTTTCGGGGCAAAAGGAAGAACGATGGTCGGGAAGAGCATGACTCCGGCAAGCACCA
>CAYSSP010000026.1:17482-38213 GCA_964433815.1 uncultured Candidatus Cloacimonadota bacterium
CTAAGCCTGCAACGGAATATCCAAAGTAGTCAGATGCAACAGGGTTCGACGGAGTGAAAGTCCTCAGCACTGCCCCCGTGGTGCCGTCAAAGAGGTATGCTGCACCAGCATCAGTAGCCCCAGATATCCCAGAATGAGTTTGTATCTCCCGATCAGATAGCTATTTACTCTATTCATAGCAGATACTCTTCAGGAAAAGATCCTGAGCGCTACTGACTGGTTTTCCGGCAGAGAAAGGATCAGAAGCCTGTCCAGCGCTTCAATGGTCGTCGAACCCTGAGGGATGATGACATCTTCGCCTCTTATGATGGTCGTGATCAATACGCTCATGGGGATGGGGATCTGGCTGAGGCTCTTTCCCACGACCTTAGAATCCTCGCTGATAACCATCTCAGTGATAATGACCTTGCCTTCAACAACTGAGATCTGTTGCTTGATGGCATCGAGGTCGCTCATGTTCTCGATCGTTTCAATGAGGAAGCGGCAATTGGAGATAGCTTTGATCCCGATCTTTGTAAAGACCTCTTCGTTGTCGGGATCGTTTACTACAGCCAGAATACGGGGTATCTGGTAGAATTCCTTCGCCATCTGGCAGAGTACGAGGTTGTCCTGGTCGCGTTGCGTCATCCCAATAAAGATATCCGCGCTGTGGGCTTGCGCCTGAGTCAGCAGCTCAGGATCGGAGAAGCTGCCGTTGATGACGAGGGCTTTCAGGTTCTTGGTGTAATACTCGCTATCGGGAAGGTTATCCGAAATGATCGAGATGTTATAGCCTTTGGAAGTGAATCTTTTGGCAAGAAAGTACACGGCTATTCCGGTTCCGGCGATCACGATCCTCATTTCTGAACTCCTTGAGAAAGATCACCCTGCAGAGTCTTTTCCAGAACGTCGCAGCCAAGCAGAGCAGGACAGATCGTCTCGATCCCGAGTTTGCTGAATACGCTGGAGCTATTGGGATTGTTCACTCTGGCTACTACTCTCGGAACATGATACATCTTTGTGCAAATCTGAGAAAGCATGATATTCAGGTTATCATCATTAGTCAATGCCAGGACTACATCAGCCTTGTCCACTTTTGCCTGACTGATGATAAAAAACTCATTAGCATCGCCATGAATTATAAACCCACTATATTCGTTGCCCAGGTTTTTGAAACTTGCTTCATGTTGATCTATAACAACAAGGCTGTGCCCCTCATTTGATAGCCTATTTGCCAAAGTGGAGCCCAAGGTCCCACAACCAATGATAATGATATACTTCTCTTTCATCAGTATCCTAGCTTGATCCCCGAATTCAGATCCAGCTTGCTCAGACGTTTCAGATTATCAATAGCAGATTCATTCGAAGAATCAAGCTTTATTGCCGTCTGGTATGCAGAAACTGCTTTGGGAAGATCATCCAGAATCTCATTTAGCACCCCAAGAATCGTAAACGCTTCTGAGCTATCCGGATTGATTTGCAAAGCCTGATGTATCGTCTCGATAGCTGTTGAAAACTTACGGTTTTGAATCTGCAGTTTTGCTCTTTCGATCAAAGACTCAAATTCCAGTTGGTTCCTAAAGGCGATTTCTTCGCGCTCCAGCACTTTTTCAACCACTTGACGCACCTTATCCAAATCAAATGGTTTTCGTAAGTAATCGACACATCCAAGTTTCATCGATTCAACTGCATTCTCTATTGTTCCGTGAGCAGTTATTATCACAACATTCTTGGGTCTATACTCTTTGAGAATGTCCATAGCGCTTATGTCTGGCAAACGCATATCAAGTAGGATACAATTGTATTCAATCTGAGAGATCAGCTCGCAAGCCCGCTTCCCGGTTTCTGAGGTATCTATGATGTACTCATATCCCTCAAAAGCTTTAGTTAGAGTTTTGAGGATATTAACCTCATCGTCTATGATCAAAAGTCTTGCATGTTTCATCATCACTCCTTTATTAGGCTCTAGATAAATGATTAGGTTCTATAGGTATAGTAAAACAGAATGTAGCACCCTGCCCTGGAATTGATTCTACCCAAATGCTTCCCCCATGAGCACGAACTATCTCACGGCTTATAGTTAGTCCCAGACCCGTACCACGCGCGCTATTCTGGTCCTCAACCTGTACGAACCTATCAAAGATCTTGTTTTGATATTGCAGAGGGATTCCGTTCCCATCATCAATCACGCTAAACAACACATACTTTCCTGTTACCTCAGCCAAAAGGCGAATCTTTCCCTCTTGAGAAATTGCTTTGATCGCATTCGAGATCAAATTGCTAAATACTAGCATCAGTTTCTCCTCATCACACCAAATGTATGTGATTCCTTTAGGAAGCTCGATTTCTATAGATGCATGTTTCTCAGTAAGTTGGTTCTTGAAGTATTGACTTACTGTATTCAAAAGAACAGAGGGGTCAACCGAACGAAAGTGCATATCTATCTTACCCGTATCCAATTTTGATAAGTCCAGCAAGTCGCTGACTAGCGAACGTAACCTATTGATATCCTCCTTGGCAATAGAGATCAATTCCATATCTCCTGGCTTGGGATTGCTTCCAAGTGACTCACGCAACAAGTCTATACTCATATTAATACTGGTGAGAGGTGTCTTAAGTTCATGCGAGGCCACCATTACAAATTCACTCTTTAGCTTATCCAACTCCTTGAGTGTTGTAACATCACGTAATAATAACAAAGCACCTAGTAACTCACTTGAATTTGTAAGTACCGGGGAAAATGAATACTCAAGATAGTGTTGCCGCTGATCAATTGTAATTACGATTACTTGTTCAGCTTGATTACTGATGACCTGTTGCCTTTTTTCCAAGCAGGTCTTGAGGTCATTGTAAAGACAATCTAGCTTTACGATTTCCAGAAAGTGGTGTCCGATCACTTCACTACGTTTGAGCCTGAATGCCTCCAAAGATGGCGGATTGGCATCCAAGACCTTGTAATCAACCCCAATCAGGATGATGCCATCGCGAATGTTGGCGAAGATGGCTTCGATCTTTTGCTGTTCAGCCACTATCTTTCGTATATTCAAATCATTGAAGCTGCGCACCTTGCTTGTCATATTTCGAAATTCCTGTGTCAGAATCCCCAGTTCGTCATCGCTCTCCCCCTGAAGATCGAAGTCGTAATCTCCACGACCAATTTTCTGAGTTGCCTCTTTGAGCTTGAGTATCGGACTGACAATATGTCTGGAAAGTCCCCAGCTAAGACCCGAACCGAATATAAATACTGCAATAGTCACTAACAACAATGTCAATTTGCCCTGTTTAGCAACCTCCTGAGCAGATGCACTTTTCACAAACATTGCATCTTGATTTATCTTGAGGAGGTATAGGCAGTTTCTCCTGATTTCGTTTCGCAGCAACTCAATCCGACTTGTAGCATCATTTTCTGCATTATCACGAAGTTTACAGGTATCCATAGCCACAAGATACTGTCCATAATCACTTTCGATCTTTTGTAGCGTCTCCTCTTCGCCATGTTCCGTAATATTATCCTTTGCTCTTCCCAGCCATTGGGAAAAATTGCTTTTTGCAGTTATCAACAAAGAGGTATTGACTGGACTGGGATCTGAAGTGCACAGGATATGTCCCCTGTGGATACTCTCCAACTCGTCTATCATTCGCATTGATGTTATAATGCTATTGTAATTCATCTTGAGTATCTTTTCGCTAGCTTTCCCAAGCTGGCTTATGACTATGAAGGATGCTAGAACTATGGCAATCAATAAGAGGAGAACGACTTGAAAGCTTACAAATAGCTTGTTTTGGATGCTGTCTTTAATGAAACGCGGAATCAGGATCATAAGTACTTCGCGACACAATTCCTGATTTCTTCGGGAGAGAAGGGCTTCTCAACAAAGTCTAAAGCACCGGCTTTGAGACATTTTACAGCAGTATCCACAGTACCATGAGCTGAAATGATCACTATCTTCGTCTTAATCTTCATCTCTATCAGCTTCTCTATCAATTCTAGCCCACTCATCCCCGGTAGCTTGAGATCAAGCAGAACCAGATCATACTGATACAATACCAATCTATCCAACGCTTCTTCGGCACTGATAACCATATCTATGTCTGTATAGAAATTAGTAAGACTTCTGGAAACAGTAATTCTTATGTTTTTTTCATCGTCAATGATCAATATACGTTGTTTCATATCTCTCCAATTGGCTACTATGCATAGACTTGTGCACACACGCACTAAGTGATGTTTACAATATGATACACTTAAGAGATTGTCAAGATTATTTCGTCCACGTTCTTTGCTCAATAATAAGACATTGGATTCCCTCCCTGCTTTCTCCCCTATTGAATCCTCAGGCGATCCCCTAGTGATCCCCTAGTGATCCCCTAGTGACGACAAGGGAATCTCCAGTGCAGTGCCAGTGATTTGTCAGTGGTTTCAAAGGGGAAGGATTATTACCCCAGAGAAAGCAGAGGGAGTAGATCTACTCGCAATGGTGGAGTTGTAGCGCATAAATCTGCTTAGGATCTGTCCATACAGCCCATATAGTCCATCATCCGCCCTTCGCCACACAATGTCGTCCAAGTCCCGGAGGGACGTTATTCTATAGCCTGGGGTAAAGCTACCGGGGTCCCCTGAAAACCGCTTGCGGTTTTTGGGGTGGAGGACCCAGGTCGCAGGAATGACATCCTGCCTTAGTGGTCAGCGCCTATCTGCCTGATCGCCTCATAGAGCACAATCGCGACTGAATTTGCCAGATTGATGGAGCGGATCTCACCGGTCATCGGGATGGTGATACAGCGCTCCGCATTTTCAGATAGCAGGTCCTCTGGCAATCCGCGTGATTCGGGGCCAAAGACGAGGTAGTCGCCCGGCTTGTAAGCACAATCCAGATAGCTATTTGCAGTCTTGGTAGTGGCAAAATGGAAATTGGCAGCAGGATCGGAGGCAAGAAGCTCAGCAAAGCTATCCCAGATCCGGTAATCAAGCTTGTGCCAATAGTCGAGTCCGGCGCGGCGCAGGGATTTATCATCGAGCAAGAAGCGGATGGGACGGATCAGGTGGAGCTTGGCACCGCTACCCAGGCAGAGTCTGCCGATATTGCCTGTATTGGCAGGGATTTCCGGTTCAAAGAGCACGATATTGAGATCGCAGGGAACAATCTGCATAGCTTAGTTGATGCGAAAATTGGTGAGGTCGTTCCAGAAATCCAGCCAGCCTTTGATTCCCTCATTGATGGCTGTTTTATCCAGTTTATGATGTGTAGAATGGCTATAGATCGGGATGCGGGCAAAGCTGAGCGGAAGCTCTGTAGTGGAATTGGCAGGAAAAAGGCCCAGTTTATAGACCATTGTCTTTTGCGAGCCGGGACTGATGAGATATTCTATAAACGCCTTTGCTATCTTGGGATTGGCGCTGTTCTTGTGAATCGCAGTATGCTCGGTATAGATGAAGCTACCTTCGCCGGGAATGACGCTTTTGAAGTAGTCTAGATTGGGATCCTGTTCTTTCAGCCAGGCGGAGTAAGTATTGAGCCCGATGATCATCGCGTATTGTCCGCTCTCCAGGGCTTTTAGCCCCTCCTCGGGAGCTTCCAGCTTCTTGCCGATATTCTTTCTCAAGCTTAGCCAGAGCATACGGAAACCATCTTCGCCAAATAGAGCCCGGGTCCAGATCAGAGATGATCTGCCCAAGCCTGAAACGTTTGGATCGCAGATCGCCATCTGGCTGATATACCTGGCATCCTGGAGATCGCCAAAAGTGGTGGGTGGTATATCGATCTGGCGTTCATTATAAACAATCGCCAGGTTGGCAAAGCCATACGGGATCAGGGGATCGGCAGGATAATAGCTTAGTTCCCGGGAAAACTTGTTTACCTGGAGGTCCCGGATCGGCTGGAAGTATTGATCCAGGCTGTCACCATAGGCAAAGCTGCCAGGAATGCCTATCACCAGATCCGCTATGCAGCTATCTGAGCTTGCGGCTTCCATCAGCTCAATCGAGGTGGGATAAGTAGTCGTGGTGATGCTGCAATTGTAGAGCCGGGAAAACTCACGTGTGATGATGGCTTCCAGACCGCTGGAACGAAATTGCTGGATGGCCAGGATGCTCAGCTTGCTGGCGGGAAGATTGGCAGGAACCTTTGGTTTATCATCTTTCTTGCCGCAGGAAGTAAGCGCTAAAGCCAGAATAATGATCAGAACAGGAAAGCGTTTCAAGCTTAGAAGCCTCCAAACAGGATCCAGGCAACGATAAAATCCATTACCAGGATGAAAACCGAGGAATAGACCACCGTGCCGGTCGTGGAACGTCCTACACCTTCTGCACCTCCGTAAGTGCGGGCTCCAAAAAAGCAGGAAAGGCTGGTGATGATATAGCCAAAGACCATAGATTTTAGCAGACCTCCCCACAAGTCCGAGGGAGTGAAGTAGCTGCGCATATTGACGAAAAACGTGTGGTAATGCAGCCCATAACGGATCCAGGAAAAGTACCAGGCGGATGCTATGCCGATCAGATTGGCGTAGATGGTGATGATGGGGAAACCTATGATGCCAGCTACAATACGCGGCATATAAAGGAAATCGGAGGGGCTGATGCTCATCGATTCCAGGGCGTCCAGTTGCTCAGAGACCTTCATTGTGCCGATCTCTGCAGCCATTGCTGCGCCTATCTTGCCGGTCATTACCAGGGCAGTCAATACCGGTGCCAGCTCGATCATCGTGGATTTGCCGATCAGGACGCTAAGGAGATTGGTGGGTATATAGCCTTTGGATTGGTAAACCGCCTGCAAGGCAGTAACCATCCCGGTAAATGCGGCAGTAAGGGTGATCAGAAAAAAGGAATCGTAAGTGATGTGTTGGAGCTGAATCAGCAACTCCTGACGGCGCTTATAAAGTCTCGGCAAAGCCGATAAAGCTTTGCCGACGAAGATTACGTATTCACCCAGAGCGGGGATAAACTTAAGGTTCATCTCTCTTTTCAAGATTGCGGAAGAGAGTGATCTCCTTCACGAAGCCCAAATCAGCGCTACCGGTGGCACCATGGCGGTTTTTGCCGACTATCACTTCTGCAATACCGGGTTTTTCTGTTTTATCGGGATTGTAATACTCATCGCGATAGATAAACATCACAAGGTCGGCATCCTGCTCGATGGCGCC
Source organism: uncultured Candidatus Cloacimonadota bacterium (assembly GCA_964433815.1). Taxonomy (GTDB): domain Bacteria; phylum Cloacimonadota; class Cloacimonadia; order Cloacimonadales; family Cloacimonadaceae; genus PHBP01. Next base: position 24,602 of record CAYSSP010000026.1, read on the forward strand.
TGATTCACGCAGGTCAGCCAGGCGGGGCCGACGGTCTTCACGAGTTTCCAGGGAGCGGTTTAGCTGGGAAAGTGCTACGACCGGGATCTTCATATCCTTGGCGAGGATTTTGAGCGCGCGGGAGATTTCGGCGATCTCCTGCTGGCGGTTGTCTCTATCCCGAGGGAGGGTCATAAGCTGGAGATAGTCAATAATGATCAAGTCCAATCCACCCAGCTCGGCAGCCAGTCTGCGGGTTTTAGCACGGATTTCCAGAGGGCTGTTGGTGCCTGATTCATCAATGTATATCTGGCGGGTGGAGAGCACTTCGGAGGCTTGCATTATGCGGATCAGCTTCTCTTCATTCATCCCAAAACCCTTGAGCATCGCTTCCATATTAACCTCGGAAGCAGAGGCAAACATACGCATAATCACTTCGTCCGCAGCCATTTCCATCGTGAAGATAGCGACCTTTTTATTTAGATCGACTGCGGCGTGTGTGGCGATATTTAAGGCGAGAGCTGTCTTACCCATAGCAGGACGGGCAGCAATGATGATGAACTGACCGGGGCGAAAACCACCGCAGATCTTGTCCAGATCGCCATATCCAGTGCCAATCCCCACGACGGGGACTTTGGTGGAGGCAATCTGGTCTATAGTATCGATAACTTCCTTGGAGATATCGCCAATGCGCTGGAAACCCTGTCGCTGCGGGACTTCTGCTATGGCAAAGATGTCTTGCTCGGCTTGATCCACGATGTCCTTGACGGGACGATCGGAGTTGTAGCAGGATTCGATGATGCCATTGGAAGCAAGGATCAGCATCCTAAGCAGGGCTTGATCTACCAGAATTGTAAGGTGGTAATCAAAATTGGCGCTGGATACCACGAAATCGACCAGTTCGTTGATATAGGGGATTCCACCGATCTTGTCCAGGTGGTTGTTGCGCTCCAGGCGGTTGATCACGGTAAGAGCATCAATCTCTATGCTTTCGTTGAAGAGCTCTTGGATAGAGCGGAAGATTAGTTTATGAGCTGTTTTGTAAAAGTACTCTTCTTTGATCTTCTCGATGCCTTTGCTTACCACGTCCGCATCGATCATCATAGCGGAAAGCACGGCGGCTTCTGCGTTGATGTCGTTTGGCAGGCTGCGTTCGGAGATCTTTACTTTCTCGAGATCAGTTTCTGCTTTTTTGCGGGGCATCAGGAAGCTCCTTTGCTCTTGAGAGCTTCTATCACGCAGGCAGGCACGAAGTCCTTTAGATCCCCGCCCAGATCTGCTATCTGGCGCACCATTGATGACGACAGATACATATATTTGAGGCTGGGAACCAGGAAGACTGTCTCAATCTCCGGACAGAGCTTTTTATTGGTAAGGGCAAGGGACAGCTCGTATTCAAAATCCGAGACGGCTCTCATACCACGTAGCATCGCAGGGGCACCCACACGCTTGGCAAATTCCACCACGAGTCCTTCGAAGCTCACGACTCTTACATTGGGTAGGTGCTTGCAGGAAATCTCGCAAAGGCTATGACGCTCATCCAGGCTGAAGAGGCTTTGCTTACCTGTGTAGGCAGCCACACCGACGATCACCTCGTCATAGAGCTTGGATGCCTTCTCGATGATGTTTAAGTGACCAAAGGTGATGGGATCAAAGGTCCCGGGATAGAGAACCTTGTGCATCAGTCACTCAGTGCGGCTTTGCGGATGCTTTCGATCTCTTCGATCTCTTTGGGGATGTTTTGGGATAGCACGCAATAGCCTGTCTCAGTGACCAGTACATCGTCCTCGATCCTAACACCAAGGCGCTCTTCAGGTATGTAGATGCCGGGCTCAACCGTGATGACATTACCCTTCTCAAGAGTGGCTTCCCTGCCGCCCACATCATGGGTATCCATACCCAGGAAGTGGCTTACGCCGTGCATATAGTACTTGCCAATCTCGTCCAGATCATTGATCAGACCAATGGCAAGGCAGCCTTCGGCAAGCAGTTCACGCGTCTTGTACTGTAGTTCCATCAGGGTAACACCCGGCTTGATCATCTCTATGATCTGCTTTTGAGCGCTCAGGACTACTGAGTAGATCTGCTTTTGGCGTTCGCTGAAACTTCCGCTCACAGGGAAACAACGAGTAACGTCTGCGCTGTAATTCATATAGCTGGCACCAACATCGAGGAGAACAAGCTCTCCCGATTCTATGCGGCAGTTGTTTTGCTCGTAGTGCAAGGTCGCGGCATTAATGCCACTGGCGATAATGGGTGCAAAGCCCCAGGTGCGGGCACCGCTGATCTGCATCCGGTAAAAGAGCGTTGCTTCGAGCTCATACTCCATCATCCCGGCTTTGGCGCATTCCATAATGTCCATGATGCCTTTGCCGGTAATATCGATGGCACGTTGAAGCTGCATCAGTTCCCAATCGCTCTTTACTTTACGCAGGGGAGCTATCAGATCGTGGATATCTTTGATCACTATTCCGGGATAACGCTCGGTGAGAGGCTTGAGAGCAAACATAGCATAAGGAAGCGGTTGATCCAGCTTGAGAGTACCGATACTGCTGTAAAGCTTTTGGATCCTGGGTGCATGGAGACTAAGCTCTCCCAAAAACTGATCCAGATAGGAGATCTTGGTGATTCCGCTGATTTCAGTGGCTTCATCCGGACGCATCTTCTTGCCTGTCCAAACCTCTTCTTCCGGGATTCCTCTCTGAATAAAGAGCTGGCTTACCAGGCTGCGTTCGCCTTTGACCATCACAAAGATGGCATTTGGAACTGCCAGGCCGGTGAGATAGAGGAAGTTGTTCTCCTGGGTAAACTTCTCGAGGTGTGCTTCCCGCTTGGCAAACAGTACTACAGCCTCTCCCACTGAGAGCTGATTGGCAAGTAAATCACGTCGTTGGCTAAAGATTTCTGAATTCATTGTCGGTACTCCTAAGTAAGAATCCTATTGATGTCTTTGTTCACTGCGCATATCCGAGACAGAACCGGCTGTCTGAGAGGATTTGTCCCCTCTTTCGCCCCTACCTTCAAAGAACTGGGTGTAGGTGCTGTCCATCAGGATTTGCTTGTTAAAGAAAGAATACTCCTGATTGGCATTGTTGACAATCTTAATATCCCAAAATCCCTGATCAACTGTCCAACTCACACTGGCACCGGGAGCTATGTCTCCAAAGAGATCATCCGAGCCCCAGGTCTCATCTTGCGAGGGTGAAAGATAGACCTTGCTGATAGTGCGGTTGCTATTATTTATCACACGGATAGCTCCTCCATCGGAGCTAAGAGTGATAACGCTGATATTGCCTCTCTCGATATATCGGGTGGTAGAACCGCTAAAGAGATAGAGTCCGTCGTATTGCACAGTGACATTGGTATCCGTATTGTAGAACCGGGAATAGTCCTCATTGGGACGGACGGTTCTCTGATCATAATAATCCAGCGTAATTGAAACATCGGTGGTGCTACGGTTTCTGATCTTGAGCTCTCCATCGCCGATGCAGGCACTGATCGAGAGCAGGATAAGGCCTGTCAGACCGAGTATTACTATGCGTCTGATCATTTGAAACTCCTTTACCTATGCTTAATTAGCTGCTTTCCTCTTTGCTGATACGGGAGCAATGAGCCCATATTGAGGGCTGGTCTCTCCCTTCACGACCTCAGCCGTAATTTGGCAGGTGGCGATGTCCTTGCGGTCAGGAATCTCATACATAATCTTGAGCATAAACTTTTCCATGATCGAGCGCAGGCCACGAGCCCCGGTCTTTTGGGTAATGGCTACTTTGGCAATTTCCCTCAGAGCTTCTTTGTCAAAACCCAGTTCCACACCATCCAGCTCAAAGAGCTTCTGATACTGCTTGCTGAGAGAATTTCTGGGCTCTGTAAGGATATCAACCAAGGCATCCTCATCCAGTTCGTGCAATGTGCAGATCACGGGTAAGCGCCCGATCAGTTCCGGAATCAGGCCATACTTCAAGAGGTCGTGCGAGACGGTCTGATTGAGTATGTTCAGATCTGCTTTATCAGTTCCCAATACCACGTCAAAGCCGATAGCTTTTTTCGCGGTACGTTCCTGGATTATCTTCTCCAGTCCAAAGAATGCTCCACCTGCGATGAACAGTATATTGCGGGTATCCATCTCGATGAAATCCTGCTGGGGATGCTTGCGTCCACCCTTGGGGGGAACGTTTACGCGAGTTCCCTCAAGTATCTTGAGCAGAGCCTGTTGCACACCCTCACCCGAAACATCCCGGGTAATGGAAGGTGTCTCGGACTTGCGGCTGATCTTGTCGATCTCGTCGATATAGACGATCCCGCGTTCGGCTTTGGCCACGTCATAATCCGCATTCTGCAGGAGTCTTACAAGGATGTTCTCCACATCTTCGCCAACGTAACCGGCTTCGGTGAGAGTTGTAGCGTCGGAGATGGCAAAGGGTACCTTGAGAAAGCGCGCCAAAGTCTGCGCGATGAGAGTCTTACCGCTACCGGTAGGTCCGATCATCAGGATATTGCTCTTTTCCAGATCGATCTCATCTTTCTTGTTTTGACGGAATATCCTCTTGTAATGGTTATAGACCGCCACCGATATGATCTCCTTGGCGTTGGTCTGTCCGATTACGTATTGGTCGAGATAGCTTTTGATATCACTGGGCTTGGGTAGCTCAAAATGCTCCTCTTCTACTTCTGTCTCTGAGCTCTCCACGATGTTGTGACACATCTTGATACACTCGTCGCAGATATTCCCCGCGATACCACGGATCAATTTATCTACTTCTCCTTCTGATTTTCCACAAAAGGAGCAGCTAAGGTTTCTATATTTTTCCAAGGATTACCTCCTCATCTTGGTCTGGGCATCACTTCCGGTTTGTTATGACTTCGTCTATGATGCCGTATGCTTTGGCTTCTTCAGCACTCAGAAAATAGTTACGATCGGTATCTTCAGCGATCTGTGTAATCGGCTTACCGGTATGCTTGTGCAGGATCTGATTCATTCTTTCTCTCAGATATAGTATTTCCTTTGCCTGAATCTCGATATCTGCTGCTTGTCCCTGAGCTCCGCCCAGAGGCTGGTGGATCATTATTCTGCTATTGGGCAAAGCTATCCGCTTGCCGGGCTCACCTGCTGCCAAAAGAACTGCTGCCATGGACGCTGCCTGGCCTATGCATATAGTACTCACTTTGGGGCGTACATACTGCATAGTATCGTAAATCGCCAATCCGGAAGAGATTACTCCACCAGGGCTATTGATATACATATAGATATCTTTGTCCTGATCTTCGCCTTCCAGGTGCAAAAGCTGCGCCACGACGGAAGCCGCCAGATTATCTTCGATCACGCCGCCTAAAAAGACTATTCTGTCTTTGAGCAAACGCGAATAGATGTCATAGGAACGTTCGGTTCTGCCTATCTGTTCTACTACAAAGGGTATGAAACTCATCGTGCCTCCTTAGGCCTCGGTATCCTCTGTTGTCGCTTCTTCGGCATCCTCTTCGTTGACCGGTTCCGGCACAAAGAATTCGCTCTTATCAGCCAAGTTTTTCAGGATATGATAGTTCTTTGCCACCTCGGCAAATTCCTCATCTTCGATATCTTTCTTGTGGGCTTCTTTCCAAGCTTCCAGGGTAAGATCTTCCAGGATTGCCTGATGCGTCATATATTCTGAAACCTGCTCTTCGCCGATCTCAGGATTCATTGCCTTGCGCAGATTGTTCATAATATAAACGTGAATCATCTCCTGAGCAATCTGCATCCGGATCTGACCCAGATAATACTTTTTGAGGGATTCATCGGTAATCGATTCCACCTGCTGTTGTGCCAGATACTCCAGAGTCTTCATCGGAAGATCAAAGTTATTCTCGGTAAAGAGATGCGAAATCACCGCATTGTTTTTGATATTGATGTTCTGATGCTCGTTTTTCAGGCTCATATCGCCCGCGATCTTGGCCTTCATCTGTTCCAGATTGTCAAATTCCAGATCCTTGGCAAATTCATCATCCAGAGCCGGGACCTGATTGCGCATCACGGAATTGACCATCAGCTTGGCGGGATAGTACTGCTCGGGATCAGGATCAGCCTTGAGGCTTGCCAATCCGTACATTACGAACTTGCCGGAAAGCTCTACTTCTACTTGATCACCGGTCTTGGTGCCGATCAGTTCCGGGAATGAACGGAAAGGCTTGCTGTCGCCTGCATAAAGGCTGTAGTTCGTGGTATAAGGCGTACCCTTTACCTCAAAGGAAATCTCGCAATTTACTTCATCCTCTGCCACTGCAGTTTCGACATCTACCATCACGGCGTGTTCTGTCCGCAGCTCTTCGATATAGGCTGTCACCTGATCATCCAATTGCAGGGGCTGGAAAGGTATCTTCAAGCCATCAAGGCTCTTAAATTCTATCTGAGGCTCGGTCTCGATCTCTATCTTGATCACCATCTCCTTGCCCTTTTCCCATTCGATGTCCTTGACCTCGGGGTAGAGCAGATAGTGAATATCGTGTTCTTTGCTTGCTTCGCCAAAGGCATCATCTACCACGTCCTTTTGGAAATAGTCTTCGATCCTGTCGGCATACATTCTCTCCACCATTGCAAGCGGTGCTTTGCCTTTGCGAAAACCGGGCACAACCGCTTCCTTGGCTGCTTGGCTGAGATACTTTTTGTAATACTTTTCAATCCTCTCCGGTTCCACGATCAGGATGACTTCCTTGCTTGTGGCGTTGATGGGGTTGATGGTTACTTGCACTGTATTCTCCTTAGTTTTTATCTTCATAAATTGGTGCGAAAGAGGGGACTCGAACCCCTACAGGTTTCCCTACTGGATCCTAAGTCCAGCGCGTCTGCCAATTCCGCCACTTTCGCACGCTTTAGGCATTTCTCGTGTAAACTTGTAAAGTCTGTCCATTTTTTTGGAATAGCCCTCTTCTGTCAAGTCTGAATTCAGCTCGGGTAAAACTGCTGCTATGATTGGTCTTAACTGCCAAAGACAGGCGCATTGTCGATCGTCCTAGACCCTTATCCTATCTGCCAGATGGAGAAAGAACTCGCGAGACCAGCTTTCCAAAGCCCCGGCATTCTCAATAAAAGGCATCACATCCTCTGCCGCCTGTTTGAAATCAACTTGCGAGATTCGCTCTTTCAGAATCTGGCGAAAGTAGCCCTCATTAAGTTCCTGAGCAGAGGATAAATGTCCGCTTTTGCTTTAGTCTGGCCTCCAAATGAGCCAGATTGAGAGATATACCCCTGCGGACAAACCAGATCAGATCATACCAATCCCTGCCTTTCACCCTTGAGAGCCTGCCCCTTGCCAAAACAGCGTGCATCTTGCCTGCGAAAAGATCCTGGATGGACATCACGCGAACACTGAAGGGAATCGGCTCCAAGATGAATTTGCTCTCACTGGCAAATGCGCAGGGCGGGTGCGGATCAATCTCAAGCTTTACACTGCTGAGTTCATCTCGGTGCAGGCTTTTCAAATCTGTGGCTGGTATCTCAAGATTGAGCAGAGTTTGCAGAGTGTTGGCTTTTACAAAGGCAGATTCTATCACGCTATCCTTCTTCAATACCAGCTCTGTCCTGGCTACAATGCCCCAGGCAGCGAGTTCCCTGCGCACATATTCCAGATACTTTACCAGGCTGAAATCTGTCTATAGCTGTCTCAAAGAGCTTCTTCCTGCCCGTGCACACAGATGTAACGCTGTGAACCGCCTCCGGAATCAAGCTGTAACTTGAGAGGGCGTAATCCAGCGAAATGTAGGAAGGACCATACAGAAGATTGGCCGTTTGCTCCAGGGAAAGCTCTCTCCCAAAGCGCTCCGGGAGTATGTATAGACCGCTTTTGAGCGCAATTATTTCACCTGAGCTCAGGAGCTTGCTGATCTTGTTTCGCGGATAGCGATAATCCTTGAAAATATCCTTAAGGAACTGGTAATCAAAAGGCTGCTGCTTGATCTTGAGTAGCTGCTCGGCCATCTTTACCACCACTATGTTGACAATAAATCAACATAGTGGCTGTATGTCGAAAGAATTCCATCGAAGATCGGAGATTGTTTTTTGTCTGTTTCAGGAGCTCATATTAGGCGATTTACGGGCAGATAATCCAGAATTAGACATTACATGCCAGATTGCACTAAAGACCCACCAAAAGGCGATATTGCGCTTCTCTCTCGAAGAAGTGGATTGGATGGTCAGTTCCCTTAGGCGATTAACGAATGAAGTCACATGGCGTGTATCTGGGAAGGGTTTCTCAAATCTAGTGATTTGAATTGCTGATTGGTCGTGGGGTTGACAAACTATAAGAGTAGCAAAGGTAAAGCGGAGGTCTATTGGCAATTTTAGATCTCCGCTTGTAGTTCTATCCTACTATTTTACTATGCACATTTTCTTAGTTATTGCTCTGCCTTTGTATGTCATCCTATAGAAGTAACCCCTGAGCCCATTGACCTGTTGTTCCGGTCTCTGCCATCCCATACCAGTCTATGGTAGCCTTTGGTAAGGGACTCATACCGTGTTTCCTTGACCAACTGCCCGCGAATGTTATAAATAGCCAGTTGCGCAGGAGCATCTTCTGGGACCTCAAAGGCTATTGTGGTTGTAGGGTTGAATGGATTTGGGTAGTTTTGATGTAAAACAAACGAGATTGGAACTGGTGGATATGATTCGCTGACTCTAGAGTCACATGATTGCGGAAAGTGTTCTCGCTCTCCACCCCCTTTTACCTAGCAGTTAGTCGCACGACGGATGGCTATATTGTTACCCCAATAGCCTTGATAACCAGTACCATTATAAGTTGAATAACCTCCAACTTTTTCCTTCACCTCTCGCTCCGATAAGCCTTCCCTGATCCGGACAATCTTGAGGTCTTCAATGCCAACATTTCTAATTCTCTGAGCAGACAATGTCCCATATCCGCTAATCAAGATTGCATCTTTCCGGCAATCGGTTTCAGACATGCTTGTACTGGTGGAATCTGCGCGGATTAGGAATCTCAACTCTGTTTGGTGAGACCCTGCACCCTTTAAAGAGATGTTCGAACCCATTACGATCTGGTCGCTAAAGTTATAGACACCGGGTGGGATATAGATTTGAGCATGAATGCCATGTATGGTTATATTATCTTCCATCCAGATTATTAGCTTACAGAAAGAAAATGAATCGTCGATTTCATCATTAGGTGTTGCACTGGGGATTGGCGTAACGACTCCGTTAAGTACATATGACACACTATCAGGAATTGCTGACACATTGATTGTAAAAATAGAATCAATTACGGCATTTGATCCTGCAGATGCCCATTTCACATATACAGTATCAGCGGGATTCAATGGATTAGTGAATTCATTGTCAATCACGTAACCAAATGATATTGAAAAGGTTATCGTAACGATTAAGCACGTCAACCAGTTTTTAATAGATCTCATATAATTCACACCTCAGAAATATATGCATAAAAATACACTTTAGAGCCATCCCAGGTGGGGGCTATGTTTATAAACTCAGATATGGATAGGGAACTAGTACTTTGTAAAACCACAGTGTCTTCTCCTGTATCAAGAAAATATGCATGTAATTCTTCTGGACTTCCCGGGCTGATATAGTAAATAACATTGACTGAGTTACACATCACTCCTAAATACTGATATGATCCATATCCCATTTTTACCGGAATGTTTATTCCCGAACTACTAGCTTTGTCGAATACACGAAGATAATAGCTACTCAATGTATTGTAATTATGTATAATATAGTTTAGATTTTGCGAGACTGAGAACATGGTGTATGGATAAGCATGCCCTCCTTGAGTGTCAACAGTGCCTCTATCGCTTCCATCCAGTTTTGATCTAAACACTCCGGCTTTTTCATAGTAAACATAATCTTCAATTTCTGAGTAAAACGGATTTACTGAGATTGTATCCGGTGTTGGGATAATGTCTGATTCTCCGGTATTTAAATTCAACCAATACATATATTCTGTTGCCTTGCTAGGTTCTCCATATCCGCGTGAGGTATAAGTTATGTAATTCCCCAAATCTGAGATAATCGGGTTTCTAAGGATTCTAATACTTTCCATCGTGAGTTGGCTGGAAACCAAAGTATACAGATCAAGCTCGTGGATATTCTTATCTTTTGAGGCAAAATAGAGCTTGCTACCATCGGGAGATTGGGACAAACGGGCTGGCTGTTGCTGGAGGGTATAGATGTTATCAGTTATGCTCACCGGACGGATTGTATCCGTATCCGAGATCCACAGCTTTTTGCCATAGAAGATGATCCGATTGTCTTTGGTCATGTAAATATCTACTAATCCTGGGGTATTGAATGGTGATTTCATGATCTTCCTGAATCCAGTTCCATCGGCATTGATGCTGCAAAGCCAGGGCTCAGGACGAGGATAAGAAGGCTCGGTCAGCCAGCACGAATTCAATACAAGCAGGAGACCCAACAAGCTCAACAGGTAAAATCCTCTTTTCATTTATTCCTCCTATCTATCCACTCTATTATAAACTTTGATTTGGTACTTACTTTGTTTCACCAGACCTGCATTACCTTCAAACACTTCCGGATTGTCCAGATAAACAGCCATTAGCTTGGCTGGCAGTAGCTTGGGTACCGCTTCCGAGAAATAGACTTTCGTTAGTTCCTGCACAGCTTGTCTGATTTCAGGACTAATGCCTTCCACAATTGGAACATCAAGTGCTCTCACAAAGCAATTCAAGCTTGATCTTCCAGTCGAGAAGCTCTCTCTTTGGCTTAGGCTCGAAAACACTGGTCTTGTTATGTCTTGCGGTAAGCTGGGATTACTTGCTCTGGTGTTTTGATTTTTCATAGTCAGGATTCTTGTATCCACTTCTGCGCTTGATAATAGGATAGGTCTTTGCTCTGTCCCGTCCTCATCAAATCCCCAATACTCCAGCAAGGTATTATTCTGCAGATCAATTCTGTAATAGAGGATGTTGCCGTCGAAGTCCTCCCTGATAGTTGCCACATCGCCAATCCGCTGGGTAACCTCTAGGCTGCATAGCTCCGGATCTTCCCTTTGTGAAGAGTGATCCGCTATCTCATATTGGACATAATCCCCCGCCTGCAGATCATTCCCAAAACGAAGTGGAAAAGTTGACTGCACGTAAGCCAGCATATCCCTTTGAGCCTCAGACTCCGCTTGAGAGTCATCTTCATAAGCGGTTGCCCATCCCATCGAGCAACAGATCAACATAACGATACATGAAAAAAGCACTAATTTACCGCATTTATTCATCTTTCTTCTCATAACTTTTATGCCAAAAACTTACTGGTGATTATCATCCAGATTGTCAATTACTTTCTTTCTCATCTCACATCCCCCCGTTTTTTAAACAAGGCAGGATCAGTTGTTGGTTTTCTAGCCACACTTCGTTGAACGGATTGATTTTATATCGGGTTACTGTGCTGAAGCAAACTTCAACCAGTAGTGTCAGCCGGTAATAGACGAAGTCATAGATCTTTTTCCACGTTTTGTTAGTATAGGACATGACACTGGGAAATGCCTGCAGATAGTGATAGGCAAACCTTTTCAGGAATATAGGAAACACATTGTCAGCAGTAGGATTTGATTCATGTTTTGCAGTCGTGTGTAGGAGGTCAACTGGATCTTTTCCAGCCATAGGATCGTTTGAAATGGCGGTGCACCTCTTCTATCTTCCAGCGTAACCGGTATGTCCTCAAAGCTTTTAGTGCTATTTTCTCAAGAGTCAGGCCGGGTTCATACGGAAAGTCGCAAAAGAAGTAAAAGAACCCGCCTTGCTTGCCAGAACCGTGCCGCGCCACGACCAGCCAGGTCTCCAGGGTTTCCGGATCCTTGACCGGATGGGAATCCAGCCTGATCCCCACCCGCTTGACTCCGCATTTGAACATTCTGTTGGATGCTTTATCCTGGAAGCTGAAGTTTAGTTTCACCGACTTTGCGACCTCAAGAAAACTGCGCTCACAGCCTCCGGTTATGAGGCTTCTGTCACCTGTGGAATTTGAGATTGTGTCGCCACAGCACAGCAAACAGTCCTCTTAGTTTAGTGCCACAGACTTAAGAGCATTCCTTGGCTGGTCAGGAAGAATAATCCCTACTACTCACCCAAAGCTGCATTGTCGATCAGACGTACCCGATCGATAAAAACTGCCATTATGATCCGTGAACTGCTATCCACCTGTTTTAATGGCTGCAGATTCTCACTATCCACGATCTGGATATAGTCCACCTGCCCGTATTGGGAGCAATGCTCCTCCGCAATTTGTTGTAATTTCGTGGCGTCCCTTTCTCCGGAAGCTGTGGCCTGCTGTACCAGCTTGATCGCCTGGGAAAGGCACAATGCCCTCTGCCGCTGCGCCGGATCCAGATAGCTATTACGCGAGCTCATTGCCAGGCCATCCGCTTCTCTTACGATCGGACAAGCCACAATCCTGGATTCTAGATTCAGATCCCGCAGCATAGTTTGCAATACTTTCACCTGCTGGAAGTCTTTGGATCCCATAAAGATATGATCTGGCTTTACGATGTTGACCAGCTTGAGCACAATGGTCGCCACACCGCGGAAATGCCCGGGACGGCTGGCACCACAGAGGATACCGGAAAGACCTTCCACCTCCACCCAAGTTTTGTAGTTCGGTGGATATATCTGCTCGTTTGTAGGGAAAAAGACGTAATCTACCCTGTATTGCGAGAGTAAGTGCAGATCCCGCTCCAGATCACGGGGATAGCTGCTGAGATCCTCGTTGGGACCAAACTGGCTGGGATTGACATAAATTGATACTATCGTGATATCGCAGTTGTCGTTACTGGCTTTGACCAGCGAGAGATGCCCCTCGTGCAGATAGCCCATCGTGGGCACAAAACCGATGCTTTTGTCTGTAGGTAATTCCCGCCGGACTACACGCATTTCTGCGATTGTATGTACAAGTTGCATTAGTGTTTTATGACTTTGTTTTGCTCGTCCACTATCACGATCGTGGGACGGTGATTTGCCGCTTCCCGATCGTCCATCATCCCGTAATTAATAATGATTACTTTGTCACCTGCCATAGCTAGTCTGGCTGCGGCTCCGTTGATCCCAATCTCGCCGCTTCCGCGCTTTCCCAGGATCACATAGGTGGAAAATCTGGCACCGTTATTTATGTTAAAGACCTCCACCCTCTCGAATTCTCGCATTCCGCTGGCGTCGAGCAGGTCTTGGTCGATACTGATGCTGCCATTGTAATTGAGGTCGCATTCAGTCACCGTAGCCCGGTGAATCTTGGACAGAAGTATTTGCCTGAGCATTAAATCCTCATTTTTTAGTATGATATAAGACAAAATAGTTGTAAGGCTCTGGCTGTCAATCAAAATCAGCAAAAAGCAGTCCGGGATTGTGTTTGAGACCTCTGTACCGAGCTTGTAGTGAAGGGGGAGTTTTCTTTACCACAGAGAAAGCGGAGAAAAGCAAAGAAGAGCAGAGGAATTGGAAAATAAAGCTGATTGAGGAGAGTAACCCTCTTTGGTAGGATTTATCCGAGGATACAGGCAACTTCTTCCCTTGATTGGATTCCTGATTTTCTCCCAACCAAACTGCAAGCGCAGCTGAGATTCCTGCCTTGGAGACTGTGTGAAAACTCCTAAGCAGTCATATGGTTATTCGATATCCATCTGTC
>CAYSSP010000027.1:0-35036 GCA_964433815.1 uncultured Candidatus Cloacimonadota bacterium
TATCCATACTTCAACGACGCTGTCATAACCGATGACGGCATTGTGTTTGCTGGCAAAATAAATGGCGAGGCTGTTGTATTGAAGACAGATTTCGAGTTTAATCTTGTGTGGCAGGGAGCAGTAATAGACGATTCTTGGGGAATGGGCTTTAACAAACTCCAGCAGTATGCAGATGGATGGATCGGGGTATCTGAAAGCTTGATTGTGTTTATGGATTCTGTCGGTGATACTCTATGGACATATAGCGGTGAATCAGAAACATACCTGTTCCAAGATTGCATTCTTACTCATGACAATCAGGTATTTGGTGTAGGTATTAATGGGAATACAGGATATTACTGTCTGTTTGATTTTGACCTCACAAGCCAAACTGCAGAGGTGATACCAATAGACAATAGGACTATGTTTGGGGTGTTTCCACCAGCATTAGTGGAAGATACAAATGGTAATCTAATCCATTTTGATCTTGGCCGAAACATTGAAGTGTTACATGCCTACTCACGCTCCGGCGATCATCTTTGGAGCAGAAACTTCTACCCTGATAATTTCTACTATTCTGGCTATGGGGCGAGTAATATCATACCTGCATCAGAGGGAGGGATTCTATTCTGCGCTCTTGGATATGGGGGTTTTACCCTTGTCAAAACAGACAGCAATGGCGAGGTCTCCAATGACGACCCCATCCTAACTCCAGCTACAATTAGCACTTCACATTACCCCAATCCTGCCGGAACCCAAGTCACAATAGATTACAAGACAGAGAGCCCAGCCGGTGAATTGAGCCTTGAAGTCTTCAATATTCGGGGACAATTGGTCTACTCCAGTCCTCTATCCGGCAGTGAAGGTTCTCATCAGCTTAATCTGATCCACGAGACAGGCTCTCAGTTCGCACCGGGAGTTTATCTGTATCGTATAAGAGATGAACACTTAGGCACAAGCATTTCAAAGAGATTTATCATAACTAAGTAAGGGAGGAAATCATGAAACAGAGTTATGTTGTATTAGGATTAATCGGGCTACTAATCACTCTTATGTGTCCGGCACAGGCTGTAAATCGTACTTTCACTATTGATGAGGCTACTCTGACAAGTATTCGTACCGCAACCTCTACTGACCTATCTTTGATAAAAACCTACTGGGATTCATACACCACCTCGACAAGAGAAGAAGAACCCGATAATACGGATTATCGAGATCGAAGCTTTACAAATTCTTTTGGGTTAGAGACAATGGCAATTACGACTTATAGGACAATAATTAGGAATTCTTCATCTTCTACATATTTAGACTATGTTAGGACTTGCCTGATAGAATTTCCTTGGAAGACTTACGAAAGAGCAATACATCATCCAAGCATTGCTCAAAACGATGTCGAGAGTATTATGATTAATGGTGAAATCCGACCTGGTTACTGGCGGGATTTTCATTACGGAGCAACTGCGCCAGCTTGGTATAAACTGGATTCATATCAAAGAGGCCGCGAGCTTAGCTATAACACGCTATTTTTGTCATTCATGATTGATATGGTATATAACACTTACGATCCGACAAATTCAACCGAAGTTGCCCAGCGTGATACTGTTGTAGCGAGATTCAGTCGACATCTTGATTGGATTCGTCATAGTTTTTTTGCAGATAACCAAGCTGATTGGCTTACCTTGGGGTGGCAAAGACCAGACCTCTCGATATATCCTAGAGGTATCTGTTATGACAATTATCCTACTGAAGACAATGGAACAGCATATCGAATGCCAATGATAGGCAACGATGTTAATCGATTTCTGTTAATGTGTGGGTTAGGATATGGGGCGATCGTAACTGGGGAATTAGTTCCTCAAAACATCGATTTCAATGATTCAGATTCATTGATAAACTTTGTGAAAGGAGAGTTTGTAGCTGAATCGGAATATCCAGTTGGATCCGGATGCTATGGCATGAATGATTACCTGGTTACTAATACCGGTATGTATATTGGGGGTATTACCTACCAAAATAGAGTGCTCTATCTATCTCCGCTCTTCCTTACCGCACTCAACAGGGTGCATGGCATTAATCTATATAACTCCTCCAATGCATGGAATTGCGATTTGGTGCCCAAGATGGTAAAAAATGTGATGCTACGCATAGACCCTGAACTGCAGCATATTCTTCAGGAAGACGATTGGAGGTATGATGGGATTGATGATTCTGGTACATATTTTGCTCCTCCTTATACAACTAATCCGTTTAAGGCAAATCACTCTGTTCAGATTGAGCGGGGTTTATTATCATTCTACTATCAGAACAATGATGATTTAGATGCTGATGTTCGCAATAGCATCCGCTGGTATGTTCATCGCTTGAAAGCACAAAATGGTGATGAATACCCCATGGAAGCTTGGGAAAACGATTTTAAATCAAGCTTCATGGTGGTAATGAGCTATCGGGCAGGAGCAGACGCTATTGAAACGGATATGGCTAGCCTTCCCCAGCATTATTTAGATGGAAACTACTCGAATTCTGAGCTTACCATATTGCGAAAGCCACTTCCTGATTATTTAGCTTTCCAAAATTCAAACATGTTGGTAGTATCACACCAGAATTCGTTTGAGTTTTCGCATAAAAATGATGACAAAACAGCATTCCAACTCTATCTTGATGGTAAACCAGTTATTATCGAAGGTGGCTACTCACCAGCACAACAGTGGAAGGAATGGTTCAGAAGAGCTTCATCTCAAAATCTGCTTTTAGTTAACCCAGACAAACCGTTTAGGACTGGACAATATCTAGAATCCGACTATCTTAGTATTGATTATGATCCAGAAGACAATAATGGAATAATGCCCTCTGCCTCAATGCAATTTGAGGACCCCAGTTCTCCTATGATATACAATATGTGGCAAGAATACCGGGACGATCCCGAGGCATTTAATCCGTCGAGGAAGGAGTACCTCTATTCCAATCGGGACATCAGCCATTTGAATGTGTCGGTTAGATATAGAAACAGCCTTGAAAATACACATTACGAACATAACAATCTATCACCTCAAGAAGATTTCCCTTGCAGAATAGAGCGGAATTTCTATAGTATTTCTGATCAGTATTATCTTGTTCTGGATAAGGTTTTGCAGGAGGTCATAAATCCCGATGGCAATGAATACCGTAGCCAACTACACTTTTTAGATGACACTTCAGGAACTTATACCTTAGCACGCAGTGGTGAGAATTTAGGAGTTTTCAAGTTTGAATACCCTTCAAACGCTCTTTATATTGCCATGGGCTCTTCAATCGGCGGTGATGATTATTCATTCACCCCGGGATTACCCCTGGGCTGGAGATGGTGGGATAATCCAATTGGAAAACGACAACAGCGTCTATCTTATACGACTGCTGCATCAACTAATGCCGAGGATTATTTTCTAACGATGCTTTATCCTCAAAATTCTACAAGCCCGTGCCCAGTTACAGAAACCATTTCTTATGGGGGTGCTTTTGGAGTAGTTGCACAAAAGGAAAATAGGCGTATTATCTCGGCAACCAAACCCACTGGTAGTGTCGGATTCCCGCAAAACGGCTTACGGATTATTACTGATAGTAAATTTTTCTCGGTGGAAGCTGATTCTTCATTTAGTGCGTTAACCAATTTGATAATTCATAAAGGAAATAGCATTGAAGTGCAAGATATGTCTGGGCTCCATTTTTCGAATGCTCTACTATTCTCAGGAGAATCGACCCAAGTGGATGAAACTATTGCAGAATGGCATGATAACTACTTAAAAATTACCGCCAGAGCTATGAATCCAATCTATCCAAAGTACATGATTTTGCGGTGTGGAGTATCGGCAGAGCATATACAATCATCCACTCAATACGGCTCTGAGGCAATAGATTTGGCAGACAGCACATCCTGTAGCCGCGGAACGATACAGGACAATATTAAGAGTCTTGCTTATGATGACCAGTATTTCTACGTAAACTACTCTTGGGAAGATTTGACCACAGCCGGACTGATCACCGAGGATCTGGTAATCTATAAGGCTATCATACCGGAAGTAACTATAAGTACAGACCTTAACATTCAGGGGACGGTGATTGTAGCAGGCAATCTCAGTATTGAGCATCACTCCAGTCTGGAAATCCGTTCCGGGAGTACTGTTAGTTTTGCTGATGGCGCAGGGATTATCAATTCCGGTACATTATTAATTGATGGGGGAGATACCAATTCAATCACTCTGGGGCAAGAAGGCAGTTCCTGGGCTGGGATTCAGAGCTATTGGGGTAGCAACACTACTTGTAGTAATGCTATTATCAAAGGAGCCGAGACTGGGCTATATATCCGGGGTACGGCAGATATAACAAACAACCTTATCAGGGACTGCTCGATTGGGCTTAAGATTGAAAGCCTACAGCCCTTTAAAGTTGAGTATAACGAGTTTACAGATAATGAATATGGAGCCCAGATCATCAATACTATAGGCACCAGCCAGAACATATTCAGAGACAATGAGGTCTGGCAGAATATTACTGGATTGTCGCTATATAACAGCAATATAGCTCTACAATCCAACAATATACACCACAATCTGTCATGCGGGATTTTCCTAAGTAGAGGATCTGAGCCGTTGATTAAGGGTTCAAATATATCTAATACCGAATGTGGAGGTTTGGCTCATCCTGAGATACAGATGATCAGGGATTCTTATCCTGTCATTGACGATACCTGCAACGATATCAACGTTGATGGAATAGGACAATCCCTGTATTTTTCAAATGAACCGGGAGAAAAGATAAAAGCTCTATCGGCAAGGAACAACTACTGGGGTTTAACGAATTCCCTTGATATCCAAGCTTCAATTTATCCTGATAACTGGTTTGTGGACTTTGAGCCGTATAACGTAAGCCCCAATACAGCCTTCAGTCCTGTGTTAGATAATCCATTAATGCAGGCTATAGTAGCAGAAGAGGACGATGACATTGGTTTGGCAAAGCAATTATACTATAATATTATCGACTCTGAACCTGATAGCTTGTATGCTTTACAAAGCCTTGGTCGTCTGAACTCTCTATATGCTGCCAGTCCTTCATTATTCAGTGACTTAAGGGCAAAGTATAGTGATTATTTGTCATCTTGTTCTGATAGTCTGTTGATAGATCTTGCTCAAGCAAAGCTACCGATGCTGGATAGATTTGATTTTCAGTTTGCTCAGGCGATTCAATCGTATGAGGATCTTCTGCTGGATTCCAATTGTGAGATTGATTCTATCTTGTGTCTATTGGATATAGCTTATACCCTACAGGATATGTATTACCATGATCAAACGAAAGGAACAAACACAGCAACGTATTATAATAGCAATGGATTACAGATCGGGACTTTGAAAGAAGCGAAGAACACTATCAATCGTCTGTGGGATTTATTGATAGATAATACGGCAGTAGCCGAATCAGCTATCGCACCCGTACCTACAAAGCTTGATCTGATGAACTATCCCAATCCTTTCAATCCATCCACTACCATTGTGTTTGGTCTGCCTGATGGTGGAGAGGTTCGAATGTCTATCTATAACATACGGGGACAGCTGGTTCGCAATCTCCAGAATGGCTATCTCCCCAGAGGATTTCACAAGATAGTATGGGACGGAGTGGATGAGAGGAACCGACCTGTCAGTTCCGGATTGTACTTCATCAGGATAGATAGCGCTAATTCCACAGCTATAAAGAAGGTTATGCTCTTAAAGTAATACTATTATTACCGTGAAAAAGCCCGGGAATCCCGGGCTTTTCTATTGGATTTCATTTCCTATCAATATCCTTCGAGAACTCTGCACGGTTTCTTGTCACTACATAGTGGTGCATTGGCAAGAGTTATTACCCGCTCTTTCAATTCCTGCTTGCTCCCTGCTTGTATCCTGCTTGAATCATGGATGAACATAAATGATACGGTTGTCCTGCAATGATTTAGGATAGTTTCATTTAAAGAGGGGCTATTGGCATAGATATATGCATTGAACGCAGATACATAGATAGGGCATTGGTACTGGTTACAGCTCTCCCCCATCAGTAATTGGTAGTCCTGAGAATCTGTTTAGATATATGCCTCAGTTACATTATTTCTTGTACTTCTCGCGCCAGAACAGGTCAGGTTTGGTAAGTGTAGAATTCCACAGATAACGCTCGATCTTGTCACGCAGGCTATCGTCAATTTCTTTATTAATGGGATAGAATTGCGAATTGAGGACGTGATCCAGGAGCGTCTGAGTAGCCAGGTAAATCTCTGTGAGTCCGTACTCTGTGCAAAGCTTTGCGGTATCTTCCTCTGTATGCCCCGTAAACAAAGCAGTTCCACCCACTCTGGCAATATTGAGTGATGGAATCTCAAAGACACTAAATGGCATACCATCGCTACTGTAGATATTTAGCTGCTCGGCAAAGAGCAGTCCCTTACCGCGAAGCAAGCCGGTCGCATAGCCCATCAATTCCTTTGTGCCTAAAACAAAGAGCACATTCCTGCCGATCGGATCACCGCCCAGATCTACATTTACGACCAGACGGAGCCGCTGGCGAACTTCATCCTCGTGAGCTTTGGCATAAGCAAAGCTGCCGAGCAATCCGAGCTCTTCTCCGGAGAACCAAACAATACGCAAATCCCTTGCAGGCTTGTGTTTAGAAAAATACTCCGCAGCTTTGATCAGGCTGACCGTTCCGGCAGCATTGTCTGATGCACCATGCGAACGAGCCACAGTGTCGTAATGACCCACCAGCATCGTGAGACTATTGTCAATGCCTGTGCCGGGGATGTCGAGGACGATGTTGTGCGCTACTTTCTTCTCTGCTTTTTGTCTGATATTAATAGTAATAACCTGGCCGGAGAGCTTCATCAGTGCTTGGGCATAGTCATATCGGATCATCAGGCTTGGGATCAGCTCTTCCTTTGGCATATTCTGGCGATAGGAATATGAATAAGCCTTTTTGTGGGGGGCTGAAACACCGATCAGAGCTTTGATAGAGGAGCAGCTTACCAGCTCGTGGAGGCGTTTGCTGCTATGATTGTAGAGGATTATCTTACCGTCGTAAGCACCCGGACGGAGGAAGAGGGCATCCGCATTTTCCAGATAGAGCAATTCACCGGTGGTCGAGCTATCGCCACAAAGACCGTAAGGAGTAGCTTCCCAAGATTTTGAGCCACAGATTAGCTCAGCCGTTCCACTCTCAAATCCATCGATCTCAAAAGTCTCAAGATGAGGCTTCAGATTTATGGATTTCAAATGATTAATGATTGTCTGATAAGCTCTCTGCTCGCCGTCGGTACCGGCAAGACGTTCGTAATCCAGAGTCTTGAGAAGGTTAAGTAGTTTCATTTGATACTCCTATCCGCTAATGTGCCACGGAAATCACTTTATCAGAGACGCTAAACAGCCGCGTCTTGTATATATCTTGCTTATTGAGTATTGGGAAGCTTGATCAATATCACTCAGGCTTGAGCTCGCGCTGCATCAAGCTATTCAGCGCTGCTTTGGGATCTTTGTCCTGATAGAGAATAGCATAGATCTGGTCCACGATGGGCATTTCGATGCCAATCCGGTGAGAAAGCTCATATACAGCTTTGGTGCTAGCAACGCCTTCCGCTACCATCTTCATCGATGCCAGGATATCAGAAGCTTTGCGTCCCTTGCCTATCTCAAAGCCGACGAAGCGGTTACGACTGTGAGGGCTGGTAGCAGTCGTGATCAGATCACCTATCCCGGATAAGCCCAGGAAGGTCTCCGCTTTGGCGCCCAGAGCCATACCCAAGCGTTGAATTTCCACAATCCCGCGGCTTAAAAGAGCTCCGTTAGTGTTATCGCCTAGACCGAGTCCGGCCAGGATGCCTGAGGCAATTGCTATGATGTTCTTTACAGCTCCACCAATCTCGACACCAGTGATGTCTGTCGAACTGTAAACCCGGAAGTAGGCGTTGCTGAATAGTCTCTGCAGCTCTCCGAGCTTAGCCTGTTCACTACCCGCAATAACTACGGTGGTAGGCAGTTGACGTGCTACTTCCTCAGCGTGACTGGGACCGGAGAGAGTGAAAAGGGGTAGCTCGCAGGGGAGCAGTTCATTCAGAAGCTGGTGAATCAGCTTACCGCTCTTTAGCTCTACACCTTTGGCTACGTTTATGATGGCATAGATATCGTTGCGGCAAAAAAGCGCATTGTGGGTTTCCTGCGATAGCCCCGAGAGCGTGGATCTGATGAATTGGGATGGGATTGCCAGAATGATAATCTCCGGCGCATAGACACAAAGATCGGAGAATTGATTGGTAAACCTAATGGCTTCCGGGAGTATAATCCCGGATAACAGATCCGGATTGGTGTGGGTCTCATTGAGTATCTTTACGTATTGTGGATTGTATTCCCAGACGCAGACAGGATTGCCATTCTCGACGAGTACTTTGGCCAGAGCCAAGCCCCAGGCACCCCCTCCGATGACTGCTACTTTGCGGTCTTTCACGAGATTGTAGCTATTTCTTGATCTCGGAGAAATCTATATTGGGAAGGCAGACAGGACTGTCGTCATCATCGTCCAGATCATCATCTTCTTCAAAGTCATCGGCAACCCAATCAGGGCAAAATAGCTGGTCTTCTTCAAAATCCCAACCATCGACGTTTTCAAGGCCAAAACGCTCCAGCAGCTCCTCTTCCCAGAATGAGTAATAAACCGTGCCATCCTGGACAGCCCAAACTAAGACGGGATGTTTGTAATGTCTCAGCTCTACCTTGTGGTTTTCGACGAGATCGAGAAACTCCTTGATCTTCCTGGCATTGCTTTCCTTGTTAAATATCATATCTATCACCTCTAAAACTTGTAGCTCAGAGCAGCACCCAGTCTGTTCTCTCCATATTCCTTCAAACGACGCACTGATGCAGAAGGTGAATCTATGTTTCTGTAGATATGAGTATAGTCAAGTTTTAAATTGAGGGCTTTGCTGAGATCAAAGCTTAAAGTACCACGAAGATTGTAGATAGTGTCTTCACGTCCACCGTACCAATCGTCTGTGCCTTGGAAATAGCGCTGCTCATAGCCTATCTCAAGAGAAGGCTGCCAAGTGGCACCTTTGGGCTTGTCATTATCGAGCAGCATCTTCTTCATTACCAATACGCCGTTATATTCGTTACTCTCGTAAGACGCATCTTCGAGCGGATCTACTATATTGCCGGAATTGTCCAGTGCTTTATAGTAGTAGCCGGCTTCTATCCCAAAGTAAGGGAAGTTGTGCCTGATACTAGCGCCCCAGGTAGTTGCTTCGCTATCAAACTCGGTAAAGAACTCGTTGTAGCGGTACACTTCATAGCTGCCGTGAAGACGCATTGAAGTGTTGGTAAAGGGTCTCAGATTGAGATCTCCGCGGTAGAGATCACGTGCATAGATGTATTGCTCCATATTGCCGGTGCCATCGGTATCCCGGTATTCTCGGACATAGGTATAGGGATAATAGCCATAAAGAGCAGTAAAGTTCCAATAGTAACGATCTACTCTCATCCTTACCAGAGCATCCCTGCGGCTCTTATCCTGGTTCTTTACGTTTTGGGATATGGTAGCAGAAACCGAGGGAGTAAAGTTCCACCACTTGTAACGGAACTTGTATCCCAGATCCACATTGGCAAGCAAGCTGAGATCATCACTGGTCTCTACGAAGGCAAAGTCCGGATGAGCCTCGTCAAAGCGCTGCAGGTCATAGTCCGATAGCTGAAACACGTTGTCCGAATACCTTGTTCCCAGGGAGACAGAGCCTTCGATCTGAGCCAGCATAAGCTGCGGTAATAGCAGAAGCAATGCAAATAGACTCAAGATAATAGGACGGAAGTGTCTTCCCGAACACCTGATCATTCTACGTTTGTTTTTGGGTTCTGCTTCTTCCCTGAGTTCCTGATCCTTCTTCAGATCTTCATCCAAGAGGGCATTCAGTCCCTCAGTATCTTTGGTAATTTTATCTCTTTCGGATACTGACATTATAACTCCCGGTTCAGGGATTGAGCAGGATCACAGGACGAGCAAAGAACAGATTGTCCGATACTGCTTTCAGCATATAGTCGCCATTGCCCTGATCCAACACAATCTTCTTTCCGATGCTAAGGCTGCTGACGCCCTGCACGGTGTATCTGTTTGTCCTTCTCAAGTCAAACTCGTATCTTTCGACTAGGTTACCATCTTTGTATAGCTCAAAGACTGCCGGATCACGATCCACCAATCTGGCTCTTACGAATAGATTTGCTGTCTTGTTGTTGCTGATAGTGAAGCTGAGGGTTTGTCTCTGGTTGAAGCTAAAATAGTTGCTGCTGCTACCATTGTGTTTCACCTGAACCTGCCCGGCATGCTCTGTTATAAGCAGATTTGCCCGGCGGGTGGGACGCGGTCTGGGAGCAGGAGTATAGAAAGCTCTAAAATAGATATTGCGGCTATAACAGAGAATCTCTATGTCCTCGGTTCCCTGAGGAATCTCGATGGTAAGAGGCGCATAGAGTCTATAGTTACCTACCGTACCGCCAGGAGTGAGATCGTAATTGGTACGTGTTCTTCCTACGACCACCGTTACTTGTGGACGTCTTTCATTACCATTGACGAAGCTACGCAGTTCAATGGAGCTAAGCCCAGCCACCCGGAGCTGCATACTTCGTTCTGGTAGCGATCTGTAATAATAGTGATTTCCAGCCTCTGTCTTCAAAAGCCGGCGAGAACCCGGATTGGTAAAGGCAAGGCTACGTTTACGAGGAGTGGCTTGCGCAAATGCCGAAGCGAGTATCAGCAAAGCCAGGGACAGACATATTATCTTCTTTAACATTAATCAATTACTCCTGAATCAAAGTTCCTCGTCCGGATCGACAATATTCGCCATAAAGCGACGGTCGTGCCGGTCGAAGACTATCACCACGATCACTGCGATTGCCAAAAGTGTAAGGCAGATTGCCGCGATCAGGACATTGTGCACGCGGGATCCAAAGACCTTTCCTTCTCCCGCTGTCGGTATCTGCTCAAATCCGAAAGGAATATCATAGTTCCTGGTCCAGCGTAGCAGTCTGCTAAAGTGAAAGACCGGCACATTCTTCTTCGCCATCAGCATCATCACGCCTTCCTGCTCAAATTCCTTCTCCGCAAGTTTACGATTGATACCTTCGGGGATCAGATTGGCATTGGGTTCACTACCGACATTTGCCAAGCCACGCCCGATATTGATGAAGGCACGATAACGCTCTCCCTCGGGGAGCAGATCGTGATATGCGGAATACCTGAGCTGTACGTTGTCATTGAGATTAGCTCCGATCAACTGTGGCAGATTGTTCCGGCGGATTGCTTCCTGGAGGCTCTGAATACCATTATCAGAAAGTCCGATGCCCAGATCATCCTTACCGCCAAACGACGCATAGGATGTACTAAAGTCAATCATACCCTTGCTCTTGAGGATAGTCTCCATATCCAGCCAGGTAATTTCCTCGCGATTTGCTCCATAGGAAGCCGATGATACCGCTGTGATGATCCTGGGATTGAGCTTCATCGTCTTCATTGCAGCATACAGCGAGATCGCAACACCGGGATTTGACCCTGTGAGTCCTACCGCCACATAATCACCTTCATTGAGCCTGAGCTTGGTAAATTCCTCTATAAAGATCGCCGCGATATTAGGATTGAGCGCTGCAGTCTTATCTGATAGCAGACCGCGGTCAGTTGTGATCGAGCTGAGCCTGGTACCGATCAGTCCTGTATTAAAGTGATCATCGATTGGATCTATCTGGATACCACGCGCCACTATCTCAGCTTTCAGAGTATCCATCATCGCTTGAGATAGCTTTGCAGCTTCGACCTTGAGATCGTGATTCTCTGTTTTAACGTTTACATAGCTGGTCTGAGCAACCACAAAGAGACCCAGTGCCAAGACAAACAGGATGATCAGCGACCAGTTTGATTTTAGTGAAGGTCTATACATTTATACCTCCCCTCTGAATACGACCATCAAGACCAGACGTACCACCACAGCAGCAATCGTCATCACTGTAACCGTCTTGACAAATCCCTGTCTTTCAAACCAGTTTGCAATCAAACCCGGTACGATATATCCGATGGATTGCATCTGTAGATCATGCACGGTAAGATCGTTGAAGACCAAAAGCCGGGATGCCCAGCCCAGGATAAAACCGATCAAAATACTAAGCACCATACGGCGCTTGCCAAAAAGCAGAGTAAACTGCCCGATCAATCTGATGATGCCCCAAGTAAGCAAGCTGATCACCAGCGTGCCCAATATCTGCAAGGGCTTGTCCAAATACAGAGCAATATATCCAGGCACAACAATACCGCCCGCTGATGCTCCCAACAGCTCGGTGAAGACCAAACTGATTATAACACCTAAACCGACTGCAGCTTGAATTACTGATTCAACCACATTCGCTCCTTTATTTCTTGGCTTTATTTAAAGCTATCATTTTGTGTTTAAAATGCGCCACGATCTGTGCGCCATACTTGATCCTGCCGGCTATATTGCCTATTCCCAGGACGTGTGCTTCACCAGGAGTGAGTTGTAAAACCTTCTGATATATCTCTTCTGTGAGAGGCTCGCCCATCGCAATCACTTTGTTTTTGGGAATCTTTATCTTGTGTGCATGAGCTTCAACCTTCTCCGGAATCTCTCCAGTGAGCAGGACATAACTGAAATCTATACCTTGGATCGCTTCCAAAAGCTGTTCTGAACGAAAGAGCCGATCTGAACGGCTATTCAGGATGATTATCTTGGTAACGTTTTGGAGATCTCCGGTCACCATCTCGATGATACGAGCTGTGGAATCCGGATCGTTTGCAGCAAACACATTATAAAAATTGATTGTCTTGGCACCATCGTGGATCACATACTTTTTCAGCGCTCCGGGATCCGGATGAGCCTTTTGCATACCCCTCAAAGCCACTTCTCTCGGCACTCCCGCTTCCGCGCATACTGCCAGGGCAAGCTGTACATTCTCGGCATGCTCAATATAGCTGAATTTATCCAGCTCATCCTTTGTAACATCAGTCGGACGAATCTTGTGGATGATGGTATTCCGCTTATCCGCAACCTGTTTCAACAAAGTAAAGTGCTTGTTCTCAGCAGTATAGCAGACTCCATTGGCGGGAATCGTATTGGAAAGACACATCGCCACGCTCTGCTCCGTCGAGCCCATCAGATCAAGGTGATCCGGACGGCTATTGGTAATCACAGAGATGGTGGAGCGGATAAACTTGCGTTCCGTAAGCCATTGGAAGACAGGATTTACTGCCATACATTCGATTACCACCGCCTGAGGTTTGTCTTTGACGGCTTCGCGGAAGATATACTTCTGCTCGATGATATTGGCACCCATCAGCCGGATGATGGCGGCTTCCCTGCCATCCGAGAGCACTACTCTGGGCAGTGTCCCGGTAATTTTGGCAATGGTCTTGATCCCACCGGCCCTGAGCCCGGCTGCGATTAGCCTTGTAACGCTGGATTTTCCGCGGGTTCCATTTACGTGGATACGAATCGGTACGGACGCCACATTGCGGCTGTGGCGCCAATATTCCAGTATCCAATTCAGGATCAATGCAAGTGTCGCAAGAATTAAGACAGTCATTCATTCCTCTGTTCAAAACTGAGCGCTTCTCACCCGAAACGCTAATTGATATCTTTTGCAATATCCATTCCACTATCTTGTAATATAGCCTCAAATATACAAAAACAGGGCATAGAGAAAACCTGATTCCCACCTGCTTTCTGCTTGAAAGGATGCTTGCTCCCTGCTTGTATCCTGCTTGAATCCTGTATGAACAAGCATCAAAGAGCTATTTTACAATTACTTAGCAATGCAGAATCGAAAGTGAGGGCTAAGAGGTTGATATAAAAGCAATAAAGAACCCCGCTCGAAAAAAGCGGGGTTCGATTATATTGGCCTGAAGGTTGCAATTTAGTTGCGGATCAATACTCTCAGGTTGTTTAGACTGATTTTGTAAGCTCCTGCGACCTGGATATATCCACGATATGCTTCTGACATATCGGTGATCTTTGCCATAAACCAGGAATCGCCGCGTGCTGTTTGGGTATCGGTCGGCGGATTGTACTTCTCGCCGTCGTTGTTTGAATCAAAGCAAATAACCAGCGTTCCAAGAGCTAGATCATCACGAGTCGCGATGCGGGTCTTGCCCCACCAACCTGCCCATTTTTCTGTGCCGGTCTTGACATCAAAAAACATTGCGTGATTATCGGTTTCGGCGCTTGCTTCTCTGCGCATCTTGCCTATCATTACCCAGATCCAGCTATTGTCGCCAATTGGATCTTCGGCATAGAAATAATCGTCCGCCTGAATGTAATGGGCATCGATGCGGGGTGGTGTAGCGCGGGAGATAGTATCCCGGGTGAGATCATTGGTACCATCCATCACTGAGCTTATTTCGCCCACAGGGATGATGATTTTGACGTTGCCATCCATCAAGGTGATGAATCCGTCTCTGGCACTTTCGATATTACCGCTAAAAGTTTTGCCGTTGGAAAGCCTGATTTGCGCCGCGAAAGCGAGGCTGGTCAGGAGAATGATACATAAGATCAAGATCTGTTTTTTCATTTTTACTCCTACAGAGGCAGAGATACTCTCTTGCCTGTCTTGGCAGATCTGTAAATAGCTTGGATAATCTCGACAGACTTCCTGCCATCTCTGCCATTGGTGGCGGGAACAGCCTTGCCGAGAAGGACATCTATCACATTGCGGTAATAAGGATTGTGTCCAAAGCCATAGACATTGGGCGGCTGATATGCTGTGTCTGTGGCGATCTTGTCGTCATCATCGTAATCTTCAAATTCCCATTTCTCAATCTTATTGACTGCGAAACCACCGACCTTGACTGTACCCTTCTCACCGATGATGGTGATCGAGCCTTCAAAGTTTTTGGGGTAAGTAAGCATCGTAACGTTCAGAGTGGCGATGATACCGCTGCGGAAGTGCAGGATGGCGCAGCCTGTGTCTTCGGCTTCGATGCGACGAGCCATCGTAGCGGTGTATGCCATCACAGAATCCACATTGCCCAAAAGCCAATAGATTGCATCCACATAATGGCTGGCTTGGTTCATAAAAGCTCCGCCGTCAAATTCCCAGGTGCCGCGCCACTTTTCCTGGTCATAATAGGCTTGGGGGCGTTGCCAGAAGACATTGGATTGTGCCATGTAGATTCTGCCAAAACGGCCTTTGTCGATAGCTTTCTTGAGCAGTTGCATAGTGCTGTTGAGGCGATTTTGCTTTACCACAAAGAGCTCTACCTTGTTGCGGTCGCAAGCCTGGATTAGCTGGTCTGCACCTTCGATATTGATGCCCATAGGCTTTTCGGTGAGCACGTTGATCTTGTGATTGGCTACATCTATACCCATCTGTGGGTGCATACCGCTGGGTGTACAAATTGTCACGATATCGAGCTTTTCTTTTTCGAGCATCTCGTGATAATCAGTGTAATGAGCAGGGATTTTGTATTGTTGTGCAGCAGAAAGAGCTTTCTCTTCGATAATATCCGCACAGGCTACAAATTCTGCTTCGGGTATCTGTGCTACAGCTTCAAAGTGGTTCTTGGAAATGCGGCCACATCCAATCATTCCAAGCCTGATCTTCTTCATCGTTACTCCTTAAAAAAAATTACTAGTCTCTGGCAGTGTTCCAGACCCCAAAGTTCTTGCCTTTGAGGAAATTCGCAAAAGCCAGTATTGAAGCCAACAGCATCGCAACGAAGTATGCCGGAAGTCCCATCAGGGGAATATGTTTCCTTGCCTTTTGGGCTCTGAGTTCCATGCTCCCCAGAATAAGCCCTGTTGTCAAGAGGATAAACACTATCATATAAAAAAAACTGTTGATGGAGAGGATGGCAGAGCTTGCCCAGATCAGGATTACCGGGATAAAAAAGAGCCAGCGCATTACCTTGTGGGAAAAGAGCATCCAGGAGATTTGCGTATGCTTAAAGGGATCCAGCACGCCAGGGTGACGCCTTACGCAGTACCATTCCTGAGTGATGATGCGGACCTTGCGGTCAAGCTCTTCGGTGGCGCATTCGGTCTCTTCCTCTACCACTGCTGCGTCTTTTACAAATTTAACCTTGTAGCCCTTGTCCAGGACATAGAGGGTGCGTTCAAAGTCGTCTGCAGAATCTTCTGCTATCTCAGTAAAGAGTTCTCTGCGGATCAGAAAGAGTGCGCCGACTGAAACCAGGACGGAGTGGTAACGGCTATCCAGATCTCTCAGGAAGCTTTCATAGCGTATGTAGAGGCCTTCCCCGGACTGCTTGCCGCCACTGGTGGTGAGCTTTAGCCTGCCCGAGACCATCCCGATCCGTGGACTGCTCATCAGAATCTCGGTGAGAAGCTTTACGCTGCCCGACTCGAAGATAGCGGTGGCATCTGTCGAAAGCACCAGGTCGCTGTCTATGTGGGGCAAAGCGAGGTTGTGGGCGGCTTGCTTGCCACGACGCGGTTTCTGGATCAAGAGGCTGACGCGTTGATCAACGTAGCGATTAACTATCTCGTTTGTACCATCAGTAGAATCATCTGAGATCACCAGCATACGGATTTTGTCCGCTGGGTAATCGAGGGCGAGGAAGGACTTTATCTTGGCTTCAATATCGCGTTCTTCGTTGAAGGCGGGACATAGGATGGTGATGCTGGGGTAGTCTTTTAAGGCTTTGGGTGAGGTATCTTTGCGACCCAGGAGCTTGTTCAGTATCCAGATCAGGATGCCGTATAAAAAGAGGTGGTAAGCAAGGTAAAAGACGCTGAGCCAAAAGAGTGTCGCGAGGATTGTGTTCATCATATCAATCAGTTCCGTGTGAGTGTGCTAAAGATTTGTTGTAGGAGAGCTTCCTGGGATTCCCAGTTATAGACTTCTCTGCTTAGCCTGCGGCCGTTCTCCCCCATTGCCAGAGCTTTGCCTGGATCGGCGAGGATGCTTTCTATGGCGGCTCTTATCTGCTCTGTATCGGCAGGATCTACGCAGATACCGCAGTTGTTTTGCTCAATGATGGCTTTGTAGATGGGAAAGTCCGGAGCAATCACGGCAATTCCTCCCGCCATATATTCAAACATCTTGGTGGAGAGAGAGGCAATGTTATTGGGAAGCCTTTGCAAGAGGATCAGTCCTGCAAGAGACTTGTTTATGATCTGCAGGGCTTGCTCTCGGTTTACATAGCCGTGTTCTATTGCCTTGGACCAGCCTGGGAGAGCAAGCAGTACCTCTCTATATGAGGCGGGCTCGTAGTTTCCGGCAAGATGAAGCTGGCAATCAAGAGGCTGGATGGCTTCCAAGAGGTAGTGAATGCCGCGTTCAGCTATGATACTGCCGATATAGGCAATCTCCGGAGCTTTGTATTCAGGATCCCGGGGAGGCGTATTGTCCCACTCGCTAAGCTTGGGGTAGTTAAAGATGGTAGCTGAACGATCACCCAGATCAAACTGAGATGCGATGTGTTCGGTGGCTGAGATTACAAAATCCAGTCTGCGCACAACGAAGTCTTCAATAATGCCGAATACGCGGGAGATGGCTTTGGAGTATTGGGGCTTGATGTATTCTTTGTGAAGGAAGAAATCGCGGTAGCTCTCGTGTGAATCATAGACGATTTTGGCTTTCGTGAGCAATTTCGTAGCCAGAGCCAGAGGAAGCAGTTCAGGATCATGAAAGATATAGACCTTTGCGCGGATGGCGAGGATGGTGGCCAGCATCTTTAGAGGTGCTTTGAGCATACGTTTCAGGCGTCCGGAATAAGCTCCTATATCACGGATGCGGATGCCTTGATCAATGCTGTCGCCTTTGCCATCTGCCACGCAGAAGAGCACTTTGTAGCCCAGTTTGAATAGGCTTTGGCACTGTTTATGGAAGATACGTACGTCGTGGCGGGGGTGTACTGTGCTAACGTGGCATATTGTGGCAGGCATCTCTATTTCCTTGTTGCGTCATTATAGACCTGGAAATAGAGCTTTACCACACTGTCAAGTGAATACTTGCTTTCTGCTGTGAAACGGATCAGGGAGCTGTCGTAGGAAGACCACCTACTGGAAAGCTCTCGGATGCCTTGTACCAGGGCTTCAGCACTACCTGGAGCCACAAGGATGCCGGTATCGTCGTTTACAATCTGCTCTGGACCTCCACATCTGGTGGCTATTACGGGTAATCCTGCAGCCATAGCTTCTATCAGGACAATGCCAAAGCTCTCTCTCAAGCTTGGTAAGACAAGTGCGTCATAGTTTGGCAGCTCTTGCTCAAGCTTCTTTGGAGGGTATGCTCCCTTGAGAGAGACCTCTTGCTGCAGTCCAAGCTCTATGATCAGCTTCTCCAGGTGGGAGCGATGGGAGCCTTCTCCGATAATATCCAGCTTGTACTGTGTTCCCTGTTGCTTGAGGATGGAGATGGCTTCAATCAGGTATTGTATCCCTTTAGCAGGGATCAGGTGAGATACACAGACCAGTTCATACAGCTTCTCCCGCATATAACCTTGCTCAAAGCGCTCGAAATCCAGTCCATTGGGTATGTGAATAGCCTTTACTCCTGTCTTTTTAAACAAGACTCTGGCGTTGTATTCTGAGACCGTGGTCACCGCAGCAGCAGACTGGTAAACCTGCTTTAGCTGACTCTTTACCCAGATATTATCCAGGGTCTCTGCCAGGAGACCCCTGTGTTCAGTGAGTACGTAGCTGATCTTGAGCATCCGGGATAGCCACATAGCAGCGATACCATCCGGATAAGCAAAGTTCACGTGGATCAGGTCTATCTGCCAGCTCTTGTGTATCCTTGCCACAGTAGCGAGACAGCATAGAAACTCAATAAAACCAATCAAAGGCATCAGTAGCCTTCTGGGTAGAAGCAGATATCTGGGACGATAGACCTCTACCATTCGGAGACCTATCTCAACCGTATCCTCCCAAGCAATCCTGCCTTGGTGTCCTCTCCTGAAGTTTAGCCCCAAGGGGACAGGAGCTACCACCTTGATATCGTGCTCGGAGGGGTACTTATCCAGGAGTTTGAAGTTAAATATCCCTAATAGCGGCTCTGCAGGATTGGGAAAGCTGGCTCCAAAGACCAGAATATTCATCAGGCTCCCTCTGCCATGACTGGTGGCACCGGACTCTTGAACACTCTTGTACGGATCATTACCTGAGAGCCTATTACTACTGCAATGCCCACAATCTGGACGATGCTAAGACGCTCTGAGGTAAGGACCCACGCCAATAGCGACGCTATGACCGGTTTAAAAAAGAAATACATTGATACTGTGGAGGCAGGCAGCTTCTTGAGTGCCTCAAAGAAGAGAATATAAGCCAGCCCCGTTACGAATAGACCCAAGTATGCTACAACTGCCAGATTATTGAGGCTCATCCTGATACCTGTATCCACTCCCAGAAAGAAACTAATCACAAACAAACCTAGAGAACCAATGACGAAAGACAGGCTGTTTACTGCCAGATTCCCGTGACGAGCCACCAGACTCTTGCCTAATACCGTGTAGAGTCCAAAGGTCAGTGCAGCTCCCAGAGCCAAGCCTATTCCCAGAGGCAGATTCTTGTACCCTACAAGCATATTCTGTTCACCCAGCACTATCAGCAGCAGCCCTATGAGCCCCGATGCCAGACCGATCTTTGTAGCAAAACCAAGCCTTTCCTTGAGGATGATAAATGCAAAGAGCGAAACAAAGAGCGGGTTCAGAGCCACCAAAATGGCGCTTAGCGATGCCTTGCCATATAGTACAGACCATTGTAAAAGCAGCATACTGATACAGACGTTCAGTATTCCCAAAGCGCCTATTCTCAGTATGCTGCCAAGACCAAGCTGTGTCTTGTGAGCCTTGATCTGTCTGATTGCCAAGGGCAGGATCACTGCCCCACCGATCAGGAACCTCCAGGCTGTAATGGCATTGGGATGAATCCCGCCACCCAGCCATTTGCTCACCACCTCAATGGTGGAGAACAAGAAGATCGTGATCAGGCAATAAACATGGCTCCTCAAGATCAGCCACTATTTCATCAGGATCATCTTGCGGGTTGAGCTGTATTTGCCCGCATACATTTTGTAATAATAGATACCGCTGGATACGGACTGACCATTGTCGTCCATTCCGTTCCAAACCACGCTGTGCATACCGGCTGCTTTCTGGCCATTGACCAGTGAGCGCACAAGCTGTCCGCGTGTGTTGTAGATATTGACCATCACCTCAGCATCATTCTCAAGGCTAAAGCGAATAGTAGTCTCAGGATTGAAGGGATTGGGATAGTTTGCCAAAAGCTGAGTTCCGGCAGGGACGATCACATCATCATCATTGGAGACGGGAGGATTAAAGTCAGCAGACGAACGTGAAGTCACCTGAGGTGTGGTATTGAATTGGTTCACGATCACCTTGATATCCATCTGACCGGTAGGAATAGCCATCGCATCGACCACATAATCCACATCAAAGAAAGCAGTACGGAAGACGATGGTTCCGCTGGAATCTGTGAGATTATAGTTCTGTCCGCTGGCAAAGGCACCGGTAGAGCCAAATGATGCATCATTGATTCTCACCAGTTTGGACTGATGCTGCTCAAGGTTGTTGTTGATTTCGCTGACTGTCACGACAGGGATGCTGAGCGGTGCATTGTGCTGTGAGGCAGGACCGGGATCAGCAACCGGCACAAACTGCAGCATATTGGTGGTATAGCGATAGAGCTTACCTGTGATACCAACGATTCCGTCCATCGGCTGGTAGTTAGTAGTGATCACGCCATTGTAGTCATCGATCAGGATGGCTGCTGTATGGTCTTGGATATACTTTTGGTGTCTCCAGCTCTGGGCAAAGGTCATCACAACCTGATTGCTGAGTCTGTAGATGGTGCTGTTATCAGCTTCCTGAGCTCTGAGCTGAGCGATATTACTCACCAGAAGCGGGAAAAGGTATTCGGCAGTTGCCACATAGCTGGGATCCATACTGGATGCATAAGCTATGGCTTTGAGAGTAGTATTGCTGCTCAAAGGAATCGGAGCAGTATAGAGAGTTGACTGATTGGTCGGATTGCTGCCATTGGTGGTGTAATATATGGAAGCTCCCGGAGTAGAGCTGGTAAGCACTACGTTGATGGGTCCATTATAGACACCGGCAGGGGGATTGAAGCTGGGGGTACCGGCTTGTTCGCCGCCACCGGGATTGAAGGTATGCATACCAAGATCAGTTACATAATCCTGAGGATGTACGACCCATTCGGAATCGTCCATATTAGTACCGGCAGAAACCGTCCAGTTGGGATTTCCTGAGGTAATATTGGGCTTGCGGATCAGAGTGTGGTCGAGAGTGGCACCGACTGTACCGGCGACATCCCAAGCGGTTCCCGGATCCTGCAGATAGATACCGATGGCATCGATCATTGTGGCACCGTTAAAAAGACCAAGAGCATCGTTACCATTGAAGTAGGTAACTGTGTGGGTGATGTCTGCTACTGCCAGCATCTGAGCATTGGCTTGGGCATTGGCGATCACATAGACTTCACCATTTGCAAGGGTGCCGGTCAGGTTGATGGAGTTTGTGGCAGCCCATTCGTTACCGTTTGATCCGAGCTTAACGCTGTAGTTGCTAAGATCTACAGTCGCGCCGGTTCCGTTAAAAATCTCTATTGCCTTGTTGTGTGAAGCTCCTTCCACATATTCGGAGAAGAAGAGATCTGCAGCCTGGGCAAAAGCCATAATGGCGATTCCCAGCATCAGGAGAGTGCTAAGTGTTCTTTTGAGCATATTCTTACCTCACTTTTTCTAAAACTTGTATTGCACAGTACAAAAACGAACCGGCAAGCAGGATACTATCAGTACGATCCAAGATCCCACCATGCCCGGGGATCAGATTGGATGAGTCTTTTACTTGGGCAAAACGCTTGATCATCGATTCGGTCAGATCTCCCAACTGCCCTACAATTCCGGCAGCTATGGCTATCAAAACCAGATACTTAAGCTCAATCAACCGAAACCCGGTTATATATAATATAAACACTATCAGAGCCGGAGCAAGTGCTCCCGCGATAAAGCCCTCAATAGATTTTCGGGGGCTGATCGCGGTCACGCCCCTGTGCCTTCCAAAGCTCATTCCGATGAAATATGCAACGCTATCCACGATCCAAATCATCAGCACCAAGCCCAAAAGTATATATTGCCCGTGGTAATCCAGCCCGATCCTTACGATCATCGCCGGGATTATCCCGGTATAGACCAAGCCCCAGATTGCGCTGAAGGTGGTATTTAGATTCGAATTCTTTGACCAACTGAAGATCTTGATCAGAATCACTATAAAGAAAGAGATCCAGACCAGACTGAGATCTATACCCCTTAGATAAACCAGGCTCAAATAGAGCGCCGGGGACAGCCACAGCCACCCGCAATTGATCCCATTCCCTGCTTTTTGCATGATCTGAAAGTACTCCAGCCCACCCAGGACAGAAACCAGCAAAAACATCAGTACCAGAGGCAAGCCCCCGAAGTACAGCGCGGCTATCAGGATCGGAATAAAGATCAGAGATACCAGGACTCTCTTGCCAAGCTCACTCATTTGGATACTACTCCTCCAAACCTTCTGCCCCGCTTCTGAAAGTCGATCAGTGCCTTGACCATCTCGCTCTTGTCAAAATCCGGCCACAATACAGGCGTAATATAGATCTCCGAATAGGCTGATTGCCACAGGAGAAAGTTCGATAGCCTCATCTCTCCGCTGGTGCGTATGATAAGATCAGGATCAGGCTGTCCGCTCGTGTACAGATAGTCGCCAAAACTCTCAGGGCTTAGCTCTTGCACCAGCTCCGGCTTGTCCTTTGCCTGTGAATAAAGCTTTTTGATACCTTCGATGATCTCGTAACGGCCACCATAGTTAAAGGCGATATTGACCACCATCCCGGTATTTGTATGAGTCAAAGCCGCAACCCGTTTGATCTCGTCCATATAATCCGGAGTGAGATTCTCTTCACCACCGATAAACTGCACATAGATATTCTGTTTGTTGAGTTCCGGGATTTCCTTGATCAAGCGCTCGCGCAGCATCTTGAGCAAGCCGCGCACCTCATCTTCCGGGCGGCTCCAGTTCTCAGTCGAAAAAGCATAAAAAGTGAGGTATTCAAGCCCCAGCTCCACACCCAGCTCGACCACTTCCCGGATCGATTTTGCCCCGGCATTGTGTCCGTAAAGCCTGGGACGTCCTCGCTTCTTTGCCCATCTGCCATTGCCATCCATAATGATGCCGACGTGTCTCGGCAATCTTGCCTTGTCCAGCTCTTGCATCAATTTCTGATACTGCTTCAAATCTTTTCCTGCGCCCTTTTCTTCAGCCAGGCATAGATAAAGCCGTCCAGCTCGCCATTCATAACTTTCTCGGTATTGCCGCTTTCAAAGTTTGTACGGTGATCCTTGACCATCTGATAAGGCTGGAAGACATAGCTGCGGATCTGATTGCCCCAACCTATCTCGGTCTTGGAGCTCTCCAGATCTTTCTTTTCCTTGTTGCGCTGCTCTTCATAATGCTGATAGAGCCTGGATTTGAGGATTGCCATTGCCTTTTCGCGGTTCTGAATCTGACTGCGTTCGTTTTGACAGCTTACCACGATATTGGTGGGCAAGTGAGTGATGCGCACGGCGGAATCGGTCGTATTGACGTGCTGTCCGCCCGCTCCGCTGGCACGATAGGTATCGATCTTGAGGTCTTTGGCTTCGATCTCGACCTCGATATCATCATCAAATTCGGGATATACAAAGACGGAGGCAAATGAGGTCTGGCGTTTTCCCTGGGCATTGAAAGGAGAGATCCGAACCAAACGGTGGATTCCGATCTCCGCCTTGAGCAGACCGTAAGCATAGTTGCCGCTTACTTCTGCCGTTACGCTTTTCAATCCAGCTTCGTCGCCCGCCAGGGAATCAATGATGGTAAACTTAAATTGATTTGCCTCTGCCCAGCGAGAGTACATACGCAGCAGCATCTCCGCCCAATCCTGAGCCTCTGTGCCGCCGGCACCCGCGTGAATCGTAAAGACCGCGTCATTATGATCGTAAGATTCATTCAGATAACATTCCACTTCGGCTTTTTCCACATAGGCTTTGCTGGTCTCAAGGTGCCCCACCGCTTCCGCAAAAAGAGACTCGTTAAAATCTTCATCGAGCAGCATGATATAAGTCTCCAGATCGTCTTTATGCTGATCCAGAGCTTTGATGTGAGAGATTGCCTCCCTCATCTGGCTGAGATTCTTGCTGATCTTCTTCGCCCTTGCCTGATCGTTCCAAAAGGCGGGATCATTCATCAGCTCTTCGAGTTCTGCGGCAGTTTTTAGCTTCGAATCGAGGTCAAAGTAACCTCCGAATCTCAAAGATCTGCTCTGCGAGCTCTGCAACTTCTTTTTTAAATACCGGGTATTCCATCTATAATCCTATCATTTCATTCTTATGGGTTCTGTTACAATGTTCAGTAATCAGCAAATACGTCAAGAGAAAAAATTGCCTTCCAATCCGCAAAAGTCTCGGGTTTCGCTCTCAGCGCTCCTTTTCGATGAACATCTCTAAGACATTTATTTTTCAGATGCTTCCTGCCTGTTCATGCAGGATTCAAGCAGGCAGCAAGCAGGATAGATGCATCCTGTCAAGCAGATAGCACAAGCCCCGGGAATGGACCCGGGGCTTGCTGAAACATTAGTATAATACGCTTAGAAACCCAAGCGGCGCTTGACGTTGAAACCAAGATGCAGATTGCCTTTGTTGGCTGCACCGAGTGAGTGTCCTGCCGTATTGTGGTGAACAGGATCGTTGGATATATTCACCTGGAAGCTGTAGGGATCGGCGTCGAAGGCAGCTCCAAATGCATAAGCGCTATAGTTGCCAACGGTATAAGGATTGTCCGAATCATTATCGTCATTGAGCAGGGGATAGATCTCGCCCAAGAGACTGATTTTATCGGTGATCAGGAACTGCGTGCCCAGTCCCAGGCCGATTCTTTCATAATAAGTATTGTAACCGGCATTAAGGGTAAAAATCATCCGGTCCACAATAGGCCGGTTTTGGGCTGTAAGATAAAAGCCCAGATCCGATCTGCGTTTTCCAATCTCGAAACTGGAATAGACCACATCGACTTGCAGCTTGGCAGGCCATTCCTCAGGAGCATACTGCCAGGCTGCGCCAAGATGATACTCCATCAGAGGAGTATTGTAACCAACCTTGGCTTCCAGTCCTGTAAACAGATGCTGACGAAATCCCAGCCCCGCATTGGCTCCACCGGCCGTGCCAAGGAAGGTATCGATCACATCGTGATTGATTCTGCCATAGAAATTGTGCCCTATGTTAACTTCACTTTGCAGATTTTCCAGCGTGGATGGTGTGAAAAGTCCAATCGAGTGACTTTGATAAGCCCCCAGCAAGCTCAGGCTCAGAGCCAGTATAGCAAGAAACATAGTACGGATCGTCATAAGTATCTCCTATATCGTAAGTTTTTTTCAGGCCAAGATGAGCCCGATTACGATCTTCCTCCGAGCCTAAGTGTTTAGCGTCTTCCGTCAAGGTTTATTTTTGTATGGAGTATTACCGGGAAGATTCTTATGGCATTTTCATTGAATGTCCAGCCTGATGCCAATGCCCCAATCGATGCTCCATAACGAAGTTATTGACTCAAAATCTTGGGTATTTAGGTGAAAATGTCCTTTTTCCCTTGACAACAGATGCCCTTCGAAAGTCCATAGTAAGATCTTTATGAACTTCTTTCAGATAACCTTGATCAGTCTTGATCAGCAGGTTTGGAAGGACAAGCGAGTATTAATTTAAAACGATAAATGGAGCAATTTGATGAAAAAGCTTTTGCTGGCTTTGACCCTGATCACGATTACATTCTGCCTCCAGGCAGTAAGTAGATTTAGCGAGCCCCTCCTGCGTAATGCACAGGAAGGTAACGTTAGCGCACAGTACAACATCGGCTTGGCATATCTGGAAGGTAGCGGAATACAGCAAAATTATCAGGAAGCTCTTACTTGGCTCCTTGCGGCAGCGGGACAAAACTTTGCTCCGGCTCAGGCTGCATTAGGTAGAATGTATGAAGATGGGTTGGGCACAGAGGTAAACCTCCAGGAAGCAATCCGTTACTACCGTCTTGCCGCGGAACAAGGACTCCCGGAAGCACAATACAATCTGGGTATATGCCTATGCCAGGGTAAAGGGACAGAGACAAATCACAGTGAAGCAGTAAGATGGTTTCGCCTGGCTGCAGATGCCGGAATAGCAGATGCTCAATATAATCTGGGACTTGCTTATTTTAACGGTCAGGGAGTAATCCAAGACCGCGAAGAAGCGAATCGCTGGTTTCGCATGGCAGAAGAACAAGGCCATAGCGGGGTCAATTACTTCAAGGGTTTGGAACATTACAATGCCAAGGAATATGCTCAAGCGATACCTTATTTCAGGCTTGCGGCGGATAACTGCAACGCAAATGCACAGTATTACTTAGGATTGTGTTATGACAATGCCTGGGGCATCGCAGAAAATGCGGTCGAAGCTGCCAGATACTATCGCTTGGCTGCCGTGCAGGGACATCCTGCGGCTCAATACAACCTGGGAATCTGCCTGCACAACGCTCGCGGCGTAGCCGGAAATCCCGCAGAAGCTGCCCAGTGGTACAAGAAGGCTGCGGATCAAGGGCATATCAATGCGCTCTACAATCTTGCAGTTTGTCTTGACCTCGGCGATGGAGTGGCACAGGATCGTATTCAAGCTCTGAATTACTTTTCCCAAGCTGCCGCCAAAGGACATTCGGAGGCTCAGTATCAGCTTGGTTTGGCAGCTCTGGAAGGCAGAGGTCTCCCCCAAAGCGATGCCGAAGCCTTCAGATACTTTTCACTGGCTGCAGCTCAATCTCATGCAGCGGCACAGTTTAACCTTGGCGTGCTCTACTACAGCGGCAAAGGTGTGGCAAAAAACGTCAATGAAGCCACCCGCTATTATCGGCTCGCAGCGGATCAGGGCAATATCAATGCTCTTTACAACATCGGCTTGGCGAGTTATAAGGGTGAGGGAACCAATCAGGATTATGCAGAAGCAGTCCGAAGCTTTAGTCCGGCAGCAGAAAGAGGTCATGCCGGCGCTCAGCTAAACCTTGGATTGTGTTATTATTACGGACAAGGTGTCCAAGCAGATCCAGCTCGGGCTGCAGAGCTTTTTAGGCTCTCAGCATTACAGGGCAACGCTTCGGCACAGTTTTTCCTGGGTAATTGCTATTACAACGGTCTCGGCCTTAGCCAGGATTACGCTCAGGCAGTCAGATGGTATTCGCTTGCTGCGGAACAGGCCCTGCCGGAAGCTCAGACCAATCTGGGCATCTGCTACGAGAAAGGCTTGGGAGTAGCACAAAATCTTGAGGAAGCTGTAAGGCTCTATCGTCTGGCGGCAGATCAGGGTAACGTCACGGCCCAGTATAACTTGGCTGTCTGTCACAACTACGGCTGGGGTACTCGTCAGAATTTGGAAGCTGCAGCAAATTGGTATGCTCTCGCAGCGGAACAAGGACATCAAAGCGCTATATATAACTTGGGGTTATGCTATTACAACGGTCATGGAGTCAGGCAAAGCTATGATCGGGCAGTACGTTATTTTAATCAAGCTGCCAAGATGGGACACAACGGAGCTCAGTACAACCTGGGTGTTTGCCATCAATACGGTTACGGAGTCTCCAAGAGCCCGTTTGAAGCCTATGTTTGGTACTTTATTGCCGCCAGAAATGGACAGCAGCAGTTTGTAAGCAAACGGGATCAGATTGGGGCAGAACTCAGTCCCCGCCAGTTGCAAAGAGCTCAGGAAAAGGCTCAGGAATGGATTCAGGCTAATCTTCAATAGATATTTGGATAGAATAATGCCGGAATCTGTCGGTTCCGGCTTTTATTGTCTCTGAAAAATGGGGTTCTAATCCTGAATAATCTTGCGGATAAGGATTGAGGCAGCAGTAAGACCCATAATTGCAGGCATATAGCTTATAGAACCGATGGGAGAGCGATCCGGGCCTTGCTCTTTAACTGCAGGAGCGGCTTCCTCAATCGACCATACTGCGCTTATTCCGCTGGTGACGCCTCTCTCGCGCAAGCTCTTGCGTACTCGTCTTGCCAAAGGACAGGCACTGCTCTGAGAGATGTCCCCACTTCGCACCAGGGAGGGATCCAGTCGGCGACCGGCACCGAAGATGCTTACGACAAACCTGCCGGTTCTGTGGCAATAATCGAGCATATCGATCTTTGAATCCAAGCTGTCTATGGCGTCGATCACATATTGATAACCATCAAGGAGTTCAGCCATATTGCCGCTATCCACGAAACAAGCCTTGCAGCAGATTTTTAGCTGAGGATCCAGCTTGGCGAGTCGCTGGGCATATAGCTCTGTTTTGAGTATGCCGATGCTGTCGTAATCTGCTATCAATTGACGATTTACATTTGATTCTTGCACTCTGTCAAAATCCACCAGGAGTATTTCGGCGATTCCGGCGCGAACCAGGGCTTCGACGGCATAACCGCCCACACCACCCAGACCAATTACGGCTATCTTGGCTTGTTTGAGCCTTGCAAGGCCTTCTTCACCAATCAATAGAGCCGTACGGCTGTCGCGCTCTCTTACCAAGGGTACCTTCCCAATAGGTGATGCAGCGTATTATCCTGCGTATCATTCAGTTCTGCATCGGTTTTTCCGCTGAGTTCCTTCACTTTATCATAAAGCTCGATCAGTCGAAGCAAGGGGTTGGCTTCATTGGGCTTAACGTAATACTGGGTAATGTCAGTTTCGAATAGATATCTGCCGTCCTTGATGATGGCCGACAGCAGATCACGCTTGTCATCTTTGAGGATACGGCTGCTGATGGTAAAGCAGGTATCCAACCTTGCCAGGAGCTCAAATCCTTCCACCGATCCGGCATATCCATGCACCATATAGCGGAGTGGAAATTGCTTTAATAATGTATATGCATTCGCTTGATATCCAACAATATGAAGCGAGACTGGTAATTGTACTTCCGAGGCAATCCGGCACTGCTCTGCCAGCATCTCCTGTTGACTTTCCAGATCGGGATTGGATCTGTCCAGGCCGATCTCGCCGACCAAGTCAAGAGCCTTCTTTTCCGTAAGCGAGCGGATATCTGATAGTGTTAGGTCGCATTCATCAAAGCTTGGGTGAACTCCGGCTTGTATCAGGATGCAGGGATTGGGATTGTTCTCGTGCCAATCCAGATCCGACAGCATCAGGACGGATGTTATAAAGCCTTTGATACCTTGAGATTTAGCCTCAGAAATGAGAGGCATCAGATCGTGGGTTTGGGCAAGATTTGCCAGATGGCAATGCGCATCGATCAGATTCATAGTTTCAACTCCGGCAGTAGCTTAATAAT
Organism: uncultured Candidatus Cloacimonadota bacterium; assembly: GCA_964433815.1. Lineage (GTDB taxonomy): Bacteria > Cloacimonadota > Cloacimonadia > Cloacimonadales > Cloacimonadaceae > PHBP01. The sequence continues at coordinate 29,365 of CAYSSP010000027.1, forward strand.
TTCGTTGGCAGCTCTCTTGCCAGCCAGACCATCCAGTTTGTCAAACATCAGTTCGCTCGCTTGCTGCCTTTCATCCGCGAGTAACGCTGGATTGGCAAGATAACGCTCGATAGCGTTCTTCAAATCCTCAATAGTCTCCACCTGGAGGCTAAAGCTCTCAATCAGGTGCTGGATCTTCTCTTGAGACCGCTTTGCCGAGGGAGTCTTCCAAGTGATCATGGGTTTATCCAAGGCACAGGCTTCCGCCAATAGCGAGCTGGTATCGCCTATCACGATGTCTGAGATGTAGATATGCTTGATCACATCGCTCTTTATGATGTAAATGCCCTGCCTTCTGATCAGTTCTCTATCGGCGTCAGAAACCCAAGGATGCAGCGTTACCATCAGGTTATACTCATCTTTCAGGCTGCCGATTTGCTCTTTCCATAGATCCAAGCCGCTCATGCCGCTGCCCGGCCAGGTTGCGCTGAAGAGCAGGATCGGCTTTTCTGGTGTGATACCTGCTTTGGTTTTGATGGAATCAAGCTCACTTTGGCTGTATTCGCTATTGATTGCAGGATCGAGCTTGGGATAGCCGGTGGCAACACCGGTCTTGACACCGGTTTTGATAGCTTCGGCAAGATCATCCTGACTGCTAAACATATAGACATCAAAGAGGTTGTAGTTCGCTGCCGAGGTCATACGTTTGAAGTGATAAGGACCGTGTCTCATGCCGATCTTGACGATCCTATCCGAGGGAAACTTGTGGCAAGCATGACGACACATGATCACTGCTTTGGGGAAAATCGGCAGCTTTTTGCAGGGCATGTTGTTATCAAGAAAGTACTTTAACATACTCTTCTTATCTGTAACTATATCAATATGCTGCAGGTGTCGCTGGATCTCCTGGAAAATCTCCAGATCAATCTGCTCAGCGCAGTAGAAGTAGGTGCCTTTTGTCTTGCCAAGTAAGCTCAGGATGGCATACAAGACTCTATAGGGATATTTTATCAAGTGGTATGAAAAGACCACGCAGCTACATCCTGTTGCTCAGATAGTGGTCTATAGCATGAGCCAGTTCTGCCTCGTAAGACCCGGAGCCTTCTTGGAACTGCCATTCACCCTGAAGTTTAACGAAGTATCCGGGACCCAATACGATGGGTGTAACGCCGAAGTGCAGAGCTTGAAACTCAAAGAGGTGCATACCCTTGTCGCTAATACCCACATCCATTGCCAAGCTTGGGCTGTGAACCTTGTCATAAAGACTGCAGGCATAATCCAACAGTCTGCTATTCGGTTCACGACTGTATGTAAAGAGCTTGGTGCCGCTGGCTCGCCAGTCACCCTTTTTAGTCATCCTGCGGCTCACACAATAACGATCCCCCAGCACGATAACTCTGTAATCACTATCCAGTCCGGGGATAAACTCTTGCAGGACAAACCGCAATCTCGGCTCGATATGATCCCGGTATTGCTCCTGATCCTCTTTGTTGGAGTATTGAGGGTAGCCGGGGAACTGCTTTGGCTTACGCAGGTGTTTACGCCTGAAGAGATCCCACCGATCGTACAGACTAAGTTTGGCTTCCCACTCGGTAATCTTCCGAAGGAGTTCATCTTGGCTATTAACCAGGGCTACACCCTTGGCATTTGATCCATCAAGACTCTTTAATACAATTGGATAGCTTATATTATATGAAGTAATTTCTTCTTTGCGGCTGAGGTAATATGCCCAAGGTGAGTTAATGCCCAAGAGCTTCTTATAATGCTCTTGATAACCTTTGTTTTCGTGGCAAAGCAGCAGTTCATACGAGGGTAAGAGCCTATTACCCCGCTGCTGTAAATAAAAGACCAAATCTCGCAGATATGATCTGAGGTTTTCCACTTGGGAGAAGGAATAGAAGATAGTGGAATCTGCTAACTCTGCAGTATTCGCGACCTGGTGGTATTCGTATTCTCTTACGGTGATGCTTTTATTCTTTAGTTCAGAGACAAATCGATCGATATCCAGAGGCACCCAGGGACGCCTGGTTTGCCCAATGAAGCGCTTGGGGGCTGTCAACAGGACTAATTCTCTCATCACTTCTCCCTCTGCAAGTCGTAGAGCAGAGAGAACTTCAAAAAGATGCTGTATGACGCCAGCAGGCAGATCAAGAGTCCCGGCAAACCATCACGAAACCCTCCATAGACCAGATAGAACTGCATAAACTTGCCGATGGGACGCAGTATCAGATGCCACCAGTGAACCTTCCTGCCGGATTTGTGCATATCCTGGGCTTGCCAGCGAGCATAGCGAATCATCTTTTGATAATGCAAGTCCAGACTACGGATGGGATTGTGGATCAGGTAGTACTTTGGCTCAAGGAAAGCTATGTGATCCAGCTTGATTGTGGCATGGACGCTGGCTGTCTTCTTGTAACGAGTGGCGACATCTTTCAAGACCAGACGCTTACCCTTGGCGCTAATGTAATCATGGTGTATCAACAGACGTCCCATGAATCTGGTGCGAATCCGTATCACAAATCCGTCATTCTCGATCTTGTCCTGTTCGAGTATCTGTATGAATCTGTCTCTCAGCTCAGGCGGACACTCCTCATCGGAATCAATGATAAACACCCACTCGCTGGTGACGTGGGGATTACCCCAAATCCTTTGCTCCGCGGCTGTCGTGTATTCATGCTGATAAACTCTTGCCTGAGGATAATCCCGGACAATCTCCAGAGTCCTGTCTGTGCTGAATGAGTCTATGATGACTATCTCATCGCACCAAGTAACGCTGTCCAGACATGCCTTGATAGTGGTTTCATTGTTTTGGATCAAGACAAAAGCGCTTACACTATGTTTCACTTGGCCTCTATGATTGGAACTGCAGCTTGTGCAGATGCTGATATCTATCACAATTGCTCATCAGTTCTTCGTGACTGCCTTGTCCAACTATCTCGCCATTCTCCAGTACAACTATCAAATCGCTCTTGAGAATAGTGGACAGCCTGTGTGCAATAATGATTACAGTACGGTTTCGAGTGGCATCGTCGATAGCATCCTGAACCTTCTTTTCGCTATCTGTATCCAGTGCACTGGTAGCCTCGTCGAAGATCAGGATAGGTGGATTACCGACTATGGCACGGGCTATGCACAAACGCTGCCTTTGCCCTCCCGATAAGTTTGTGCCTTTGATATCAAGCATCTGATTGTACTTGGCTGGCAATTGCTCGATAAACTCGTCAGCATGAGCTATCTTAGCCGCTTCTTGGATTTGCTCATCACTGAGTTCATCCAAACTGCCATAGGCTATGTTATCCCGGATGGTTTTCGTAAAGAGCACAGAATCCTGCGTAACGACCCCAAAAAGCTTCCTGAGATCGTTCAAACGTATTTTCCTGATATCGACCCCATCCAGCTCGATCGAGCCCTCTGTGACGTCGTAAACGCGGTTTAACAGATTCACCAAAGTTGTCTTCCCACCACCGCTGGAGCCCACAAAGGCTACTTTCTTACCTTTCTCTATCTCCAAGTCTATGTTCTGCAATATCTTCTTGTCAGCTTTATATTGAAAACCAACTCCCTTGAGTTTGATTGATGTATCAAAACTGTCTTTGGAGACAGCATCGGGAGCATCCTGAATACTGGATTGCTGATTCAAGACCAACGCGATCCGATCCAAGGAGACTGCAGCTTTCTTGATTTCCGCATACATCTGGGTAATAGTCTTGAGCGGGTGCAACATGGAGAACAAGGCAAAAAGGAAAGCGGTAAAATTACCCAGACTGAATCCGCTCTTGGGATCCAGGATCATTGCACCGCCGAGGATGATCACGACCACGCCGGTCAAGGTGGAATTGAGCTCCGAGATCGGCACATTGAGCGAGGAATATGCCATAGCTCTCTGCCACAAGCTCAAATGCTTGCGGTTGATCTTTTCAAAAGCCTCATACTCGCGCTCTTCTCTGCGAAATGCCTTCACTATCCGGATGCTGTTCAAAACCTCCTCAACAGTGGAGAACATCGTCGAGAGCTGAGCCTGAATCCGCTTTGAGTACTTCTTTATCTTTTTGCCCATAAAACCTACCGTTACAGTAAATAACGGAAGCACAAGAGCACTCAATAAGAAGAGCTTGGCATTTAGCATCAGGGCTATGTACATATATACTATGATAGTGGAGAAATCCCTGATGGAGTTGAAGATGGAGTAGATAAAATAGTTGGAAACGCTATCAACATCGTTAACCATCCTAACGATTGCGTCACCCACCTGGTTGTTGCTGTAAAACTCCATACCCTGGCTGAGGTAGCGCCGGAACATATAGCTGCGGACGTCCCGGATCGTTCTCCCACGCAAGACCACAAAGAACATCTTATTGGCATAAAAGAAGATATTCTTGAGCAGGATAGTCAGCACCACGAATCCACAAATCACATAAAGCAGTGCCAGTGAATCTGTCTGAACCATAAGTTCCTTGATACTATCCCATAGTGGTGCCAGATCGTCCAGACTCCTCAGCTTAAGCAAATATCCCGATTGGGCTGTAAATGCCCCTATTCTCGCCCACAGAGCTTGTAAAAAGGTATCGTAGCTATGATAGAGGATGACCGGCTTGTCAGACTTGAAAACATAATCAAAAAGAGGAATCACGATTGTGATGCTTACACCGCTAAAGAAGGCAAAGAACAGCATGGTAATCAGCCCCATCAGGCCGTAATACCAGTACTTCAGCATCATCTTCAGGATGAGCATAAGGTTAGCGTTTCGTTTAGGTTCTATTTGTTTATCCATAATCCTCGCACAAATAAAAAAAGCCAGCGTAAGCTGGCAAGTAAAAAGTGGCACGCCCTAAGGGAGTCGAACCCCTAACCTTCTGATCCGTAGTCAGATACTCTATCCAGTTGAGCTAAGGGCGCACACTGTTTTGTCAATTTCTCCGCGGGCTGCTTTCTGTCAAGCACTAAATTGAATTCCCGCTTCATTTATAGTCGCTATATTGCGTTAACCGCTTCGATGGCAGCTTGATAATTAGGCTCATGAACTATATCATCCACCAGTTCTGTATATACTACAGAGCCTTCCTGATCCAGGACAAGTACCGAACGAGCCAGTAAACCTGCCATTGGTCCATCCACCAGTTCCAGACCGTAATCTGCTCCAAACTTGCGATCCCTCATCTCAGAAAGAGTAATCACCTTATCCAAGCCTTCAGCTCCGCAGAATCTACCCATTGCAAACGGCAGATCTCTGGAGATGCACAACACTACCGTATTATCGAGCTTGGAAGCTTCTGCGTTGAACTTACGAACGCTCATGGCGCAAACACCGGTATCAATGCTCGGAAAGATATTTAGTATTACTTTTTTGCCTTGATAATCAGCCAAGCTCTTGTCCTGGAGATCAGCACCCGTAAGCTGAAATTCCGGTGCTTTGGATGATACCTGGGGCAAGTTTCCGTTCGTATTTATCGGATGTCCTTTAAGTTTTGTGATAGCCATTTTGTTACCTCGTTGTTTATATTCTAATACATACAAGATAACTAGGATTAGCAGAGCCTGCAAGGTCAATCTGGCAGGTATTTGGAAAGATTCCAAGTTTAGTGAGAGTATAGAGGATTCAGGATATTGAGTATTCTCACAGCTTTTCGTCAATAAACAGAAAGGCGTTAGCGATGGCGGCGACCTACTCTCCCACGCAGTTGCCCACGCAGTAC
>CAYSSP010000028.1:0-33305 GCA_964433815.1 uncultured Candidatus Cloacimonadota bacterium
ATCCCCATTAAACTCCCCCCATAGGGTAGTCATCAGGCTCATCTGATTCTGGGCAGATAGCCCCCATGCAAGTAGCCAAAAACAAATACAGAGCAGTAGCCTTGCTCTCATTCTTTCCTCCTCTTATAATGCTTGTTATACTCACGAAACTTCAAAAGCATAACATTACAAAAGCCTGATTAATCCAAGCTCTTGATCTTGTGTACAGAGCCCATAACAACACATATTATTTTACTTCCATTACTGATTTGATCTTATCTGTCGAGATTGATATTTGTCAAGGCATTTATCTTTTTTTGCCCTCTTCCAACCAATCTGCAATTTCCCCTTGCGAAACGCCCGTAAACCCTGACTTAAAGCTGATCCTGCCTGAGATCGTTAACTTACAAGCCTGCATAGCAAAGAAAGAAATTGACAAATCCTTTGCTATCAGAATCAAGTAAAAAAATCAAGCAGAATCTGTGCATTAAGTCTATTGGCTTATTACGGAACAAATCCTGCTTGATAAGTCCGCATAAAAAACATTGGAAATTATATGAAAAAGTATGTATTCCTGATAATGCTGATCTCTGTGATCGCAAGCTTGGCAGCTCTTGAGCTGCAGATTGATATCAATGCCAATGCCTGGCAGGATCGCGCCCTCTATCCTGTGCGCACTGATCTGGCGGGAGAACCGGCTGTGCCTTTCCTTCCCGTCAAAGTAATCCTGCCTTATGGCCATAAGATAGAAAGCCTTAGCCTGGAGCTGGAGCCGGTGCGCCAGACCCGCAACGGCATCACGCTGGATTATATCCGCGAGCCCCAACCGAGCTCCCGTCCCACGGCTGATCTTACCACCAGAAGCGAAGCCATTTACCGCAGCAACAGTCTCTATCCTGCCCTTGATCACGAGTATCTGGGCACCCAATACTATCGCGGTGTGGCTCTAGCCATTATCAATATCTATCCCTTCAAATACAACCCCGTTGAGCGTAGCCTCTATGCCTCCGGCCGCGCCAATATCAGGATCAGTACCATATACGATGCCACAGAAGCTGATTACCAGGCGAGATACCTCAATCGCTCCGCTCTCTCGGAACTGACTGATATCTGCGTAAATCCCGAGACCACCGCCACCTATCGCGGCGCAAGCAGTTATCGTCACAGCCCCCAGAGTCGTTTGATCGATCTCTCCAGCCCCCGCAAGATGATCATCATCACCGATCCCAGCCGGACTTCCTGGTTCACCGAATACTCCGCTTGGCGTAGTGATCGCGGAATCAGTAACGCTATCTTTACCACCACCGATATCTACAGCAATTATCAGGGTATCGACAATGCCGAAAAAGTCCGCAATTTCATCAACGATGCCTATCTCAGTTGGATCGATACCGCCACCCCTCTGGAATATGTGATTCTGGGCGGCGATGATGAAGTGGTTCCCGAACGCGGTGCTTATGGCGCAGTGGGCTCCACCATAGACAACCGTATGCCGGTCGATCTCTACTACGGCTGTCTGGATGGCAACTGGAACGCAAACAACAACAATATCTGGGGTGAAAACAACGACAATGTAGATATGATCCCGGAACTGCACGTTGGACGTTTCCCTGCCGAGAGCTTGCCCGAATTCAATAATATCTTCCGCAAAATCCGCTACTATGTGGATAACGATACTTACAGCAACAACATCGCTATGATGTACGGAGAAAACCTCAATAACAACCCCCTCACCTGGGGTGGCGATTACAAGGATGATGTGGCTCAATACATCCCCGATACCTACTATCTGGAAACTCACTACCAGAGAGATGGCACTTACAACGAAAACATCGTCTGGAATACCATCAATCAAGGCGTCAATGTGATGAACCATATGGGCCACGCCAACGAGTTTTTCCTGATGGGACAGGGCAACAACACTATCGAAGCCCTCCAGAATACCGAATACGGCTTCCTGTATTCCCAGGGCTGCTATCCTGCGGCTTTTGACCAGCGTACTTCCGGTGATAGCGAAGCCATCGGCGAACACCTGCTAACCGCCAATGGTGCGGTGATGGCATTTATCGGCAATACCCGCTACGGCTGGTACATGCCCGGCAGCATCGATGGAGCATCCCAGTTTTATGACCGCCAATACTTTATCGGGCTGTACAACAACGCCATCCTGGAACTTGGCAAAGCCCTCACCTTCTCCCGCCTGCAAAATCTCAATGCCGCGATGCAGAGCGATGTGATGCGCTGGTGCTACTTTGAGCAGGTGCTCTTTGGCGATCCTTCCGTCAGCGTCAAATTCCCCGATGCCGCGATGCCTTATCTCAGCCTCACCGACTACAGCTTTACCGATGAAGAAGGTGACAATGACGGCATCCTCAATCCCGGCGAAATTATCCGCTTTTATCCTGAAATCACCAATCACGCGGATTGGAATACCGCTTACAACGTTACTCTGCAAATCAGCGGCCTTCCCGCCGGATCCCTGATCCTGAGCGGCTGCCCCACCTTTGCTTCCATTGCTCCCGGCGAGACTGTAAATAGTAGCTATGTAAGCATCCAACTTCCGCAGAATATGAATTTTGGCAATTACAGCATCAAGATCACCATCCACGCCAGCCATCCCCAGACCCAGCTTCCGGTGGGATCACGCGTCTTCGAAGCCGGCTTTGAGATTACCCTGATGGACAACCGCTTCCCCTGGGATTGCCAGATCGGCAGCAAGAGCGCCCCGATCGTTTATCCCTTTGGCGGCGAAGAGCTCGAAATATCCTATCTGGATAGCTTTGGCCGCAACTACCTGATCAATTCCGAAGGTATTGATTACCTGGATTTTGCCCCGGATGCCCAGCAAACTGTCATGCGCAGCTCAGCGCTCGGAATGCTCGATGGCGACAATCTGCCGGATATAGTGGTCGCCAGCCGTACCGGGCTGATCTATGCCACAAACAAGCTTGGCAGCATTATCATGCAATATCAGGCACCCACCTCTTTCCTCTTTACGCCCGTCCTGGCTGATCTGAATGGCGATTCATCGCTGGATGTGATCGCGGGCGGTCTCGATGGCAAGATCTATGCCGTCACTGCCTCCGGAAATCTGCTACCCGGCTTCCCCGTGGATCTGGGCTCTACTTTCCAGAGCGAGATAGCTGTAGGCAGTTTTGGCAGCCCCACGCTCGATATCGTAGCCGGCACCGTTAGCGGAATGCTTTACAGAATCTCTCCCCAGGGTGCCATCCGCACCGGCTTCCCGGTCAATCTGGGCTCACCGGTCACCGGATCCCCCGGCATCGTGGAAAGCGCCATCATAGCAGGCACAGGCAGCCAAGTTTACCGCATCGAAGCTGATGGCTCCATCTCCGCACAACAGCCCATCGCAGCCTCGATGTCCGGCGGCGCAGTCTTTGGTGATATTGCCTACAACAACAAGGTTGATCTGGCTTTTGTGACCCTTAACGGTATGCTTTACGCTATGGACAGCGAATTGAATCATATTCCGGGATTCCCCGTCAATACAGGCGTCAATTTCAATTGTCCGCCGCTTTTGGCAAATCTGGATAACGATCCACGACCTGAAATCATCCTGCATAGCTATATCAATTCGGTGTTTATCTACGATCACAGCGGTGCCTCCCTGCAAGGATTTCCCTTTGTAACATCTTACAATGGTGCCACTCCCGCCACTCTGGTAGATTTTGATGATAATGGTTACTACAAGCTGGTTGCCGGCTATTCCACCGGTGTCCTGGTGGTAAATCTGCGCAAGCCTGCCGAGGGAACTGGGCAGTGGATGACCTACCGAGGTGGATTGATGAGACAGGGTAGCTATGAGTACGCCGGATTTGTCAGCAGTGACGATCCCAATACTCCCGAAGCCGGCTTTGCCCTGGCACAGAACTATCCCAATCCCTTTGCCGCAAGCACCACAATCAGTTACAAGCTCTCATCTGCAGGCAATGCCCGCATCGATATCTTCAATCTGCGTGGACAGCTCGTCCGCAGCCTGGTCAATAGCGCCAAAGCTGCCGGTAGCCACACTATCGAATGGGATGGAAAGGATTCCAACGGCAGCCGCGTCGCCAACGGCATCTATATGTACCGCCTCAGCAGTCCCGAAGGTACTCTGTTCCGCAAGATGCTGATGATCAGAGGCGAGTAAGATCTCTCTTTTGTTTCAGAGCTGCGTATTGCTTTGTTTGGAGCGATACGCAGCTCTTTTTTCCCTTTTGATATCACAGGTAAAAGCTTGGCACTGCACTGGAGATTCCCTTGTCGCCACCAGGGGATCACTAGGGGATCACTAGGGGATCACCAGAGAATTCAAGCAGGGAGCTACTCGCATTAAGTCCTTGTCTTATATTTTGATTGACAAAAAACGGGTCCTAAAAGTCTTTGAAACGTTAGACTACTATTTTTTATTAGCATATACCGTGAAGCAGCGTTATACTGTAATTGCAGGTTTTTACCTCCAGTAGAGCTGCCTTTGGAATATCAAGGAGAAATCAATGGCCGTCCCAAAAAAGAAGACATCGAAGACACGTCGCGATAAACGCAGAACCCACGATGCTCTGAAGCTTCCGAGTTTCAGCATCTGCACCAAGTGCGGAGAAAGCACCCGCTCTCATCATATTTGTGCGAATTGCGGCACCTATAACGGCAAGCAGATCTTAGAAACCAAGGATTGATGTTGCGTATAGCGGTCGATGCTTTCGGCAGTGACAATGCACCACTGCCGGAAATCGAGGGCGCAGTACTCGCAATCAAAGAGAACTTTTGCGATGAGGTGATTCTGACAGGCGACGAGAAAATACTCTCGCAGCACCTGTCCAAGTTCATTTATGAAAAGAGCCGCATCAGCATAGTTCACGCCAGCCAGAGAATCACGATGGAAGACGAGCCTTCGAGCTCGTATCGCACCAAGCAGGATAGTTCGCTCGTCAAAGCTATCCAGCTCCATAAGCAAGGTTTGTGCGAAGCAGTTGTCAGCGCCGGCAATACCGGGGCAGTGATGGCTGCTTCTCTTTTTACCTATGGGAGAATTCCCAATGTGATGCGTCCTGCCATAGCGATACAATTTCCCACACAGCAAAATCACGAGATTATCCTGGATGTGGGAGCCAATGTGGATTGTGAGGCAGAGCATCTCTTGCAGTTTGCCCAGCTTGGCAAGCTGTATTCGCAGTACTTTTTCAAGCTGGAAAATCCTCGGGTATCGCTGCTCAATATCGGTGAAGAAAGCGCCAAGGGCAATAGCATCTCCAAGGATGCGCACAAGCTTTTGGCAGCTTCCCCTGATCTCAATTTCATCGGCAATATCGAAGGAAAAGACGTATTGAGCGGAATCACCGATGTGATCGTCTGCGACGGATTCGTGGGCAATGTAATGCTCAAGACGGTTGAAGGCGCGCTGATCAGTATGTTTGCGATACTCAAGGAACAATTCAACAAGGATTGGGTGGCAAAGCTGGGTGCTATGCTTAGCTATCCTGTTTACGCTTATCTTAAAAAGAAACTGGACCACACGGAATATGGTGGTGCATTGCTGGTGGGGCTAAATGGCACCAGCGTGATCTCGCATGGCAGAAGCAATGCCAAGGCGATGATGAATGCCATCCGCTTTGCCGCCAGAATCTCCAAAAGTGGATTTGTAGAACACTCCAAACAGTATTTCGGGAGTTTGAAATGATGCATCATGCAAAATTCTCAGCTTTTGGTAGTTTCGCACCCAAGAAGATACTCAATAACTTTGATCTGGAAAAGATCGTCGATACTACAGATGAATGGATTCGCACCCGCACAGGGATGTTTGAACGCCACATCTGCAGTCCCGAAGAAGCCGCGAGCGATTTGGCGACCCAAGCCGCAATCAATGCCATCGAGGCTTCCTCTGTAAAATACAAAGACATCGATATGATTATCTGCGCCACAATCAGCGGAGATCATCCCTTCCCTTCCACCGCCTGCATAGTGCAGCACCGGCTGGGTATGAAGGGATTCCCCGCAATGGACGTCTCGGCCGGATGCACGGGCTTTGTATATGCAGTGGAAACCGCAAGGCAATTTGTGGAAAATGGAACGCGCCAAAACGTCCTGGTGATCGGTGTCGATATCCTGACCAAGATCACAAACTGGCAAGATCGTAATACCTGCGTCTTGTTTGGAGACGGAGCCGGAGCCACAATCCTCTCCCGCGCCAGCTCCAGCGATATATCGCGCATTATCGATGTCGAGATCGTCGCAGACGGCAGCCAGGGTGAACTCCTGATCCAACAGGCAGGCGGTTCCCGCAATCCGGCTAGCCATGAGACCGTGGATAAAAACCTCCACACCGTCTATATGGAAGGTAATAAAATCTACAAAAACGCCATCAAGAGTATGTATTCTTCCAGCGATGAACTACTGAGACGCAATCACCTCAGCACCCAGGATGTGGATTGGATAATCCCGCATCAGGCAAATCTGAGGATCATCGAAGGCCTCGCCGACAAGATGAAGGTCCCGATGAGCAAAGTAATCGTAAATATCGAAAAGTATGGCAATACCTCCAGCGCTACTATTCCTCTTGCCACTGATGAAGCCATCCGTAACAAGAAGATCAGACGCGGGGATATTATCCTGCTTACCTCCTTTGGAGCCGGACTTACCTGGGGCAGTATTCTCGCCCGGTATTGATCCGCTTAGTACTCATTGATAAGGAGTATACAATATGAAGACAGCATTTGTATTTCCCGGACAGGGAGCTCAATACATCGGGATGGCGTCGGACTATCTGGCTGCCAGACCCGAGCTCAAATCACTGCTGCAAGCCTTTGACCTGCAGCATAGTACACAGCTCGCAACAATTATGGCAGAGGGGCCGGAAGAGAGCCTCAAAGAGACTCGCTTTACCCAGCCTGCCATCCTTTTCCATAGCTACTGCGCCCTCAGTCTTTTGCAAGAAAAGCTCAATCTCAAGCCGGACTTTGTGGCAGGACACTCACTCGGTGAGTTTACTGCTCTGGTCGCAGCGGGAGTCTTGAGCCCACTGGATGCGATGCATCTGGTGCACAAGCGAGGGGAATTTATGATCAAGGCAAATGAGGGCTCTCCCTTTGCAATGGCTGCCATTATCGGTCTCGATAGCGAGGCTGTAAAAGCCGTCTGCAACGAGGCGGAAGCAGTGGGATTGGTAAGAGCGGTTAATTTCAATACTCCGATCCAGACCGTTATCTCCGGCTCCGAGCAAGGCGTCGCCAAGGCGATGGAACTTGCCAAAGCTGCTGGTGCCAAGCGTGCTCTACCCTTGGTCGTGGGAGGTCCTTTCCATACTCCGATGATCCAGAAAGCAAGCGGCTGGCTGGCAGAAGAGATGAAGGCACTTAGCTTCTCCCCGGCAAACTGCCCGGTGATCTCCAATGTCGATGCTCTGCCCTCCGCAGACCCGGACGAAATCCGCGGGAAGCTGGAGCGTCAGATCGTCTCGCCCGTGCTTTGGGTGGACTCTGTGAACTATATGATTTCGCAGGGTGTGACCCGCTTTGTGGAGTTTGGACCCCAGAAAGTATTGAGCGGGATGATAAAGAATATTGACAAAGATATCCAGTGCGTTAGCTTGGATAAAATGGAAGAACTCGATGCAGCTCTGGAACTTATGAGTTGATCGAGTAACAGCTTAAGGAATTAATCAATGTATAAATTTGAAGATTACAAAGTCCTGATCACGGGCAGTGCCAGAGGCATTGGCTTTGCCATTGCACGCAGCTTTGCATCCAGCGGTGCTACCGTCCTGATTATGGACATCTCTGCCGAAGCAGTTGAAGCTGCTGTAGCAAAGCTCAGTAGCGAAGGCTTCCAAGCCTTTGGCTATACCGGCAATGTTACGGACAGCGCTGCGATGGAAGAGCTTTTTGCTACGATCGCCAAAGAACACGGCAAGCTCGACTGCCTGATCAACAATGCAGGCGTCACCCGGGACAACCTGATGCTCCGGATGAAGGAAGAGGATTGGCAGTTGGTGCTCGATATCAATCTCAAAGGCACCTTTATCTGCACCCAAAAAGCCTTTAAGCTTATGATGAAACAGCGTTATGGCTCCATCATCAATATCGCCAGCGTGATTGGTATTATGGGCAATGCCGGCCAGGCAAACTATGCAGCTTCCAAGGGCGGAATGATCGCCTTTACCAAAAGCTGTGCCAAGGAATTTGCCAGCCGTAATGTGCGCGTGAATGCCATAGCACCCGGCTTTATTGAGACCGAGATGACCGCGACGCTGCCTCCGGAAGTTCGTGCCGAATACGCCAAGGTGATTCCCCTCAGCCAGATGGGAAGCCCCGAAGACGTCGCCAAACTATGCATCTTCCTCGCTTCTGAGGATAGCTCTTATATCACCGGCCAGACCATCGCAGTCGATGGCGGCCTTACAATGCACTAAACCCAAACAAATAGATAGCACTTCAATAACATAGGAGGAATAATGGATATTGAAGCCAAAGTGAAACAGATAGTCATGGACAAACTGGGTGTAGAAGAATCCCAGATCGTTCCCGAAGCAAGCTTCATCGAAGATCTTCGTGCCGATTCCTTAGACACAGTCGAACTGGTTATGGCCTTTGAGGAAGAGTTTGATTTAACTATTCCGGATGAGGATCAGGATCGCCTTCGCACTGTTGGCGCAGCAATCGACTATCTCAAAGAGAAACTCGCTTAACAAAAGCACAGGAATCAATCCTGATAGCTTATGTTATCAGGATTGGTTCGTTTTTTTGATCTCAACAGACCAGCCCGGTTTGCCCCTTTATGAAGGGATGTTTTCAGGAATCGGGCACTTAAAATATAAAAGACTTAAGAGGTATCAATGTCAAAAAAGAGAGTCGTGATCACAGGCTTGGGAGCTATAACCCCTGTCGGTAACAACGTCCCGGAAACCTGGCAGAACCTCCTGGAAGGCAAGAGCGGAATCGGCCTGATATCCAGATTTGACGCCTCCACCTTACCCACTCGCATAGCAGCCGAAGTCAAGAATTTCGATCCAGAGGATCATTTTGATCATAAAGAAATCAAAAAGATCGATCTGTACACTCAGTTCGCCCTCGTTGCTGCCCGCGAAGCGGTCAAGGATGCAGGGCTCACCGAAGGCTCTTACAACCCGGAACGTGCCGGTGTTATCACGGGAGTCGGCATTGGTGGAATCCTCACTTTTGAGGAAGAAACCATCAAGTGCCACACCCAGGGTCCCCGCCGTATATCGCCCTTCTTTATACCCAAAATGATCGGCAACATCGCCGCAGCCCATATCGCTATCGAGCAAGGCTACAAAGGTATCAATTTCAACGTGATGAGTGCTTGCGCCAGTGCCAACCACGCAATCGGCACAGCTCTGCGCAGCATCCAATATGGAGATGCTGATATCATTATCTCCGGTGGAGCCGAAGCAGCCGTAACGCCTCTGGCAGTAGGCGGATTTTCCGCTATGCGTGCCCTGAGCACACGCAACGACGATCCCACCACAGCTTCCCGTCCTTTTGACAAGGAACGTGATGGCTTTGTGATGGCTGAAGGTGCCGCATTTATGGTGCTCGAAGAGCTGGAACACGCCAAAGCCCGCGGAGCCAGGATATATGCCGAGCTCGTAGGATACGGAGCCACAGATGATGCTTACCACATCACAGCACCGACCGAGAATGGCGAAGGCAGCGCGCGCGCTATGCTGATGGCCGTAAAAGATGCCGGACTGGAGCCCGAGGATATCGATTATATCAATGCCCACGGCACATCAACACCGCTCAATGACAAAGGTGAAAGCGCTTCCATCCGCAATGCTTTCGGAGCACATGCGGACAAGCTCAAGGTCAATTCCACCAAGTCAATGGTCGGCCATATGCTGGGAGCTGCTGCCGGTATCGAGGCTATTGTCTGCGTCAAATCCATTGCCGATGGCTTCATCCATCCCACCATAAACCTCGTCAATCCCGATCCCGCCTGCGATCTGGATTACAATACAGAAGGCGTTTGCAAGATGGAGATCAGAGCCGCCCTATCCAATTCCTTGGGATTTGGTGGACACAATTCTGCCATCATCATCAAGAAATATACCGATTAAACCTATAAACCCGGTTGCCCCAGGCCCAAAGCCTTTTGTAGAGGCATTTGGCTTGGGGCAGCCACATTCCTTATTTGAGGCAACGTGAAA
Source organism: uncultured Candidatus Cloacimonadota bacterium (assembly GCA_964433815.1). Classification (GTDB taxonomy): domain Bacteria; phylum Cloacimonadota; class Cloacimonadia; order Cloacimonadales; family Cloacimonadaceae; genus PHBP01. The sequence continues at coordinate 10,145 of CAYSSP010000028.1, forward strand.
CCGATAATCAGCCGCATAGTAGAATACTTCAACGGGAAAAAGATCTCTGAGCAATATCCCAAATGGGAAAAAAGCCTGAGTCAGCTCCAGAAACGCATCGAGTACAACTTCCACGATAGCACCCTGCTCAAGGCTGCCCTCACCCACAAATCCTATCTCCGCCGCAAGTACAACGACCACAAAATCCCCTCACCTTTCGAACGGATGGAGTTTCTGGGCGATAGCATCCTCGGCTTTGTAGTGAGCAAAGAGCTGTTTGGGCGTCATCCCGACGAGCAGGAAGGCAAGCTTTCCAAACTAAAATCCAAGATCGTCTCCGAGACCTATCTTACTCTCAAGGCAAACGCCATAGACCTCGGCAAATACATCCTTCTCAGCCCGGAAGAACAAAGCTCCGGAGGCAATAGCAAGCCTTCCATCCTCTCCGATACGATGGAAGCGATGATCTGCGCCATCTACCTCGATAGCGGCATCGCTGCAGCTACCAGATTCATCAAAAACCATATCCTGGTGGAATACGAAACGACTGTCACGCGTAATGAACTGGTGAATTACAAGAGCATCCTGCAAGAGTATATGCAGAGCCGCAATCAGACTCCGCCGATCTACGTGACCGTCGCCGAGGAAGGCCCGGAACACCACAAGACCTTCGTGGTGGAAGCCAGAGTCGATGGCAAGATCATTGGAATTGGCAAAGGCAATACTAAAAAGACAGCTCATCAGGAAGCTGCCAGAATGGCTTGCCAGAAGCTGGGAGTCTAAGCGCTGAGAGCAGTTCGATAGTCAGGTTGTTAGAACTTAGAGCTGCGCATTACCCTGAGACCTGCAGCCTTTGCGCAGTGCCAATCTCTTGATAGTCTGACAGGTCTGTCTTAGCTCCAATACTTGCGATCCAGGCTGCGATAACTGATAGCCTCCGAAATATGCTCCGGATGGATGTCGCGGCTGTCTTCCAGATCTGCAATCGTCCTCGAAACCTTGAGAATCCGATCAAAGACACGGGCAGAATAGCCCAATTTATCTATCGCATTCTGTAGTAGCGCGTGGCTTTCTGCATCCAGCTTGCAATACTTGCGCAGAGCCTTGGAATTCATCTGGGTATTGCAAAAGAAGGCTTCGTCCTTAAAACGCTCGTGCTGCACCTGGCGGGCTTTATTAACCCGGGCTCGGATGATGGCGGAGCTGTCTCCACTGGGCAAAGCAGCCAGATCGGAGTAGGTAACGGTCGGCACTTCCACGTGGATATCGATCCTATCCAAAAGCGGTCCTGAGATCTTGCTGCGATAACGCTGGATCATCGCAGGAGCACAACTGCAGACGTGATTGGGGATATTCGCGCCATAATAACCGCAGGGACAGGGATTCATTGAGGCAATCAGCATAAACTCCGCCGGGAAGTTCAAGCTGGTCACTGCCCTGGAAATTGTCACCACTCCATCTTCCATCGGTTGACGCATCACTTCCAGCGCTCCGCGCTTAAACTCGGGAAGCTCATCCAGAAACAATACTCCTCTGTGCGAGAGACTTACCTCTCCCGGTTTGGGGAAGGTTCCACCCCCGACCAAGGCGATTTCCGAGATCGTATGGTGAGGAGACCGAAAGGGCCTGGTAGTGAGGATGCCATTGCGAAAGTGCTTGGAATTACCCGCCACGCTGTGGATCTTCGTAGCCTCCAGAGCTTCGTCCAGAGTGAGCTCCGGCAGAATCGTCGGCAAGCGTCTCGCCAGCATGGTTTTACCACTGCCGGGAGGTCCCAGCATCAGGAGGTTGTGTCCTCCCGCCGCGGATACTTCCAAGGCTCGCTTTACTTGAAACTGCCCCTTTACATCGACCATATCGATCGGAAAGTCATTTAATACTTGGAAAATCTTGTCCTTATCCACCTTTGCCGCAGGGATTTGGATGTCACCGCGGAGATATTCCACGGTCTCGCGCAGAGAGGTCACCGGGATTACGGTTAGCCCCTCGATAATGGCAGCTTCCTCAGCATTTTCATAGGGTACGATCAGGATGTCCATCCCTTCCTGACGGGCTTTCAGGGCAATCGGCAAAGCGCCGTTGACTGCCCTTACATTGCCATCCAGAGAGAGTTCGCCAATGATGCCGATCTTGGTAAGATATTCGTGTTTAAGCTGTTTGATGCATTGCAAGACCGAGATCGCAATGGGCAGATCCAGCGAAGATGAATCCTTCTTGAGATCAGCCGGAGCGAGATTGATCGTGTATCGCCGGGTGTAAGCTTCCCATCCGGAATTCTTGAGCGCGGCAAAGACCCTGTCCTTGCTCTCTTTCACCGCATTGGAAGCCATTCCGACTATGTTTACGCCAAACGTGCTGCCGGAGCCATCACACTCCACAGAGATCTGTTGCGCATCTATGCCGATCGTTGTGTACGAAAAGACGATTCCTACCATGTGTCATCCTTTTGAAGAACAATTTCGAGTGCTTTCATTGCTTTTGATCGAGAGTGCAGAGTCAAGCTTTTTCTGTAATTTTTGCAGGAAATAGCGCTAATTGCGGCATATATGGCTTTTGCTCACTACTTAAGTGAAGCCACAATTTTGTGACGCTGCTGCCGCGATCATGCCGCGGTCGCGGCATGATCGCGGCATGATCGCGGCAAGAGCGCGGCAGGAGCCAAAGAGGAAGGGGGGGGGGTAGGAGCGACATCTAGTCGCGCAGAGCGCCATACCCACTCCGTCATTCCTGCGAACGAATCGGCAAAGCGCATGCTTTGATGAGTCGTGTAGGCAGGAATCCATAAAGAACACAAATCTCCGCCCGGAGCGCAGCTAATCACTCACTAACTTACTAACTTACTAACTATTAACTGCGCGTAGCGCGTAGCGCAGCTCTAACTGCATAACTACTAACTTCTAACTGTGCAATGCACATCTCTGCATTTCTTTGCTGTTCTCTGCTTTCTCTGTGGTAAAAAATCCCTCCTTACTCCTTTACTCCTTGTTAAAAAAAACTCCCTCCCGGAAACGTAAAAATATAGGTTGACCAAAAACGATGGATTCTTTAACCTGAATCCCAGTCAGAGGAATAAAGAGGTTACAATGTTACTATCCAGTTACTTGGACGCCAAGACCATCTACTTCGAACCCGCCATAAAGAGCCGGGAACAAATCTACAGAGAGATGGTCGCACGTATTTGTCATCACTATCAGTTGCCGATATGCGGTAACGGATTGATCGATCTGATCCTGGCGAGAGATGCCGAATCCAGCACAGCTTATCCGACAGGGATTGCCATTCCGCACGTCCGGATGGAGGGTTTTAATGACACCCTGATCTCGATTTGCGTGTTGGAACATCCGATAGATTACGACGGAACCCCGGTTAACGTGATTATCCTGATCATCACAGATAAATCAGCTTCCAAGCTCTACCTCAATATCGTATCAGCACTGCTCAAGCTCTCCAAAGATGAGAGCACCATGGCCGCGATCCGTCAATACAAGGATGGAGCCAGTCTGGTGGCAGGAATCAAGCGCATTGGCATCACCATCAAGGAAAACCTCACCATTGCAGACATTATGGAGCAAAACCCGGCTTATGTCTTGCCGGATATGACTTTGCACGAACTTACCGCGATGATGGACGAGCACAATCAGGCATATCTCCCCGTGGTGGATGAAAACATGCGCTATCTGGGTGAAGTGAATATACTTAGCCTGCTCAAAGTCGGCGTCCCGGACTATCTGATGATGCTCGACAACCTCAATTTCCTCAGCAGCTACGAACCTCTGGAAAACCTCTTTGAACAAGAAGACATCCTCTGTGTCGCCGATATCATGCGCAGAGATGAGGAAGTTCTCTCCCCGCAAGCTTCGATTATCGAAGCTGCCCACGAAATGATCCAGCACAAGAAACGCTTTTTCTCTATCGTTTCCGAAGGCAAGCTGGTGGGAGTAGTAAGGGCTATGGATATCTTCCGGAAGGTGATCAGGGCTTAAGATATGACTATGATGCTCGTCGCACTGCTGATCTTTGCAGTGACATACATCCTTATTATCACGGAATGGATCAATAAAATGCTCGCCTCGATGATCGGAGGCTTTGTAATCATCCTCACCGGTATAGTGCATCAGGACACAGCTTTTAAGGCAATTGACTGGAACGTGATCTTCTTCCTGATCGGAATGATGATGGTGGTTTCGGTGCTCAGAGATACCGGGATATTTATGTATATCGCCATCAAGACAGCCAAGCTGGCACGCGGAATACCGCTCAGAATAATGATGTATATGTTTGTCGCAACGGCTGTTATCTCCGCCTTTATGGGTAGTGTGACCTCAATAATGATCCTGGTTCCGATCGTACTCTTGATAGCTTATGAGCTCAAGATCAGCCCCATACCGTTCATCGTTACGATGGTGATAGCCTCAAACTTTGGCGGAGCCGCAACCATGATCGGAGATCCGCCCAACGTAATGATCGGCAGCGCAACCAAATATACTTTTATGGATTTTATCCTGAATCTGACGCCTCCTGTGATCCTGATCACAGCAGCCTCAATTGGGCTGATCTGGCTAATCTATCGCAAGAAAATGAAGGTCAGCAATCAAAACCGGGTCAGGCTGATGGAATACAAAGAAGCCGGGCTGATCAAAAGCCGGCGCAAATTGTTCTGGAGCCTGGTGATACTGGCATTGATGCTGCTGGCTTTGGGACTGCAGGCAGTACTGCATCTGGGCACTGCTACAATCGCGATGACGGCGGGACTGGCGATGCTACTGATGAACAACCGCAAGAAAGTCGATCAAGTCCTTACCCACGATATAGATTGGATCACCATCTTCTTCTTTATGGGCTTGTTTATGATCGTAGAAAGCCTTGTTGAGACGGGATTTATCGATGGATTGGCAAACAGGGTGCTGGCAGCTACCAATAGCGAACCCAAGACCACCTCAATGGCTATCCTCTGGCTTTCCGGAATCTTCTCCGCCATCATCGATAATGTGCCCTTTGTGGCGGCAATGATACCCTTGCTCGAGAAAATCGGGATTGCCTTCCAAGCTAAGAACCTGCCTGCCGAAGTGATGAATCCGCTCTGGTGGTCTTTGGCACTGGGAACCTGCCTGGGTGGTAATGGCACTTTGATCGGAGCTTCCGCCAATATCGTGGCTGTCGGTATTGCCAATCGCAACGGTTTCCACATCAGCTTCAAGGAATATACCAAGATCGGTGCCGTCTTTACCCTTGCGTCGATCGTGATCTCTACCCTCTACATTCTGGTAAGATACTTCTAACGATATAGACGATAGATCGTTACGGGGGGCTGGAATAAGGTTTCTATGCCGCTAACTGCGGTTAAGAGCGAGGCTGTTTTGGTAAGTGAGGTGATTGATCTCCAATATCTCATCCAGCGAGGGCTCGCTGATGTTTGCAGTCCTCTGTACTGCTTCATCCACTACTTTGTGGATATCAGTAAAGGCAATCTTCCGATCCAGGAATAGCTTCAGAGCTGCTTCATTGGCTGCATTCATCACGGTTGGCAGGATGCCTCCCGCCTCCGCGACCCGGCGTCCCAGATAGTAGAGCGGATAGCGCAGTGGATCCAAATCCCTGAAGCTAAGCTCTTTGAGCTCCAAGAGAGATGTCTTGACCAGTTCTGAGGCAAAGCGTTTGGGATGTGACAGGGCATAGAGGATGGGCAGGCGCATATCCGGCTGGCTAAGCTGGGCAAGGATCGAGCCATCAATGAATTCCACCAATGAGTGGATGATCGATTGCGGGTGCATCACGGCCTGTATCTGCTCGTAAGGCAAGCCAAAGAGCCAGTGCGCCTCGATCACTTCCAGAGCCTTGTTAAACATCGTGGCGGAATCCAGAGTCACCTTGGCACCCATATCCCAATTGGGATGCTTGAGCGCAGCTTCCGGGGTGATATTGGCAAATTGATCCAGAGGCAGATCCCGGAACGAACCACCCGAGGCGGTAATATGCAGTTTGCGGATCGAATCAGGTGGAGATGAACCTATCGCCTGAAAGATAGCGCTGTGCTCGCTATCCACCGGGAGAATCGGAAGACGCTTCTCAGATGCGAGCTTGGAGAGGATATGCCCGGCCATCACGAGGGATTCCTTGTTTGCCAAAGCCAGGCTCTTGCCGCGGGAAAGGATCGCAAAGCTGGAGCGGAGACCTGCAGAACCGGTAATCGCATTGAGGGCTATATCATAAGGCAGATCACGCAGCAGCTTGAGCAGTTCCTCCTCGCCAAAGTAAAGCTTGCGATTGGGGAAAAGGGAGCGGATTCTAAGCTCTTCGGAACTATTGGGGATACCGGTAAGACACAGAATAGCATCAGGATAGCCGGCGCTCTGTTGGATCAGACTCTTAAAGTCTGTATGTGCAGAAAGCAGCACAGGCTCCAAGAGGGCAGATTGCTCGGATATTACACTGAGGGTGGATTTACCGATGGAGCCGGTGGCACCAAGTAGGGCAATCTTGCGCTTTACCATCGATAATTGAGCGAGACCTTCTGTGTGGAGCCCAGTCCATCGGGGGAACTGGCTTTGAAGGCATAATCCAAGCCCATCCTGCGGTAGTTCAGGCTCAAACCGGCAGTGATGGCATCCACATCGTAGCCTGCCATAATTGCCAGGGCATCGATAGGACGGAAACTCACTCCGGCATGCAGATCAGCACTCAAAGGTCCGGCTTTGACGCTGCCTTCTTCGCTTCTATCATCGGCAAAGATCTGGCTGCGCAAGGCGATATCGACCCGCTTGGCCTTTTCAAAGCTCCCGAACAGAATACTGTATGAAGCTTCCAAGTCGAGATTGGGCAAGACATTCTCATAAGTGCCGTTTTCCCAGAGCACTTGGCTACTGAAGAAATCCCGTAGGTTAGCTCCGAAGCCAAAGCCTCTCTTGTGGTAAAGGAAGCCAATATCCGCGCCAAAGGCATAGCCACTGTGTTCCGCCAGAGAGCGGTAAGCCAGCTTGGGGGCGATACCTATCGAGGTCTCCGCACCCAAGATCCTGCCGATTGCTCCATAGAGAATCACATCGTTGTTGCCGATGGTCTTCCAGATTTCGGGACGGTTCTCATTGGAAAGACTATCGGTGGGATCTTCGAGCTGAGTAAGCTTGATCTCGTTGATGGAGAGATGATTGACTATAATGGAATACTTGTCTCTTGCCACACTGACAGTGTAATTGTAGCCCTCTTGATTCTGCTGATCCCCGGCTTGCAACTCCCCCATAAGCGGTCTCTCCGACCTGAAGGTCTGTTTATCGTCGTTCCTGCCAAATATAACGCTGGCCTGGTTTTGTCTGAGGAGCCCCTCGAAATGCTCGCTATACATCAGATCTATCCCCCGATGCGAAGAGGCTGTGATCAAGGCAGGATTCCACCATCCGGCAGAGAGGGAAAAAGTATTGGTAAGCCCTGTGCCGCCCATAGCCTGGTTTTGCACCCCGGGCGCAATTTGGAAGATGTCTCCGGCATATCTGGTAGCGCCGAGACTGGCTATGCAGACGAGCATGAGCAAGATTGATATAAATGTTAGCTTCATAGTAGTTCTTTCCTTATAGACAAAATAGCCGGGAAGCCGTCGATTGTAAAGAAAGAAAAGTGGTGGGCCCAGAGGGAGTCGAACCCCCGACCATCCGGTTATGAGCCGGAAGCTCTACCAACTGAGCTATAGGCCCGTTGCGAAACAAGTTCGTTCCTTAAAATTGAAGCCGTCTATTCTGTCAAGCAAAAGGCTTAGTCCTTGGGACTGCCGATATAATGCGTCAGCAGCAGAAGCGTGTTTTCCACGCCCTTGCGATGCGTGCGTTCATAGCCATGCGAAGCAAAGACGCCGGGGCCGATCAGCCCAAACTTGATATCATAACCTGCGGCAAGCGCTCTCTCCACATCGGAGCCGTAGAAAGGATAGATATCCACCGCATATTCCAGCTTTTGCTCTTTGGCAATCCGGATCAGCTCGGAAGTTACGTCATAATCATAGGGTCCGCCCGAGTCCTTGGCGCAGATGGAGACCTTATATTCATCCGTCTCAAGATCTTCGCCCACTGCTCCCATATCCACGGAAATCATCTCGACCGTATCGGCCGGGAAGCCTGAGGAAGCACCATGCCCCACCTCTTCGTAAGTAGTGAAAAGGATCGTGACCTTGCGCTTGAGCTCCAGCTTTGCTTCTTTGACCATCGCAGCCAGACCCAGGAGAACGCCGGCACTGGCTTTGTCGTCCAGGTGACGGCTCTTGATAAAGCCGCTCTCCGTCAGGATTGTACGGGCATCGAGAGAAACGAAGTCACCTGCGGAAATCCCCAGCTTACGGGTATCTTCAGCAGTTTTGACCATCTCATCCAAGACGATCTCCATCGAGCTGTCATCCCGCTTGGCTGTGCCGCTGTCACGATAGACATGAGCCGCCGGACCGTTTATATAAACTGTTCCGCTATAAGTCTTTCCATCTCTGGTATGGACTGTAACGTTCTCGTTTTCGATATTGTTTTCCGGGTAGCCGCCGATCTTGGTGAAGCGTAGGCGTCCGTTTGATTTGATCGAGCGCACCATCAGCCCCAAAGTATCAACATGTGCTGCCAGGACAAGGGGTTCCCCCTCACCGCCCAGACAGGCTGAGATCGAGCCTTTGTTTGATTTCTTAGGCTCGAAACCGAGAGCTTGAAGCTCTTTGACCAGATAATCAGTCACCATCGATGTAAATCCGGAAGGGCTCGGGATGCGGCAAAGTGCCAGGATCTGCGATACGCTGTAATCCACGAAGTTCATTTCTACTCCTGTAGTAATCTTATTATGACCAATAGATAGCCCCTCTGCCTTATCTGTCAATCCTTTTTCCTCATCAGCAGCAGTCCCAGGCCCGGAATACAGGTCAGCACATCTTGGATAAAGAAGAGTGCCAATGTAGCCGTAATCGCCTTGCCGCCTGCATATCCGGCTGTTTCGAGGAAGTGCATGGCAAAGGATTCCCTGAGGCCCAGCCCCGAAATCGTAACCGGTATGGTATCGGAAAACTGCACTATAGACATCCGTAAAGTGGTCTCGCCAAAACTAATCGCAGACATCGTATTGAGCAGCAGATAGTATTGCAGCATAGTGAGTAAGACTGCTGCCACCTGTATCGCCAGCATCCGGGGAATATTCCTTCGATAGCCATCTCTGAGGACAGCCAGATCCCGGTGCCACTTGACAATCCCTCCCAAGATCAGAGGAAGCAGGGCTATCACAACAAGAGCCAGGAGCTTAAGCGCTAGATTCCACTGTGGAAAGATCCAAAAGGCAGATCCTGCGGCAAAAAGCAAGATCGCCCAGGTCTGAGCGAGTTTTTCGGACGCTACGGCTGCGATCGAGGCTGTCTTGGAGCTGTTGTCGATAAAGAAGACCTTGGCAAAGCTACCGTGCCCTCCCGGTAAGAGAAATCTCAGGGGAATCCCGATCAGATAGCTGCGCGATATCTGTTCTTCCTCTGCGCAAAACCAGGGATTCAGCCTGAGAGCATGACGCCAGTTTTGATACTGTAAATACTGCCGCATCAATGTGATGGCAAAGACCAGGAGTATTACCTGGACCGGTATCCGGCCCAGTTCCGTAATCACCTCTGCCAGATCGACCTTGCGGAAGATCAGCCAGAGAATCAGCAGACTGAGTCCCAGCTTTACCAGATAGAAAAGCACTTGCGCTGTTTTACTGCGCTTGGGCTCCTGTTTCAGCGGAATTTCTCCTCAGTCTGTCTCAAAGCCTGCTCCATCAGTTCCCGCGGAGGTTCGCCGATAAAGCCTTCCTGCATCATTCTGTGAGTCAATTCGCGCGATGCCTTGATATCCGCGGAGGCACGCTCATAGACCTCGTCATAGCCTAGCTGAAGCCTTGCCACACCATCCGCAATCGCCTGCATCGCAACGTCTGCCGCCTCTTTAGCAAAGACTTCCGCCTCGTCCATAGTCGGCACGATATTGTCAGGCCCGATGCCTCTCGCCACGGCAAAATCAGCCAGAGAGTGAGCCGCCCGGATCGCCATCCGATCCGTAATCTTACGTGCTCTCACCAGAAGCGCACCCTTGAGGATTCCGGGAAAACCGCAGGAATTATTGATCTGATTGGGGAAATCTCCTCTACCTGTAGCGCAGATGTAAGCTCCTGCTGCCTTGGCATCGTACGGATAAATCTCCGGCACGGGATTGGCGCAGGTAAAGACGATCGACTTGCTGTTCATCAGCCGGATCCAATCCTGCTTGATCGTATCCGGACCGGGAGTGGAAAGTGCGATCAGGACGTCCGCACCCTTCATCGCCTCTTCCATCGTATTGAAACACTGCGGATTACTAAGCTCGGCAAGATGCCACTGCTTGTATTTATCGGGATTGCCGGGAAGATCTTCCCGCTTTCTGTGCAAAGCTCCGCGGCTGTCAAAAACTGTCAGCTTGGCAGGATCAAGCCCGGATTGCAACAGGAAGGAAGCAATTGTAGTATTGGATGCTCCTGCCCCATATAGCACTACGCGGCTCTCCTCTATCTTGCGATCGGTAAGCCTGAGCGCATTGATCAGCCCCGCCAGAGTCACCGAAGCTGTTCCCTGAGCATCATCGTGCCAGACCGGGATATCGCAACTATCTCTAAGCTCATCAAGCACTTTGTAGCAATTTGGTTGGCTGATATCCTCCAAGTTTACCGCTCCCACCGAGGGAGCCAGCATCTTCACAAAATCTATCAGACGGTCCGGATCAGGCTTGCCATCAGCCCTGCGGTTATCGACACAGAGTGCCATCGCGTCAAAGCCGCCCAAGTATTTCATCAACATAGCTTTGCCTTCCATTACGCCCAGTCCGCCGGAGGGACTGCAATCGCCATCTCCGAGCACGCGTGTGCTATCCGAGACCACCGCCACCAGATTACCGCGATTGGACAGATCAAAGGAAGCCTGCGGATTGTCCCGGATCGTGGTGGAGACGGAAGATACGCCGGGAGTGTACCATACGTTGAACCAATTGAATCCCCAGATGCCTGCTTTGGGCAGGCTCTGCATCTTGCCCTTGTAGTGGCTGTGCATCGCCAGGGAGAGAGTTTTCAGGAAAAAGGTCTGGGCTGCGGCAACGCGTTCTGCCGCGAAACGTTCTGCAAATACATCCTTTAGATTGCTCAGGTCGAGCTTGAGTTCGCTCATTGTGGTCACTCCTGCATTGTTTTCAGTAATGTAGATTGCTGATAGATACTTCCTGAGGCAATGCCCGATATTGTCAAGCCCAGAATAAGCGAGTTCCTTCCGAATCGCTTGTTTGAGTGGCTTAGAGCGAGGATAACACCTGTTTATGCTTAGCTCTCCCTTTGCCAGGATGCTTCCTGCCTGCTTGTAGCCTGCTTGCATCCTGCATGAACATGCAAGATACGACTGAGTTGCAAGGCTTTAGCGCGGTTTCACTCAAAAGGAGCGCGTAAGTGTATGTTGTCCGAGTAACTGTCCTTGCTAACACAGGGCTGTTTTGCAGAGGAACAAAACAAATCATTGACAGACACGGGAGAATCATTGGGGATAGAAACAAAGCTTTTTTTGGGAGCAGATGATGAACGAAGTGCTTAGGAACTATCTGAAAGACAAGATGATGGCTGATTTGGCAACCGTGGAGGGCTTGCAGCCCAGGGTGCGTCCCGTCACCTTGATGTTTTACCGCGAGAGCTTTTGGATCGCGACCGGAAAATCAGATGCCAAAAGCCGTCAGATCGAGCAAAATCCCCTGGTCGAAGCCGTCTATATCCTCAAGGGAGAGCAAAATACCGGCTACATCAGGATATCGGGAAGTTTAACCGAGAATTCCGACCTGCCCACTCGCAAAGATCTCGCTGATTGGTCCGGCTTTATCTATGATTATTTTGATTCCCCGGAGAATCCGGATCTGGCTATCTATCAATTGGTTCCGACCTCGATTCGCTTGATGAATCCGGGTGATATGTATGAAACGGAGATGCTTCAGGAGTAGTAGATCGCCTGGATGGGATCGATGCGGGCAGCTTTGGCAGCAGGATAGATCCCGCTCAAAAAGCCGATCAACAGGGAAAATCCCACGCCCAGTGCTACGCCTTGGATAGGCAGATAGAGCGGGAATTTGATCGCTTGTTCCAGTCCGTTGATCAAGAGCCAAGCCAGCACTATGCCCAGTAATGCTCCAAAGAAAGCGAGGCTAAGTGCTTCAAAGATAAAGTAGAAAAAGATATCGGCTTCGGTGGCTCCGATGCTTTTGCGGATACCGATCTCCATCATCCTTTCCTGGATGGAAATCAGGAGCGTGCTAAAGAGTCCGATTCCTCCCACTATGAGCGAGATGGAGGCGATGGCGGAGAGAGCTATATTCCACTTGCGCAAGTTCTTATCAATCTCTTCGCTGATCTGCAGCATCATATCGCCAATATCCATAAAGGTAAAATTGGGATACATATTGTGGCGCGATAGTAGTAACTGACGTGCCTCCTGCTTCATATTCACAAAGCTATCATCATCTTTAGATTGCAGATAGATCATATGAATGCCTCCTCCGGTGCCCAGATAACTGGCTCCGAAACTGAGCGGAACATAGACTGCCTTGAGATCTTCGCGTCGCTCGAAGGTATTGAAATTCATACCGTTGCCGCTATTGAGCTTGTCTCTGTCCAAGACTCCCACGACCTGGTAACGCTGATCTCCCAGCTTCAGATATTCGCCGATCGGATCCTTCTTGCCGAAGTAATCCTGCGCAAAGTAATAGCCCAGCACAACCGCCGGCATCCGGTTTGTCTCTTCGTAGTTATTGAAGTATCTGCCGGAGCTAATCTTATAGTTCTTGTTGCGAAAGAATTCCTGGTTTGTGGCGCGCACTCTGACGTATTGTTGTTTGTTCTTGAGGCGATAGAGTGAACTGTGCTCGATCATCCCGTAGGCTGATTTGTGCTCCACGGTCGAGATCAGCGCCTGATAGTCGTCGTAGCTGATGGGATCGACTTTCTGGCGGGCACGTCCCGGCTGCCTGCGGTTGTTCATCGAAAAACCGCCGGGAGCTATCACAATGGAGTGATTCCAGCCCATACCTTCCATATTGGTCTGGATCAGATCTTTGAGAGCGTAAACCGATGAAAACATTGCAACTACGGCCAGCACACCGATTACTATACCGGTGAGTGTAAGCAGTGATCTCAGCTTGTGGCTGAAGATACTCTGAAAGGCACTGCCGAGGCCGTCGCGGATATGCATAACTAATTATTCATCTTTGCTTTGCATTTAGGACAAAGCAGATGGACTCCATCGTCCTTGCTGTGCTTTTCATAGAGGAAGGGATTGCCGCATTCGGGGCATTTGACGTTTACGGGTTTGTCATTGGAGATCCACTTGCAGTCCGGATAGGTGGTGCAAGAGTAAAAGACATTGCCTTTCTTGTTCTTACGCTGCACGACCTCACCCTTGCCGCATTCGGGACAGGTGACGCCCAAGGTATTGGGCTTGATGTATTTGCACTTGGGATAGTTGCTGCAGGCGGTAAATTCGCCATAGCGTCCGTGGCGCTTGATCAGGGATGCGCCGCATTGAGGGCACTTCTCCTCGAGCATTGTGGGTTCGAGGATTACGATCTTGCCCTGAGCATCTCGCTTGAAGCTCTTGCTGTTCTTGCACTCGGGATAGCGCGAACAAGCCAGGAACTCTCCTCCGCGAGCACGTTTGATCAGCATCTTGCCTTCTTTACATACGTTGCAGACCAGATCAGTCTCCTGAGTAAAACTGGTCTTTTCTTTCTTCACATCGACCTCGCCAATCAAGCCCTGAAGCTGCTGATAGTAGTCCTTAACCAATTCATACCAGATCACTTGCGCGAGCTCGACCTGATCCAGCTTGTCCTCCATCTCGGCTGTGAAACGCACGTTGAAGAGCTTTTCAAACTTGCCAATCAGGAAGCTGTTGACATCATCACCCAGAGAGGTCGGCATAAAGGATTTCTTCTCCATCTGGACGTATTTGCGGAGCTTGATCGTGCTGATGATCGAGGCGTAGGTGGAGGGACGTCCGATGCCTTTGGTCTCCAGTTCTTTGATCAGGGAAGCCTCGGTAAAGCGGGATGGCGGAGAGGTAAACAATTGTTTTTGAACCAGTTCGCTGTGATCCAGTTGATCGTCCTTGGCATAAGCGGGATCGATCTGCTCACCCGGAATAATCACTTGATAAGGATATGCCTTGATAAAGCCTTCCTCCACGACCCGGGTGCCGGAGGCTCCAAACAGAGCAGGGCCGATGCTGATCTTGGCGGTGGTGACGGCAAGTTTGGCGGATGCCATCTGAGTAGCCATAAAGCGTTGCCAGATAAGGGTATAAAGCTTGAGTTGCTCTTTAGTAAGATGAGCAGCGACAGATTCCGGACTGCGGAATGCATCGGTGGGACGGATGGCCTCGTGAGCATCCTGAGCGCTGGATTTGTTTTTGTATCTGCGGATCGAGGAATGCAGCATTGCTTTGCCAAAACGATCCTCTATCATGCTGCGGCAATTGAGGATAGCCTCTTCGGCTATACGGAATGAATCCGTTCTCATATAGGTGATCAGACCGGTGTGTTCACCACCCAGATCGATACCTTCATAGAGCTGCTGCGCCACGCTCATAGTGCGTGAGGACTGCATATTGAGCAGCTTGGAGGCTTCCTGCTGCAAGGTGCTGGTGATAAAGGGGGCTTGAGGCTCCAGATTGCGGGTGCTGCGTTTGATCTCGCTCAGGACAGCCTCATGCTTGCCAATCTTGCTTACAAAATCGCGAGCCGACTTCTCATCCGGTATCTCAATACCCTTGCCTTCCCATTTCTCCATCACGGCGTGAAAAGCAGGCAGTTTTTCCCGCCAAAAATCAGCTTCTATATGCCAGTATTCCCTGGGGACAAAATTGCGTATCTCGTTCTCTCTCTCGCAGATCAAGCGCAAAGCAACCGATTGGACGCGTCCCGCGGAGAGGCTCTTGGCGATTACTTTCCAGAGCAGGGGGCTTACGCTATAGCCCACCAGACGGTCCAATACGCGGCGAGCCTGCTGAGCATCCACCTTGGCAATATCGATGCTGCCGGGCTGTTTGATCGCTTCATTAATCGCCTTTGAGGTGATCTCGTTGAAGACTATGCGGTGAATCTGCTTGCCGGCAAGTTCCTTCTTGAAGGTCTCGGCAAGGTGCCAGGCAATGGCTTCTCCCTCACGGTCGTTATCACTTGCCAGATAGATATTCTCGACCTTGCCGATGCTCTCGCGCAGTTCGCCCAGAATCTTGGTCTTGTCTTTATCCAGCTCGTATTGAGGAGCAAAGTTCTTGTCCACATCAATACCCAGCTTCCTCTGCGGAAGATCGCGGATATGGCCGAAAGAAGCCTTCACGATGTATTGATTGTTCAGAAACTTGCTGATGGTGCTTGCCTTGGCAGGCGATTCGACTATGATCAGTCCTTTTGCTTTGCTCATAAATCCTCTATTTCGTTCTGTCCGCAGCACTTCTTGTACTTTTTACCGCTACCGCAGGGACAGGGATCATTTCTTCCCACTTTGGGAGCCACTTGGACGGGGCGTTGCTTCATCCCTTCATCCATCGTGGGTGGTGCCGGATGAGACCGTGATGCTTCTTGTTCCTCAAGCTGAGCCGCCTGATTAAAGGCACTCGCCTCATCGTGTGAGGCTTTGGCGTTCTTGAGCATGCTTTCCCTTTGCTCTTCGGTAAGGAAATAATAGGTAAAGACCTTCTTGGTCACATTCTCCTGAATCCTTCCGATCAGAGCGCGGAACAGCTCGTAACTCTCTTTTTTATACTCTATCAAGGGATCTTTATTGGCATAAGCCCTGAGGTGAACACCCTCTTTCAGGAGGTCCATTTCGTGGAGGTGATCACGCCATTCGTCATCCACAACCTCCAGCAGGGCATAGCGTTCTATGCGGCGCATCATCTCATCGCCGACCCTGGCTTCCTTGTCGAGATAAGCCTGCATCACGAGTTCTTTGAGTGAATTGCGCAGCAGTTCCTCATTGAGGTGGTCGCTCTGCAAATCCTCTTCGGAGATGCGGATATGCAGCCCTTGGGCAAACCAGGAACTGAGCCTGGAAAGATTCCAATCCTCGGGATAGCTGTTTTCCGGGATATTCTCCGCGATCACATTCTCGATGGTCTCCTCGATCATCTCCATTATCTCATTGCGCAGGCTATAACCCTTGAGCACGCTGCGGCGGTAAGAATAGATCACTTCACGTTGTTGATTCATTACCTCATCGTATTTGATCAGGTTCTTACGAATCTCAAAGTTATGCTCCTCCACCCGCTTTTGGGCTTTCTCGACCGTCTTGGTCATCATCGGATGCCGGATGGCATCACCGGGTTTGAGCCCCAGCTTGATCATCATCGGAGCCAGTCTATCTGTCCCGAAGAGCCTCATAAGATCGTCTTCCAGAGAAAGATAGAATCTCGAGGTACCGGGATCACCCTGACGTCCGGCACGTCCTCTCAACTGTCTGTCGATACGCCTGGATTCGTGACGTTCACTGCCTATGATGTGCAGACCATCCTCGGGAAAACCGTAAGGATTGTCTTCCGTGACCCGCGAATCTATCTCACGGTAATTCTCAATAGCCTGTGTCACAACGCCTTTGCCCAGCTTGATATCTGTACCGCGGCCTGCCATATTGGTGGCTATTGTCACGGCTCCGGGCTGTCCCGCATTGGCGACGATCTCGGCTTCACGCTCGTGTTGACGAGCATTGAGCACATTGTGCGGGATATTGCGGCGACGCAAGAGACGGCTCAAGGTCTCCGATACTTCCACACTCACCGTACCTACCAGAACCGGCTTCTTTTTTTCGTACCAATGGATTACCTCGTTTATGATGGCCTGATACTTCTCGTTTTTGGTAAGGTAAATCACATCGTCGTGGTCGATTCTGGTGATCGGCACATTGGTCGGAATACTCATCACGGGGAGCTTGTAAATCTCGAGGAATTCACCTTCTTCGGTGATAGCCGTACCGGTCATACCGCCCAGTTTCTCAAACATTCTGAAGTAGTTTTGCAGGGTGATAGTCGCAAAGGTCTGCGTTCCAGCCTCAATCGCCACATTCTCCTTGGCCTCAAGGGCTTGATGCAGACCATCGGAGAACCTTCTGCCCGGCATCTGGCGTCCCGTAAACTGATCCACGATCACCACTTTGTTATCCAAGAGGACGTAGTCCACATCTTTTTCAAAGAGGCTGTAAGCTTTGAGCAACTGATTGATATCGTGGAGTTTCTCGCTCTTGTCCATAAAGCGGGCTGTGCTGCGTTCTTTGTGGATTGCCTTCTGCTCTTCGGGGATGCTCTCGTCCTGATCGATCACGCGGTAAAGCTCGTCCAGAGATTCCACCAGGAAGAGATCCTTGTCTCCGCGTGAGAGCAGTTCGCGCCCTTTTTCGCAGAGATCGCAGCTATTCTGGCGCTCTTCCACCACATAGAAAAGCTCGTTGTCCAGCTCGTGCATGGTCTTGTCCCGCAGGTAATAACCTTCGGTGTCGTTGACCAGTTTCTTGAGCTCGCCTTCTTGCATCAGCTTGGCGAAAGCCTTGTTTCTGGGAGCACCACGCTTGATCTTGAGCAAGAGACTGCCCAGCTTGGAATTATCCGGAGCTTGATTGTCCTCCCGGAGTTCCTCCCGAGCTTCGCTTAAAAATCTCTGAATCAGGGAGTTCTGCGCTTGCACCAGGGAATGCACCACAGGGCGCAATTCACTGTAAAAGTTCTTATCCTGCGCGATCGGACCGCTGATGATGAGGGGAGTCCTGGCTTCGTCGATCAGGATGCTATCTACTTCATCCACAATGGCATAGTAAAAGTCACGTTGCACCAGTTGCTCCGGGGCAATCGCCATATTGTCGCGCAGATAGTCAAAGCCAAATTCGCTGTTCATTCCATAAGTGACATCCGCCAAATAGGCATCGCGACGCTCCGGGAAGCTCATTCCGGTGGTGATGCAACCTACTTTCATCCCGTGAAAGGTAAAGATCGGGCTCATCCACTCGGAGTCGCGCATGGCAAGGTAGTCGTTGACGGTTACCAGATGCGCACCTCTGCCCACCAAGGCATTCAGGAAAAGCGGCAGCGTCGCCACCAGAGTCTTACCCTCACCGGTCGCCATTTCGGCAATCTTGCCGTCGTGAAGTGCCATTCCACCAATCAATTGGACGTCAAAAGGCACCATGTTCCAGACTTGCTCGTGTTCCCTTACGGTATAGCTCTGCCCTACCATCCTGCGGCAGGTATCCTTTACCAAGGCAAAGACTTCCGGCAGATAGCCGTCCAGGATCTCCTTGGTCAGGCTCTTCAGTTCTTTCTTGCATGCATCGATGTCATTATCTATGTAATTTCTTTCTTTATCGTCAGTTGTCTCGCGGTAACGCGTCTCCAGATCGGAGAGTTCTTCCCGTTTAGCGGAGAGTTTTTGGGCGATTTCCTCTCGAATTTCAACTACTCTGCCCCGGATCTGATCATCATCATATTGGGAGAGCTTTTCATATATCGAATTGATCTCGTCCACCATTGGGAGATAGGTTTTGAGGTCTTTGCTGGTTTTATCGCCAAACAGCTTGCGCAGGAGTTTTTCTAACATCTTTCTTCCTTGTTGGTTGCTCAATTTGCCCGAGTGAATGCAGACACAAAACAACCGACTATACCCAAAATTGTCAGTTGAAAATTATGTCAACAAAAACGATGGTTCAACCATCACAAAGCAGAACTTATCACAAAGGCAAGGCATTACGAAGGAATCGCTTAAGTCTGTCCCCAGCTTATCTATAGGATACTATGGCAAAGAGCTGATATTGCTCTGGAGATCCCCTGGTCGCCACCAGGGAATCACCCGGGCATCACCTAGGGATCACCTGAGAATTCAAGCAGAAAACTGATGGAGCTAACTGAGGCTAAGGTCAAAGATCAGTATCGAAGTTCACTCCCAGTCCATAAGTGCCTATCTCTTCATCTCTGATATAGTTTTGCAGCCGGTAATAAGTATCGAGCGAAAGATCGCGGGAGAGGTGCCAACGCAGGCCATATTGTTGTGCCATCGCAGGATAGAGTCCGCTATCGGGGTGATCTTCTGCAAAGAGGAAGACACCCGATACGCCCCAGGAACGCTTGGCATAAACCTCGAGAAAGCTAAGCTTAATCCCCAAATGCGGTCCGGCCAGCACAGATAATAGCATGCCAAAATCCTCTTCCAGCATGATCGACCCGGCCGGGAGGGAAATATCGCCGCCCACGGTAACCGGTCCAAAGCGTTTCGTCATCTCGAAAGTGGGATTGTAGGCAAAGACGAAATTTTCCTTTTCCGTGCTGACCATAAGCCCTTGGGAAGAGGTAATTTTCGTGGGAAACTTGCTTAAGCCCCACCAGAGACCTTCGAGGCGGTTGGAGCGGTTCATCAGCTTGAGGACGACGCCAAGATTCATCCTCTGCTGGTATTTATCACGTCCCATAGCTTCGGAGTAAGGCACAAAGTCCCGGCTGTAGGAGAGATCAAAAGCAACCGGAATCCGGTAATCGTCCGGGAATCGGATACCCACGTGCATACCGGGGATGAGTCCGGCAAATTCTTCGACCTCCTCCTCGTCGTGCCAGGGATCGAGGCCACTGCTGGTGGAATTAAGATTGAAGGCAAGTGTAGGTCCGCCATATAGTTGCACAGGATATATGCGGATCACCGGATGCATCATCAGGTCAAAGTATCCCGCGCTGGCGGTCATGTCGTTATTGACAATGCCAAAATCACGGCGATTATAGATGAGTTTTGACCCCAACATCACTTTTTCGCTGATCTTTTGCCGGGCGCTGAGGCCGATATAGGCTTTTGCTTCAAGGTTATTCAAAACTGGCCCACCATCCAGTTCCTCACCTCCCAGGATCATCCCATTGCGGCTAAATCCCATATCCAGCCCCAATTCAAAAGCCGCCAGAGGCACCAGCGAGACAAAGACGAGTAAGCAGCTTAGTAAAGCCCTCACAGGTAAAGAATATAATCTATTGTGTTGCATATCAACTCCTTAATGATGCAGGAACCGGGCCTGCCGGATATTTGAGCATCGTAAACTATTGTCTGTAATCAAAGATAAGCATCCTGAGCCGGAGCGGCAAGCCCTTGGAGGAGACAAAATTGGCACGCGGGCGTGAATGATTTCCACATTAAAAAGCCCGGTCCACAGAAAACTGGCTGGGAGGCTAAAATCAGCTTGACAATTAGGGGAATCTAAAAAGGGTGCTTATGATAGGTGGAATATTGATTATGGACGTTATTCGGCTATCCCGGCTGGTCAAAGATTACAGCCTTGGCAAGATCAAGGTGAGGGCGCTTTGCGGTCTTGATCTCAGCATCGCAAAGGGCGAGTTTGTAGCAATCATGGGGCCGTCAGGCTCCGGAAAGAGCACTTTGATGCATATCATCGGATGTCTGGATCGCCCCACCGAAGGCGAGTATTATCTGGATGACCAATTGGTAAGCGCAGTGCCCAAAAGCGAACTTGCCCAGATTCGCAACAAGAAGATCGGTTTTGTATTTCAATCATTTAACCTCTTACCGCATCTGAATATCCAAAAGAATGTGGAGCTTCCTCTGATGTACTCCGGAGACTCATTGCGCAAGCGAACCCAAAGAGCCATTGAGATATTGGCTTCAGTTGGCCTGGCAGACAGGCTAAAGCACAAACCATCAGAGCTTTCCGGAGGACAGCGCCAGAGAGTGGCAATCGCCAGGGCAATCGTCAACGAACCCTCTATCCTGCTGGCAGACGAGCCCACCGGAAACCTTGATTCCCAATCCGGAGGCGATATTTTGGAGATCTTTAACCGCTTGCACAAGGACGGCAACACGGTGATCATGGTCACTCACGATCCGGCAGTCGCTGCCCGGGCAGACAGAATAATCAAGATAATGGACGGAGCCATAGTAGATGGCAATATCGCTGGCTGAATCGGTTCACATCGGCTTTTCGGATATCTGGACCCGCAAGGTCCGCAGCATCGTAACCATCTTTGGGATCATCCTCGGAGTAATGTCGATTATGGTGGTGCTGGCGATCATCAACGGTATGAACCAGAGCACAATGGCTTGGATGATGGAGCGGGGCGGACTGAGCAGGATCGATGTGCAACGTAATTGGGGATATGACTTTAGCAAGGGCGGCAAGGCGGAATTTGACCTCAAGGAGATCAATTACATCCGCTCTCAAATCCCTGAAGCGGCTGCTTTTAATCCCAAGGTCGGAGCCGGTGAAATGGAGCTTACGCATAGAACTCAGAGCTTCAATGCCGATCTCTCCGGAGTGATGCCGGATATGACTCTGGTGGATGAGTGGCAGGCGCAGAAAGGCAGATTTATCAAGCAGATAGATATTGAACAAAACAACAATGTGATAGTGCTGGGCTCGACAGTGGCAAGGGAGCTATTTGGCTCTCGGGATCCCATCGGCAATGAGGTGGGGGTCAGGATCGAAACCCAGGCTTATACGAGCACAGGAGAATATGAGAGTACCCTTACGACGCATCAGCTTACCGTAATCGGAGTGATGAGCGAGAAGTTTATGGAAGGTAATGGCGGCTTTGGCGGTAATCCTCTGGAATATCGCAACCGTCAGGCTTTTGTTCCGATCTCCACGATGATCAACAAGCTCTCTCCAGCCCTCAAGATCACAGAGCTGGAGATCAAGGCAAAGGATACCGAGACAGCTCCGGCACTCAGGAGAAAAGTCGAGGAGTTGGTACTCAATCTCAAGCAGGGCAAGCGTCTCTTTATGGTGGCAAGCGCTACCGAACAGATGGAACAGATGAAGCAAAGCAGTATGATCTTTTCCTCGATCTTCGTGATGATCGCTGTGATCTCACTTCTGGTAGGCGGAATCGTCATAATGAATATCATGCTGGCCTCAATCAAGGAGCGTACCCGCGAGATCGGTGTCAGACTGGCGATTGGAGCTCGCAGACGTGATATCTTTGTGCAGTTCTTGGTCCAGACCGTGATGATCACCAGCCTGGGCGGTGTGCTTGGGATAGTCTCCGGCTATGCGATCCTGGATCTGGTGGCTGGTTTTTTGGATATCAAGGTGGCAGCTTCCATGCAGATGATCTGGGTGGCTTTGATGGTATCGGTCGGGGTAGGCCTGATCTTTGGCGTATTCCCGGCGGTGAGAGCCGGTAATCTTGATCCTGTCTTGGCTTTGCGGGAGGAATGATGCGCAAGAAACGAGCTTCCTGGCTTACCAATATCAAGGATTCGCTTTTGGCTTATCTGAAGCTGCCATTTAGCGATCTCTTTACGATTTACAATCACTTTGCCGATCCTGAGAAAAGGCGCAAGGTCTTGGCCAAGATCTGGCACTTTGTGCGCGTGCTCTACATCCGCGTGACCTCCGAGGGCGTGCTCAAGGAATCTGCATCACTCACCTATATCACGATGCTGGGCTTTATTCCTTTCATTACTTTCATCATTATGCTGGTGCCAGAACTGCCTTTCCTGGATGTCAAGAGCAAGCTCAATGAGCTCTTGATGGCAAACTTGATGCCAAATTCGGCTGAGGCTGTATCGCACTTTATTGGCGAGATGCTGCAGCAACGCACCAGCTTCAATATCTTCAGCTTTGTGCTTTTAATTGTGACTTCCTACTCGCTCTTCAGGGTGATCAGGAATACCTTTGACCGTATCCTGAGTATGGATACGAGCCCCAAGCTGGATTGGCTGGGGCAATTGGTCAAGTTCTTTGGCACCCTGATTATCGGTCTGATGATTATGATCCTGCTCTTTTCCACCAGCAGTATGCCGTTGGTAACCCGGCTCTTGAGGTATTCTTTTTTAACGCAGCAACTGCTCAATATCATCCCGTTTTTCCTGCAGTTCTTTGCCCTGATGCTGCTCTATATGCTCCTGCCCTCGATCCGTGTGAAGCGCGGAGCTTTGTTTAGAGGAGCCTTCTGGACTACGGTGATCTGGACGGTTGCCAAGAGCGGTTTTGACTGGTATATCTACAATCTCACCAATGTGCAGGCTGTGTATGGCTATCTGGCAGTCCTGCCGATTACCCTGATGTGGATCTATCTGAACTGGGTGATCATCCTGGGCGGGATCGTGCTGATCTCCGTGATAGACCAGAGCGGTAAACTCCTGATAGCAAAGAGCGATCCCAAACGCGTAGT
>CAYSSP010000029.1:0-31120 GCA_964433815.1 uncultured Candidatus Cloacimonadota bacterium
GTAGAGCCTGATATCCTCAAAACGCGAAAACACTATGTGTATGATTGCGTAAATATGGCCTAAGCACGTCCTAAAACCGCTCCCAATAAGCTTCCCTTAATTTGAAAGTCGTCAAACGCATACCGGAAGGGTGTTTCCTGGATATCCATGCAGGATTCAAGCAGGATAGAAGCAGGAAGCAGGCAGGATAGCAAGCAGGGAGTGAGAAGAGGCTTGACACAAATACAATAGTCCTGTAAACAGCATCGAAATCTACAATATAAGGAAGGAATCATGCGCAGAGCAGTGGTTTTGGTCAGCGGAGGCATGGACAGTCTGGTTGCAGCCGCAATTGCGGTCAAAGAATGCGAAGAAGTGAATTTCCTACATATAGATTACGGACAGAAGACAATGGCAAAAGAAGCGGAATGCTTTGAGGCAATGTGCTTACACTACAGGCCAAAGCGCTCCAAAACGATCCAGATGATGTGGCTTTCTGAGATTGGCGGTTCAGCTTTGACGGACGAATCTATGCAAATTGAGGATCATAGCGGACTCAATGAGATCCCCAATACGTATGTTCCCTTCCGCAATGCCAATTTGATCGGAGCAGCAGTGAGCTGGGCGGAAGTAATCAATGCCAGCCGCGTCTATATCGGTGCGGTAGAGGAAGATAGCTCGGGTTATCCGGATTGCCGTGAAGATTTCTTCAGAGCTTTGCAGCTTGCCATAGGAAAAGGCACCAAAACGCCCAATCCTATTATGATCTGCACTCCTGTATTGCATATGAGCAAGGCCCAAATCGTAAAGAAAGGTCTGGAACTGGGAGCGCCTTTTCAACACTCCTGGAGCTGTTACCGGGACAACCAAATTGCCTGCGGCACCTGTGATAGCTGCTTCCTGAGGTTGAAAGCCTTCAGAGAGGCCGGCATTCACGATCCCATCCCCTATAAAAATCAAGGAATATAAATGAAGAAAATCCTCATCATTCTCACCGGCGGCACCATTGCTATGAAGGCATCCGGCAATCTGGGCGTAGTTCCGACCAGCGATTTTGCTCAGTTCATCAAGTCATTTCCCCAATTGGAGAGCGTTGCAGATGTGGACGTCTGGGAGTATTCCAATATCCCCAGCCCATATATGACGCCGGAGATGATGTTTGGTCTGGCCAAGGATCTCGATCTCAAGATAGTGGATTATGATGGCGTTGTCATCACGCATGGCACGGACACTTTGGAGGAAACAGCCTTCCTTTGCGACCTCGTGCTCACGACCCGCAAACCGGTGGTCTTTACCGCGGCAATGCGCAGTGGAAGCGATCTGGGACTGGATGGGCCACGCAATATCATCGGTGCGGTAAGAGTCGCCAGCGATATCGAGTCCTATGACAAGGGCGTATTGGTAGTAATGAACGATGAAATACACACCGCCAGAGACGTCGTAAAAAGCGATTCAGGCAAAGTCGGAGCTTTCACTTCGCCCGGCTATGGACCCCTGGGAATAGTCGATCCGGATCGCATAGTCTATCATCGATCAAGCCACTACCGGGAAAACGTCTGGACGGATAAACTCGACACCAATATAGATTTGATAAAAGCCTCTGCAGGTATCGACGGCAGATATATCCGCTGTTCGATAGAGCATAGTGCCAAAGCTATAGTTATAGAGGCCTTCGGAAGGGGCAATCTGCCCAACTATCTGATTCCCGATATCGATAATGCGATCAAAGCAGGGATATTGGTAGTAATCAGCACTAGGACATTTACCGGAAGAGTCTTGCCGGAATACGGCTATGAAGGCGGCGGTAAAGACCTTGAGGATCGTGGAGCATTGTTGGCGGGAGATCTAAAAGGGAACAAAGTAAGGCTAAAGCTGATGGCACTATTTGGCAAGTATGGTAATGCCGATACTGTGAAACGTTTCTTTCTGCAGAATCGGGATTAGCGATAGATAAAGCGTAACCGGCTTATCTCAAAGCTATAGAGGGTCTTGCGGGAAAGCCCCAGGATGCTCTCCAGGATACCATACAGAGAGGGACTCTGCAAGTCCTTGATGATCCTTATCTCGTTGCCTTCCAGGGATATCTCCGTGATAATGCGGCTGAGATCGTATGTCTTTTCGCGTTTTTCGGTTTTCTTTGTGTAAAGATGTTCATCCTGACTGCGGAATTGGGCGATTGCCTGGGCGACCTGATCGGCAAATAGCGGATTGATCTGGACTTTCAGCTCCTCCGCGGCAGGCAGCATAGCTTTGTTGCCGGTCTTTTCCACCCGGATAATTTGGAAATCCGGGATATTGGTCTCGGCGAACTTATCGGCGATGATCTGAGGAGCATAGGGCTCGAAATATGACACATCAAAGTACTCCTCTTCGCCGCTGATGCCAAGCGGTAAGGGCGGAGAAAGGCTTACCTTGGGATGTGGATTGAAGCCTTGGGTAAAGACCGTCTCCAGCTTTAGAGACGAGATCCAGCGGAACAACATACGCATCCAATCCAGATGAGCGATAAAGCGCAGGATGCCGGTCTTGCGGTAGAACACCCGGTAATGATGCTGGTCCTGCAAACGGCGGGCGGTATCGAGCGGCTCGATCTTGGGTTTTGAGGGCAGGATATCGATCGGACGGGCTGAAACGGTTGCGGTCTTGTCGTCGCAAGCACCGCACATACTGCACAAATCACGGCAATCCTCGGTGGTCTGCCCTGCCAAAGCTCGATTTAGCTCGATCAATAGAAAACTCTTGCAGACCCCTGTATCCACAAAATCCCAGGCCAGCCGGTCTTCTATCTCAATATGACCGAGTGTAGCTGCGAGATCGAGACCCATCTCCCGGGCAGCATCTTCCCAGCGGGAGAAATCGAAAGATTCGTTCCAGCCATCGTAGATAGCGCCATTGAGCCAGGCTTTGTGGATCAATTGGGCAATCTGGGCATCACCCCGGCTGATGATGGCTTCCAGCTTGGAGCTTTCGAGATTGTGGTATCTGATCTTGATATTGCGTTGCTTGATGTAATGATGTTTTACCCTGAGGATGCGGGAAAGACTTTGCTCCAGAGGCGCAAAGGCCTCCCACTGGAAGGGAGTAAAAGGCTTTGGCACAAAGGGCGAGAGGGTAACGTTGATCTGAAGCCGGCCTTTGCCCAAGCGGTTGATCTTGCCAATCAAATCAATGATGCCGTCTATGTCTTCTTCTGTCTCTGTAGGTAGTCCGATCATGAAGTAGAGCTTGATCTTTTGCCAGCCCAGCGAGATAGCGGTCTCTATGCCTTTGAGGATGGATTCCTCGGAAAGATTCTTGTTGATTACGTCCCGGAGGCGTTGTGAACCGGCTTCGGGAGCTATGGTAAGTCCTTCCCTGCCCAAGTCCTTGAGGCTCGTAACGAGCTCATCATCCAGAGAATCGACTCTCAAAGAAGGCAGTGAAACGTGAGTTTGGTCTGTATCGAGAGTATTGAGCAGGTTCAATAATAGCGGCTTGATGCATGAGTAGTCACTCGATGAGAGTGAGATCAAACCGGCCTCATCCCAGCCGGACTGACGTGTTTCCCGGAGCAGTTCTTCCAGAATGTCGTCTGCATTGCGTTCTCTGACCGGACGATAGAAGTATCCGGCATGGCAGAATCTGCATCCACGGGAGCATCCTCGCATGATCTCGGCAACATAGCGGTTGTGGGTAGCCAGTTGCCAGGACATAATTTGCGGACTATGCAGAGCTTTCCCTTCGTGAAACGAACTGTACTTTCTTGCCTTGATAGACTTTGAGGGATTCAAGCCGTGAATTGATGGCACAAAACAGGATTCAAGCTCGGAGAGCTTTTGGAGTCTCACTTGTTTTTCAGGAAATGCTCTCAGGATCTCAGCTATCTCAATAATAGCTTCTTCAGCTTCTCCGATAAAGAAGACATCTACAAAAGCTGACAAAGGCAGAGGATTAGTAGCACAAGGACCACCTGCCATTACGATCGGACATTCAGTTCCTCTCTGGACAGCAAGGACAGGTATCCCTGCAATATCCAGCATCTCCAGGATATTGGTAAAGGTGAGCTCACTTTGTAGCGTAAGCCCCAAGAGATCAAAATCTTTTACCTTTAATCTGCTTTCCAAGCCCCAAAGCGGCAGCTCTTCTTCACGCATCAGCTTCAGCATATCGAGCCAAGGCAGATAAACACGATCCGCCATCGCCCAATCAAGACGGTTGATGATTGAGTACAGGATCTTTAGGCCAAGGTGAGAGACACCAAGCTCATAAAGATCAGGAAAAGCCAGGCAGATACGGACGTCCACCTTGTTGGGATCTTTGTGGACGGCATTGATCTCGTTGTCTATATAACGGGATGGTTTCTCCACCAGCGGCAGAATCGGATTGATATCAA
Source organism: uncultured Candidatus Cloacimonadota bacterium (assembly GCA_964433815.1). Lineage (GTDB taxonomy): Bacteria > Cloacimonadota > Cloacimonadia > Cloacimonadales > Cloacimonadaceae > PHBP01. Next base: position 4,352 of record CAYSSP010000029.1, read on the forward strand.
CTTGATTCATATCTATAGTGATCTGATACGTATTTTGATTTTGTTATCCTTACCCCAGCGGACAAAGTCCTTACCGACAGGATCATCGGATAAATGAGTAAAGACGCTTTCCATCTGCTTGTTATCGGGCTCACCCAATTGAACAAGTGTATCATTGTAGCGGCATTGCTGGATGTAGTACTTGTCTCCGGGATAGAGCAAGCTTTTGATCTGATCGATATCACCCCAGCCAAGGAGCTTGTCGAAAAGAGTGGTGCGAAACTCATAATCGAGCCCGCTGGTCCTGATCAGTTCCATTGATTCCCTGATCAGAGAACCATCTATAGGCACCTGAGTGACCACAGGATAAAGATGCATCGGTGCTTTTAGATCCATAGCAACATAATCTATCAAGCCCAGATTGATCAATTCACTGATCACCTCGGGGTTTGAGCCATTGGTATCCAGCTTGATGGCATAGTCCATCGCTTTAATCTTTTTGACAAAGGGCAGCAGTGCTTTCTGCAAAGTCGGCTCTCCACCGGTTATTGTGACCGCACCCAGCCTGCCTTTGCGCTGCTTTAGAAATGCCAAAATCTCTTCTTCCGGGATTGTCTGCTGGTATCGCAGAGGGTCCACCAGATCTGGATTGTGGCAATAGGGGCAACGGAAGTTGCAACCTTGGGTAAAGATAATTGCAGAGAGCTTCCCCGGATAATCCAAGAGGGAAAATCTCTGAAAACCGCCTATGATCACCGATGCAAGCCCTTTCAATTACCGGCAGTCTTCTCTATACTGCTCTTTTGCCGGCTTTCGGGATTCGGATGTGCTACTGTATCAAAATTTGTGCGGAGCTTAAATTCCGCTTTCTTGCCTTCGTTCCACTGCGAGATCGGCCTTAGATAACCAACTATCCTCGAATATACTTCCGTACGGGTCTGGCATTTGGGGCAGGCAGGAATCTCTCCGTCGAGATAGCCGTGCACAGGACAAATACTAAAGGTTGGCGAGAACGTGAAGTAGGGCAGGTGATAGTTGCTGCAGATGCTCTTTACGAGTTCCCTGATGCTCTTTCCATGCTCGACCCGCTCTCCTCCAAAGATATGCAGGACTGTCCCGCCGGTATATTTGGTCTGAAGCTCATCCTGCAGCTCCAATACCTCAAAGATGTCATCAGAGTAGTTCACCGGCAACTGTGTCGAATTGGTATAAAACGGAGTATCTCCGGCAGGATTGGCACTGGTGATGCGAGGAAACATCTTCTTATCCAAAAGAGCCAAACGGTAGCTGGTACCCTCGGCGGGAGTAGCTTCCAAGTTATAGTTATTCCCGCTATCTTCCTGAAAACTGATCAGACGTTCACGCAAATAGTCCATCACTCTCAAGGAGAAAGTTCTGCCCGTATCTGTACCGATGTTTTCTCCCAGGAAGTTCACGCAAGCTTCGTTCATTCCGATGATTCCGATGGTTGAGAAGTGATTCTTCCAATACTGCTCAAAGCGTTCGTAAATGGAATGCAGATAGTATTTTGTATAAGGATAAAGTCCGCTTAAGGTATATCTCTCCAATACCTTGCGTTTGATCTCGAGTGAACTGCGGGCTTGCTCCAAGACGTCGTCCAGTCGCTTGAAGAAGTCAGCTTCGTCTTTGGCAAGGAAGCCTATTCTGGGCAGATTGAGCGTGACCACTCCGATCGATCCGGTGAGCGGATTAGCTCCAAACAGTCCTCCCCCACGCGCTTCCAGCTTCCTGGTATCGAGGCGCAGACGGCAACACATAGACCTTGCGTCATTGGGATCCATATCGCTATTGACGAAGTTCGAAAAATACGGAATGCCATATTTGGCAGTCACTTGCCAGAGGTAATCCAGGGTCGGATTTTCCCAATCAAAATCCTTGGTGATATTGTATGTGGGAATTGGGAAGGTAAAGACACGTCCCTTGGCATCACCCTCGATCATCACTTCCAAAAAGGCTTTGTTGACCATGTCGATCTCTGCCTGGAAGTCCCCATAAGTCTTGTCCTGCGGCTCTCCACCGATGATCACGGGGCTGTCCTTGTAAATATCCGGAGGGAACAAATCCATCGTAATATTGGTAAAAGGCGTCTGGAAACCAACTCTGGTCGGGACGTTGATATTAAAGACAAATTCCTGCAGTGCCTGCTTCACATCCTCATAGGAAAGCTTGTCATAGTGGACAAAGGGAGCTAAAAGGGTATCAAAACTGGAAAAAGCCTGCGCACCCGCTGCTTCTCCCTGCAGAGTGTAGAAGAAATTGACAATCTGTCCCAGGGCACTACGAAAATGCTTGGCAGGAGCACTCTCCACCTTGCCTTCCGCTCCACAAAAGCCCTTGAGTAGCAGATCCATCAGATCCCAGCCCACACAGTAAACGGAAAGCTGACCCAGATCGTGGATATGGATGTCTCCTGTAACATGCGCCTGGCGGATCTCCGGAGGATATATCTTGTTGAGCCAATAGGTTTTGCTTACTTCTGCTGCTATATAATTGTTCAATCCCTGCAGCGAATATGCCATATTGGAGTTTTCGTTGACCTGCCAATCCAGCTTCTCGAGATACTGATCGATCAACTGCACGCCTGCTTTGGAGGCCAATTCTCTGAGGCGGTTGTGTTGATCTCTATATATAATGTAAGCCTTGGCTGTTTTCTTGTAAGGAGATGCAAGCAAAACCTCTTCGACGATATCCTGGATCTTCTCAACCTCCGGAATTTCATCATCTATGAGCTGAATAATCAGATTCAATACCCGCATGGTCAGGACGTCTGCAACGTCCCTGCCAAACTCACCCGTAGCCTTGCCTGCCTTGTTGATTGCCACAGCAATCTTCTCTTTGTCAAAAGACACAATATGACCGTTGCGTTTCCGGATCTTCGAAAACATCCGATCCTCCTTCTATCAAATCCATAATTTATTTTAATATATAATGTTAGCTCACTCAAGACGGATTCCCAGAATTAAGCGAGACATACATAAGTTTAATTCTGACAGAACTTGTGAATCTGTCAAGACATTAAAAACTGAAAATCCGGCGTTTTTTGACCCAAAGCAATGCGAACTGACAGTCCTGATAATGCTTATGAGCCTGAAGGCTATTTTGTTGATTTTTATATCAATTATCCTAATCTTCTGTTATGCAGGAAATTCCGGATTGGAGGGTGATAAACTACATTAACGCCTCTCCTCTGAAGCCTCTGTTTCTAAGCTGATCAGGCCGCTGATGGGGATATTTTCCTCTGTTTTTGCCCCTTGCTTCCTGCTTGAATGCTCAGGTGATCCCCGGGTGATGCCCGGGTGATCCTTGGGTGACAGCCCGGGAATTGCCAGCATAACAGCTCCTCATCATCAGGGATTTCAAAGAGAGCTCAACAGGCTATGATAAAAAAAGTCCGGGCATGGCTGATGCCCGGACGAAAGTGATAATTGGGTAACTACCTAGAATTGGAAATAGATAAAGGGCTGGATATCCGCGCTGCGAGCTTGGAACAAGACCCAAATCAAACCGGTAAGAATCATCGCCTGAGCCACGACGGGTATCCTTACCAAAACCCGCTCAAATCCTTTGTCCACGCGCTGGGGAATCCAATGGATCAGGTAGCCGAAGGCGATCAGGATTGCCACTAGCCTGTATTCAACAATCCATTGCCAGAAGATCGGGGCTTTGAACTCCGTAAAAATACGCTTCAGAACCAGCCAGGCATCCGCGAAACTGCGGGCTCGGAAGAAGATCCAGGCAAAGCTGACGAAATTGAAAGTCACGATCACACACAGAAAGCGCATTAGCTTGGTCTGAGAGAATTTCAAGCCAAGCCAGAGTTTATCGAATGCCAGTCCGATCCCGTGCAGGGCTCCCCAAAACACAAAGTTCCAGGATGCACCATGCCATAGTCCGCCCAAAAGCATTGTAATAAAGAGATTTATGTATTGACGCAGCTTCCCCTTGCGATTGCCGCCCAGCGGGATATAGAGGTAATCTTTGAGCCAGGTGGAGAGCGAGATATGCCATCTGTGCCAGAATTCCGTTATGCTGGCGGCAGTGTAAGGCACGTTGAAGTTTGGCGCGAGCTCAAAGCCCAGCAGATAAGCCAAACCAATCGCTATGTCGGAGTAACCGCTGAAATCGCAATAGATTTGGAGTCCGTAAGCATAGACTCCCAGCAGGTTTTCCACTCCCGAAAAGAGAGCGGGGCTCTCAAATACCCGATCGACGAAGTTGATGCTGATATAATCAGCTATTACGCCTTTCTTGATCAAGCCTGCAAAGATCAGCACCAGAGCCTTGGCCATCGTTTCCTTGTCCAGATGCAAGTGTTTGTTGATCTGAGGGATAAACCAACTGGCTCGCACGATCGGTCCTGCCACCAATTGCGGGAAGAAGCTCACGAAGAAGACGAAATCCTTGAAGCTACGGATAGGCTCCAGCTTGCCGAAGTAGATATCCATCGTGTAGCTCATCGTCTGGAAGGTAAAGAAAGAGATTCCCACCGGTAGGAAAATGTCCATCATCGGTATTTGTCCGCCAAACAGACCGTTGATCGTATCTATCAGGAAATTAGTATATTTGTAATATCCCAGGGAACCCAGATTCCAGATTACGCTGAGGATCATCAGCCAGCGCTTGGAGCTTTTCTCTTGCCGACTGAAGATCAATGCTCCCAGGTAAAAGTTTACCGCTGAAGTAATCAGAAGTAGTAAGACAAAAATACCGCTGGTTTTGTAATAGAAATAGAGGGAAAAAAGCAGCAGATACCAGGTGCGGATCTTGATGCGGTTTACGATAAAGGGATAGACCAATACGATGGCGAGGAAGAAGAAGAGGAAGAAGCTGCTGGTAAAGAGCAGAGGCTGCTGAGGATTGTAGGGCAGGAAGCTCAGGATGCGGTTCAGTAGTTCCATTGGGTGGCCTTATCGTGGACTTTGGGTGTGAGATTGATAGCCCTTTAAGAGAGCTTGATAAAAGAGATATCCCTGCAGCATATAGCCTTTGGGAGCGAAGTGAAGCAGATCGTTGGCAGCGAGGGCATTGCTCTTCCACTGGCGGATCGAGCCGACACCACCCATTACCTCCTGAAGGTTCCACCAAGCAGCGTTGTTTTGGCGTGCCCAGTCGATGATCTCCTGATTGACCTTGCTGATGTCCTGATTGGTGCGACGGCGTTTGTTGGAATCCGGTGCCAGACTAAAGAGGATGGGAGTATCCGGCAACTCCGCTCTCAGGATAGTAAGCATGGAGCGCAGCTCCCGGCGGAAGTTCTCTGCCCTGTAGTTGCCCTGGGCATCATTTGTACCGAGCGAGATCAGGATCAAATCCGGTTGAGTGGCGCTAAGCTGGCGAAAGAACTGGGGATTGGCTGCATAGGAGCGGAAACTTGCACCGTTGATGCCGGTGGAGTTGTACAACAAGCCGGGCTCACTACGCTCCAACATCAAGCCATAAAGCTCCAGAGCATCGGTCGCCTGGCCCTTATGAAGGCTTAGTTCGACTTGGCTGTGCAGCCTGCTGAGCTCCAGATCGTGACGCATCAGGTTCTCGCAACCGGCAATAGTCTGAGTGCGGGCATAATGATCTCCGGCAGACCAGCTATAATCCACAGAATTGGTCAATATCCCAATGCGATCGAAGCTGTTCTCTATACCAAAGAACTCATTTGTCCTGAGGCTAAAGCTTCCGCCTGAAGAGGTTCTCACCGTGTAACCAGCCAGACCAAAGGCACTTGCGCGGCTCCAGGATGCGGAGGAGCTTACACGGTAGTCATCCGGTTGATTGGTCCCTGCCAGACGCAGCGGGAAGGTGAGTCCTCTGCCTGCATTGCCAAAGTACTCCTGCAAAGCGCTGCGGGCTGTCCCGGCAAAGTAGCCTGATTGAATGTGGGAATCACCAAACTGGAAGATCGAGACCCGGTCTCTAAGCCCGGATCTAAGCTCCACAAGCTTGTTGTAAAAGGATTGCATCGCCAGCGAATCGTTTTCGATACGGTTGTTTTGCGAGTTTATAAAGCTGTACTTGCTGAGTTCCTGGTCGCTATCCAGCAGCAGGTAGTAGGATTGGATGAATTCCTCCAGGGTATCGAGATCTTGAGGATATTCCTCGTCCAGCATCCTCTGGTCGATGTCAGATTCATCTATGGAATCCCCTGCGATAGCAAAGCTGAATAGCAGCACCATCAAGAGGATCAGTCCTTGTTTACGAAGCTGCAATGTCTATTCTCCCTCGACCAGCAGCTTAAAAAGCATATCAGCGATCTTGTTGGCACCCGCACGGTTGAAGTGAGTAAAATCTTTGGATGCCAGAGGAGGATTGTTGTGAACCCAGGTGCTCATTGAATTGAGCCCGCCCATGGCATCCAGCAGATTCCAAAAGCCTGCTCCACTGTCCTCTGCAATGCGGGATTGGGTATTTACCAAGTGTGGTATATCCGGCGAAGTCTGATACTGACCATTCCGTTTGATACTGCGATCATGCGCACTTACCATCAGAATCGGTACGCCTGGCAGGTTCTGCTTGATATGGGCAAGCGTCTTCATCATTCCTTTGTAGTAAAAGCTGTAATCGGTAGTGTTTGGATTTGAGACGTTCTCGCCATACTGCAGGATCACCAGATCATAATCCAGATAGCGCTGGAAAGCTCTCATCAGATCCGACGGGATACGTTCAAAGTACATCCCAGAGAAGCCACGGATCGAGATATTATCCACATAAAGTCCTGTAGCTTTGTCCAAGGATACGCCATACACGTGGATTGGATCGAGAGCACTAAAGCTTAGCCTGATCTTAGTGATGGGGCTTGCAGGGCTGAGATCCAGCATCTTGAGTCCTGCACCGGGCTCCAGAGATCTGATCTGAGACGCTTGTCCGTCATAAGAGACTTTTACAATTGAACCAACTGAGGCATTGGAATAGAACAACCTGATGCGATTGAACTGGCTGGAGCCACCCTGGATACTGGCTCCCGAATACTCCACCCAGGGCTCTGTATCGACATAGACACGCTGCACCCGGGGCTGAGGCTCTGCCGGTGCAGGCTGAACAGGAACGCCCAGACTATCGACTACTGCAAGGCTATCGACCCGGGTTTCCACCGGACGCTCTATCGTATAGTAGTTCCTGGGAATAAAGGTAAAGCCTCCAAAACCCAGAGGGATGTTGTTTCGTCCCTGGCTCATAAACGATACAGCTTCCCAGTTTTTGGCAAAGCTATGACGGATGGTTTGCCTGAACCCAGCCACGATACTGGTGATCGGCATCCAGCCGACTCCTGTGCCACCATAAGCCTGCTGCAGATCATACCTGAGGCGCGCCGTGATCAGATCGCCCTCGATGATTGAATCACCAAAATAGGCAATCCTGATACTGTGATTACCGCCGGGACCGGCATTCTCCAGCTTCTGGGTGAATGATGCCAGCTCACTGAGGCGGCTATCCGGCAAGACCGTATCTGCCACGGCAGTCTCGCTATCGACACCACCTGGATTTATCAAGTGACCAAACCACTTGAAAGGCTTGATCTTGATCAGTTTACCTTCGCAACCGGGTATGAGGGCGGCAAGCACCCCCAGCAGGACTATTGTGCTTACAACCAGGATCAATGGCCGTATAAAATCTCTATTCATCTATCTCTCTGATTATTTTTTTTGTTTGAACCATACCGGGGGATACCCCATTTGATGGCTTTCATCTGCCAGACAGGCATAGTTCGCAATCCATATTTTTACAAAGGCTTAGGCGTCAAGGATTTCTTTTTGTCCACTTTATGCATCAGAGAGCTCAATCTCATCTAAAGATAGGATTTGACAGATATCGAGCGTAGAAAACTGATTGCAAAAGACAAGATAGGAGAGATAGAGCTACTATGAATAGCAATGTAATCAATGAAAGCCAGTTTCAAGAGCTGATAGACGACCTGGAGAGCCGCACAGACGCGCTCTATGGCAGACTGAACCTTGTTCCTGAGTTAAAAGGCGTATTCTCCAAGCTACTGCTTACCAGCGAGCCGGGCAATAATCACCGGCAGTTTCTATCCGACAAGCTGCCCTTTGTAGTGGAAGAGTGCTTCAAGGGGCTCAGAGGATTTTGTATGGGCTATCTTCTCAAGACCACCCGGGATCCCGAGCTTTCCGAGGACATTGCCCAGGAAGCCATCTTGCAGCTTATGAATTCAACCCGTCAAATCCACAAGCCGCGTCCCTGGCTGATCCAAGTCTGCCGCAATCTCCTGATAGCGCACTATCGCAACAACAACATCCAAAACGACCTTCTCAATACCCTGGAAATCGAGAGCAAGATCTCAACTCAGATAGACACGGACTTTGATCCCAGCATACTCACCCAATTCCCTGATCTTTTTGATAAGAATGACTATAAGGTCCTGCTCGAGATTATGTCCCACCCAGATCTCAAGTCTTACGCTCAAGCCAAGGGCATCAGCCTGGAAAAAGCAAAGCAAACCAGCAAAGAGCTAAAACACAATTTCAAAGCCGCGTGGATGCGTCACGAAGGCTGGGACGCCACCGCCAAAATTCTTAGCTATCAGCAATATAAAGCGCTCAAACGATACGTCGCCCAAATCCTGGAGATCGTGAGCAGTAAAGACTTCTCCAAACTAAACAAAAACAATTTCGGAGTCGAACCCGCCAAGTTTTTCGAGGCTTTTGAGGGCTTTGAAGACTTGTATGAATGGAGCTATTTCGACAACGGCGAAAAGAGTGATTTGATCCTGGTCAGCACACCTGGTAAGGGACATCCGGTGATCGTGACGATTACCCTCAGCTTTAGCGACAAAGGCAGGATCATCACACACAAATGTTACCAAAATCAGCTCCGGGCTATCCTGCCGCCCTTGCCCGAGATCGAAAATAACATTGTACACAAGCGCTGCACGCTGAGCTTTCACCAGATTGAGGACATCATCAAACGGGCTGAAGAATCCGGAAAGATCATCTGGTCGGACTCTAACAACAAGCCCGAGGTCTGAAGAGCATTGAGCCGCTATCCCACGCTCTGGCTCTACTAATCGCGCTCCCCTACAGTTCCTGCATGCTGGCTGCTTGTAGCCTGCTTGAATCCTGCATGAACATCCATCAAAGAACTGTTTTACAATGACTTACCACTGCGCAATCGAAAGGGAGGGACTAAGCTAAAATACAGCAGAAGCTTACGCACATGATTCATCAATAGAAAGTTTCTTCAAAAGCCCCAAGATTTTTTCATAAATCTCTCCCCCACTTTTAGCAAAACAGACACTACTCTATCAGAACGCCTGTACAGACGGGATACTTGCTGCTGCCTCAATCGCATCAAGACTTGATCAGGGCTGGTTTCACAGGACTATCCAAAGTCTATCAATACCGGCGTTCGGACACGATATACCCTCGGAAGGGTTCGTGAAATAGATGGTGGGCTCGGCTGTGTCTTCTGTAGAACGGACATCTGCAAGATGCTCGTTTCGGAACAAAAACACGGTTCACATGGGACGTGTTTCGTTGCATTGCCCGGGTAGTTTTAAGCGAGAGCTCAAGCCCCGGGCTTTTCTTATTTCTGCTGGTTCAGCTTGGCTTTGAGTTCCATCTCCATGTTGTCCATTGTGGAGCGGAGTTGGCTCGCAATAAGGTCGTGACCATCCTTTGTCGTAATCCAGACGGGATCGCCATACTTAATCCAAGCGCGGCAAAAAGGCTTTGGAACGCGAAACTTGTCCCAGGAATTGAATACCCACTCGCGGGAAAGCTCTGCCTGTATAGGGATAATGGGGATTTTGGCGAGATAGGCAATAGTCAATACTCCAGGGCTGATGGACTTTGGAGGGCCTTTGGGACCATCGGGAGTGATGCCAATCTGGTGAGTTTTGCTGATCCTGAGTAGCTCTCGGGTGGCTTCCGTGCCTTGACGTGTGCTCGATCCACGCACCGGGATATAGCCGAGCTCGCTGACAGGTCCGGCGATCAGCTCACCATCTTTGGAAGAAGAGATCAATACGGCAATCGGTACTCCCGCTCTTTGCAAGCCGATGGGCAGCAGATTGCGATGCCATATCATATAGATGCAAGGTTCGCCCGCGGGAAACTCGTTAACAACCTCAAATCGAATACTGGCTTTGAGCAGCCTCAGGAAGAGGGCTCCGAGCTTTCTTTCCAGCCAAAACAGGAGCTTAGACATCGATCGAGAGCATCCTTCGGATCAGCTTGACCATTTCCACAGAACAGCGCTTGCCTTCCAGCATTCCGCGGAGCTTGAGGAGACGGGCTCTGAGTTCGGTGTAATAAGCTTGATCATCCAGAATACGCCTTGCCGCAGAGACAATCCTGCGGGAATTGACGTCATCCTGCACCAGTTCCGGGAGCAGGTCTTCTTCGAGGATGATATTGGGCAGCCCGATACGCTTGATTCTGACAAAGTGACGGGCAATCAGATAGGACAAGGGAGATGCTTTGTAGCAGATTATGACGGGAGTGCCGATGAAGGCAGCCTCCAGAGTGACAGTGCCGGAACAAGCCACCAGCAGCTTGGCGTATTTCATCATCTCATAACGGTAACCATCGACGACCTTGATCTCGCATTTCTTGTAGCGATCCACCAGATCGGAAAAAACGTGGGGCGAGATGCTGCGGGCCTTGGAAAGCATTATCTGATAGCCTTGCTGGTGCAATTCGGCAGCAGTCTCCAGGAAACCGGGCAGGAGACGCTCGACTTCTGCCTCTCTGCTACCCGGCATAAAGCCTATCCACTCTTTGTCAGGATCCAGCCCAAAGAACTTGGCAAAGCTCAGCCGATCCAGTTCATACTCTATCTCTTCAGCGATCGGATGCCCGACATAAGTGGACGTAACATTGTATATATCAAGCAGTTCCTTTTCAAAAGGAAGGATGCAGGCTACATGACGAACGTTTTCCTTGAGCTTGTAAACGCGTTTGCGCTTCCAAGCCCAGAACTGAGGGGAAATGAAGTACAATACAGGCACTCTAAGGTCATCCGCAATTCTGGCTATCCTCAGGTTCAAGCCGGGATAATCCACCAGAATGGCAAGATCAGGACGTTCTTTGGCGAGAGTCCGTTTGATCGTGCGCTCTACACCTATAAAGAAGAACAGGTGTTTCACCACCTCCACAAAACCCATTATGGCAAAGCGGTCAAAGGGAAAGAGAGCTTTCAAGCCCTCCCGCTGCATCAGGGTGCCGCCAATGCCGATGTGCCGGATGTTTTGGACAGAGCGGTTCAGCTCACGCATTACCAGCGAAGCGTGCAGATCGCCGGAGCTCTCCCCCGCCAGCCAGAATACCTTGTAAGTCTTATCCATCAATTATCCTATGGCAACCTTGCCGAGAAGTGTAAGCGGAGTAACTATCGCGGCTGCGATCAGGACGCCCAGGAAGACACAGAGCAGACTTCGCCAGAACTTGAGACCAAAGATGTTCGCAGCAAATGCACCGGTCCAACCACCTGTACCCGGAAGAGGAATCCCGACAAAGCCAATCAGTCCGATTGCTTCGTACTTCTCAATGGATTTGCCTTTGCGCCTGGTGCGTGCGAATAACCAGTCTGTAAAGCGTTTGCCTGTCTTTACCTTGCTGATTAACTTGAAAAACTGATCCATAAAGAGCAGAATCAGGGGGATCGGGATCATATTGCCAATCACAGACAGGATTACCGCCTCTACAGGATTCATATGGAAGAAAAGGATTGCGATAGGGATGGCGCCACGTAGCTCAATGATCGGCAACATACTGATCAGCACTACTACCATCCAGGGCTTGAGACCAAAGCCACTAAGCCAGACAGCAGTCTTATGGCCAATACTCTCTGCTCCCAGGAGCTGACTCATCACCAGAATCGCTATCACCAAAAACAGCTTCTTATCTATTCTATTCACTGATACTCCAGTTATTATTCTTGAGGTTAAAGTTCTGCGAGAGCCTACTTTCTGTCAACTCCAGTTTTCAAATCCAAAAATATACGTGCCAAAAGCCGGAACGTAACTTATTATATCATTAGAAATACAAATAACCAAGCGAGAGGTAACAATGGCACTCAAAGAAGCACTCATTCAGACCATAAAGAAGGCTATGCAAGGCGAGATGGACAGCGTAACCCTATACCAGAACGCAGCAGATCATAGCTCTGATCAGGACGTAAAAGACTTCTTCGTATCACGTAGAAACGAAGAGAAGAACCACTACAACTACCTGCTAAAGTACTATCAGGAAATCTCAAACGACCTCCAACCCAGCGATATGAGCACAGAGCTCAATGCACTGAAGGAGTTTAATCCTATCATTTCCGAGAACTTCCTAAAGCGTATAGGAGAAGATCAGTACTTGTTTTCAGCAATATCTACAGCCCTGCTACTGGAGAAAGATGCAATCGACCACTACCGTAAATCAGCCAGTGAAGCCGAGAACGTAACCCTCAAATCCTTCTTTGATCTCCTGGCAAACTGGGAGACCAAGCACTACGACGATCTACTTGCCATCCAAAAGGAAGCAGAGACCTTCTATTGGCAGATCAATAACTTCGAACCTTTCTAGAGACTAAATAGGATAAAATTGTTCTAAAACGCTCAGGCTTTTCAGCTTGAGCGTTTTGTGGTATCTGGACTCAAAATACGCCAGCAAGAAGCTATCCATCTCTGTAACGAGACGTCTGTCCAGCTTGATCTTATCCAGATGCAGCCCAATCTCCGGGAGCATTGCAAGGAGATCTATACCCAGAGGACTCAAACACAGCAGGCTCTCATCCCCGGGATGCTCCAAAGCACAATCTCTGCATAACACATTGCCTGTTTTTAGATCCAGCCCGGTGATCTTTGCTGAGGCACACGAACACTGCTCACAACCCAGCTCCCGCAGCTCATATCCGCTCAGAGCCAGTATCCTGCGAAAGAATCTCCACCATACAGCAATCGCTTTGAGTCCGCCTTTTCCCAGATAATCCAGATACTGCCTTAGCAACTCATAATACAATTCAGCTTCCTCATCAGGGATTAAAATCTGGCTCATTACTTCGATACCGGCCTCTGCTGCAGCCCAGCAATCCGGCTTGTCAAAGAGCACAGTCTCCTTGATCAGGCTGCTATCCGCATAAAGATACAGCCCATGCTCCAAGGGCGCATACAGATTGAACTCATACTCAAAGAGCGGAACCAGCGGCGAGGCTGCACCGGACTTCCTGAGCCCCTTTGCCAGGATTGAGATCAAGCCCAACCTGGAGCAATAGACCTTTACAATCTGGCTGCTCTCGCTGTATGGACTTAGCTTGAGGACGATACCTTTGTCCTGCACTTTCTTCTTCACAAGCCCAGCTTCTCCCTCGCTGCTCTCAAATCCATCGGCTCGGAGTACAAAGTATGATGATTGGTATATGTCACAAAGCCCGGCGCACTCTTGCGCGGCTTTCTCACAAAGCGGATCTGGGTATAATCCACAGGGACATTGGAAGAGAACTTCGCTTTGCTATACCAAGCCGCCAACGAAGCGCAAAGGCTGATCAGATCAGGCGATGGATCCTTCTTCGTAAGGCAACGCAAGAGGATATGAGAGCCATGATAGATCCGGGTATGAAACCACCAATCCGTCGGTCTGGCAAGCTGTGTCGTGATAAAATCATTCTCCCGCGCCTTTCTGCCGATCACAATCTCGTAATCGCTATTGATCCTGAGACTCAGGAGTTTCTGCGCTTGTGATAGATTTTGCCCGATATCCCTGGACTTTCCTGCCCCGGGCGGGTAGATCAGTTCACCCTTGCCAAGCCTCGCCAAAACGTCCTCGATCAAAGCCAGTTCAGCCTTGGTTTTACTGATATTCTCTTCGATGATCTGCTTGCCTTTCTTAGCCTTATGATACTTCTTGAGATAACGCTCCATATTCTGCAACGGACTCTTATCCGGCAAAAGCGGCACATCTATCTCAACCAGAGCAGGATCGTGGTAATTTACAGCCTTCAGCGCTGAATCCCCATGCTTAATCCTGTCCAAGCTGTATTTTATCGCTTCCGCATAAGCCAGCCAGGTCTGCGCTTGCTCCGCTTCCTGCAGATCTTCCTGCTGCTTGCCCAGCTTTTTCCTTAGCTTGCCGGCTTCCTTCGCCCATACGGCCTTGAGTCGCTTTAGTTCAGCTTCCAAATGCCTGTAACGCAAGACTTCCGTATGATAGAGTTGCAAATACTCGTTCACTGAGGAGCACTGCTTTTCCTCACCGCTTCCCGGCAGCTTCAAGACCAAGGTCAGTTCTTTGGCAAGAGCCTTAAAACCCGTCTCAGGAGCCTGATACGGCAGATTCGGCAAGACCTGCCTTTGTGGATTATCGGCATAGCTATACTTGTTCAAAGCATCCCGGATGATCAAGTCTCCATCCCGATCCTCGCAGAGGATCAGATTAAAGTGACCGCCCGCCAGTTCCAGGATCATCGTATATCTGGTGATTTGTCCATAAATATCATCATTTTCCCAGTCAATACAGATAATCCGGTCTGCCTCGGCAATCCTGATCCCGGTGAGCTTTGAGTGCATCATAAAAGGCCAGAGCTGCCCGGTTTCAGGTTCACTTGGCGAATCATCCGTCCAATACGCAAACGACTCTCCACCAAGGTTTACCACCACCAAATCGGCAGAAGCCTTGATCCTGAGCCGGATGCTCGATGCTCTCAGTTCAATCTGTTCGAGTGCTTTTTTGGGCTTTGGATTCTCCTCCACCCATGCTTTTAAGATGCTATATTCCATAAGTCTCTATTTCTTTTTGCCTTGACAGCCAAGCTTGCTATTTTATTTGGGACACATATCAAAAACGCAAAAAGGAGTCAAGTATGAAAGCTACGACATGGATAATAATAGCCGCAGCTCTCGCCATCCTGGCAGTCGTCTTCGGAATTATGTCAGCCAGTTCAGCGAACAAAGCCAAAGCCCTTGAAGAAAAGAATGCCCAGCTTACCGCTGAATATAATACCGCCACAGAGACTATTTCGGAGATTCAATCCAGCCTGGATGCTCTGGATCGGGATTTGCTAGGGCAAATTTCACCCACCAGCGAGGTACCCGGTACTACTCCTGAAGATAGGCGTGCACGCCTGATCAGCAATATCGCCAATATGAGATCACAGATCGAAGCCGATAAAGCCCGCATTGCCGAGCTGGAACGCCAGGTCGCTTCCTCAGGCGGACAGCTTCGCAATCTGCAAAGCCTGATCACCCAGCTTCGTAATTCTGTCGCAGACAAAGAGACCATTCTCAACGAACTGCAATCCAGGCTCAATATCGCCAACGAGACCATCGAGACCGAACGCCGCAATTCCTCTCAGGAAATCCAAAACCGCGAGCGTACGATTGCCGAACGTCAGGCTGCCCTCGAAGAGCAGAATGTCGCAGCCAATTCGATGTTTTATGTTGCAGCAAGCCGTGCTCAGTTGATCGAGAAAGGCGTCATCGACCGTCGTGGCGGCATCCTCGGCATCGGCCGCGTCTCCACCGTCTCCAGTGATTACGACACCGCAATCTTCACACCCTTTAACCTCCTCGAAACTCAGACCATTACCTTCCCCGCCACCCGCAAGGGCTATGCCATCCTTTCAGACCAAAGCGCTGATTCTTATACGGTGGCAAAAGTCGGTGAGAACTATGTCCTGACGATTACCAATCCTCAGCAGTTCCGCCGTCACAAATATGTGATTATTGAAATTCTCTGATCCCAAGAGGATCGTCTTTAGAAAGAGCCGCTCAATCGAGCGGTTCTTTTTTTATCTGTATAAGAGTCAATCCCTTAGCCCCGCCCTTTCAATTGATATCTGCTAAACACTTGTAATTCAGTTGTTTGATGGATGTTCATGCAGGATTCAAGCAGGCTACATGCAGGCAGCATGCATCCTATCAAAGGGGAGGCATAAAGAAAGCGTCTCCGAAGAAACGCTTAACTAACAAATGTGATTGTATTTGCGATCAGGCTCCGATACCGAATCTCTTTGTTGCGATAATCAAGAGCCTTGCCCCGATATTTGCCAGGAGTGCTTGCACCAGATTGGCGGGAATCTCCGCCACTGCGGCTCCTATCCCAAAAGCAGGCAACAGCCAGGTGCCAAAGAAATAGACGACTACCATCATCAAGCCACCCAAAATCGGGAAAAGGTAGTTCAGAAATGCTTTTTGACCCTTGCCAAAGCCGGCGATCAATCCCTCCAGACCTTTGGCAACCAGGGTGATCGGAGCAAATATGGGGAAACCGATCAAATCCGCCAGGGCAGAGCCGATGCCTCCTGCGATAATACCGGCTTTGGGACCGGAGTAAAGGGCTGCGAAGATTACGGCTACATCACCGAAATTGAAGTAACCGCCTCCCGGAAGAGGGATGCGGATCAAGTAAGTGGAAAGCATCACCACGACGGTGAAACCGACCAGATTATACCATTTCATTGTGTCTCCTGTGACAGTGTTTGATACGATTATCGATCAGCTCGCCTTTGCGCTCGGATTCGCTTAATACTATGTAAAGCAGCGCCAAAAGGTAGGCAAGACTGAGTTGAAACTTGGATTTGAGAGATTTCGGGCGGATCTGGTTACCCGGGATCAGGGAGAGGTGGCGTGTAATGCCGGCAAAGGAGGAGAAAGCCATCTCGTATAGAGACTTGCCCAAGATCAGATACTTGAGCTTGGAGATGGATAAGGGCAGCCGGAGGATATCCTGCCAGGAGATCAGGCTGCTGAGTAATTGGATTGCAAAGATCACGCTCATCAGGACTAATACGCGTACACCTCCATAACTGACCCAGTATGCGAGGGCAGTACCCGGGGCATTTGCAGGTTTGAAGCCTAGCAAGGCAAATATCAAATATACCGCAGCCAGGCTCAGGATAAAGGGGAGTAATAGGTAAAGCTCTTTGAGGTAAGCTCTTGCCCCTCTGCGAAGGATTAGGAAAAGGCTGGCAATTGCAAAGATGATTAGCTGGATGTCCAGCTTCTGTAGCCAGATTATTCCTGTCATCACAAAGAAGATCAGGAAGGCAATAGTGAGGATGCAGAGTTTAAACAGAGCTTTCATAAATGCTTGATAAATATGGTGATTGTGGAATAAAGTCAATATGCTCGGTGACTCCCGTGGAGGGCTGATGGTGATGATCTGCGAAGATCAGGATCAAATCACTGCTGAGCCCTTGCAGTTTCCTGCAGATATATTCGAGGTGTGCAGATTCGTCGATGAGAGCATACACCGGCCGTGCCTGGATTGCCAAAGCTTTGGCAAGATCTTCCAGCAGGTAGCGCACGCAATCCTCTTCGGTTTTGAGAGGCTTGGGATATTTTTTCAGAGCGGCATCTGCACGGATGGCATAGAGTTGGCGCATCATCTGCTGTTCAAAATAGAGCAGGTATTGTGAGCTGGCTTGCAGAACTAGTGCCGGGATCAGGATCTGCTTTAGGAAGGAGCTCTTGCCGGATCCATTCTCGCCGCGCAGCATATAGGAATTGCCTCTTGTCAGATCCAAATCTTTGTCCATTGACAGGCTAAAACCGTCCCAGACCCGGTAGCTTCCGCTGCTGATCTTCATCTTTTACACTACCAGAATGTCCTTGTGCTCGCCGAACTTTACTATGAGCAGATCTATCTCTTTTATCCTGACGGCATCAAGGCTGTCATAGAGGTGGAAAAAGACGATTCTCTCGGCGGGTGATAACAATGCCAATAGTACCATCAGGATTACCTTTTGCCCTCCGGAAAGCTCTTCCGGGCAAAACTCAGGATGCAACTGATGCGTGCACATTGATTTGAAATGGGAAAAAAGCAGTTCACGTGCAGAATTGTTGAGATTGTAGAGCAGGAGCTCGTCTTCGAGGAGCTTGTTAGTGATCAGTGGACAGCTTGCGTCACAGATCAAGCGGTCGGGGTACTTGGAAATCAGATCAAGCATAATATCTATTTTAGTGGCGGAGAGTCAGGGATTCGAACCCTGGGTACCCGTAAAGATACAACGGTTTTCGAGACCGTCCCGATCAACCACTCTGGCAACTCTCCACACTATCTCTTTCTCTTTTCCCGGAAGAAGCTTTGCAAAAGTAATGCGCATTGTTCTTCCAGGAGACCACGAAGTAAAATGGGTTGGTGATTAAAGCTCTTATCCCTCAAGACGTTGTAGATCGATCCGGCTGCACCGCCCTTGGGGTCTTTGGCTCCATAGACAACAGTCCCAATGCGGCTCCAGATCATCATTCCGGCACACATTGTGCAGGGTTCGAGAGTAACGTATAAGCTATAATCGTAGAGGTACTTGATTTTTGAGGTAAGGATTTTGTCAATGATCAATTTCTCCGCGTGTGCCAGAGGGTCCTGTAGCTGACGAGTGCGATTGTGTTCTGCAAAGACCAGTTCATTGTCTTTCACAAGCACGGCTCCGACCGGGATCTCATCCTCGAGCAAAGCCTGTTCCGCCTCTTGCAGCGCAATACGCATCCAGTATTCGTGATCTCTTTTCATAGTGGGTCAGACTAATTTGTGGGCATTGAGTGTCAAGCCTTAGTATCTTTTGAAATTGTGCTTGACATATAGGGCTGTGCTATAGGAGCCTGAGCAAATCGGGCGAAAGCCCGAAGCTGCAAAGAAAGGAACGAAGATGAAAAGCATTTATACCCAAGTCCAGGAGCAGATGCTATCCTACAAATCTGCTTACGAAATATCAATCGATACCCTTGGCAAGCTTGTGATACCTGTTGAACTCCCAATACGGGACTTTTTTGTCCAGACCCAGCGCTTGATGCTGATGGGCGAGGAATTTGCCAATCTACTCTCCTCTGATCCAGGCTTTAGGAAGAGCCCGCTTGCCTCTCTGCAAGAGATGAATCAGCGCTATTTCGCCAGTCTGGAGCCCGACACAGGCTACCAAAGCAGTCTGGAAAATCCCGATTATGCCGTGAAGCTTTACGGCATCCCGATGGGACAGCTGATTACAGCCCTTTGCGTGCAATATCGCCAGGTAAGACAACATCATATCACCGGAAACTACTTCCAACTGGAACAAATCCTCGATCTCTATTTCAAGCTCTACGATCTGGCAAGCTCCGGCAATACTGATTTCGAGACCTGGAAGAATGAGTATCGCAAGATGACTATGGCAGATATCAAGCTCAAATCAATGATCCAGAATGCTCTGCGCTTGTGCCCGGAATTTTCCTATTACCGCAATATCGTGCAGACTGCCGATCTTTCCGATCCCCGCTACCTCTATCTATATGGCAGCTCTGTCAATGAGCACGACATCGCAATGGCAGAATACGTAAATCAATATCCTGCCAAAGATCTCGAAGCTCTGGCTGCTTTCATCGTGCAGAGTTGGGTGGATGGCTTCGTAAGGGCAAAGAAAGACTATCGCATCAAGAACTATGCCAATCTGATCATCCCCTGTGGTATGGAACGCTTGGGACGTCTCATTATTACCGAGCTGGAAAAGATCGGAATGCAAGCCCTGGTGCCTGCTCCCCACAACCGTGGCTTGAACAAGCAGTATAGCTACGACCACCGCTTCAACAGCGCTCTGGTAATGGATCGTGACTTTGTGGATCAGAGCCTTGCCATCGCGGAGACCATCCTTGAAGAGCTCAAAGAGACTATCCGGCTCCAGGCAGGCCCGGTCTATGTGGAGCTCTTTGGCGAGACTCCCTTCTCCCCCATCTCCAAAGCCAGCGCTATCCAGCTTAGTCCCGATCAGCAGCAGCTTTACCGTGAATTCACAGGACGCAATGCCCAGCTCTATTACAAATATTACAAGCGAGATGAAGCCAGCTTCACGATCATCGCCTTCCCTTCTCCTGAAATCGGCCCCAAGTTCCCGGAGATCTTTGCGGACACCCTCAAGATCAACCTCTTGGATAGCAACCACTATGCCCGGATTCAGCAGAAGATTATCGACGTGCTGGATACTGCAGAGTTTGTCCACGTAAAAGGCAAGCCCGGCAACGACACGGATATAATGGTCAAGATGCATCCCATTACTGATCCCGAGCATCAGACCAATTTTGAGAACTGCGTAGCCGATGTTAATATCCCCGTAGGCGAAGTCTTTACATCTCCGCTTCTAACCGGCACGACCGGCACGCTGCACGTAGAGGATATCTACCTGGGCAGCCTGCGTTACTACAATATCAAGCTACACTTTGAAGATGGCTGGGTAAAAGACTATTCCTGCACAAACTTCTCTGATAGCGAGCAAGGCAAGGCTTATATCCACGAAAACCTGCTTTTGCCCCATACAAGCTTGCCCATAGGTGAATTTGCCATAGGGACAAATACCACTGCCTATCAGATTGCCAAAAAGCACGATATCCTATCACTCCTGCCCATCCTGATCATAGAAAAGATGGGACCCCACTTCGCCATTGGCGATACCTGCTTCAGCCATGAAGAGGATGCTCCACACCCCAGCTTTATGAATGGCAAGGAGATGATCGCTGTGGAAAATGAGCATTCTGCCAAACGCAAGGACGATCCCCTGGGAGCCTATACCCAAAAGCATATGGATATCACCCTGCCTTATGAGATGCTCGCTTCGATTACGGCAATAGCCAAGGATGGCACCAAGACCGATATCATCCGGGATGGGCGCTTCGTAGTCCCCGGCACCGAAGAGCTCAATTTCCCCCTGGACAACTTATAATAATCTACTACATAGTAAAACCCCGGGCTTCATACCGGGGTTTTTTTCTAATCCAAAGTCTTTAGATAGCCCAAGACCTTGTCGATCACATCCTCTATAGCTTTTCTAAAGTAGGGCAAAGCCTCTTCCTCAGGCAAGCCACTGTAAGGCGCAGGATCTTCTATCCCCAGATGCACCTGCTGTACTGGCTTTAGGAATACCGGGCAGCTTTCCCTGGCATGATCGCAGACCGTAATCACCAGATCAAGATCCTCCCGGCTCAAGAATTCTGTCACACTTTTGGAGTAGTATGCCCCGGTATCAATACCAAGTTCTGAAAGAACTCTCACCGACCAGGGATTTAGCACAGAAGGCTCCACTCCGGCTGAATAGGCAATGTATCTATCGCCCAGATAGTGATTGATCACGGCTTCTGCCATAATACTACGGCAGGAATTACCGGTGCAGAGCACCAAGATCTTCTTCATTTGCGTTCCAGCCCTGCAAGGTACTCATCCAGCATACTTACGATCTCATCTTTAGGAAAAAAGCCTTCGTGGCGATAGAACTCCTTTCCCTGGGCATCCAAAAAGATCTGCGTAGGCATTACTCTTACACCATACTGCTGACCTACGCTGCGATTCTTGTAGAGGTCGTGAAAGATCACATCCACCACTCCCGGATAGATCGCTGCAATCTCCCGCAAGACAGGCTGCATCATCTTGCAGGGTATGCAAGATTCCGCTCCCAGCTCCAGGAAAGTAACCTTGTATCCTGTTGCCTGAAGGCTATCCTGCACGACCTCAGAACTATCCGCCACGGAGTCGTTTTGTTCAGCTCCAGGTCGATCATTGCTGGCACCACATGCCACCAAGCCCACCAGCAGTATCGCAATTACCAGCAATCTGTACATCATTTTACAATCCCTTATCGCTGATTTTGGCAACCAACTCACTGATCAGTTCAGGAGCATAATCAAAGGTAGGCTCTTTCTTCACGCCCAATTGATTCACTATGATGTGGTTGTAATGAGTCTTACCGAGCTTGTCAAAAATCTTCTTCAGGCATCCCACTTTACAGCCGTCGATCAGCAGATCTCTGGGACGAGATTCATCAATAGTATCACCGCAGCCACAATCTCCCACTGCCACGCAAACCGAACAGCCCATCTTGTATTTATCCACATTATGCAGAGCTTTGGCAAGCTCCAGCGAGATTATTCCAACGTTGCTCGCTCCCGCACAGGCATAGACGCTGGAAGGTGAAGAATTCGAAACGCAGCTTTGATCGCCGCAATCGGTTCCACAAGAACATGAACAAGTGCTTTCAGTCATCTCAGACTCCTTTTTGAATAAAAGATTTGATCTCTACTGCCGTAAGCAGCTTCCCACTCGCCACCACTTTCTCATCAATCACAAGGCCGGGCGTCATCATTACTCCGTAATCCATGATCTTATCCAGATCGGTCACTTTCTCAAAGCTTGCTTCAATGCCCAGCTCCGCTACTGCCGTGCGGGCATTTTCTTCCAGTTTCTTGCATTTGGGGCAGCCTGTGCCCAAAATCTTGATAATCATCGTATTCTCCTTTACTTAAAGATCAGATACACTCCGGCAGCCAAAACAAGCACGGCACAAACATACCTGAGTATCCTTGTACCCTTCGATTGACTGCTCCAATTCAAATATACTTGCACTTTCCCGGCAAAGGTTCCTGCCAGGATTATTACCAAACAATGTCCGATTATGTATGCTCCCAGTAGTGCCAGGGCAAAGACCAAGCGTGTCCCTGCCGCCCCAAAGGCTATTCCCAGAATTGGTGCCATAAAGGCAAAGGAGCAAGGCCCCAAGGCAATCCCCAAGAGAAAGCCCAGGCTTAGCGCAGCCCAGGCTCCCCTGCCCCGGTTATTGATCCCGGAGACAAAGCATGGCATTTTCACCAAGTCGGAGATGAAAAGAGCCACGATAATAAAGACCACTCCCATCACCGGCTCTATCCATGCTCCGATATCTCCCATCAGACGTCCCAGCATGCTTGTCACCACACCGATCAGGGCCATCATCAGGATGATACCCAAGGTAAACAGAGATGATAGCCGCAATGCCTTAGCTGTCGTCAAACCTCCCTGACCATTCAGAAAGCCAATTATCAATGGAATACTTGCAAGATGGCAGGGACTGAGCAGAATACTCAGCACTCCCCAGATAAAGGCTGCACCCAGAGCAATCGCAGGATTGGCAGTGAGCGCATTACTGAGGCTATTAAAGAGCTCAATAATCATCCGAAGAAAGCTCCGAAGATAAAGCCCGTGATAGTGGACATTATTACAACCAAAGCCACGAATGCAGCAGTCTTCTTCAGACCTAATACCGTATTGATCACCAGCATACTGGGCAGCGAGAGCGCTGGCCCGGAGAGTAGCAATGCCAGGGCAGGTCCCTTACCCATACCCGCTCCCAAGAGCCCTTGCAGGATCGGAACCTCGGTCAGGGTCGCAAAGTACATAAAGGCACCGGAGATCGAGGCAAAGAAATTTGCCCAGATAGAATTACCGCCTACTGCCATCTCTATCCAGCGGGAAGGCATCCAGGCCTCAAAACCGGGACGTCCAAGGAGTGCCCCGGCCACCATCACGCCCAAAAAGAGCAGCGGAATGATCAGCTTGGCAAAATCCCAGGTCGAGCCCAACCATTCCTTCAGTTCACCCTTCTCAAAGCTCAGAAATGCACTCAATAGCACTACTACCGTCACAAATGGAATCAGGGGTTGCATCGGGAACAGCAAGCCCATCACAACAGTCCCAATAGTGATCGCGAGCACCTTGAGCATATTGAAACCATAAAACAGATTCAGGCTTAGCCCCAGCAGAAATGCCAATAGGGCAGAGACAAACCACTTGTACGAATATGCCCAAACCACAAATCCTGTTGCGGTAGCGCTATTGGGCTTTGCCCAGTTCAAAAAGATCAAAATCAGGATCATCAGGGCAAAGTAGATCAGAGTTTGCCACATCGGGCGTGCTTCCTCCCCACCTTCAAATCCAGCGGCTTTCATCTGCCTTTCGCCTTCTTCCTTTCTGAAAAGCAGATGCATAATGAGACCGATAACAACGCTGAAAAGCACCGCTCCCACAGCTCTGGCTATGCCGATCTGCAAGCCCAGGATACGCGCAGTCATCACAATGGCAAGTATATTGATGGCAGGTCCGGAATAGAGGAAGGCAATTGCCGGCCCTAAGCCTGCTCCGCGTTTATAGATTCCGCTAAAGAGAGGAAGTATCGTGCAGGAGCATACTGCCAGAATCGCCCCAGATACCGATGCCACGCCATAAGCGATCACTTTCTTTGCCTTAGGCCCCAGATACTTCATTACGCTGGCACTGCTGACGAATACGCTCACCGCACCTGCGATAAAGAGAGCCGGGATCAAACACAAGAGCACATGCAGACGGGCGTAATCCTGCAGCATATAAAAAGCTTCCAGCACTCCGCCTTTGAATCTCGCGCTTTCAAAGGGTATAAAGTATGCAGCGATAAAGATCGCCAGCATTATCCCCAGGACCTTTAATTCTTTCAATTTCTCAGTCATTTTGACTCTCCCTGATCTGCACCACGCACCTGAACATATCCAATACACATGGACATAGCAAGCTGTAGATCATCTGATTATTGAGCTTGCGGGCGGTGATGATCCCGGCTTGGCGCAATATGCTCAGATGCCGGGAAATCGTGGAAATATCAATTCCCACCATAGTGGTAAGATCGCTTACATTGCGTTCACTCTCGTTGAGCTGCTCCACGATGAAGAGCCTGGTGGGATGCGCCAGCGCTTTCATCACTCCCGCCATATATGTGTATCTGCTGCTATTCGGCATTGTAACCTCATTAATTTAGTATTTGGTCACTTTGCCAAATAGCCCAGCTATTTGTCAAGCCCAATCTCGAGCCAATAGCCCAACTCTATCTTAGTCATCACTCTATACTCTGTTTTAAAGATCAGCAGGCATTAGCCTCTATATTTATATGGGGGACAGATCCGGTATTTTCGGGACAGATCCGATAATAAAGTAAGTTTTTTTCAAACCACAGAGAAAGCAGAGAAAAGCAAAGGTATAATCCAATAAAGGGAAAAAGAGAAGTGCGAAGCGCAGAGCGCATTGCACACTCCGCAGTTAATAGTTAGTGAGTTAACAAGTTAATTAGTGATTAGCTGCGCTATGTTCGTACCTGCCTACCAATCCCCCCCCCTCCGTAACATCTGTTCACTGATCACTGTTTACGGCGCTCAGCGCCCCCTTCCGTCATTTCTGCGAACGAATAGACAAAGCGCCAGCTTTGGGGAGTCGTGCAGGCAGGAATCTATTTGTGCTTCGCACAGGTAGAAGTTAGTAGTTAGACAGTTAGATCTGCGCAGAGTTCGAGCTTTGCACTCTGCTTGACCATCTCCGTCATTCCTGCGAACGAATCAACAAAGCGACAGATTTGGGGAGTCGTGTAGGAAGGAATCTCCCGTGCATAGCGCAGTTAATAGTTAGTGAGTTAATGAGTTAATTAGTGATAAGCTGCGCTCTATACGAACCAAGCACCCAATTCCACAGACTCCGTCATTCCTGCGAACGAATCGACAAAGCACCAGCTTTGGGGAGTCGTGTAGGCAGGAATCCATTTTATCAACTGCGCGAAGCGCATTCCGTAAGATCTGTTCACTGTTCACTGTTCACTGCCCTCAGCGCCCCGCCTTCCACAGCCTCAAGTGCAAAAGGCTGAGCCCCTGGCATGGGAGCATCTGTCTTCGCGAGGATTCCACTGAAGTTTTGCACCGTATTCCACGCCAATTCCTGTATCAATGATGCCGTAAGTGCGTCCAAGCCCTGTGGATAATACCGGTTTCCCATGGGGTTGATATCCCAAATCTTTGCCATCATGATGCAAGCCACCAGATAGGTTCCCTGCAGCGAGGGGTGGCTATAATCGCTATCATACAGATTTAACATCGGGTAGAGACTAATGGCATGGTGAAAACCTTCTCCTGCGGGAATAACCAAGTCGTCCAGGCAGGCTCCGAGGTAGTTGTAAGCTCCACTGATCGGCGCATACATTGCCGGATTGTTTTGCCTTGCCCAAGTCATGTAGAGCCCCGTAAGCGCTCCACTCTGCGCAATGATATCGTGCAGGGCTGTAGCAGAAGCATAAAACTGATCCGGATCGCTCATTGGACGTGTGCTCTGCTCCTGAAGAATCACCAAATCCCAATCCCCGGTTTCTATCTCATAAACGGTCAAAGGATTTTGCAGATGATCTTCCAATGTGGCTCCCCCCATAGTAATCGAGGATACTTCTACGTTCCAATCCGGAGCTGCGGCGGTAAGCAACTGCTCCAGATGAGTATCCACTCCGCCATTGTAATAGGTGTAGCTATTGCCGATCAGCAATACCCTGCGGCTATCTTCGTAAGGCAAGCCCCAAGTAACGTGGATATCCAAAGCGCCGGGCACAAACTGCAGGGTAATATTCACGATGGTAGTCTGATCCGGGATAACGGTCCCTGTGCCCTGCCCGGTAGCAATGATATTTGCTCCTTCATAGACTGCAACGTCGATGGCATAAGTTCCCGGCTCCAGATTGGGGAATGTGCCCGTTGCGATATTGCCGGAGATACTCAGATCCATCTGAGCTTGATAGCTTCCTTTTTGTATCGCTACCCTTACCAGGCTGACGTTGAAGCCCAGGTTCAAGGCAGGTTCGATATTCATCCGGATCGGCATTTCGCCGTCTGATTCTGTCGCTGTAGGGCTGGTTGAGCATGCTTGAATCCCCAGGCATACCACCAGCACCAAGAGCCAAATCGCTCTTTTCATATAATCTCCCAAAGACTAATTGGAATATCAGTTAGCTAAATGGTTTGCACATAGCTTAATCCATAAGGACAATCTATAGTTCCAGTGGGGAGAGTGCTCAAGAATAGTCAATCAAATAATGAGATAGTATGTGCGGTAATCACTTGCGAATCCTATAGTCGAAACATTCTATAACTAAGGACACGAATTATACGGCAGAGCTAACAGCTACCAAGCCAGGATTGGTTATCAGCATTATAAGGGTTGGACATTCAGCATAGCAGATGCCCACAAGCTTCTGGACATCCTGGAACAAGGCAGATACAAGTCCATCCGAGAG
>CAYSSP010000030.1:0-30879 GCA_964433815.1 uncultured Candidatus Cloacimonadota bacterium
CTGAATACATTCCCATCGATAGACATTTTGGCTCTGCATTATGCAAAGGTCTTTAGGTATATATGGATTATGCGTCGGAAAAGACCCATACTTGCCCATACAAAGCGACTTTTATCGCGAGAACATAACAAACAGCCATCAGGATGGCTGGTCCACTCTTGAGTTCCCCGCACTCGGATGTTGTAGACCTACGTAATTGGGAAGGGTAGGGTGTTATGGTAAATGCAAGGATCAATATCCCTCAGTACGACGGTATAGAACCAAGTTAAATACCATCCTCTTTCATACATCAGTAATAATTACCTTGACTGAAAATCCACTTGTATCCGGTATGGGAAATTGATGTGGATTTCAATATATATTGATCTTTAACCAATATATGATCATCGGTTGGCTTAGAGAGTTTTGTGAACCAATTTCTGCTTGATATACACATCAACATTATTGATGAGGCTAGTGAAAGTATAGGTATTTTGTGATGAATCCAGTACCAGTTATTGACCTATTTGCAGGACCCGGTGGGCTTGGAGAGGGCTTCTCTTCATTATTTGAAGGCAATTTGCCTTGCTTTAAAATAGCTTTGTCTATTGAGAAGGAACCTAATGCCCATTTAACTTTAGAGTTACGTAGCTTTTTCAGACAATTTGCCCCAAAAAAAGTGCCTGAAGACTACTACAGATTCTTGAGACAGGAAATCTCCAGGGAAGCATTGTTTTATAACTATCCTGAACAAGCGGCAAAAGCACGTTCTGAAGCAAAGCTTGCAACTTTAGGTGGTATTGATGCAACCCAGGTAGATGAATGGATTCATGAGGCATTACAAGGAAACAGGAAAGAATGGGTACTTATTGGAGGGCCACCCTGTCAGGCCTACTCTCTTGCGGGGAGGTCGAGAAACAAAGGTAAAAGAGGATACGAGCCAGCCAATGACACAAGGCATTACCTATATAGAGAGTACTTACGCATAATCTCACAACACTGGCCATCTGTGTTTGTGATGGAAAATGTTAAAGGACTGCTTTCTTCCAAGATTGATGGGCAGAGACTTTTTAATAAGATATACGAGGATCTTCAGAATCCAGGGAAAGCGACCGAGTCTGAAGAAAGGTACCGTTACAGGATTTATTCATTGGTAGAATCCAGCAATCCCATCTTAGGCGTTGACAACGTGTTTACTATCAAGAGCGAGACTTATGGGATTCCACAAGCTAGGCACAGGGTTATATTACTAGGTGTAAGAGACAGTGTAGAATTTGAAAATCTAACACCCAAGACACTTCAACCGGAGAACGAATATATTACAACCTGGGATGTTATTGCCGATTTACCAAAAATCCGAAGCGGACTAACATCGCAGGTTAATGGCAAAGCATGGGTGGAAACGATTTGCGATGTAAGAAATACCACATGGTATCATGACCTCAGTGAGTTGGAGAAGGAAAAAATAGACGAAACTCTCACAAAGCTAAACGAGACGGTATCATCCATGCCAAAGCTGGGCTCCATATACATGAAACCAGCAACATGTATCCTGTCAAAGCTCCGAGAATGGTACGTTGACGAGAAACTGGAAGGTGTATGTAATCACATAACCAGAGGCAATATGCCCAGTGATTTACACAGGTACTTTTATGCGGCAGTTTATGCATCTATACATAGTAAGTCTCCAACATTAAATGACTTACCTCTTGATTTGTTGCCATCTCACAAAAACGTTAATAAAGCACTGGAGTCAAAAAACCTGTTCAATGACAGATTCAGGGTTCAGCTTCCCGATAAGCCGTCAACAACGATAACTTCTCATATATCAAAAGACGGCCATTATTACATTCATCCCGATCCAGTTCAATGCAGATGTTTGTCTGTAAGAGAGGCGGCCAGGTTGCAAACATTTCCAGACAACTATTTTTTCTGTGGGAGCAGAACAGCCCAATATACACAGGTCGGGAATGCTGTACCTCCATTACTTGCGTCAAAGATAGCCAAAATTGTTACTACACTTCTAAAAGAGTCCCGGAGGGTTCATGCCTGATGTAGATGGTTTTAAAAATTCTGATAGAAATCTAGTCTCTCTTCCACCTTTGCCTTCAGTACTGATAGAGTCTTTGAGAAACATCGGCTACACAATGGAAACAGCCCTGGCAGATATTATTGACAATAGCATTACTGCCCAGGCATCTAAAGTTTCAGTGCAGTTCGAGTGGTGTAATGGAGATCCGTGGATTGCGACAATTGACGATGGTTACGGCATGAGCTATGAAACGCTTTTACAAGCAATGCGTTTCGGCAGTAATTCACCTGTCCGGGAAAGAGATCTAAATGATTTAGGACGCTTTGGCCTGGGAATGAAAACCGCTTCAATTTCACAATGCAGGAGAGTCACTGTCTGCACAAAACATGATAGTGGTATTTATTGTTGTGAGTGGGATCTGGACTTGTTTGAGAATAGTCTGTCATCCGAGTGGATGCTGATGGTTATAGAAGATAGTGAAATAGTTAGTGACGAGTTACTTGACAGGCTTGTGCAGAAAAATCTATCCAATACCAGTTCTGGCACTATTGTCCTTTGGCGAAAACTTGATTCAGTCCTGAAGGGAACTGATAGTGGGTGTAGTGAAACAAAATTCAATGACATTATGGACAATGCACGAAAGCATCTTGAGACAATATTTCATAGGTTCTTGAATCCTGATTATGTCGGACAAGCTCTAAAGATTGACTTAAACCGCACTGGTTTGAAAGCTTACAACCCATTTGGACCTTCGATACCAGCAAGGCAGGAATTACCACTGGAAATCATTAATGTGGAAGGCGGGGAAATTCAAATCCAACCATACATCCTGCCACATAGAAGTCACGTAAGCCAGCAAGATTATGACTTGTATTCAGGCGATGAAGGGTATCTACAAAATCAGGGATTCTACGTTTACAGGAATAAGCGGTTGATAATGAAAGCCACCTGGTTCAAGCTAATAAAAAAGGAAGAATTGAATAAACTGATACGTGTTAGAATTGACATTCCCAACTGCCTTGATCATCTATGGAACATAAATATCAACAAGTCTCAAGTATCCCCACCTGAGGTTGTAAGAAAACAGCTAAAGAAAATCATCAACAAGATATCCGGAAGAGGGAAGAGAGTGTTCCAGAAAAGAGCTGCAAGGCTGGCATCAAGAGGTATTGTAGCATTATGGAATCGTGATCTTATTGAGGGTAAAGTGCGTTATTCCATCAATTACGACCACCCTATGGTGAAAGATGTACTTGATAGATTGGATGAAAACGATAAAACACGCTTGATATCTTGCCTGGATATAGTTACAAGCAGCTTCCCTTATGATGTTTACTACACTGATGTTGCGAGCGAAGAAGTTGAAATCTGTAAAGATGTGGACACTGGAATCGTTCGTGATTTGTGTCGTGAACTGATTATCAGTTTTCAACAATGCGGAGTGGAAAAGGATGTAGTAGTTGAAAGACTTCAGAGAATCGAGATTCCTGCTATAGATAAAATAAACATCGATGAAGTTATCTGTGAGGTTTACCATGATTAATGCGGTTGATAAATTGCATGAACAGGTTTGTTCTGCACTTGAAGGCTTGGATTTGCCAGATGAAAAGGAACTTGTAGGAATTGTTAACTCTATAGCTGTTACCTTGAGGCTGACTAAGAAATATACACTGACAGAAGATGATATTCGGGCAGAGATTAAAAGAACTCAAACACAATTTGTACACCGAATGGGTCTTGGTTCCTGGTTTGAGAACAAGAAAAATCTTCCCTGGCTTAAAGACAGACAGGGTGACATCACCTGGTACTATTGGGAGCGGTACAAAAAATATCTGCTCTTTAAGAGAGGCTTCTCAAATCATGTGGTGAACGCCCTGGATTCTATCACAGATGATATCCTCGATCATATGGAAAACCCCTTGAAAGAGGGATCATGGGCGAGAAAAGGCCTTGTTGTTGGTGATGTTCAATCGGGGAAGACTGCAAACTACACTGGTTTGATATGTAAAGCGACAGATGCAGGGTATAAAGTCATTATTGTTCTGGCAGGGATGCTGAACTCTCTAAGAAATCAAACTCAACGACGCCTTGATAATGATTATTTAGGCTGGTGTACGGTTAAGCGAGTATATGTTGGATCGTCTGTGTATTGTGATGAAAAAAAACATCCAGTCTGCTTTACCAACAGTAAACAGGATTTTAATAAAGACACAGCTCAACAGATTGCCTTACAGCTTGGTTCATTAAATGAGGCAATAGTATTTGTTGTAAAAAAGAACAAGTCTTCTTTGACAGAACTATATGACTGGCTGGTTGCCAATAACGGATACCAGCTACAGAAGTATCCAATGCTCATGATTGATGACGAAGCAGATCATGCTTCCATAAACACAAATAAAGATGATAAAGATCCAACTGCGATCAACAAGGCAATTAGAAATCTCTTATCAATATTTCATAAAAGCTCAATGGTGGGCTATACAGCTACTCCATTCGCAAACATCTTCATTGACCCGGAAACAGAGGATGAAATGATCAATGGAGAGAATTACAGAGACCTTTTCCCCAGAGATTTCATCTTCAGTCTTGACCCACCTACTAACTATATAGGTCCAATACAGGTTTTCTCTAGTGTAGAATCTGATAACTATGTAAGATCTGTTGATGATAATGAAGATATCTTGCCTTTGGTACACAAGAAGGATTTTGAACCTGCCTGTCTTACAAACTCATTAAAGAAAGCGATCAGATGCTTTATTGTTGCCAAGGCAATCAGAATTCTGCGAGGACATCAGAACCAGAATCATACAATGATGATTAATGTCAGCAGGTTTGTCAGGGTGCAAGAGTATGTTAAGGGTCTTGTTCTGGAATACGTTAAGCAGCTAAGGCAGGCGATTAACAACCACTGCAGTCTTCCTGTTGATATTGCTGTTAAAGATACCATGATACGTGATTTACATGCAACATGGGAAGAGGATTATAGAAATATCCTTGATTGGGCTGATATTCAACCTTTATTGAAAGAGTCAATTGATCCAGCTGAAGTATTGAGTATAAATACCTCTTCGAGCGATGTACTAAGCTATGATGCTACCGATTATCCTCATGGACGTACAATCCTGGTAGTGGGAGGTCTGGCTCTTTCCAGAGGATTGACTCTGGAAGGTCTAATAGTCAGTTATTTCCTTAGAAACTCTATCATGTATGATACTCTTATGCAGATGGGCAGGTGGTTTGGATACCGTGACAATTATCAGGATCTTTGCCGTGTTTTCTTGAAAGAAAAAGCCTTCTCCTGGTACTCATATATCGCTGAATCCACTGAAGAACTTCGCAATGAGATCAAGGAAATGTCTCAGATGGATATGAATCCTATGGAGTTTGGCCTAAAAGTCAGGACACACCCAGATTCCTTAATAGTTACTGCGAGAAACAAGATGAGAACAGGTAAATCTGTACCGGTAAAGATTTCTTTGGCTGGCAGGCTTGCTGAAACAAGTGTTATAGACGCCAGAGAAAACGTTATCAGATGTAACTATTCAACCTTGGAAAATGCAGTCAAGTATATAAAAAACCAATACTCTTGTGAAGAAACGAAGCTTGGTTACTACTGGCAGGGAGTCTCATCAGACATCATTATCAGAACCATCACTAATTACCAGAACCATCCTCTCAGTATGCGATCGGATCCAAAACCTCTGGTTAATTACATGAAAGAGATGTTCTTTGATACATGCGATGTCCTTCTAAGATCAATAGATAAAAAGTCAGCTACCAAACTCAATTTTGCAGACCTGGACATCATGCTACCCGAGAGAACTGTTGCGGATTTTAATGATGAGTATATCGAATTCCAAAAAAGACGAGTTGCTTCCAGGGGAGATGAAAGTGTGGGTATCCCTAAAGATGATTTATCTAGGATTCATATGAAATATCCGCGTAAAGAAGTTCCTGATATAGAATACAGAAAGTACAGGATGACCAATGGCTTGCCTCCCTTGTTCATGATCCAGATTGTAAGAATACTCGATGCTTCAGGTAATGAAAAGGCCATCGTTCCCTGTTTTGGACTGGGCTTTCCCGGAGATCCTGGAAGTTCTAGAAAGCCTGGAATAACGGTTCAGTACCTAGTCAATCCTGTATGGTGGAAAAAACACTATCAAACTGAAACAAGTGAAGAGGAGGAGGAGAGTTATGAATAATCCTTGGGTAAAAATCCCAAACCCTAACCGTGATGTAAATGTGTTGCGGGTATCAGAATCACATCCCCTATCGATGTTTTGGGGAAAAGATGCCCATGGTCGATACCTCTTTATATACGAGATAGAGCATGAGGTAAATGTAGATGATAAGAAGTTACCCAAGCTGGATGGCATAATGCTGACAGTAATCAAACATGAGCATAAATGCAGACTTGTTATGCTGTTAAACAACAATGCTGACTGGGAACTTTTTTACTCGCTATGTCTGGATTTGATAAAAGCCACAAGGGATTTGCCTGATGGTGTAATACCATTCTCAATCATACTCAGAAGACTGTCAAGATGGCAGGCATTTCTGAGGAGAAGACGACCAGATCTTCTTTCTGGAGAAGAGATAAAGGGTCTCATCGGGGAATTTCTGTTTTTAGAGGAAGCTGTAAGCAATGCTTTTGGATGGCAACAAGCCGTTTCGTTCTGGAAGGGTCCAGAGGAAGCCCCCCAGGATTTCATGATTCATGACTCGGCAGTTGAGGTAAAATGTCAGACTGGCGGATCGAAACCTACTATACGGATATCCTCTGCAGAGCAATTAACTCCTCAAGCTCTCAAAGGATACTTGGCAGTCTATACAATAACAACAGCATCGACCAATGACTCAACCTCCTTTTCACTAAACGAACTGGTTCACAGAATCCAGGTCAAATTAGAGCTCGAGTCACCGGAAACCCAGGATAGATTTGATGAGTTATTATGTCTTACAGGTTATGTACCGCGTGAAGAGTATGATGATCCCCGGTTCAGGAAGATTGATCTTGTGTGTTATGAGATAAGAAATGGATTCCCAAGAATACTCATATCGGAGATCAACCCGGGGATAGAGAATATATCGTATTCGATTAGATTAGAGGCTTGCCGTCCGTACATATCAAACCCTGACTGGTGGGAGAAGATCCATGACTGAACAAGAGTTTTTCACTGATTTTCAACAAGATATGATTGCACGGTCGGGTGCAGAAGAGAATTATACAAGATCAGAATTCCTCGAATACATGTGTACGCTAATGGAACAGGAAGGCCTGTTCTCAGGCTATGATATCACTGAGCATAAGTCAACTGCAGGCAGGTCAAAGATAGCCGTAGATGCCTGGTCTTATGATGATGAGAGGTCATGTCTGCATCTTGTTATAGCGGACTATCGCAGTTCAATGGAACTTGAAGTACTCACCAACACAGATGTTAAAAACCTGTTTCGCAGGCTCAGAGGCTTTGTACAGGAAGCACTTAAAGACACATTCAAGGAAGCACTGGAAGAGTCAGACCCTGTAGTTCAATTGGCATGGTTCATAAATGAACAACACAGACAAAGGAGTATAAGTAAAATCAATCTGATACTTGTGTCTAATGCGAATCTGAGCGGCAGAGTGGCAGAGTTACCAGACGATCAAGTAGGTAGTTCCCATACAGTCTATGATGTATGGGATATGGGAAGAGTTTTCCGGATTGAAAACTCCGGCAAGTCACGCGATGTGATAGAGATATCTTTTTCCGATCTGAAAGAAGGTGGTATCCCCTGCTTGCCA
Source organism: uncultured Candidatus Cloacimonadota bacterium (assembly GCA_964433815.1). GTDB lineage: Bacteria > Cloacimonadota > Cloacimonadia > Cloacimonadales > Cloacimonadaceae > PHBP01. The sequence goes on from CAYSSP010000030.1 coordinate 7,797, forward strand.
GCTCATACGGGAAATGAAAGCATCCAGTCTTACATTCTTGTTATGCCAGGATCAGTTCTGGCCAGTTTGTATGAAGAGTATGGAGAGAGACTCTTTGAACAGAATGTGCGTACATTTCTTCAATTTCGAGGGAAGGTTAACAAGGGTATCCGTAATTCTGTTGTTAATGAACCCCATATGTTTTTCTCCTACAACAACGGTCTTACAGCAACTGCTGAATCTTTAACGACCAACTCTGACAATAACCTTGTAACCAGTATAAGAAATCTGCAGATCGTAAATGGGGGACAGACAACAGCTTCTATTTTCAACGCTCAAAAAAAAGATAGAGCAAACCTGTCATCAGTTTATGTACAAGTGAAGCTATCTGTTATCCCTCCCGATATACTTGAAGATGTAGTGCCAAAGATATCCGAATATGCTAACACCCAGAATAAAGTCAGTGCAGCAGACTTCTTCTCAAATCACGAGTTCCACAGGAGAATTGAGGAGTTCTCACGTAGATTGTGGGCTCCAGCTGTTGAGGGGAGTGTAGAGCAAACACATTGGTTCTATGAGAGGGCACGCGGTCAATATGCTAATAAACAGACAAATATGACATCATCCGAAAAACGCAGGTTCTTGATACAGAACCCCAAAAGGCAGATGTTTACAAAGACCGATCTGGCCAAGTACGTTCTCTCGTTTGATGATGCACCCCATGAAGTGAGTCTGGGGGCTCAGAAAGCTTTCTCCGGGACACCAGCCACCAAGGGTCTGGTAAAGAGAATAGCGGAAAGGTGGGATAAGGATAACAAAGAATTCAACGAACTCTGGTTCAAACAAACAATAGCCAAAGCTATAATTTTCAAGGAAGTTGATGCACTCGTATATAGAAGTTACTGGTATCAAGGTTACAAGGCAAACATAGTTACGTACACTCTGGCTAAACTATCTAACATGGTAAGAAGCATAGGATACTCAATAAACTTCATTGCAATATGGGAAAAGCAGGCTGTACCAAAAGAAATGATAAAGCAGTTGGAAGTTATTGCCGAACAGGTTAACGAAGTTATCCTTGATCCTCCAGAGGGCATTACCTCGAACTCCAGTGAATGGGCAAAGAAACTTAAATGTTGGGAAACCGTTAAATGTCTGCGAATTGAACTCTCAGAGAGTGTAATGCATCTACTAATAGATCCAGAAGAAAGGAAAGAAATAGAACATGATGCCCGCAAGAAGCAAACCATGCAGAACGGCATCCATGATCAAACCTATGTAGTAGAAAAGACAGCTGTGTACTGGCAAAAACTCAGAGAGTGGAACAGACTTCATAACATACTTAGTCCGATAGAAATAAGCATCCTCAATGTTGCGTGCTCAATACCTAAAAGAATTCCTTCTGATAAGCAATCGAAGATATTGGTTGAAGCCGAGAAAAAAGCAATCCAAGAGGGTTTCTTCGTTGATTGATCTGTCTTGTTCTGAGCATCGCCACTGGAACATGAGCAAGATAAAAGGTAAGAATACCCAGCCTGAAATGCTGGTGAGATCTATACTGCATCGTCATGGCTATAGATTCAGACTGCACGCAGCCACTTTGCCGGGAAAGCCAGATATCGTTTTACCAAGGTACAAAGTTGCAATTTTTGTGCATGGGTGTTTCTGGCATTTGCATGGATGCAATAACTCCAGGATACCTGCTACAAGGCATGACTGGTGGAAAGAGAAGCTCGAATCAAATGTCTACAGGGATATTCGGAATATTGCTGCATTAAACACGCTTGGCTGGAGAGTTCTGGTTATATGGGAGTGCCAGTTTAGAAGGCTTTCTCAGATGAAGCTGGAGAGATCTGAAAAAGACCTTATTCGTGATTTGGGCAGTATGATTATATCTGACAAATCTGGAGTTTTATCTGATCCGTTAGCATAATGCCGATATTATTATCATCATCGCAGACGTTACCATCAATTCCACGATCTCTTGCCTCTTGTTCGAATATAGTGCTTATGATCGTTGCATCATGATGATGATTCGCTTTCTAAGGGTATATCAGAACATTTGATATAGTCATTGCATTAGTTAGTTATAGACTCACGGGGCTGCCGTACACTGCTTCCGATACACCTTCTGCTTGTGAATGCCACTCATATCTCCCGAATAAGGTTTTGCCAGCCCTGAACCGGCTCCAAAAGGCCGGCATCGACGGCTGCTTTGACGCTGCTTACGGGTAGATTCTGCTCAATAATCTGCTGGCGGCTGATTTCCTCAAGATCGATTCCCATCTGCCGGGAAAGACTCCAGAAGAGCTGATTGAGCACATTTACCCAGCTCAAGGGTCCGCTCCCGGGATGCTCTGCCCGGCTCGCCCAAGCATAGCTGCGCAGGTCATCACGATAGCCTTCAGAGACCTGCAAGTCCCGAAGTCGCTTGGCTATCCTGCCCATCCGCTCATTCGCAGCGGTTTTGGGCATTCTGGGTTGCCGCCGCGCCAAGACACGATTATAAACAGGATGGTAATAGTAAATGATCCCATCACATTTCCCGGTGAAATGATTTAGCATGTTCTTGAATTTGACTTTCATTTTTTCTCCTTTAGGTGGCTGTGGTCAGAGCATCTATCAGTAGCTGTCTTGTGCCGGGGATGCGGCATTTCGATGCCGTATCCTACTGAGCTGTGATCTCTTGTGGCTGCGATTTCCTGATATTGGGCTAGGATCGGTTCGAGATATCTGCTCTACAATTTCCACCTTTCACTACTCTATGGGGGACAGATTTGCCTTTTTGGGACAGATCCGCCCATAGAAAAGCAGTTTTTTAAAAAAAAGATCTCTGCCTCCTTTGCGGGAGGATGGTTTACATAGATGCCATTCTACTGATAGGCAGATCTTTATCCGATCTCGGCGACCACAGCCCTACCTTCGCCCCTAGTGTGATCCTTACCAGTTCCCATTGGTCAAAAGCATATCAAGAGCAAATCAAAAGCAATTCACCTCGAACCGCGTTCGACTTGATTTGCTCTTGATCTGCTGGTGACCTGCTGTAGATCAAAGCAAAGGAGGAGGTGAACCTGTTAGGTTGAATCATTATTGACCAAAGCTCCTGTGGAGAGTAATACGCTTACTGCCAGGTAGTTATATGTTCAATATGTATTCGTAACTTGCTACCCAACAAAGAGCGCATAGACCATGTAGATGAAAAGTGAGATAAGTATAAACAGACCTAAGATGGTATTTATATCTGCGCCAGAACTAGCCAAAATATATACAGTGATGATTATAACCGCTAAAATACCTAAAATCCAACGCATTCTGCCTCCTCGATTAATATCAGATTCATTAATTAAATTGTTTTGTTATTTACAAAAAACTTTCATAAGAAACGTTAAAGCAATGAATAAAGCTACGTATAATAATCCGATATCCACCCCAGCATCACTCAGTACAGCGAGTATCCATACTCCGACTCCGAAGAAGAAAAAAACCGCAAAACATCCCATCATGAATCCTCCAGTCCTTGTTTATTGTATATAGCCTACGTAATCTAAGGGTTAACTAAATCTACTTCGTGCTGATCTGGTCCATCGCTTTGTCATACCAAAGGATCACTTCGCATATCATATTCAGCATCGCATTAACTGTGTATGACGATAACTTGACAGAAGTCGATCGTTTCTGATCACCTGAGACCAATTCGTTGTCAGAATCATCATGTGATCCGTATGCACTACATATATGGTGCAATGCTACGCAAAAGTTCCTGATGATCTTATTATATCCAATTTTCTGGAAGTATTTAGGAAGTCCGTAATCCGAATTTATTAGGAAGTCACTGACTTTTAGCTTATTATAATCATCCCAGAACTTGGCTTTCGATTCTCCCATTGGATCGTTAATCTTTGTGGCTATTTCAATAAGCAAATTGTGGAGCACCTTCCTTGTGTTGGCGGCAAAGTCCTCCCACTTTCCGGTATCATAGTGTTTTATGGACTCAATGAACTGATCCACAACATATTCGTTATTTTGATTTCTTAGTGCATCACATTGATTGGAGAACCTGTTTTGTATCTGAAATCTGCTGAAATTTGCGAGGATTTCAGATATCACATTCTCTTGAACCGACCCCTTTTCGATGATATGGTCTTTTGTGAACTGGTTTATATCCATAAGTAGTTGAAGGTCAGCAGAGCCACGAAGATCGTCCTTTGTGTTAGCGGTCAAGTAATACACGCGGTCTTGATATCTTGGATTGATCCTTAATAGAACCAGCAATAGCAGGTCTCCTTCCCTTTCGTAAAAACTTAGCAATCTGTCGTCGTCATAATCCAAGCCAACACTCATAAGGGCGTTTATAACATCGATCATCTCATCTGAATACTCATAAACACTAAGGTTTCGATCGATGATAATCAAGTCGTATATCTCATGGTTGTTAACAATTCTATCTAGTGCCATGGGAAACGTATGACAAACGTCTAAAATGCTACTTCTGCCACAAACCAGCAGGATATCTTCTGGCAACAACCTATCTTCGTTTTCAAGCTCATCCAGCTTTTCGATGAATTTCTTTTTTGAAACTACAGGACTGAAGAACTTCTTGATCGAAGCTATGTTCTTGGTCAGCTCATCTTCAATGTAAAGGATCTTGGGCATGGTTCCTCCATATGTTGTTGAATTCCATTCTTATGGTATAAACTTGATCCGTAGTTGTTATCTCCGGTTGACAATCCAAGACCTTGGCAAAATTCTCTATTACAAGCTTACCTACACCTGTTGTTTTAGCCTGCACTTCTGGTCGGTAGCTATTGCTGACGGTAAGTGATAGATTCTGCTCATGATCAATCAATCTAATATCTATTAAACGGTCCTTCCGGGCAACGAAGGATGCGTATTTGACGGCATTGAATATTATCTCCTGAAAAAGGATCATCAGTTTGATTGCTGAACTTTTATCGTTTCCAAGCCGATACTTAGAAACATCAGATAACTCCATATCAAGCATAAACATGTTATCGTTTACGAAGTCTGTTATCATGGATATGTCAGCAATTGACGAAATCGAGTCCCACCGGTCTTTTACGCGCTGGAACTCAACCTTGTTCAGGTTTCTGGGGAAGTAGTTCCCTGCATAAGCGGGAAAGTAACGAAAATCGAACATGTTGCCTATGGAGTACCTTATGCTGCTGGTAACAATATCATGAAGCGACAGGCTGTCTTTCCCGGGCTTCTGAGAATCCCAGAGTAGATCATCAATGCTAGTCTTGAATGACAGATTTATTGCATTGACAATCTCTCGAATAAGATTGGCGCCCTTAATGGCATTTTCGATCAGCGCTCCTTTTTCTGGTACTTCGTTTCTTAAGTTGACTAGGGGGTCGATTACCGAGCGAAGCATATTCTTGATACTATGAGAAAGATTGGCGAGAATACGGTTACGTTCCTCCCTTTTTACGGTGTCTACGATCTCCGTGTAGCGCTCCAAAATCGATTCCTGTATTCTGTTCCGCAAGCACTGCGAAGCATAGGCGTTCTTCTGCTCCTGGCGTGTTAGCAGTCCGCTCAAGCGGTCCATAAGAGTTTTCTTCACCATCAAGTCGTTATATTCATCGCCGTAGGCAGTGTTCATATTCAACTTACTAGGTTGTTGCTTAATTGTCTCAAGAACAGTTTCAACAGCCCAGTCGATCGGCTTGTGTAAACTGGGATCAGAGGCCTTCTTAAGCAAGGTTATGAAGTTTTCCAGAGCAATTCTGTGATATGGAAATCCGGAAGGGAACAAAGAGTCTATACTTTCCAAGACTTGAATGGGAGATATCTTTACATCGCCAATACTGATAAGGTTATCGGAGGCAGAAAACTTATGGGTATTGATGAGATGATCGAAGTCAACAGATTCCAAGGCCTGGCGTCCTTTTTCATTTTCTCCAAGAGATGTGCATGCCAAGAATTTGTACCAAGTATACATGGGACGGGCTGAAGGCCTGATGTCCAAAAATCTGCTAACCAGATCATACCTTTCTTTCTCATAAGCAGTATTTAACAGAAGGTCAAAGTCCTTGTCTTTTAACTCTGATATCAGTATATTTAGATCAAGGTCATTCTCTATAGTCTTTCCTTCCAACAAAGACAATCGTAAATCATGCTTCCTATATTGAATGACGTCAAGCAAATCACGATATTCTTCGAGGAATCCTCTGGCAGCAACAAGATCAATATTGCATAAAGCCATCAGTTTGAAGTCGAATGGAACTTTTTCAGATCTGACCTTTTCAACTAGTTCTTTCAATTTATCATTTCTCTTTAACCATTCAACTAAATCGACATCGAGTGCTTTCGGTTTATACGCAAACTGGATTATTTGCCCTTGGGACAATAAGCTGTTAATATATTTGTCGTACAGATCACTTATTTTATAGGCAAAAGTACTGCCCAGGTTTACCAAAACAAACAGCAAGATCGGATCATCTTTATCGGGAAGGGAGTCCATATTGTCCAAAAGATGTACGAATATGTCATTGGCTTGGTTCATTTTGTTTTCGTACCATAGTCCCGACATCCAGGCTATATAGTCCTTACCTGATAAAGTGTCTCGTTCGAGATTTGCATACCGTTCTACAATCTGGCTTGTTTCCCCCATTGTCAGTAATGTATTCCATTCCAAAATACTCAATTTATCCTCAGTGGATTTAGGTAGGGATTTTGCGATCTCAAGAGCTTCTTTCTGCCTTCCCAGAGATAAAAGAGCATGATATTTTTGTTTTAGTTCGATCTCATTGTCAGGATTATACTCTAAAGCTTTATTGATTGAGAACAAAGCGTCATTATATAATCCAGCCAAACTCTGAATGCTAGCCAAGATACTCCATTTCGATTGATCCGGAGCCAGGGGCATAGATTCTTTGAGAACTAGAACTGAGTCTTCATATCGGGATAACAGCATTAGCTGTAAGGCTTTCTCCAACAGAGCAACTTGTTTTACTGAATTAGGAAACTTGCCTGTGATGAATTTCTCGTAATAATCCAGTTTTTTTTTGATTGCTAAAGTTGTTATCTTATCTGAAATAATCGATTGAAGACCATCCAAGATTGTAAACAAGACGATTATTTCCTCTCCGCTCAACTTAGCGCTAAGCTTTTTCGCAATCAACTCCTGATAAGAGAACCAAACAATTTCTTTAGCTCTAAGACTAAGTAATTCAACAAAGAGATAAAGCTGTATTTTTTCTGCATCCAAACCATCCAACTCTTGGAGATATAGATCACATGCAGCTTCTATGTTCACATTGACATCGCTTCTGTTAAGAATTGCTTTTTGCTCTGCAATAAATAAATGGATCTGAGCTTTGATTTTGTTGCTGTAGTTAAACTGAACAAGGATTTTTGAAGCAAGTTCGAGTGCCCTATGATTCTGCTTTTCATCTGCCAGGTTCTTTGCTTTAATAAATTGTAAATCCGGGCTGCCTTTGAATATCCGTTTATACTCTTTTTCTGCTTTGTCTTTCTCACCCTTCTCTATCAGGGACAGCATTTTTTTGTATGGAGTATTTATTTCAAGATATTCTGAGAATCCCTTGTATCTTTTTGAGAGCTTGATGAGAATCGAAAAAGCTATATCCAAATCAATCTGCAATTCTCTATTGAGATTCTCATTTAGCCATTCAAAATAGGATTTTCTTATTGCATGCACATCCCTATCATCTTGTCCCTTCAGTGTATCAGTGGCTGCGTGGTACATTTTTTCCCATTGTGTGAAAGACAGGAATCCCTGAAACAGAGGCTTGCGTGTATTATTATTCATGTTTTATCTCCTGAAAATTATCTCCTGCGGCAGAGTTGACCCCTGCCGCGATTTTAGTTTTGAATTTATTTGTTGTGAATTTTGGCATGTGTGGATGCCGGGATGACGGTGAGGTTGGAGTAACGGTTGTCGGTTTTGACACCGTTGATGTGGTGGACGTGGTAGCCGGGTCTGATCGACCCGCCCATTTTGTTGGCAGCGGCGGTGCGGTGGGTGTAGTTCCAGCCGGAGCCGGAATTGTATTGGCGGTAGCCGTTGTGGGATCGGAATCTGGCCATTTTGGCCTCCCGGATATTTTATTTACCGCTAACGCGGCATGGCCATATAGTTTGCATGCCGTGTTCCAATCTCGCCAATTCAAGATATACATCATATAATACAATGCGTTACGATCTTTGCAGCCAATTCATGCCAGCCCATAATGGTAACTATCATTACTATTGACGGTCATTATCTTTACTTTCTTCAAGTGCTTTAAGCCTCGCTCGGAAAGTATGTGGTTTCAAACCCAGCAACCGTGCTGCCTCAGAAGCGTTGTTTTTAGCTAGTTTCAGGGCTGCCTTATAATATGCAGGTATTATTTCATTATCCAAGTCAATACCTTCCGAGGGGATATCCACATTCAGAGCATGGTCGGTAGCATCTCCCAGGATGATATCACGATCCTCTATCACCTCCGCCTCGCAGTGGATATAAGCCAGTTTAACTATATTTTGTAACTGCCTTACATTACCAGGGAATCGATACGTAAGCAGCTTTTTTTCAGCTTTGTCACTAAAGCGTTTATCAGATCTGTTTTTGGCAGAATAATCACTCAGAAAACATCTCGCCAGAAGCAGAATGTCCGAGCCTCTATCTCTCAAAGGACTCAAGTGTATCTGAGCCTGTACCATGCGATAAAACAAATCCTCTCTGAATCTGCCTTCTCTGACAAGTTGATTAAGATCCTTGTTACTGGCTGCTACTATCCGTACATTGACCTGCTTAACCTTGCCACCCACAGGTTGGATTGCACCCTCTTCCAAAACTCTAAGTAACTTGACCTGCATGGGTAGGGGTAAATCACCCACTTCATCCATGAACAGTGTCCCCTTATCTGCTTGGCTGAAATATCCCTCATGATCTGCAATAGCACCAGTGAATGATCCTTTTTTATGGCCAAAGAACTCGCTTTCAAAGAGGTTTTCGCTAATTGATCCGCAGTTCACAGCTATGAATGGCCCTTCTTTGCGGGGACTGTTGTAATGCAGCAGTCTTGACACTACCTCTTTACCCGTACCGCTTTCACCGCTGATGAAGACCGGGATATCATACTTTGCCAGGTTGTCTATTTGACGCTTTACCTGGATTATCGACTCGTGCTCACCGATCAGTTCTGCGTAGCTATCCAGTAGCTGCTTGCGTAGTATCTTGTTCTCACGGTTAGTTTTTGTGAGTTCGATCTTGGCTTTCTTTTCTGAGCTAATCTGAGGAAAATCATCGAGGGAGAAGTTAACATCCTGGATACCATCCTCCCTAGAGGATTGGAGCAGTTTGGCATCGATAATCCCACCCATCACTATCAGAATCCAACAGGAATGCATCGTAGGCGTACCAGAGGTCAGGGATATTGTATATTCAACATCCTTAGTACCCACTTCCTTTAGGATGCTCTTGACCGCAGAAACCATTGACGGATAAACTACATTATAATCGATCGGATTCAGCGATTCAGCTTCTTGATACCTTACTGTGAGGTTGGGAAACTTCTTCCTGCAATAAAGCAGTATATCCGAGGCGTGCTGTAGGTAGCGGTTGTCATTATACAAGATGTACAATTGATCAAATGCCCGCTGTTTGAGGATGCTGATGATAGCTCCCTCTTTCCCTTCCCTGAGGAGGCAGTCGTTGTTGCCAATAAAGGTAATTAGGATTTTCTTCATGTTGCTATGTTCTCAGTGTGCTGAGATTAGTCAAGAAGTAAAAAAACCATAAGCATTGTCTGGCATTCCTAAAATTGGTAACGTAACCACAATTTCACCCTGAGTTTACAGAAGGTACCACCTCAATGGATCTGATGGCAGCCCTCAAGAATGGAGCCCGTCAATGCCCTCCGAAATGACAATCGATTTAAAGCTCTGCGTGTTTGTTTGCGATCAATTCTGCCAGGGCAATCAGCTCCTTTTTTGTAGGGTCCTTAGCTTCGCCTTTGCAGAGCACCGCTCCCAATACCTCGACCTGTAGATTGGGCACCAAGCCCAGGAGCTTGTCCACGACCTTTGTAGCCCAGCCAAAAGAGCCAATGACTGCAGCATAACGGGCTTTGGGCTTGATGGCATTGGCGAGGATGGCGGCATACGCGACCATAGGATGCGGGCCAACGTGGACAGTGGGGCTGCCGATCACAATCGTTGCGGCATCGACCAATGCCATCGCGAGCTTGCCAATATCGGTAACCGAGAGATCAAATAGCTCCACTTTTACATTTCGGCGGATCAATTCTTTGCTAAGCGTATCTACCATTTTGGCTGTGCTGCCGTGCATCGAGATAAAGGGGATTACGACCTTGTTTTGCAGCTTGTCCGAGACCCAATCCTCATAAGCGCTAATGATGATATTGGGATGGTTCCAGATCGGGCCGTGGCTGGGGGCAACCAGCTCGATCTCTAGGGGACTGATCTTTTGCAGGTTGCTGCGGATCTGCGTCCTAAAGGGCATCATAATCTCCGCGTAATAACGTTTTGCAGCTTCCAAGACTGCCGGGTCTCCATTGTCATAGAGTTCGCTGGAGGCAGAGTGGGAGCCCAGGAAGTCACAACTGAAGAGGATTTTTTCCTCTGCGAGATGCGCCACCATAGTCTCCGGCCAGTGCACCCAGGGGGTGTAAAGAAAGCGCAAGCTCTTATCCCCCAAAGAGATTACTTCGTTGTCTTCTACGGCACGCAGCTTGGCGGGATCGAGCAAGAGGTGCTCCACCAGGAGGTCTTTTGCTTTGGGCGAACAAATCACCTCAGCAGCGGGAAAAAGCTCCAAAAGCATAGGGATGCTGCCGGAATGATCCTGTTCGGAATGAAGGGTGATGATATAATCCAAACGTTTCAGACCGGCCAGATTGGCCTGGTATTCTTCAAAGAAAGCGGGATCAACGGTATCGATAATTGCTGTCTTCTCCGAGCCCTCGATCAGATACGAATTGTAGCTGGTGCCATCGGGCAGGGGAATCAGCGAGTCAAAGAGACGACGGCTCCAATCCTGAACTCCCACCGCGTAAATGCCATTACGGATCAATCGTGCATTCATTGGATTCTCCTTATGAGTGTTTTTTAATACTGATAATATACACTCAGGGTGAGGATATTCCCAGTAAAAAGATGGGAGATCGATGGGGGAGTGATGGCACAAAACGAAGGGGATACAAGCTATCACCTGTATCCCCGTGATATCTGTAATATATCTTTAGTTTCCTGAGTTGTTCCTGTAGAACCGGCCAGAGTCTTGGGATTCCTGCGGGTAAAGCTGGTTTGTCCTATTTGCTGATGGGCTGGAAGGATTCCAGGCTGTTACCCTGTAGAATTTCCTGGGGCTTGCTGCGGCACTAATAGTGAGGCTATGGTTGGGTGCGGCGACCGTTATGTAGCCGGGAGACCAATTCACCATATCATCTGAGCTAAAGACGTGGTATTCTGTTGCTTCTGCAACCTGATCCCAGCTTAAGATAATATCGCTGCCGGAATAGCTGATGCTGAGATTGGGTGTTTCCAGATTCTCTCCAGGTGCATAAATCGGAGGGCCGACGAAATCATCCAGAGCCAGCGTAAAGAGGTCATAGCTCAGGGCTCGAATGGCAACATAGATTACGGCATTACCATAGGCATCCAGATTGTAAGTTTTTTGGACCCAGGTTGGATTGGCTAAACCACTGTCGATCATGGTGAAAGACGCAGGATTGGTGTCTGTGGTGGAAACCAGCACTTCCCAAGGGTCACCATAATAACCCCAGATCCAGAAGCTGATGGTATCGACGCGGGAATCACTGATTAGTAAAGCGGGAGTGATAATCCAATCATTGTTCTCCACATAGGGTTCATAATTGGCTCGAATGCCGTGTGAGCCACTGTGAGCATAGTTACTACCCGTGATGCTCCATTGATTTGAGCCTGAATCGGCGTTTACGACAGTCCAATTGGCAGGGATTATGCCTGATTCAAAGCCTTCGGAGAGCATCTCCCGGGGCGTAACAGTGACAGCCAAACTGGGGCTGATGTTGTTTGCCTGGACTGTATCACCGGTCAGGACTACTTCGGCATAGAGATTGGGATTCCCCAGGAATGAGGCATCGGGAGTCCAGGTAAACGTATGGGTAGTCGTGGAATAGCCTCCCAGAACTGGCATGACATAGGAAGCAAGGGTGGATTCGGGGGAATGGCTTTTCAGATAGACTATGTAGCCGGTCTGCAAGGCAAAGCCATTGTTTTGGATAGCGGCAGTATATTCATACGGCCTGCCGATAGCGATAGCAGTGGGGCCGGAGAGGGAGGTGGCTGCAATATCAAGATTACTCGCAGTATAAAGCGGCGGACCGAACACATCATCCAGGTAGATGCCGTTCTCATAGTTACCTCGATAGCGAACGGCAAGATAGATCAGGGCTCCGCCGAACGCATCGAGATTGTAGTTCGGGCTGAAAACCTGAATATCGGGGATACTGCCGCTTCCTATCGGGGTAAAGGAGGCTGGCTGGGTATCCGTTGTGGAAACCAGCACTTCGAACTCCTCAGGATAGTTTGAGTAGATCTTGCGCAGTGAAAAACGGAAATTATCCGGGCTTGCATCGCTTGCACCTAAAAGGGGACTGATCAACCAGTCATCATTTTGGCGTGAGGGCTCAGCAGCGATATAAGCTGAATAGTTACCGGTGATGGGGTTTAAGCTGCTAAGTTCCCAGCTCTTTGTGCCTCCATCCAGATTAAGGACTGTCCAGCCGCCGGGCATGGTTCCTGATTCAAAATTTTCGGTAAGAGCACCCAGAGGCATAGTGGTAAATGAATACACGAGGTTGCTTGAGGAGTGTTCGCCCTGGCCTTCGGCTATCACCGACCAATAATAGATGGTTGATGGCACAAGTCTTAATGCTTCCGGCAAGGTGTAGCCGGTGGATGGTGCTTCAATAACAGCGATGAGATTAGCAAGAGTGGGCGGATTCACTGTGCTGATACACAGCTTGTAAGAGCTGGGCGGGATTCCCGCTGCTGGAGCTGTCCAGCTAAAGCTTGTCAAGGTGTTCACGAAGGTGCTTTGATTAAGCGGTGCGTTCAGGGTGACCGGATTGGGAGCTGTGACGCTGAGTTTTACATCATCCAGGGCGAGATAGTTTGTGCTGCCGCTTATGTAGCCCTTGATCCCCAGATAGTAGGTGCCGGTGCCGGATGCGTTGAAGCTGCCAGCTATCCTCTTGTACTCGCTGGTATCAAGGTAGGTCTGTCCCGCTATCGTATTGCTCATGGCGGCAATTGTAGGCTCAGTGCCGTAATAAATCCCCATCGAGGCGTAGTTTGGGTTTGCAGATTGTTGCCGTGCATAGAGCTCAAGATCATAAGTCTGCGAACCTACCAGCGTAATGGGACGGAACAGCCAGGATACTGCCGGAGTTCCGTCTGAATGTAAGATATAGACATTATAAGCGCCCGTCCTGGGTGCTACGCTACCTGAATTGTAGGTTGAATTAGCTGTCCAGGAGCTGGATCCTGCTTCCAATATCTGAGTCCACTCCGAGATGCTCGTAGTGCCGTCAATACAGCCTACTTCAAAGCTCTCTGTGGCAAACTGGTCTCTTTGGATATGAAAGCTCCGGATTGCAGCGGCTGAACTGGCTGTGCCTGCAGTAGAATAAGCCACGACAGTCCAATACCAGTTTTCTCCATAGTTAAAGACAAGACCTGCCTCTATTACGGGATTGTAGGCCGTGCCGGTGACATTGGCGATTGTATGCTGGCTGGGATATGCGCTATTGAAGATTTGTTCGGGATTGTCTCTAATCAGATAGATAGTGTAATGATCAGGGTAGAGACCGATGGGGCTGGGTGTCCAAACGAGACTGAAACCGTCCTTGTTCACACCATAAGTGTTGTTTGCCGGAGACACTAAGACAGGGCTCTTGATCTGGTTTACATACCTCCAGACCAGATCCGGATAGCCGTTGTTTTCATCCGGGCTTAGATTCCAATAGTCGTTTGTGCCATTGGTAGTCTCTATCGTAAAATCCCATCCGGTGTAGGTGGATTGAGTCTTCATCTGAGCGGTAGTCTTGCCTGTTCCGCCATAAGAAGTGGCGATACCGCTGGTCTGAGTATCCCAATAGGAGCTTGTCACGCTTCCGCCGCTGGATCCAAGCAACCCACCTTTTTGACCTCCTGAAACAGTGCCGGTCGAGTAGCTGTTGGTGATCGATCCGCTGGAACCTTGATTACCCACCAGTCCGCCGATGAAACTTGCTCCGGAGACGTTTGCATGGGAATAGCAGTTATTTATGCTTGCCTGGTTTTGGCCCACCAATCCGCCAATGGAATTCTGGTTGCCGTTTACGCTCCCAGAACTATAGCTTCTGTTGATTGTTCCATTATTCCAGCCCACCAATCCACCACACCAGGTGTTGCCCGCTATCGTACCGGTGGAGCTGCAGTTTGTGATCACAGCACCGGTTTCATTTCTTCCGGCGATGCCACCCAAGCCGTTGGCTGTAACGCCGGAGCCGGATCTTGAGACAGTGCCGGTAAAAGTGCAATTGCTGATGGAGCCGGCATTGTTGTTTCCGCAGATTCCTCCACCGGTGGTTGCATTGCCGATGTTGACTGCTGCAGCCGAACTGCAGTTTTCGATAGTACCTTTGTTGTGACCAACTATCGATCCGGTATCGGCATCACCGAGGATACTGCAAGTGCTGCTCATATTCAGGTTTTTGATAGTACTCCCAGCAGCAGTCATTCCAAACAAACCGTGATAGATTCCGTAATAAGCTGTGCGCAGGTTGGAGATCGTGTGCCCGTCTCCGTCCAGGCCGCCGTAAAACATAGTGCTCGTGTTGTTGCCGATAGGCAGCCAGCCATTTGTGCCCCAGGCTGCATAACCTTCTCCGCCTGCTGATAAGTATGATAGCAGGTCAATGTCGCTGGTCAATTTGAAATAGGTGCGGGAAGAGGCAGAGCCCAGATAGTTGCGGATCAGGTTCAGTTCAGTGGCATTGCTTACCAAATAAGGATCAGCTTGGGTTCCCGTGCCGGAAGCGAAGTAGTTCTTGTCAAACTTGATGTTGTCCAGGAAGAGTCTTCCGCTGTAGGCACTGGTTCCGAGGAAACGGATAAACGTAGTTCCGGGTGGAATATCCAACGTACGGCTTGCCCAGTCGGTAGCTGCGGGAGTCCATCCCCCACTGGAGTAGGGAGCCGCGGTAACCAGACCCCCTCCAGTTCCAGCATTGTAGGAGGCAAGAGTAGTAAACGTATTCCCATAATCAAGGGAGTATTGGATATCCAACCGCTCATCTGCATTGGCAGTCTGATAGGCAGAATAGGCATAGTCATAGCTTAGCTTCCCGCCATGTGCACCCAGATTCAGGAATTGGGTGGTGAGGGCGACTTGTCTGCCCGCGGTAAAGCTTCCAAATGAACAAAGAGCGCTTCCGGTACCACTAGCTCCATAAGCATTGCTGTTGCTGCGCCACCAGGCATTGAGATCTGGAGCTTCCCAGGAGTATGGAACCGACCAATATTCCGGAGGGAAGGTGGTCGAAGCGAAGGTCTGCGTCGAAGGGAAGCTGTTAATTGAGGTATCCTGATATTGCACGCTGAAATCATCGAAATACCAGGCAGGACCCCAGCTACTTGCTCCTTCGAACATCACAAAGATTGTCTGCCCCGCCCATCTGCTTAGATCGATGCTTTCCCAGACTCCCGTCCCGGGATATCCTATGCTATCTTCCGGTAAGGTATAACCATCATTGGAGTTGAATTCCGAGCCGAAGCGTTCCCAAACTTTGGTATAGTTATTTTCGCTATCAAAAACAAACACTCTACCGACATCGTAGTTGTAATCCGGCCTTTGCCCATGCGACCACTTGAATTTTAGCCTGTATTGAGGTCCGGGAATAGCGATCCAAGGAGACCATATTTGCCTGCTCTGACCTATATATAACTGAGTAAAATAACAACAGGCTTGATCATAATTGATTGCCCAAGGTAAAGGATTAGAGTAACCATTGTCATTGCGCTGCCACCCATCCGGCAGGTACCCTTGGGGAATTCCATTAAAGTTCTGAGTGTATGGAGCAGTGTAAACAGTGCGGGAGTGATCCGGCAGAACAATCAAATCATTGTTCAAGACCTCAGCAAGAGCTGGGATCGCGCTACAGATGAGAAATACAAGAGTCAGGACAATAGCTTTATTCATAGCTACAAACTCCTATGAAAAGATGCATAGGGAATGGTTGTTCCGTATACTGCCTGGGGATGGGCTACCGAAGGGTAAAGACTGTCGGCTAATGATAGGCAATACCTTTAGAATGAGATACAGTTTACTCATTTATACATCCACTACCAAACCAAATTATACCGGAACCACTGCTCACAGAGCTGTCAAGTTGCTTATTCCTATGAACTAAGCCTCAATCACTACAAGATAGGTGATCTATCTACATATCAGCATATTCTTGTCAAATTAAATCTTGCGATTATGGGAACTATTTATCAAGAGATATCAAACTGCTTCCAACGGGGGAATGTCTTCAGGAATCGAGAATCTCACCGGCCTCCAAAATCCCGACCTCAAAGCCCAGTTCTTTCGCGCCTTGGGCAAAGGCAAACGGATCACACTGAATCAAGGGGAAGGTATTGTAGTGCATGGGGATAGTGAGCTTGGGCTTTAGCATCTTGAGAGCTAAAAGAGCATCAGCGATATCCATCGTATAGTTGCCTCCGATGGGCAGCATGGCGATATCCAGAGCGTGCAATTCTCCGATCAGGCGCATATCTCCAAAAAGCCCTGTATCTCCGCTGTGATAGATGCTTTTGCCATCCAGAGCCAGCACCACTCCGGCAGCAAGACCGGCGTAGGAGCCATCCGGAGTCTGAGAGCCGTGCAAAGCAGGATAGAGTTTTGCCCTGCCCCAGGGGAAGCTGAAGGCGCCTCCAATCTGCATTGCATGTGTCTTAATCCCCTGTTTGCGCAGCCATCCCGCCAGCTCCGCCACGCATATTACCGTTGCCGTGTTCTGCTTGGCAATCTGCAAAGTGTCGCCCAGATGGTCTCCATGCGCATGGGTGAGGATGATGTAATCAGCCTTCAAATCCTCCGCTTTGAGAGGTGCCAAAGGATTGCCGCTGATATACGGATCTATGAGGATGGTAGCCTTGTCGCTTTCTATCTGAAAAGCCGAGTGTCCCAGAAATCTAATCTTCATCTTAAGCTCCCAAATTGCTTTTTGGCAATGCTACAATCCCGCAATAGCAGGTCAAGCAATTTCATCGATGACGATAACGGCTGCTTCCCCTTTGGCTAATGCCGCAATCCTGCCGCGCTGCTGCCGAGATTCCCGGGCCGCCACCTGGGGATTACCCATGGATTACCAGAGGATCGCCATAGCATTCAAAAGGGAAAGAAAACCCCCGGTTTTTTCCGGGGGTTTGCAGGCTCAAAAGAGCTCTTATTCTTTGGAATTATTTACTTGGTTCGGTGTAAACCGCTACGACCTTGAAGAAGGCCATATCGGGATTTGTGACAAACTGATACTGGCTATCAAAGCTTTGTCCAATTTCCACATAGCTCCCATAAGGATCAGGTGAAGCATAGACAACGTAATAGCTGGCATTGGGCACATCCTGCCAATCCAGGATGCAGTTTCCTGCCACAAAGTTGATTGTAACTATGGGTGTATCCAGATCGCTTATCACCCGGTCGATGATAATCTCCCAGCTATCCGATGCTTGTAAATAGCCGTCGGAGACTGTGATCGTAACGATCTCTGTGCCATACCATCCTGCCACTGGTGTAGCCGTCAGGACTCCATCCGTGATATCCAGAATGATATTGGTATTGCCACTGTAGTTGTAATCAAGGTTGTCATTTTCAGGATCGCTGGCATAGACGCTGAGGTCTTGGGTGCCGATCGTATCCTGATCAAATGACCAGGTAGCGGGAAGATTGATACTGGGGGCGCTATTGGTGACCGTGACCAAGACTGCATCGCTGGCTGTATCAACGCCATCATCAGCCGTGAAGGTGATCAATTCACTACCTGCCCAGCCATTGGGAGCGCTGAAGGTTACGATAAGACCGTTGAGTTCGACCTGGATATTAGTATTACCACTCCAGCTAACTTCCAGCCCATCTCCGTCGTCATCACCACCATAGGGCTCCAGATTGACATCCAAACTGGAATTTCTGGCGAAGCTGAAGCTCTCCGGGAGATCGACCCAAGGAGCTGTATTGGTAACAGTTACCAGAATTGCGTCGCTTGCTGTGGCCAAGCCGTCATCAACCGTGAAGGTGATAGTTTCGCTGCCAACCCAGCCATCAGGCGAGCTGAAGCTTGCTGTAAGGCCATTGAGCTCGACTAAGATATTGGTGTTTCCGCTCCAGACAAGGCTCAAACCGTCTCCGTCAGCATCTCCGCCAAAGGGCTCCAGATTGAGGTCATAGCTGGCGTTTCGGCTGAAACTGATGGATTCGGGAAGATCAATCCAGGGAGCTGTATTGGTGAATTCGATTGTGATCGTATCGCTGGCATCCAATAGCCCGTCATCGACCGTAAAGGTGATGGCTTCACTGCCGACCCAGGCGTTTATAGAACTGAAGGTCACCAAGAGTCCATCGATCTGCACTTCGACATTGGTATTGCCGTTGTAGCTAAGGGTCAGCGGATCACCATCTGGATCACTGATGTAATGGGAGAAGTCCTCTGTGTACTGGTCATTTCTGCCAAAGCTAAGGTAATCCGGCAGATCGATCACGGGTGCGCTGTTGGGACTGAGTACTTCCAGTTCTACAGTCACGATCTCCTGAGGATTGATGGGATCGTTGCTGTTCACCACAATATTGGCATTGTAGATGCCGGGGCTGAGGGTGGCACTGTCATATAGAACCGTAATAGGATCATTTGTTCCGGGAGCGACCGTCCCTGATATGGTATCCAGATCCAGCCAGGCAAGGGGGGTGTAGTTTTGTTCGAGCACAAGCTGTCCGGTGAGGACATGGGGCTCAGCGCCATAGATATCACCATTGATCTGATATGGCAGAGACAGGTTTCCGCCGGTTGTGGGGGCAATTGTGATATTGACTGTAGCTGTGGCTGTCTCTCCGTTTCGGATAACGCCCCAGTTGCTTGCATCTGTGCCATTCCAATGAATAGTTATCCCGCTTCCGCTGGTGAGGTCAGGAGTCATATCTCCGCCAGTACCGCCCACAAAGTTTGTGGCGCTGTTGACTGTTACGCCAACAGGGAAGGTGAGGTAAAGGTCTTTGAGCCACTCACTGTCTGTGCTGCCATTGTAGAGGCTAAAGGTCCAATCCAAGGTAGAGCCGGGATTGTAGGATGATGTATCCAATTCCAGAGTACTGCCAGTGATATTGCGATTTCTGCTCGCTCTGGCCTGGGAGTCAGTTCTGACCACTTCTTGCAGAGTCATTGAATAGCTCAGATCCTGCGAACCCGAATTTCCAATGGTAAAGATCTGGGAATCAATTTCCTCTGGCAACATTGTGTTTTCCAGAGCTTGAGTGGATAGGACCAATGTAGGAGGTATGAAGCCGGTTCCGCTCACAGCGATAGTCCGGTTTGGATTCTCCGTGGCATTGGAGCTGATGTTTACATTACCGCTGTAGGTAATGGCTGCTGTCGGCTGGAAGCTGAGAGCATAGGTTTTCATCGATCCGGCATTGACGCTGAAAGCAAGGGTATTGCGGCTTGATGCCACAAAGCCCTGATTGCCTTCTCTACCAACCAGGCTCACTGAATAGCTGTTGGGAGTGGTTATGCTGCCGGTCAGGGTCTCGTTGCCGGAGTTTGTTATGGTAAATTGCTGTGTAGAGCTTGTTCCCACTGCTACATCGCCATAGCTCAAGCTGGTGGGATTTACAGTGATGGAAGGTCCGGTAGCATTTGGGATCACTACGAGCTTCACATTTGGTCTCGAATTTGTGGTACTACCGCCGGCAAAGATAGATGTTTGGTTATTGTTATCGTCGCGCACGTATCTGTAGCCTGTGGATACTGTTGTGAATTGGACAGTACCGGTAGAGGTATAAGTTGGAACCTGCTCAAAGGCAGTATCGACTACGATATTATCAGTTCCGTTCCAAAGGAAAGGAGTGCTGAGTGTGTACATATTCCAGCCGGTAGCGGCAGGCTGATAGGACGTGGCAGACCATAATGTCGTCAGGCTGGATTCAGGAACCCAACTCGCCGCATTGGCTTGGCTTGTATGTCCCATTCTTACCAAGAATGTCGGCATTACCTGATCTGGCAGACCAGTGATATTAAAGCCAAGCTGATTGATACTAATGGGGCCGAAGATACCTGCTGCATTCAGTTCCGCAGCGGTATAGACGGATTGTCCGTGTAAGCTTCTGTAATACACGTTCACCGGACACCCTTCTGTCGATCCTGTTGATGTGGTTCCTGTCCCGATGATGAATTCTGTAGGGACAATCGCCGTGGGAGTAGCATTCACTGTGGCTGTTGCTGCAGATTCACCACCTGAATAGACGGCCTTCAAATAATAGCTGTAAGTAGTTTCATTCACTACGGCATTATCAGTATAAGAGAGACCTGTGACGGTTGTCAACAGCACATCGTTCCTGAAGATCTTATAACCTGTAGGCGTTCCGCTTGCCGGTGCCTGCCAGCTCAGATTTACATAGCCATTACCGGCCAAGGCAGCAAAGTTTTGCGGAGGAGCATAGTAGCTTCCGGTAGGGGGGAAGGTGATATGATCGATCCAGGCGCAATCACCACCGCTGGATACGCTGGTATCCTTCAAATATCTCCACAAGAAAGCATGGCTTCCGGCAGTTACGGGGTAGCTTTGAAGTGTCCAGTCGCCAGAACCCGACCATTGTGCCTGCTGCACTCCATCAATAAAGAAACGCAGGTAATCATAGCCAGATTCGGAGGATACCTTCTGATAAAAGCTGATATTCCCGTTTTCCGTGACATTGAGCGTTATGCTGAGATCGGTTGTTCCGCTATGAGTGATAGCACCACTCTTGGCAGCATAGGTACCGCTGAACTTCTCCACATTCTGGACTGTCCAGGGAATGGAAGATGTATTCACCCAGGGATAAGCAGAGAAGTTACCTGTCTCAAAACCTTCGCTGGGAGGAGCGAGCAAGGTAATGATGATCTCGCTCTGAGCAGTGTTTGCGCTATTATCTGTGGCAACTGCTTTGATTACGTGGCTACCGCCGCTGTAACCCACAGTATTCCAGTTCCAGCTATATGGGCTGGTAGTATCGGTATTCTGCAGCACATTATCTACATAGAACTTCACGTTTGAGATTGTTCCGTCGCTATCTGTGGCAGTAACGTTTATGGTTACCGTGCTATTCAGATCTACCACGCTCCCGGATGCAGGGGAGCTAATCTGGCAGGTGGGCATACCGGGGACGAGAGAAAGCAGAGCATTGTTGGCATTGACCATTCCGTATCCGGTATAGCGATCCCAACCGGCACCACCATCAAAAGTCATATCTGTGGCAGTAGAGGTAAGAGCAGTCAAGACCTGCGCAGGGGTAAGAGAAGGATCTTTGGATTTGATCAGAGCTGCCACGCCGGCTGCATAAGGAGTGGCACATGAAGTGCCATTGAACCACATATAGTAATCGCTGGTGGTATTGTATCCGTTTCCTGTCCCGGTGATATCCGTAGCGGGAAGGATAGTGGGGGCCATAATATCAACCGCTTCACGGTCGTTCATAGTGTCAACGCCATAGTTTGATCCCCACCAGTTTTCTCCATCGGAAGAAGAGGTGCTTTTGCGCTGTCCGGTAGGACTGGCGGCGCCTACGGAGATCACCTTGTTGTGATTTGAGGGGTAGGCGATGGCTGAAGCATTGCTATTGGCGGTCGCAGCCAGAAGCGTAACGCCATGACTATAGGCATATTCCAAAGCTGTATCGGTCGAAGGACTGTCGCCTTCTCCCATGCCACCTTCAGCACCAAAGCTCATGCTGGCTACATGAACGCCGTTGTTGCCGGTATGTGTAAGCGCATTCTCAATGGCTGTAAAACCCAGATTCCCTGCGGAATCCGCTATCTTCAAGGGCATAACAGTACAGCCGCCGGCAATACCGGTAACTCCAAGCGCGTTGTTGGCACGACCCGCTGCCACGCCCGAACATGCTGTTCCATGGCCGGGATCAGCGCTGTCGTCCATAGGATTGGAATCATTGTCACCATAGTCATAACCACTGGTCAAGCGTAGATCGGGGTGAGCCGTGTCCACGCCTGTATCGATGATGGCAATAATAATAGAGGCAAGTCCGTAGCCTTGGGATTGATCCCAGGCAAGCTGGGCATCGCTGTCAAAGCCAATGGTTCCCACGCCCGCTCCGGAGTGACTGCCACCGGTATAGACCGGCAACTGGGCAGTATTGTTGTGACCCCAGTTATTGGCATAATAAGTATCGTTGGGAACTGCCGTTGTATAGGCATAATACTCCGGGATAGCTTCTTGAATCCATCTCTTTTGGAGCTTGAATTCATCCAGGGCACCGGTCACATCCAGTGCTTGATCATAAATAAGTAAAAACCAGCGATCAAAGCCGGTTCTCTGTTCAAAAGCCGTGTCTTTCATACGGATGTGAGCCCTTAAAATCTTGTGGCTACCGTATGATGCGGCCAGTTCATCCAGTTCCTCAATGCCAAATTCCGGAGCTTCGGAATAGTACTCTGTAGGGAGATTTGTACTCGCGATGGCTTCAGTGGAAAGCTGAATTTTCAAAATATTAGCTGCATAGCGGGGGCGCTGCAGACTCGTGCCCAAGATTGCATTGGCGCAGATAAGCACCGGTATCAGCAAAATGAGCAGAAACAAGATGGTTTTACGCATATTTACCTCAGTTTTGGTAGATTTTGCTTCTGAAATATTACAATTGTGAAAATGTCTAATGTGTCAAGCATGTTCTTGATCTATCACCGAATCCGGCTGTAGAAAATAGTAGAAGGGCCGAGTTGTGCTTAGAAAGAGTCCGTGAATCTCCCAGGAATTATTTTAGGAGACAGTAGAAGACCTTTGCACATAATAACGAGAAAGTAGGAGGTTGGAGGTAGTATCTTGC
>CAYSSP010000031.1:0-30345 GCA_964433815.1 uncultured Candidatus Cloacimonadota bacterium
AGTCTGCCATCAGAAAGAGAGAGAAGTATTGTATGTGTTTTCACACAGTCTCCTTGGCAGGAATGACGGAAGGGGTTAGGACTATGTATGAGAAGCTTTGGCTGGCAGGTAGGCTCCCAAGAATAACTGATACTATGCTTTTTTGCAGGAACATTCTATCTCTTCCCAGCACAATACTCCTGCCTCTGCTGTTCTCTGCTATCTCTGTGGTAAAAACCCTCCTTTACACCTTGTTAAAAAAACTTCCCCTTTGAAACCACTGGCAAAACTCGGGCACTGCACTGGAGATCCCCTTGTCGCCACTAGGGGATCACTAGGGAATCACTAGGGGATCACGAGAGAATCCAAGCAGGAAGAACAGGCAAATCAGCTCTCTTCTTGACAAAAGAAATGAGTAGTAAAGACTTGCAATGACTCAGACAATAGCATTTATCCTATTGTGAATAATAGACTTCGTGCTCCATAGAGCAGAGGAGAGGATACCATCAAAAGCATAAACACCTATAGCGAGACCAAATTCAAGAGCTTTGATCCGGTGCAGCAACTCAAGGCAATTGAGCGCATAATGCAGGCTATCGAAGATTGCCCCCTGGAGCAGGATCAGGAGCTGATTGATAACCTGGCTATGCTGCTGGATATCTATGGCGGAGAGCAGCTTATCACGCTGAGCGGGCTAAAGCAAGCTTGCCGGGAAGGGGGACGCACATTGCGGGAGGAGATAGGCAAGTACTATATGGCAAATGGCAGGATTTGCAGAGACGATCAAATCCTTGTGTTCAAATCAGATGGCATACGGAAAAGTGACCCAGTCGCCAAAGCCAGAGCTGAGAAAATGGTGGTGATTCTGGATAATCTGCGTTCCGTCTTCAATGCCGGCTCAATCTTTAGAACCGGAGAGTGTCTGGGGATAGGAGAAATAGTCTTCTGCGGAAGCAGCCCCGGACCCGAACACCCACATTTTGCCAAGACCGCAATGGGCACCCAGGATCGGCTTTCCTGGCGTCGGTATCTAAACACCAGGGAAGCAGTAATCCATTACAAAGAAGAGGGATACAAGATATTGGCATTGGAGACAGCGGAGGGAGCAAGCTCGGTTTTTGAGACTGGGGTCGATTTTCCTCTAGCCTTGATCCTGGGCAATGAAGCGCTGGGCATCAGCCGGGAAGTGCTCGCGGAGGTCGATCAGATCGTAGCTTTGCCTGTTTTGGGCTGGAAAAATTCGCTCAACGTAGGTGTTGCTTTCGCAGTGGCTGCTTACCAGATGATCTTTAACCGCGACTGATCTCGTAATGCAGATAGCCGTGGAGCATATAAAGCACCTTGTCAAATTCGCGTTCACCGGGGATAATCACATCGGCATTCTTTTTGCTGGGCTCGATGAAGGCATCGTGAGAAGGCTTTACCGTTAGAACATACTTATCCAATACTCCTTCAACGTCATAGCCCCGATCACGGGTATCGCGGATCAATCTGCGCACCAGCCTGAGATCGGCATCGGTATCGACAAAGATCCGTAGATCGCTAAGCTGTAGCAGCTCGGGATAATAGAGCGCAAAGATACCTTCCAGGATGATCACATCGGCAAAAGCAACGCAGAGTGTGCCTTCGCTGCGTTTGTGAGTGATAAAATCGTAATCCGGCACGTTTACCGCGTGTCCAGCCATCATCTGCCGGATGTCCTGAACGAGGTAAGCCGTGTCGATGGCGGAAGGATGATCAAAATTGTATTCGCGGCTCTCCTCAGCATTCATCCCACTTAGATCGTGATAGTAGTTATCGTGCGAGATGATCACGGTTTTGAGCTCGCCCAGACGGCGTCCGATGGCTTTGGCGATGGTGGTCTTACCGGAGCAGGTACCCCCTCCGATCAAGATCAGGCGGCAATTGTTGGTCATTGAGTTCTCCCGGTGAGTATGGCTTTGTATCGGTTGTAGCGCAAGTCTTTGTCAAGAGTGCGGCGATTGTGGACAATGTAAGAATCTATGGTGTTTCTAAGAGCATCCATCCTGCTGCGGACGCTTTCTTTGGTATAATGCTGGGTTATCGAGGAAGGTGGAAATCTGAGAATACGAAAGAGCATATCCATAATGGTGTGGTTGCTATATGCGCAGCGGATCAGGTAACGCAGGGCTGCCTGGTCGGTGAGAGCTTCGACCGCCTCATAATTGGATTGCATTGTGTCTTCCAACAAGCAGGCATAGTTTTGATCGAGCTCGGTAGCATTGCCATCAATGATGCTATTAAGTTTTTCGGGATTTTGTTCCAGCAGTTCCGCAGATAAATTTCTCCAATATTCTGTGGTGCTAAAGTAGAAATGCCCGTGTACTATATGGGCTATCTCGTGAGCGAGAATAAAGGCAAGCTCGGCTTCGCTATTGACTTGCAGTAGCAAGCCTTTGGTGAGGAAAATATACGCACCGGGGAGAGTGTAGCTGGCGGGCTCTATCTTATCGAGCACGTAGCAGAGGGGCTTGAGCTCGGGTAGTTCGGTATTCGATGCGACCAATGCGGCAACTTGATTCAGGTAGTTTTGGAGCTGCTGGTCTCTGATCATACGCTCCTTACCAAGCTCTGATGCAAGTGCCAATCCTAGAGCGCTATCCAGGATACCGGGAGCTGTTACTCTCGTAGTGTCAATCAGGGGAAATGCTCTTTGAAAGGGAACCGGATCGACCTGATCATAGGTTTCCCGGAGAAATTGGCGATACCCATCTTCCTTGATAATAAGATCAGGCTCAAATTGCTCGAGAGCGTCCCGATCTTTGGCAAAGCGCAGGGCAAGCATTTTGCGCGATATTGCATCTTCACTGCCGGGCATTATCTCTCCCGGCAAGATCATCCGGATGGTCAGGCAAATGGCAATCAGAAACAGTCGTTTGGGCATATCACTCTCTGGGTTTTACTTTCATCAGGAGGCTAAAGAGCAGCTCCAGATCGACCGGCTTGGAGATATAATCATCCATTCCGGAGGCAATGAAACGCTCGCGATCACCGCTCATTGCGGCAGCTGTATAGGCATAGATGATGGTCTTGCGACCGGTCAGGCTTTCGATCTCGCGTATCTTGTGAGTAGCAGTAACTCCATCCATCACAGGCATATGGACATCCATCAGAATACAATCAAAATCCATCTGCTGGTAGAGATCGACTGCTTCCTGGCCGTTGTTTGCAATCGTGACATCCAATTGCCACTGCTCCAGTTGCTTCTTTGTAGCACTCTGATTTACAAGCTCATCTTCGACCAAGAGGACTTTCAAATGGGGCAGAAACTCTTCGCGGAGCTCCTGTTGGCGGGTAAGTATGTGTTCGGCTTTGACCTCATTTTGCAGTCTGAAGGGCAGAATAAAGAAGAAGCTGGAGCCTTCATTGGGCTTGCTTTCCACCCAGATAAAGCCACCCATCAGCTCGACCAGGCGCTTTACGATGCTGAGGCCGAGTCCGGTGCCGCCATACTTGCGTGTGATGCGGTTATCAAGCTGGGAGAAGTTGTCGAAGATATCCTTCTGTTTCATAGGATCGATGCCGATACCGGTATCCTTTACGCAGAATAGGATGCGGATGTCACTATCACTGCGGTTGTAAACTTCTGCAGAAACTTCAATATAGCCTTCCTCAGTGAACTTCATCGCATTTTGCAGGAGATTGATCAGTACCTGGCGCAACCGTAGCATATCTCCATTGAGCAAAGCAGGGAGGTTTTCATTGATATTACTGCGAATATCCACTCCGGCTTTTTCGCGTTGGTAGGCGAAACTCTTTACCATATCCCTGATCAAATAGGCAGGATTGAAATCGGTAAAGATCAGATCCATCTTACCGCTTTCGATCTTGGAGACATCGAGGATATCGTTTACGATCTTCATCAGGCTTTGCCCGGATGAATAGATGATATCGTAGTATTCACGTTGCTCGGGGCTCGCTTCCATCTGCATCAAGACCTGGACAAAGCCCATAATGCCATTGAGGGGAGTACGGATCTCGTGGCTCATATTTGCCAGGAAGTGTCCCTTGGCAATGCTGGCAGTTTCGGCTTTTTCTTTGGCTTCAAGCAGCTCCGCCTCCAGAGCTTTCTGGGATGTTATATCAACCATATAGCCATAAACTGCATATTCACCGCTGTCTTCTTTGATAATCTGGTTGTAATCCAGAACCCAGCGGATTTCTCCGGATTTGGTGACAATCCTGTATTGCTTTAGCTCTGTCTCGATACCATTACTGATCTGGGATTCCAGCAATTGATCAACCTCAGGCCTATCTTCAGAGAATACTATGTCTGTGTAGTTATCTGCATTTTCTATTGCCAACTGGGGATCATAGCCCCAGGCACGCAGTCCATCGGAGACATAGATCGTGCTATATGGCTTGGTCTTGTGTTTGTAAACAACGATCGGGCCTTTGAGAAAGATCTGGTAGTCGCGTCTGAGCTCTTCGAGCTCGTGTTCCGTGAGTTTTCCGGCTTCGGTACAATCCTGCAGCTTTCTTTTGATTGGGAAAAACCTGGCTGCAAGCAGGGCAATCGTCGCAAGACTGGTCAAAAGCAGCATAACCAGCGGTAAGATACCGGTGCTTCTGCTATTTGCCAAAGCGGTAAACTTGCTGGAATACTCTCCGAACCACTTGTTTTGTAGCTTCTCCAGAGTGCCGTCACTTTCGAGCTGGGAGAGGACTTTATCTATCCTGGCAATCAGCTCTGGATCCTTGGAAGCCATACAATAATAACGAGGCTGTATCTCTCCACGAATGGCAATGATATTCTCAAGATCCAGCGTCTTGATCAGATGCATACCATTCATATAGTTTATTAATGCTGCATCGCCTACCCCGGTGCTTAACAGATGGATCACGTCTTCCTGCGTAGGCAGTTCCACGACCTTGCCAGCGAACTCATTATCACGTATGTAATCAAGGGCTATGTCGCCTTCCTGAACCAAAATCTCGGCCTTCTTGAGCTGATCTTGATTGGTGAAGCGGGAGTTGTTCCTTACGAAGAAAGTGCGCCAGGTATTCGTGTGGGGATTGCTAAACTGCAATTCCTGAGCTCTCGCCGGTGAGAAAGCGATACCTTGAATCAGGTCGATTGATCCATTATCCAGCTCTTCTCTTATCCGAGCCCATTTCATCAGCTTCCAGACAGGCTTTAGCTCCAGCCTTTGGGCAATGATGCCCGAAAGCTCCACATTATAGCCTGTAGGGTCGCCGGAATCGTCCAAATACTCGTATGGAGGAAAGTTTACATCTCCCCCTATAACCAGTTCTCCGGCTGCTCCATACAGTGATGCCACTCCCATAATGAGTAAAACAAAGCAAAAGATAACAAGCTTCAATGTCTAGGCCTCCTGTAAATCTTCTATCCGCTGAACGTATCTTATCATATCAAACTTACGCTCCAACCCAGCAGAATTCATATAACGCACCGAACCGAAGATAGGGCGGCTTTGCCAGGGACGATCGTGCTTGCCAAAGCACCAGGCAATCCCGGCAAAGGAATTTGGATCCCTGCCATCCAGCTCGTACTTATCGTTCAAATACATCATCAAATAATAAGCAGTCTCTGGATCAGGCGTCCATTCGATGAGCTTCTTTCCCCAGTACATCCGCATATAGTTATGCATCTTGCCGGTGACAAGCAGCTCTCTTTGAGCAGCATTCCAATAGGGATCATGGGTTTGGGCATTCTCCAATATGTCAATCGAATACTTGTAATTTCTGGGGTCTGTGCTGTGTATTTCCAGCGACTCCCTTGCCCAGCCGGGCAGAGATGAATAGCTATCATAGCCCGGATTGTAATGACAGAAGTTCATACTAAGCTCTCTGCGCACTATGAGTTCTTCACAAAATGATGCTATCGACAAAGGCAACCCCTGATAAGCAGATTTCTGCTTGATCATTGCCGGAATATCAGAGGCTTTCAGATCGTATTGCCGAATGATCCGTCGCACTATCTCACGAGCCGAGATCTGTCCAAAATGCAGATAGGGAGACAGCTCGCTCTGATAGCTGGTGGCAGGATTGTTGCGCGAATCCCCATAACGCGGGAGCTTCATATCTACAAACTGCTGCAGATGCTCCATCGCGGCACTATGACCCCCACAGTATCTGGCAGGAGGCCCGGGATCAGGTGCTAAACGCTTTGCTATCCATGTTTCCAAATTCCCGCTATCTGAGAAAGCTTCTGCTATATCCAGGAATCCTGCCTGGGATAGAGCAGCCTTCAGTTCGCCGGGTATCTTGACAATTGGCTCGGGAAGCTCCGGTGGCGCATACAGGTATGGCTCCAGGACTTTTAGCAGCTTGGGACGCAGTGTTGCTGCCGCATATTCTTCCTTTGGACTGGCTATCTCAAGTGGTACAATCGGTTCTGTCTCATACTGCAGATAGCTCAAGCCGGCTGCTGCGCAGTATGTGTAGAGCTTTGTTCTGAGCTCTCTCTGCCAGTTCAAATAACCTGTATCAAGGAAGAGAGTTTTTGCTAAAGGGAGGATAGGGACAAGGCATTCAAAGGGATCGCCAAATGATATGAACAAGCTCAGTTGCTTGCTTGCCAATGCCTTTGCCAGTTCATAAAGGCCTTGAAACATAAATCTGTAATGACGGAGATTGGCATCAGGCACCGAGTCTGTTACACAAAAAACCACAATAAGAGGAAGCTTGTGAGCATTAGCCTCCTCGAGAGCAGCAAAAAATGCAGGATTGTCTGCCATCCTCTGCGCAGCCTGCATCCAGTAGATGATGCACTTGCCCAGGCGGATGTCGTTTATCCACCGGCGATATGGCTCAATCCCCGGGATACGCGCATCCTTTACCGTATTATCCATCATCTGTCTATCCAAGTGCTTCATTTCCAATGTCATTATTCTCTACTCTGTCTATCCACTGGTAGGGATTGACTATATCAGTCAAGCATTTTCACCAAAGACCTTCCAAAGCTGCTTTTCCCAAACAAGTAAAAAAGGGTACATCGATGGATGTACCCTTGTGGAAGATATACCGATTTGATTAGATGGCTACTCTGAGGTTGCTCAGAGAAATTTTATAGCCTCCGCCGACCGTGATGAAGCCACGATAAGCTTCTGAGGTGTCGGTAATGCGGCTCTGCGCCCAATCATAGGTTCTGGCTTCGTTGTTGCTGGTGGGTGCCACATAGATATCGGCATCACCCATATTGTCAAAGAAATAGACTTCTTTTCCCAAAACGAGATCGGAAGATACGGCAGGCCTGGTCTTGACCCAATAGGTCACCCATTCTGAAGCACCGTTTTGCACAAACAAGAACTTTGCCTTGTTCTGGGTTTCGGGGGTTGGTGCTGTCTGCATCTTACCGAGCCAGACACGATTCCAGGGGTTTTGCCCCAAGGGCTCATCAAAGATAAAATAATCGTCTGCCTGGATGAAATGCATATCTCCGGTAGCACCGGCAGGAGGTGTAACCTGCACAATCGGCTCAATCGCCGGAGTCTGAATCACAAATCCAGGTACTGAACAGCCTGCGATACCAATGCCCAATGCGATCAGCATCAGAGCGGTTAGAGCAAATACGTAAGTCTTTTTGAATCCATAGTTCGGTTTCATTTCTTACTCCTCTTTCCATGTTTTTTCGTAATAATCGCATCAGGTGGGCCTTTGATAAATCTGTCAATCAAAACTTGCTACATTATTAGCTATGTATAAGCTATCATCCTGCTTATAATGCTGCAATGATTTATCTTACAAGTATCGGGAATCTTGCTTTCGCACTTCTCTCGCTTATCAGGAGTGGAGATTTAGCTCGGAGAATGAACAGGTCCCGCCCGGCTTGTGGAAAAAGAGCATAAGCATTGGATAGATTAGGACTGATGGCTTGTAAAAAGGCATTGACAAAAACAAAAGGAGTCCAAAGAATTGCTATCGGTTCATTTTACTGCCAAATCTGATAGTGAACCCTGAATTACCAAGGAGGTTTTATGCCCGGTTTGCCCCCAATTTGGTACATTGCGCCAATTGGAGCAATATCAGCTCTTAGTTTTGCTTTCCTGTTCTTTAAAATGATACAACGATCAGATCCCGGGAATCCCCGGATGCAGGAGATCGCCGGATACGTTCGCGAGGGTGCATTTGCCTATCTAAAGCAGCAATACAAAGGCGTCTCGATCTTCTTTGCTGTCGTACTCGCAATCTTCTTCTATATGGTTTACGGGCTCAAGATCCTGGATCCAATGATCCCCTGGGGTTTCCTGAGTGGCGGCATTATGAGTGGTCTGGCTGGATTCATCGGTATGAATACTGCGACAATGGCATCAAACCGCACAGCCCAGGCTTGCTCTGAAAGCCTCAACAAAGGCCTCAAAGTAGCCTTCCGGGCAGGCAGCGTGATGGGATTGGTAGTCGTGGGGCTCGCATTGTTTGATATGTCCGCCTGGTGGCTGATTCTCCGCTATGTAATGAACTATGAGTTTCAGACCATTGCAGTGGTGATGCTTTCCTTTGGAATGGGCGCTTCCACCCAAGCTCTCTTTGCCCGTCTGGGCGGTGGTATCTATACCAAAGCTGCGGACGTGGGTGCTGATCTGGTCGGTAAAGTCGAAGCAGACATCCCCGAAGATGATCCCCGCAATCCTGCAACAATTGCAGATAATGTGGGCGATAACGTTGGCGATGTTGCAGGTATGGGAGCTGATCTTTATGAAAGCTATGCCGGGTCTATTCTGGCTACTGCCGCGCTGGGTATGAGTGCAGTGCTCCAGATTGCAGCACGTCAGCCCAGTTTTGCCGCTAATATGTTCAATTTTATTGCAGCTCCGATGATTCTGGCAGGCATAGGTGCTTTGCTCTCGATCATTGGTATCTTCCTGGTCTCCACCAAAGAAGACGCCGGTATGAGCGATCTGATGAAATCCCTGAACAAATCAGTCTGGGTATCTTCGATCCTGATTGCTGTAGCATCCTATTTCCTTACTCGAGCGCTCCTCCCGGAGAAGTACTATTTTGGCGTATTCCTCTCCTCTGTGGTTGGCCTGGTAGCAGGAGTCCTGATCGGTTGGACTACCGAATTGTACACCTCTCACAGCTACAAGAGCACTCGCAACATCTCAAAGCAAGGTGAATACGGCTCTGCCACAGTGATACTGGAAGGCATCTCAGTTGGGATGAAATCCACCGCTGCACCCGTCATTATCATATCAATTGGTATAGTCATAGCATTCGTTGCAAGCCACGGTTATGAAGTGGTCGAGATGGGGCTCTATGGCATCGGCTTTGGAGCTGTCGGAATGCTGGCAACCCTGGGCGTTACCCTTGCGATGGACGCCTTTGGCCCGATTGCCGATAATGCCGGAGGCAATGCCCAGATGTCCTATTTGCCCAAAGAAGTCCGCGAACGCACAGACAATCTGGATGCCGTAGGAAATACAACCGCTGCTATCGGCAAGGGTTTTGCCATTGGCAGTGCTGCACTTACTGCGATGGCTCTGATGGCTGCCTATCTGGAAAAAGTTCGCGAGAGCTTTGGTGAGATTGCCAAAAACCTCGGCGAAGTGCAGATACTCAATATCGACTACGGTAATTACATAGAAAAGATCGATGCATCCAAGGCTTCGCTGATAGACTTTATCCAATACTATCAGATCAATCCGCTCAATCCCAAGTTCCTGCTGGGTATCTTCGTCGGTGCGATGGTGACCTATGTCTTTTCCGCGCTTACGATTAAGGCAGTGGGTCGGGCTGCCGGCCTGATGGTCAAGGAAGTTCGCCGTCAGTTTACCACCATGCCCGGTATCCTGCAGGGTAAGACCAAGCCGGATTATGCCAATTGCGTAAAGATTTCTACCATTGGTGCGCAGAGAGAGATGGTCTTACCAGCTCTGATCGGCATTATTACCCCGATTATCACAGGATTGTTGTTTGGAGTAGCCGGCGTGATCGGCGTCCTGATCGGTGGACTCACCACCGGCTTTGTATCAGCAGTGATGATGAACAACGCTGGTGGCGCTTGGGACAATGCCAAGAAATACGTCGAAACAGGCCAATTAGGAGGTCCCGGATCAGCAGTTCATAAGGCGACAATAGTCGGTGATACGGTCGGCGATCCCTTCAAAGACACCGCCGGACCTTGCATAAACATCCTGATCAAGCTGATGAGTATGGTCTCGATCGTCTTTAGCGGCCTGATCGTCACCTATTCCCCCAAGATCGAAAAGCTCTATACACCTGTTTATAACAACAGCCACAAGATTGAGCTCAAATATGATAATCCCCAGCTTGCACCGGTTGAAAAGCCAGTAGAAACAGCCCCGGTGCAAAGCCCAAATCCCAGCAACTGATACACTGATATTATCCCCGGACGGCTTGTCATATCGGCAAGCCGTCTATTCTTTGCCCCGCTATCTTCCCCTCCGCTGCTCCCTCTCCAATAAGGAAGCAAACTTACCAATGTATTCATTCCCTTCTGCGCTCCCTTTCGCTTGATATGAGCTAAAGCTATGCAAAGTTTGTGCTTGCTGCTTGTTCAAGCAGGATTCAAGCAGGATTCATCCATCCTGGAAGCAAGAATCGAAGGAGAGACTATTTACTATCGGAGATGTGAATCTTTGATTGACAAAATAATCAGTTTCCTGTTCCTTGTAATTCCTTGAGAAATCAGTTTGGAGTAAGAATTTTGAACATAATAAATAATCATACGGGCTGGATCGAAGTGATCTGCGGCAGTATGTTCAGTGGTAAGACCGAGGAATTGATCCGCCGTATCAGACGTGCCGAGTATGCCCGGCAAAAGGTTTTGGTATTCAAGCCTGTCATAGATAATCGCTATGACAAAGTAAATATCGTCTCCCACTCCCAGATGCAAGCTCCCTCCATACCGATCGAGGATGCCTCCGAGATACTGGGCTATCTCACCGATGATGTCAAGATCATTGCCATAGACGAGGCTCAGTTCTTTGCGGAGAATATTGTAGCCATTTGCAACGAACTGGCAGACAAAGGCTATCGGGTCATCGTGGCCGGCTTGGATCAGGATTACAAGGGAGAGCCCTTTGGCTATATGCCACAGTTGCTTGCTATTGCCGAATACGTGACCAAGAATCTCGCCATCTGCGTAGTCTGCGGCAATCCGGCAAATCGGACGCAGCGCACTATTCACAAGGGAGATCAGATATTGGTAGGCTCTACCGAGGCTTACGAAGCTCGTTGCCGTAATTGCCACGAGATTCTGGATTAAAGTATGAATACAGGCTTCCTTATCGTAGTAATCCTCAGGCTTTTGCAGATTTATAACTACCTGATACTGGCAAGAGTCCTGCTCTCGTGGTTTATCCGGGATCCGATGAATCCGATTTACCGCTTTCTATGGAGCATTACAGAGCCTGTTCTCAGTCCCATTCGCAGAATTCTGCCCCAAATGGGCGGCTGGGATTTCTCGCCGATCGTGGCTTTCTTGCTGATCGACTTGTTATCAAGATTTCTAATTAGTATTTTATAGATTCGGGAGGATCGATGCCATTAACCCCACTAGATATCAGACATCAGGAATTCAGTGGCCAAATGTTTGGCTATAGCAAAAAGGAAGTGAGAGCCTTGCTGGAACAGATCGCCAGCGAGATGGAAACCACCTTCCAGCAAAAAGAACGCGAGCTGCAAAAAGCACAACAGATGCAGTATGAAGTCAAACAGGAAGCTGTCCAGGCATCCAACGCCGTGGAAGACCTGAAGCGTCGTGAAGAGCTGATCAGCCGCACCCTCGTCTTTGCCGAAAAGACCAAAGCGGATATCATCGGAAACGCTCGCAAAGAAGCGGAAAATATCATTCACGAAGCAGAGCTCAAGGCAAAGCGGGTAATTCAGGAAACCAAGCAGTACCTGAACGTCCTCGATCACCAATATATGCACCTCAAAGAGCAAAAACGCCAGTTCCTGATGCAGTTTAGAGTCGAATTGCAGACCTTTATGGATCGCATAGGCAAAGACCCTCTCCTCACCAAAGAAGCCGAGCAGATGCTGGATAGTGAATTCAAACGCATCAAAGACGAGATCCAGCCTCAGATCGAGCACAACGAGAATAAACCTCAGAACCAAGGATAAGAAACTTGAATTATAGAGATACGGCAACCTGGCTAAAGCAGCAGCTTCCCCTCATCCCGTCCTTTGGCATCATTCTGGGCACGGGATTGGGTAATATGGCAGATATCTATCCTGTCCTGGCGGAATTCCCTTACAAAGACATTCCAGGTTTTGTGCAGAGCACTGCCCCTTCTCACAAAGGCAGGCTGGTACTGGTAGAAATCTCCGGCAAGCCCGTCCTGGTAATGCAGGGAAGATTCCACTACTACGAAGGCTACAAGATGAGCGAGGTGGTCTTTCCCACCCGCGTGATGGCAGCTCTGGGAGTACAGACCCTGATCGTGACCAATGCAGCAGGAAGCCTCCGCGAAGAGCTCAGCCCCGGAACAATCGTTCAGATCACAGATCACATAAACTTTATGGGCACCAATCCCCTGATCGGTGAAAATGACGATAGCCTTGGCGAACGCTTCCCCTCGATGAATGGTCAATACGATCCGGAGCATCGCCGTATCTGTGACGAACTTGCCAAAGAAATGTCCATCGAGACCAGGCACGGAATCTATATCGGGGTCACTGGGCCCAGCCTTGAGACTCGTGCCGAATGCGCCTTCTTCGCTCAGATTGGTGCAGATCTGGTAGGAATGTCAACCGTTCCTGAAGTCATCGCTGCCCGCCACGCCGGGATGAAAGTTTTGGCATATTCCATTGTGACAAACTACAGCAATCTCTTCCACGATCTTCCCCACTCCCAGGATGAGATCCAGGCCAATGCAGCTATCGCAGCAAAGAACCTCAGGACCCTTTTGGAGAGATTCATAGCCACTATCGGCTGATTTCAAGCGTTTAATCACCCTCATACAGATATCCTAAGCTTTAGGAACAAAATTTGCTTTGTATCCTATTGATGTTCAAGTAGGTCTTATTGAGCATCAGAGGAGATATAATGAAGCGTAGCTTACTGATCATAGTTTTGGCATGCGCAGCAGTATTCCTAAGTGCGACAGGCGTAGTCGTAAACAGGCTGAGTACCTCGTTTGAGATCGCCCGCCTCAATACCTGCGATTTTGAAGTAAACGTAAGCAATCAGACGGCACAGGTCAAGGTCACCGAATCTTTTACAAACACAAGTCCCTGGCGAATAATGCCCAGGCTCTACTTTCCGCTTCCCCGGGGAGCCAATCCCAATACCCTGAGATGGAACTACGGAGATCAATGGCATCAAGCCTATATCGGTGGAGTTCCACAAGGAGCACCCGGTGGTCCCACTCAATTCCCGGACAATTTCATCGTCTATATCCAATTGATGCCGGTGATTTTTGACGCTCCGGATTCTCTCGAGAGCGGTGCCAGCATCATCTTTGAGCTTAGCTACGTTCAGCAGCTAAATAGCAATTTCGGCAGCTTTACCCTGAATCTAAAGAACGACTATCAGCTAATGCAGGCTGCTCCCCTAGCCAGGCAATCTCTGAATCTAATCCTCCAATCAATCGAGCAGATTACGGCTTTTGAGATCTTGGATCTCGATATCCAGACATCCTTTACCGGCAATACCGCTACCGCCTCATACACTCTGCTCAACCAGCCGGCAATCAACAATTACCGATGTATCTGGCAGCTCGAAACCGGAGATCCCACCTCCTGGGGAATCAGTACCATGCTGGATGAAGCCCCGGATGGCCAAGCCCCGGGTTTCTTCCTCTACAACCTTACGGAAGAGACCATCCCTGCAGATTCAAGCTATATCCTCAAGCTTAATCTGGTGATCGACGTCTCCGGAAGCATGACCTTTGAAGATCGCCTCACCAACGCCAAGCAGGCAGCCAGCTATGTCGTAAACAATCTTGGCCCAGATGATTATTTCAATATCATCCTCTTCGATCACGTTACCCACAGGCTCTGGCCCAGTATGAGGATAAATACTCCTGCCAACCGATCTTTGGCACTCAGCTTTATCAATAACTATACCATCACCAGTCTCAACGGCACCAATCTCTATGCCGGTATGCAGCAAGCTCTCTATCAGTTTACCCCACCCGCTCAGGGAGTAAAGAACTGCATAATGCTACTCTCGGATGGACAGCCAAACGTTGGTGTTACCGATACTTACGAGATCATTACCCGCGTCAACAACCACGTTGCAAATTATCACGTAGATCCATACATCTTTTGCTTTGGCGTAGGCTCCGAGGTTAATTACCAGTTGTTAAACGCCTTGGCTCAACACCATATGGGACTCTCCATCTTCCTGGAAAGCGCGGAAATCAATACTGTGATCCCCAGCTTCTACGATGTGATGCGAAATCCCATCCTCCAGAGCGCAGCAATCAATATCAGCCCCGCCGGTGGCGCTTACGAAGTCTTCCCGGATCCCGTTCCTTCTATCTATGGCGGAATGCAATACCGCATTCTGGGACGTTATTATGATCCGCAAAACCTTTTGATATCATTGGAGGGCTACCATGAGGGCAAGCCCGTCTCTTTCAGCTACAATTACCAGCTCTCTCCTGCCGATAGCATTAACTTTGGCTTTATTCCAAAGCTTTGGGCCAGCGCCAAGATAGACAAACTCCTGATCGATTATTACCAGCTTAGCGCCAATTCTCCCCAGGCGATAGCGCTGAGGCAGCAGATTATCGATCTCAGCATCCAATACCAGGTCGTCTGCGTATTCACCAGCTTTGTGATCGATCCTCCCGTGGAAAACGATGAAGAGCTAAACAGCCCTCTCTGTCCGATCAAACAGCTCAAAAACTACCCCAATCCCTTCAATCCTACCACCACCATCAGCTTTGAAGTCACCTCCGATCTCTATGAGGATGCAGAGCTGAGGATCTACAATATCCGTGGTCAGCTTGTCTTTATCAAAAAGATCAGAATCAATGGCAAGGGACTTTACGAGATCCAGTGGGATGGCAAGGACTTGCAGGATAGAGCCGTCTCCAGCGGATTATACATCTACACCCTGCGCATGGGAGATTATATCCTGCATTCCAAGATGACCCTCTCAAAGTAAACATAGCTATTTGCCAATACCTCAGGAGAGACCCTTTAATGCGGTCTCTCCTTTGTTTATACGCCTTCCATAGCCTTCAGAACTTGCTGCTTTTTTTTATATTGACAGCCAGAGCAATCTAAGAATAGTTGAAAAACTAGATAAATGGTTTATAAAAGAGGAGCTGATAATGGCCGGAAAGAAATTGACGCCAGAGAAATTGAAGCACTACGAGTCAGTGATTATGGCTGAGCTCAAAGAAAGCGTCGCCTATATCGAGAATATAAACAAGGATCAGAGCATCGGAGCCCGCGAAAGCAGCGGTGATCTCTCTTCCTATGCCTTTCATCAGGCGGATCAAGGTTCCGATACAAACCTGATGGAGCAAAACGTAATGCTGATGGAGCAGGAGCGCGAAAAGATCCGCCAGCTCAATGACGCTCTGCATCGCATCTACGATGGCGTCTTCGGTATCTGCGAAATGTGTGGTGAAAATATCCAGGAGACCCGCCTGGACGTAATCCCCTATGCCCGCAATTGCTTTGATTGCACAGAGAAAATGGAAGACAAAAAGAGGAAACAAAGACGCTGAATGCACAGCCCCAAGTATAACCCCAAGCCCGCTTTTCTCTTGATGGCTCTGGTCATCATCCTGGATCAGCTTACCAAAATCTGGGCACGCATCTCGCTGCAACTGGGAGAATCCGTCCCCATTCTGGATAGTATCTTTGGCGAGACTTTTCGCCTTACCCTGGTCCAAAACACCGGCGCTGCTTTTAGCCTCTCTCCCGGATCCCCTGTGTTCAACCGGATTTTCTTTATCGCCACAGCTCTTTTGGCATCTGTCTTTATCATCTGGTTGCTCTATCAAAATAGCAGCAAGCTCCAGGTAACTGCCTTTGGCCTTGTCCTGGGTGGAGCCTTGGGCAATGCCATCGATCGCGCCGTGATCGGCAGCGTTACCGATTTCTTCGATGTCAATTTCCCCGATTTCATTATGCACCGTTTCCCCATCTTCAATATAGCCGATAGTGCCATCTTTATAGCGATGGTGCTCCTCATCTTTGAGATGATCTTTCTATCAGAAAAATCCAAAGGCAAGATCGAGCCTCTGCCCGAATTGCCGGAAATAGATTCAAACAACAAGGAGATATAGATGAAGCGTTTTCTGATTCTCTTGATAGCGGTTGCGCTTGCCGGGCTCAGCTATGCCCAGGTACTCACCTGCTACGATGTTCAGTTTACTACATCAGCCAACGGTAACTCACCCTATCTGAATCAAGTGGTCACCGTTGAAGGAATAGTGGTAGCCGAGAAGTTTTACACCGGCACCAACACCTCAAATTACGGATTTGTGATTTCCGATCCCGAGGGCGGTCCCTGGAGCGGCCTCTTGATCTTTACAAACCGTTATTTCCCCCAGATTGGCGATAGAGTATCCGTTACCGGCTCTATTGCGGAGTATTATGAATTTACAGAGATGACCAGCGTAAGCGCATACTCTGTAATCTCCACCGGCAATACCCTTCCCGCTCCTGCCTTGATCACTACCGGCACTCTTGCCAATGCTGCCACAGCGGAGCAATGGGAATCCTGTTTTGTCAAGGTCGAAGATGTCAATATCACTGCCGCTCCCAATAGCCATCAGGAGTTTTATATCAATGATGGTACCGGAGCTGCCCAGGTGGACGATCAATGCTTCCCCCGCAGCGGTTTCTTCTGGCCTGCCGGAGTAGCAGTAGGGCAATCCTGGGCTCGCATCCAGGGAGTAGTGGATTTTTCCTTTGATTACTATGCGATCAATCCCCGCACTCTGAATGACATCCTCCAGATCGATAG
This sequence comes from uncultured Candidatus Cloacimonadota bacterium, assembly GCA_964433815.1. GTDB lineage: Bacteria > Cloacimonadota > Cloacimonadia > Cloacimonadales > Cloacimonadaceae > PHBP01. The sequence continues at coordinate 16,865 of CAYSSP010000031.1, forward strand.
CGTTGCCAATGCCCAGATCCGCATTCCCAATCAGACAGCCGAACTCAATACAGACATCACTGTTCCAGTAATGACCTCGCGTCTCAAGCTCGCCTGGGGCCTATCCGGCTTTGAAGCCAAGATCAAGATCGATCCTGCCAAGCTCGAACTGCTCGGCATCGATATCACTTCCACCGTGATCACCCAGATGCCGGCTGATCCCACCATTTCTGCCGATGGCACAGAGATCACGATAGTCTTCGCTTCTCAGGAACCCATCGTTTCCAATGCCGATGAAGCACCGCTGATCAATCTGCTTTTCAAGACCGTCAGCTATGGCGAAGCCTGGATAGATGTGCTCAGCTTCAAATACGACGAGACTCCTGTCGCCTCGCTCACCCGCGGCAAGATTTCCATCCCGATCCGCGAAAACATCGCTTGGCTCAATATTGGCAATCAGCAGAATAGCCGCAATATCTTTGATCCCACTCTCAATCAAAAGCTGATCATAGAATACGGCAGCAAAGTCGGCTCTACCGGCGTCAATGCCCGCGTCTATGTCCGCATCTACGATGGCAAAGGCCGCTTGGTCGCCACCCCTGTAAACAAGGTCATCTCTTCTGCCCTCGGATTTGAGAATTTTGAATTTGACGGACGTGACTCGATGATGAATTATCTGGAGCCCGGTCTCTACTACTGCCATCTGGAGATAGTGGAGCGTGAAACCGGACGCAAATACAATACCACCCAGCCCATTGTGGTAAGGGCAAATCTCAAGTGAGGGAGCATATAATGAAGAAGATAGCTATTATCCTTGCACTCTTGGTCTTACAAGCCGCTTTCCTGGCTGCTGATCCCTTTGAAGATTTCCAGCCCTCTGCCCGTGCCCGCGCCCTTGGCGGTGCCTTTACAGGTATTGCCGATGACGTCAACGCGCTCTATTTCAATCCATCCGGTCTGGCTCAGACTCATTACGGTGTAAACATCGGTTTTGCCAATCTGATGGGACAGGAATTCAGCGAATTCAAGACCGCTGCGGTCGGTATTGCCCTGCCCAAAAATCTCGGCACCATCGCCCTGGGCGGCAGACTCTTTGACGTCAATTTTGAAGATGTCTCCCTGATGTCGGAGCAAACCTGGTCGATCGGCCATGGCTTTACTCTGCTTAGTGATATCCATTCCCAGCTCTACTTTGGCTACAGCGGCTCGCTCTACCGCCTCAGCTATGAGGATGAAGATGCCCAAAATGCCTTTGGCGTCGATCTCGGCGTTACTGCCATCCTGCATCAGCGCACCCGCCTGGGCTTTGGAGTCCAAAATATCAATAATCCCAAAATGGGTGATAACAACCAGATCGATCTGCCCCGCAAGCTCGCAATGGGCATCTCTTATATCCCATACGATGGCGTAACCACCACCATCGAGATGCGCAAGGACTTTGCCGAGGAGACCGAATTTATGGCAGGTGTGGAAGCCCGCATCTTTGAGCCTTTCACCATCCGTGCCGGCGTGCATCAAAATCCCGCCACCTGGAATGCCGGAGCCGGATTTAATATCCGCGGCATCACCATCGATTATGCCTTTAGTTCTCATGCTGTCCTGGACGGCACCCATTACTTTAACCTAGGTTACAAATTCTGATAGGAGATATAATGGCAGCACTTGGATTCAAGAAGTTCATCCCTGCTTTCATACCTCTGGCCTTTGAGCTCTTGCGCCAGGTAAAACGCAGCAACCACCACGATAGCAATATCCGCAAGACGGATAAAACCGCCGAGAAGATCGCGACTGTGGAGCACCTCCTGGTCCGCCTGGAAAAGAAAGTGCAAGCCAACCGGGAAGTCTATTCCAAGACTGCCACCCGCATCTACATCTGGATGGCAGGAAATTCCATCCTCTTGATCCTGATCGGACTAAAAGTCTTTAATCTGATCTGATCTATCCCCTTTCCACTTACGCCGGAGCCTCCCCAGGTTCCGGCTTTTTTTTCACTCTATACACTGATTCAAAGATCATAAAATACAAGACTCACTACTCTATGGGGGACAGATTTGGGATTTTCGGACAGATCTGGGGGATTATTTTTGGGGAACATTCATAAGCATCTGAATCCAATGGAGATCAAATCTGTGTATCGTTTTATGAGCCCATAGAAAATAATTGACAAGATTTCAAGAGGATATTTTTTAGAGACTGTCAGATTTTATGTAAGCTGGTGCTGCTGCGGAGGCACTCTATCGGTGGTTTGACATTGATCGGAGTCATACTACAGCTCACCAAAAGGGGTGAATATGATGTACAACCTGTTGGAACAGCCGTGGCTTTCCGTAATCTATAACAACGGTGTCGCGGCAAGAATCAGCCTCATTGAGGCACTAAGCAAGGCTCATCAATTACAAATTGCCTACCCAAATCCTATGGATAGGATTGCTGTCTTCAGGTTTTTTCTGGCTCTTTCCTACTGGTGTCATGCAAATACTCAGCAGGATCCTAAACCTAACGAATCACTTCCCAGTGAGTGGATCTCATGGATTAGTCAGAACCAGGAATACTTTGATCTCTTGGGAGACACAGCAGGCTTTATGCAAGTGAAGGGCCTTAAAAGAATCAGACCTATTGCTGATCTTATACATGAAATCCCTTCTTCTACCAATCACTGGCATTTCAGACACGTAACAGACTACATTGATGGGTTATGTCCTGCTTGCTGTACTATGGGAATTCTGAGACTACCAGTATTTACCACTATTGGTGGAAGAGGTTTTGGTAACGGAGTTAATGGCTGTCCGCCCATTTATTCAGTGTGGTGGAAAGCAAGTTTAATTGAAACAATTCTAAGCAACTGGCATCCGGTTGAGAAGCTAGGGACACCAGCATGGCTTATGCAGATTTCACCTGAAAAAAATGAAGAAATCATGCTGTTGACCGGATTAACTCTTTCACCCAGAAAGGTATTCTTAGCCAGGCCTAGCACTGAAAAGAAAAGATGCTCATGCTGTGGCAGTCTTGAGCCCTTAGTATATTATTGTTACCTGGAAGACAATAAAATCCCTGGTGAAATAGTATGGGACGATCCGCATGTGTTAAAAGATTGTAAGGGGAACAACATCAAGGCACACACTGAGCCCTTGGCGAGTAACAGCAAAGCTTTTCTGGACAGGGACTGGTATAAACACGTAGCCGCTCTTCTACGAAGTGAGAACAGCTTAGAAAAAGGCAGGCGATTAATCGTTGGCTTCACTTCGGACCAAAACAACTACATTGATACTTGGGAACTTTCTGTAGATATTGGAGCTGAAGATCTCGAAGAAGAAGCGATATTTGAGACTGAGCACTGGCAGGAATCGGTGAATGAGACTTTTAAAGGAAAGCACAAAGACAGGAGATATAAGTACTACGCCTATCCCTGTATCAATGATGTGATTACTCGTGTAGAAGACAACAAATCCCAGATAGATCTGCTTCTCAGGAACTCTCAAGATAATAGAGCAGAACTAAATAGTAGCTATGGAAGCCATCTTAGAACGCTAAGCTTCTCAATTGCACCGGGACATTCTGTAGCCAAGATTGAGGGACGAAACAAGCTTAGATCTTTCGTCCCGATTCCAAAAAAACACAGAAAGAAAAATGTCGTCCAGGAGGGATCATGAGTAGCAGCACAGCTCAGTTTATATCAAACCTTGAATCCCTAAAAGAGGGAGATCTATCTTTGCTAAGGACTCATCAGAATCAACGATTAGATGAATCACTTCTAGGCTTTGACGTTTTTACTGGTCTTTGGTGGCCCTTACGTAGTAAAAACAAGGCTGCCCCCCGACGAGAAATAGCGTGGCTAATCTCCAAATTATACGCTTTTTCAGGACTACGGCATCAAGAAGGTATTCAGATCGCCAGGACTTTGGGAAAAGTATGCAGAGCAATCGATGATGAGAATACCCGAAACAGGTTCATTGATAGATTTGATGATATGCTAAATCTTGATCTGGAGCTTTTGGAATTCCCTCTCCAAATGGCTCTATTACAGATGAGAGACAAAAAAAACATATACATTGACTGGGTTCGCCTTACAGATGAATTATCAAAATGGGAGAGTGAGAGTACACGGTCCAAGTGGGCTCAAGAATTCTACCAAGCATACAAAAACATAGATCAGGAGGAAAAATGCTAATCCAAATTCACATGATTCAAAACCATAGTCCCGCGAATCTGAACAGGGACGATCTTGGAGCACCAAAGACTTGTTACTTTGGTGGCGTAATACGGTCGAGGATATCGAGCCAATGCCTGAAACGAAGTATTAGATTGAGCAAAGAGTTTAGCAAACTTAAAGGTGGAGTTCGCACCCGTAAACTGCTTGAAATGATTGAGGACCAGTTAACAGATAAGGCTCAGAAAGAAAGAGCCCAGAAAATCTTGTTGAAGTGTGGTCTTGCCAGTAAGAAGAAGCAAAAGGGAAAGAAAGAAAGCGAAGGTAGTACTGAGGTAGAGGCCGAACATTCAGATGTATTAGTATTTACGACTATTGAAGCGATTCAAGATATCATTCACCTATTAAACCGCGCAGATTTAGATGATGAAGACGTGAAGGATGCGGTATTGGATGTTATAACAAAGAAAGTTCACTCGCCGGATATTGCCCTATGTGGTAGAATGCTCAAGACAGATCAGTTTAAAACCAATACGGAAGTCGATGCCGCACTACAGGTGGCTCATGCAATATCAACGCACGCGGCAAGACCAGAGATTGATTACTTTGTCGCCGCAGATGATTTCTCTAGAGAGGAGTCCGGTGCTGGTCATGTGGGTGAATCTCTTTTTGCTTCCGCTTGCTTCTACAAGTATTTTACCATTGATTGGGAACAACTTGTTAAGAATCTCAATGGTAACAATGAACTAGCCGCTCATACCGTGGGAGCTTTTATAATGGCTGCAGCCAAAACTAATCCCAGTGGTAAGCAAAACAGCTATGCAGCCCATAATTATCCAGACTGTATTCTTGTTGAGATCAAGGATAGTCCAATGAGTTATGCAAACGCATTTGCCAGACCCATTACACTAGTAAAAGATACCGATCTGGTTGAACTCAGTATCGGCCATTTGGCGAACTACATTCGTGATATCAATCTGGGATATTCCACCGAGCCCATTAATGAACAGGCTGTATGGTTCTCACCCAATGGCAGATACCCGCTATCTCAATATGCCAAAGACTTAGGTATTCCAGAAGAAAAACAGCTCAATGAGTTGATTAAGAGAACACTGGATAGGATCGGCTATAACTGGGATAAAGTACAAACCAACAGCGTTATCACGGGTTCCTGATATGGATACCCGGCCAAACACGCTTTTTCTCAGGTTGGAAGGCCATTTTCAGTCCTGGGGAACGCACGAGGGTAAGTTTAAACTCAAACGGACAGCTTCTGCTCCAACCAAGTCAGGTGTTGCTGGATTACTGTGCAGTGCATTGGGGATTCCAAGAGATGTTGCTCAGGATTACTGGTTGCCCACAATAAACTCGCTTAGAATGGGTGTCCGAATCGACAGAGCTGGAATGCGATGGTGGGATTTTCACACAGTTGGAGCAGGCCAGAATATGCGAACAGCAGAATTGAAAGAGCCTCAAGATGAACAGGATGTCGGAGAACTGCGGGCACAAAGGACTAGCCCTTCAAACCTTAAGGAGAAATCCGGCCCCATCCTCACCAGACGGGAGTATCTGGCAGACGCTAGCTTCCTTGTCGCCTTGCAAGGAGATAAGGATGTAATCGCTAAGCTTTCTCTGGCAATACAGAAGCCCAAGTGGTGTCTGTTCTTGGGTAGAAAGAGTTGTCCGCCATCCAGGGCTATTCACGAACATACCCCTGGTTATCATGACACTATATTTGATGCTTTGTGTTCAGTCCCTCTGATTTTCGATGAGTTTCATGAATGTCCACCCCAGGAGCTTAACTGTTTGGTAGATTGGATCCCTGCCTTTGATGGTGAGACGATTCCATCAAATGTGAGTATTCACTACGATGTACCAGCATCGTTCCAACCACCCTACCACAAACCTAGATTTGTTCAAGAACTTGCAATTTCCTGTCCGGATGATATAACGAACCGAAAGTCTGGAAATTGGCGCCCCGGAGCACCTCGGGCTGATTACGGCAATACCGAGTACCGTAAAGTACGTGCAAAACGTCTGGTCATGGATAATATGCTCTGTGTAATATGTAAGTCTCCGGCTACAACTGTTCAACACGTGGATTACAGCCGGGCGGGAGGAAAGGAAACTACTGATGATCTTAGAGCCCTCTGCAGATTGTGTCACGATGCATGCACTATGCTGGAATATGGTTCGGGGATGACCACGTATAGAATTGATCCCTGCCTTACGGAATGGAGGGAGAAGATTCTCTCTATAAGAAAAGAAATCGTGGAATTCAGATCACAAGAAGTCCGGAGTCGAAAGCTAAATTCCAAAGAGGAGGACTAATGTACTTATCCCAATTGCTCGTTGACACCGGTGGCAATCCGGATCGTCCCAGACCCGGAAGGATGTGGATAGGCAACGCCTACAATATACATCGCAGGCTGTCAATGGCCTTCCCTCGATATGAAACACTGCTAAATGATCCAGACAGCCTGAAGCCTTTCAATCCTGCGATGTTGGAAGATCGTCCATTTCTCTTCAGGCTTGATAACAACGTTAGTGGTGATGGACAAAGAGCCATAATCATAGTGCAATCTTCTCTAAAGCCAAATTGGGATTGGTGTTTCCACAATGCGCCCGATTTTCTGGCAGCACCACCCCAGATGATGATCTACAATCCGGACTATCAATCCGGAGAAAAGCTGCGCTACAGAATCAAGCTCAATCCCACAGTAAAAACCAAGAACTACAAAAGCAAAGATGAGACCTTATCCAATAGTGACAAGCCCAGCAAGCGACTTGCTCTTACTTGGGATACGGATTCCGATCCGGAGACTGCTGTCAATACCTGGTTCGCCTGTAAAGCCGAATCTTCCGGTTTTAAGCTTATCCAAAGCAAGCTGATCCAATTATCCTGGGTTTATGGCAGTAAGATGAAAGCTGCTGATGAGCAGAATGAAGCAGGAAAAGTCCAACACCACAAAATGAAATTCCGCTCTGCTCTCTTGGAGGGCATTCTCGAAGTCACAGATCCATCCTCTTTTAACAGGTGCATCTGTGATGGCATCGGCAGTGCCAAGAGCATGGGCTTTGGTCTCCTTACGGTATTGAGGTTATGATATGGCTTATGGAAACTTACATAAACTCCCCAAGATCAGCGATCGCCTTAGTTATCTCTATATTGAACACGCCAGAATAGATAAAGAAGATCAGGCAATTGCTATCAATAGCGACTTTGGCGGTACTCCTGTGCCCTGTGCCGGACTCGCTTTGTTGATGTTAGGACCTGGTGTATCAATCACGCATGCTGCGATTACGACCCTGGCAGAATGTGGATGCTTGGTTGCCTGGGTCGGTGAATTTGGTGTTCGATTCTATGCTGCCTGTACTGGAACTACCAGATCAGCCAATAATATTATGAAGCAAGCCAAGTATTGGACGGATGAAAGAATGCATATGAAAGTAGTACGGATGATGTATGAAATGAGATTTCCCGATAGACTCGATCCCAATCTGAGCCTGCAGCAGATCCGTGGCAAAGAAGGTGTAAGAGTCAGGGATACCTATGCACGTCTGTCATCTCAGTACGGCGTCAAAATGGAGAAAAGGGAGTATGACAGACAAGCTTGGAAAAATGCCGATCCTATTAACAAAGCTCTGTCTGTAGCCAATTCCTGCTTGTACGGAATTTGTCATGCTGCAATTGTTGCGGCTGGTTACTCCCCGGCGTTGGGATTTGTCCATATAGGTAAACAGCTCTCCTTTGTCTATGATGTTGCTGATCTCTACAAGATGGAAACAACTGTCCCAGCCGCTTTCAAGACCGTTGCAGCCGGAGAGGCGGATTTGGAAAGAAGATGTAGAACTGCCTGCAGAGATGAATTTCACCAAACCAATATCCTCAAGAAGATCGTCTCAGATATTCATAAACTATTTGATCAGGATCTCTCAGAATTTGATGAAGTAGATGACTATGCTGTGGATCAATCAGCTCCGGGCTATCTCTGGAACCCACAGGGCGAAAGCTCCGCTGGTGGTATTATGTATGCCGGGACAGATCAGGAGGACAAAAAATGGTAGCTATTGTAATGGAAAGTGTTCCGATCGGTCTCAGAGGTGAACTCACTCGCTGGATGCTTGAGCTCAAGAGCGGAGTCTTTCTGGGAACTCTTTCCGCAAGAGTAAGAGAACAACTCTGGGCAAAGATCTGCGCAGAATCGAGAGGAGGTCCATGCATAATTGTATGGTCTGCACAGTGCGAACAGGGGTTCAAAATGCAATTCTGGGGTGCTCCCTCCAGAGTACCCACAAATTGGGAGGGACTTCAGCTACTAACAAAGCCCTCAAAACCTTAACTGATCAAGTGTATTCCCCACACACGTGGGGGTGAACCGCGGAGGCGGGCATTACCAAGATCCGCGCTGCGGTATTCCCCACACACGTGGGGGTGAACCGGTTGTGGGGCTATTGGTTGACAACGACGCACTGTATTCCCCACACACGTGGGGGTGAACCGTAGTATAGGTTTGCCATCTGTGTCTGTCCCGTGTATTCCCCACACACGTGGGGGTGAACCGGAGCTGATAGATATGGATGAGGACGGATTGTAGTATTCCCCACACACGTGGGGGTGAACCGTTAAAAGCATAAAAACCGGAGCATATTTAAAGGTATTCCCCACACACGTGGGGGTGAACCGGTGGATGGATTCGGTAACAGATTTGATGCGCTGTATTCCCCACACACGTGGGGGTGAACCGCATCCAAAAGCCAGCTATAAACGGGGAGTTGCGTATTCCCCACACACGTGGGGGTGAACCGGCGTGGCAGACCAGATTTGGAAATAAGCAAATGTATTCCCCACACACGTGGGGGTGAACCGAGAGGACAAGATGAAGAGGAAAAATGCCAAGTGTATTCCCCACACACGTGGGGGTGAACCGCTTGTAAACCTGATCCCAAACACAATCTTTGAGTATTCCCCACACACGTGGGGGTGAACCGCCAGACCCGAAGCCCAGGATTGACAAATCCGCGTATTCCCCACACACGTGGGGGTGAACCGTACGGCGAGATGGTTGGAGAGATCAAGGACTAGTATTCCCCACACACGTGGGGGTGAACCGAAACAGCTACGGGCTATATGGACACAATCCAGGTATTCCCCACACACGTGGGGGTGAACCGCGTTAGCGTGATTACTCAGATCGACCCGACGCGTATTCCCCACACACGTGGGGGTGAACCGAGGCGGAGCGATGGCAAGTCTGATCTATTATGGTATTCCCCACACACGTGGGGGTGAACCGCATCCAGGCAAAAAGCAATGAATGTTCCTCATGTATTCCCCACACACGTGGGGGTGAACCGAAACAATCGAAATCACAGAGGAGATAAACAATGTATTCCCCACACACGTGGGGGTGAACCGATATACCTGATGACCAGCCGAATGACTCACGAGTATTCCCCACACACGTGGGGGTGAACCGCTTTCTGCGGAGCAGGCGCTTGGCACGATAAGGTATTCCCCACACACGTGGGGGTGAACCGAGGACAACGTCAAGTCCCTCCGAGAAATCCAGGTATTCCCCACACACGTGGGGGTGAACCGGGCGCAGACGGTACAGCGAACGGGCGCAAAGCGTATTCCCCACACACGTGGGGGTGAACCGATCACGAAGCCCGGGAAATAGCAGCTTTTGACGTATTCCCCACACACGTGGGGGTGAACCGTGAGGTGTAAACGATGAGTAACAGTGAGATTAGTATTCCCCACACACGTGGGGGTGAACCGACACCAGGCTGATATGCAAAGAAGCGAGTGATGTATTCCCCACACACGTGGGGGTGAACCGTCTTATCCTGTACCACGACAGTGACGGTAAACGTATTCCCCACACACGTGGGGGTGAACCGACGGCATGACTAAGGCTGAGGCGAAAGAGGCTGTATTCCCCACACACGTGGGGGTGAACCGGAAGCAGAATTGGCAGACGTGATCAAGATGAGGTATTCCCCACACACGTGGGGGTGAACCGCATGGGGTTATCTATTGATAAAGTGCGTTCTGGTATTCCCCACACACGTGGGGGTGAACCGAGTTTAAGGTGAGAGCCTTTGTTTATCTCTCTGTATTCCCCACACACGTGGGGGTGAACCGCAGAGCTTGATAAGAAAATTGTCAAAGCAGGTGTATTCCCCACACAAGTGGGGGTGAATCTCAAGGGGTTATGCAAGCCTAGGTATCCTCCGCAAACATCATACCTTAAACTTGGCATTACAATTCTCAGATCTAGGATTTACCCCCCCCTCTCCCCTCTCAATAAACTTGACAGGGGCAATAGCTTTGCAGCTATGGGATACAGCATTTTTCAGGAGCACTTATGTCTGAGATATTTATTCACAAGACCCGGGGAAGCATCGTAGAATGTATGCACCGGGGAGACGCAGTAGTTACCTCGCCCGGAGGCGAGATTCTTGCACTGAGCGGAGACGCCTACAAATACACCTATTTCCGTTCTTCCGCCAAACCAATGCAAGCACTAAACGTGATCCTTTCAGGGGCTGCCGAGCGCTTTGGACTTTCCGACGAGGAACTGGCTGTGATTTGTTCCTCGCATTATGCTGAGGACTGCCACCTGCAGGCGGTAAGGAGCATCCTCGCCAAATGCGGTTTGACGGTTGCCGATCTGCAAAGCGGCGTCGCCAGGAGCATCCGCCCGGAAATCGCTTTTGCCCAGGCGGAAGCCGGGATCCAGCCAATGCGTCTGCTCAGCGATTGCTCCGGAAAGCATAGCGGAATGCTCGCCACTTGCATTGCTCGCGGCTACCCGATCCAGGGCTATTTGAATCCATCGCATCCCGTTCAACAAGAGATCCTGCGGATCATCGCGGATATCTGCCTCTATCCGATTGAAAAGATCGGAATTGGCGTGGATGGTTGCAACGTTGCAGTATTTGCCCTGCCCATCTACAATATGGCTGTGGGTTTTGCACGATTGGCAAATCCGGACTATCTGCCCCAGGCCTACAAATCCCCTGCAATACAGATATTCAGGTCTATGACCACCCACCCGAAAATGGTATCCGGCACCGGTGGCTTTTGCACTGCCCTGATGCATGCGACCAAAGGACGGATGATCGGCAAGATCGGTGCTCAGGGAGTTTATTGCATCGGCATCCGCGAGCCAGAGCTCGGCATCGCTCTCAAGATCGAAGATGGAGCCCCGGGAACAGCATCGCTAGCGGCAATGCATATATTAAGGGAGCTTGATCTGCTCTCTGATGACGAGTACCAAGAGCTGGAGCAGTACCACCATCCCGCCATTCTGAACGATGATGGACTTATCGTGGGAGAGGTAAGAGCGGTGTTTGGCTTGCAGATCAATTCTGCAAGCGGTGAGCGTGGCGATGGAGTGGTAAAGTGCTGAAATGTGGGAGTGACATCTTGTCGCTCTGAAGACTGTGCGTCAGGATGACGCACCCACTCAGGGTGCTGCGTACAGTTGTAAAGTGCTGATGTGTGGGAGTGACATCTTGTCACTCTGAAGACTGTGCGTCAGGATGACGCACCCACATCAACCACCCGTCCCTCCTCAAATCGCTATTTTCTGTTCACTGATCTCTGCAAAGACAGCCACCTTGCATAACGCCATAGCTATCTTTCATATTTGGAACAAATTATGCACTATTAAATGAATGAATCTACCGAACCGTGGAAAGAGAGGAGATACGATGAGATATTTCGAAGTTCTATTGCTTGTATTGGCGATCTTGTTTATCCCTATGGGTTTGCTTCATTCCCAGACAGGCGTGATTAACGAATTGGGCTCTTTTCGCAATGATATCGGACATATCAAGGCGTTTGGCACCTACGAACAATATGGCTATACGCTCTCTTATCTATATTACGGGAATAATTTCGCTCTTAATGTCCACGATCTGACAGATAACAACAATCCCCTATTGATAAATATCATACCAACACCATTGACTCCGAGCGGAGTATTTGATTGCTATATCAAGATCGATGGTCAAAGGCTGGCAATTGCCTGTACCAAGGGTATCCACATCTATAGCCTTAGCAACCCTACTGAGCCTGTATTGATCAATAGTAGGTCAAGTAATGGCAGAATGGATGCAGCGATTTTGGATGGCAACTGGCTTTTCACTCTGCAAGACCATTACCTAAAGGCCTATGATATCAGCAATCCCGGACCAATTGCTACTGCTGACAGCATATATATTGCTTATTCATTTTCATTATCAAAAGTGAGTTTTTATATGTTTGTGGGATGTACTTATGGACCTTATAAAGTCCTGAATGTATTCAACCCAGTGAATCTTCCCGAGCCACTATCCGCCAATTTGGACAACGGACGTCTTTGTGGGGTGTGGAGTAACAAAGCCTATTTCGATAACTGGTTGACAGTGGAAGTCTATGACATCAATGACATCATCAATCCTTACTATATACAAACGATTGCATCCGAATTGGGCGCTCCACCTCATCGAGTTCAAGTCATGGATGGCTACCTGTTGATGGATGTTGTATCGTATTCTGGCCAAGATCCGATGTACTATACAGAGATCCATAAAATCTCTACTGATCAGCCCCAGTTTATCGCATCTCTTGATAATCAAGTAACTTGGGGAAACTACCCAGATTCGCATTCCAGGCTAGTACGACATAATTATAGCAACTATAATTTCCTTGATCTTAGCTTGGATGATTTTATGAGTCCCGACATTCTCAATGACTATAGCTTTTTCTTTAACACAAATTCTGAAACAGCGTTTATATGCTTGGCAACTTCCAGTAGAGTGCTTACCATTGATTCTCAAGATCCCGGTGCTACTCCAAATATGCTCAACAATATCGATATCCAGAGTGTTGCCGCTGATGAAGATCTGATGGTGACCAGCTTTTGCGATTGGAATGATGAAGACGATGTCTATTACCCAAATGAGATCACTCTGTGGAATATCGAAGAACTGGACAACCCGATAGAATTGAGTTCTTTCATCTGTGCGGGTCCAAACAGTTCTCTAATGCAGATTAATATTGTTGAAAACCGGTTACTGATGTTAAACCAACTGGGAGATGTGATCGTATATGATATCTCAGATCCACAATCGCCAATCCTGATCGGAATTACAGATCCATCCCTACGATACTGCAATACTGATCTCCAGGGTGACAGGTTATTCTGTTTAACTTACTCATCCTCACCTTATTCAATTGATGAATACACTCTCACTTCATACGGGACGATGGTTTTTCTGGGATCTTATCAACATACCGGACTAGCACGTAAGCTCATAGCTTGGGAGAACCGCCTTGCTGTGTTGGGCGATTCTGTAT
>CAYSSP010000032.1:0-29798 GCA_964433815.1 uncultured Candidatus Cloacimonadota bacterium
CAGTTTCAAACACAGTGAAGAGCCCCTCTTGCCCTCCTTTGATTTCAAGATCAGGCAAGGCGATTCTTTGATCCAAATGCTGGGCAGCAGTCTCTTCCCAGTATCCGGAGAAGGCATTATCGCAGCGGACGTCAAACGCAAGATAAGCGATCTTGTGAAGCTTAAAACTGATTACTTCTATAACAAATGCCCCCAGCAATTGCACGAAATTGAGCTGAAGCACAAAGCCCTTTACACAAGTATCATGGATAAGAGAAAGAAGGATATGATTCTAAAGCTATCCAGGATGAAGGGTGATTCAAAAAAAGAAGTGCAGGCTAGCCTTTTTGAAACAGACATACAAACTGAGATTGATTTTGCATCCAAGCAGCAAAAGCGCCAGATCGCAGAGTTGGAGTTTCAGATTAATAAAGTTGATCATGAAATCAGTCAGGTAAGCACTAAGAATCTACCCTTTATCTGGAGAATCGACTTTCCAGAGATATTCATTGAAAAGGGAGGGTTTGATATTGTAATAGGCAATCCACCCTATGTAGCTCAAGAAGAGATAGAAGATCCCCTTGGCAAGATTAAAGACAATAAGAAATACAAAGAAATGCTAAGGCAGATGGCAAATCAAGACTTTCCCCAAGATATACCAGTTAATATCATCAATGGGAAGAGTGATCTTTATACCTTTTTCTATATCAGGGGATTGAGGCTGCTGAATGATAATGGCATCCTTACCTTCATCTGCTCTAACTCTTGGCTTGATGTGGAGTTTGGTGCTTGGCTGCAAAAGTTCCTGCTTGAGAAATGTCAAATCCATTTCATCATCGATAACCTCGCTAAGCGTGTGTTCCGAGAGGCTGGAATCAATACCATAATCTCCCTGATAGGAGCCAGACAGAAAATGGTGCGGGCAGACGACCTAATCCGTTTTGCCGCTTTCAAGTTGCCTTTTGAAAACTCACTTTACACCGAGAATTTCCTCACAATTGAAGAAGCAGCCAAGCGACTGGATTACGATGATCTCAGGGTTAATCCTGTCCGCCGGGAAACTCTGTTTGATCAGGGGTGGGATAACAGCAGCGAGAGTAAATACTGTGGAAGCATGTTGGGAGGATTTTACATACGGGCTCCTCACTTAATGCTTGATATACTTGATAAATGTAAATCTAGTTTGTGCAATTTGAGTAAGCTAGCCGTAATTAAAGGGTACATTCACGACAACTCACTTGGTGACCAATATTCCATACAGAGATTTGTAAAATCAGTTAAAGACATTTCAATACTTGGAATTGATGTCGACTCAAATGGAGTCCGAGATCAAGGAATCAAGAGTTCGAAGAGTAATGACTTGGTTTCACCGATTCTTTTCCCCCGAACTCTGGGATCAAGGCACTTGGTTGTTAGAAATCTTGGTAAAGTATATTTCAAGGAGTTCTATAAAATCATCCCTAATTCTAGCGAGATGGCAGATAGTATTTTTGCACAGCTAAATTCGTCATTCAGTATATTCCAAAGAGAGATTCTAGGCCTTTCAAATCTAGGCGATGGTGCGATAAAATTCTCAATTCAAAGCGTCGGTTTGTTTAAACTGATCCCAGGACTAACAAATCGTGATTTTGAAGAGGTAATCGATCCCTTACTATCTCAACCAATTGACGACATTCAGCTTGAATTGGCTAAGAGCCACAGAATGGAGCTTGATGATATCATTTTTACACATATTGGATTAACAAAACAAGAGAGAATTATGTTTATGGACTTACTCCATTTGACTATTGAGAATCGATTGTCACGAGCAAAAACCAAGCATAGATAATTATATGCTAAACGGTGAGATCATATTGTTATTCAAGGAGCTAGCGATGATAGCGAAGTCAATAAATATTACGGTACCTAGATTATGAATAGCGATAGTTTCTTTGACTCATTTGCAATGCACACAGAGGTGAAACTTAAGCTCTACCAAGAATACCTCCAGAAATATCTGAGGATATTGCTTAATACCAAATACATTAACACAATTCATATTTATGACCTATTTTGCGGTAAAGGTGAAACCGATGGAGGGCAAGTTGGCAGTGCTCTGATCAGTGTTAAGCAAGCAATATCGTCAGCATGTATTTATGCGAAATCAAAAAGAATTGTAGTACATCTTAGCGATAAAAACAGAGCCTTCTGTGATGAGTTAAAGATCAGGTTGGCTTCGATAGCAAGACCTGCAAACATAGATGTTTCTGTTCAGTGTAAAGAGTTCAAGGATGAAGTGAGTAACATCATTTCACGTCATGATCATGATAAAAACTCAAAGGTGCTTTTCTTCATTGATCCTTACGGATATAGGGACACACCACCTGAGACCCTTCTTGAACTTAAGCAAGATCCCAATTCAGAAATTATGCTTTTCCTGCCTGTAAGCTTTATCTATAGATTTATCGATAGTCCACAAAGTAATCCAACGCTTGATAAGTGGAAGACCTTCATGTCAATATCAGGAAGACCCACCGATTTATCGACAATAGTGGACTTGATAACCTCAAGATTCTCACAGGGAGGATTCTATTCTGGCTCCTTTATCTTAAACAATCAGCAAACTAGCAATCAATATGCCATATTCTTTGTCTCTTCCAATGTATATGGACTGGAGAAGTTTAACGAAACGAAATGGATGATAGATCCGCTTGAAGGTTCGCAGATGTGCCGTAACTTTGCTTGTGAAGTTATTCCCAGTATTGCCGAAGAATGGAAACAAGCGAGCCTAGATAGACTGTCTAATTCAATTAAAGAACTCATTTTAGCAAAACCAAACAAGATGATTGATAATATTGATCTCTACGATGCTGTGATCAGGCAAGGATTTCTTCCTCGTCACTTCAATGAGGTTTGGAAACAAAACCAATTCTTAGAAAGGGAGTTTCTAACATCTAAAACAAGGTCAAATTACATTGGTTATGATTACACAAAGACCGACCCACTTGTCAGATTCAGGATACATTAGAACTATGATGAATAAAATATTACGTAAAACTTTATTGTATAAAACCGGTGTTGAATACGGCGATTACACAATTAACCATGTGTTGGGTTGTTCTCATGGCTGCACTTATCCCTGCTATGCGTTCATGATGGCTCGCCGATTTGGCAGGATAAAAGACTATCATGATTGGCTGGAGCCCAAGCTTGTTGAAAACGCTTATGATCTGTTAAAGAAGGAGATTCCCAAGAAGCAGAAAAGCATTAAGTCGGTGCATCTTTGCTTTACCACCGATCCTTTCATGTTTGGATATCCAGAAGTTACAGAAATGAGCTTGGAGATCATCAGATTGCTGGATCATTATGGCATAAAATGCACTGCGCTAACCAAAGGAGTCCTACCCCCAGAGCTTTCTAAGTTTGAAAACAGGCATGAGTGGGGCATTTCTTTAGTTTCCTTCGATGAAGGCTTCAGAAAGCAATATGAGCCATTTTCAGCAGATTATCCCACACGTTTGACCAGCATGAAGAATTTGCACGGCATGGGATGTAAAACGTGGGTGAGCATAGAGCCATATCCTACGCCAAATATCGTTGAGCAAGACCTAGGATCATTACTTAGTCAAGTTTCTTTCACAGATAGGATTATCTTTGGGAGATTGCATTATAACAAGCTAGTGTCCGCCTTTCCTGGGTATCAGAGCTTCTATAATGACGCAGTTAAGACAGTTATTGATTTTTGCAATGAGTTCGATATTGAACATCTTATCAAAGCAAGAACACTAATAGACAATGTTTAAAGGCAATACCATAAACAGGAGGTAATAATGAAGCCTTACATTCCTGATAAACTACCGCTTGAAAAGATCAACTGGGCGCAACATATCCCCGCAATCGGAAAGGCCCACGATGCCATAGGCCGATATGATGGAATGCTGCAGAGTATCGTAAATCCATACCTTTTACTATCGCCTCTAACAACCCAAGAGGCAGTATTATCATCAAAAATTGAAGAATCACAGGCAACTCTTGAAGAAGTGTTGGAATATGATGCCGACCCGTCTGAGAGACTGGAAGAGCGTAAATTTGCAGATATTATGGAAGTTGTTAACTACAGAAAGGCTATTCATTTTGCCACCCAGAGACTCAGTACTCATCCCATATCACTCAATTTCCTAAAGCAAATACATGCAATCCTTTTAGACAGTGTTAGAGGCCGTAATAAAAATCCAGGTGAGTTCCGGAGAGTTCAGAACTACATAGGTGCCTATGGAACTAGTATCGAACAAGCGACATTTGTTCCCCCAAGCCCAGAACTCGTTATGCCATCTCTTGACAATTGGGAAAAGTATATTCACTATGATGAAATTGACGTGCTCATACAGCTTGCAGTCGTAAAAGCTCAATTCGAGATAATTCATCCATTCTTAGATGGGAATGGGAGAAACGGAAGGCTGTTGATACCATTGTTTCTCTATGCAAAGAGAACTCTATCGAGTCCGATGTTCTATTTAAGCTCTTATCTGGAAAGCAATAGAGAGATTTACTATCAGAAACTGCTTGCAGTATCCGAAAAGCAAGACTGGAATGGGTGGATTTCCTTCTTTTTGCAGGCAGTTATTGAACAAGCAAAGATCAACATTACAAAAACAAGGGATATCCAAGCTTTATACGAGAAAGCGAAAATGCAAATTCCAGAGATCACAAATTCCCAATTTGCGATTAATGCTACAGATGCTCTATTTGCTGCTCCCATTCTCACAACCGCCAGTTTTATTAAGAACTCAGGTATTCAAAAGGCCAGCGCGGTTAGAATCATTGGTAAACTGAAAAATCACGGAATGATTATTGAGATCAGAAAACCTAAAGGCAGACGATCTGCAAGGTATTTGTACAAAGAATTGTTTGAGATAGTAGGATAGGTTTGTGACTCACGAAATATCATTAACGTTATTTGTGTTGCACCAAACGCCATTTTGTGCAACACAAACTGAATAATGAGTATTACACGCAACACATAGTATGTATCTTCATGACAGACATAATGATAGCAAACGGGAAGAATCTTCGAAAAACGCTTACTACCGGCCAAATATGACGATCACTATAAGGTCTTGGCATGGTTCTCGAAATTGCGCACTCAGTCATGACAGATATCCAGTGACAACTTGGATCTACTCAGGATATACAGATATCCATATTATACTTACAGGGCTTGAAAGTATAATATAAAAAACCATATTCCACTTTCCGGCCTCAAAATGAAATAGAAGAGATATACATTGCTTTTCGATTATCGGGCATAACGATTACAAGAGGAGCATACTATAGAATATTAGATGTTGCTATGCAAACCATTCTTTATCATATTAACATAGAGTATGTTATAATTACTCGCTGAGGTTATATGACTTTCGTTCACCTACACACCCACAGCCAATACAGTTGGCTGGACGGAGCCTGCTCTATCGATGAATTGGTCGAGACTGCTCAAAAGCTGAAGATGCCGGCGGTGGCGATCACGGATCGTAACAGTCTTGCCGGGGCCAACCGGCTATGGTATCAGTGTATCAAAGCCGGGATCAAGCCGATCATCGGGCTGGAGATTGAGGTCTTGAACGATATCAGCGATGGCAGAGCTTTTTCCGTGATCTTACTAGCGAAGACCTTCACGGGTTATCGCAATCTGCGTCAATTATTGCTGATGGCTTATCGCTATGATCCTCATAGTCCCCGGATCACCAAAAGCCAGCTCCGGGAGCTCTCCGGGGGCTTGATCTGCCTATCTTTCAGCGTGGTGGGCGAGCTCTGCACTCTCCTTTTTGAGGGCCGGGATGCGGAAGCCGGGCAAGTATCGGACTGGTATCAGAGTGTCTTTGGCGATGACTACTATTACGAGATTCACGATCACGGCCTGCCTCGGGAAGCCGTCGCGATGAACAAATTGCTCAATCTGGCTTACCATACCAAGATTCCGGTCGTGCTCGCCAACGATTGCCACTATCTGCAGCGCCGGGAATCCATCGCGATTGACGCTCTGAATTGCATTCGCAAGGGAATGGACTTCAGCCATCCCGATGCCAAACGCTTTGCATGTAACGAGTATTACTTCAAGACTCCCAAGGAGATGAAAGCACTCTACAGCTTTCCGCCGGACTTGATTCGCAACAGCCTGGTAATCGCAGAAAAGCTCGAGCTGGATCTTTCCGAGACCATCGATGACGGCTGGATCGATCCGCTGGAATACTATCGCTGGACTCCTGCAGAGCTCTACCGAGAAATTTTGCAGGTGCTGCGGGTTCCGCGGGAAAAGATTGTTGAGCTTTGCGATCTGATCCCGCCCGAAGCAGAAAATCTGGCAGAGGCAATAGAATATTCCACCGATTTCTCCTGTTTGACCAGCGAAGATGCCGTGTGCAGCCAAGCACTGGATATCGGGATTAGTCTTTCGAGTACTTTCTCCCGTTTTGAGCTTAGTGATAAGACACCTTTGATTCCCTGATCTGATTTATGACAAGACTCCATAGCTAAGTGCTTATCTTCCCTTTGGCTTATCCTGCGCTCCTGCCGCGCTCTAGCCGCGATCAAGCCGCACTCGCGGCTTGATCGCGGCTAGAGCGCGGCATCAATTCGGCAAAAACCAAGCAGGGGAAAAGGGCATCCCTCAAGCCGAAGCAGTGGGGTAGGAGCGAGATCCTGTCGCTCGGATTGCTGTGTGTCAGGATGACGCACCTACAATGGGTAATCATCCCGCTTTGCTCCTATAGCCAGCTTTTTCAGATTGCTGTGCGTCAGGATGACGCACCTACTCATTAGCGCTAAAGCAAACACCTTGCAAAACTATCTTCCTGTGATATATCTGTCCTTTCTCCATTACTCCTTGCTAGACCCCAAAAACCTGCAAATGACACCCGGCCAAACCTCAGGGTAAAAAGACTTGACAGTTTGTTGCCGGATTTGAGGGTGATAATCAGTAATGATCTGGAGTAAAAAATGAGTTCATTGGCGGTTTTGGGTTGCATGTGGGGAGACGAGGCAAAGGCCAAGATTGTTGATTACTTGGGTGATCGGGCGGATTACGTGGTGCGCTTTCAGGGCGGATCAAATGCTGGGCACACGATTCACCACGCCGGGCAAAAGTATGTATTTCACTCCGTCCCGAGCGGTATTCTCTATCCTGCCAGCAAGTGCGTAATCGCCAGCGGAGTAGTGATCGATCCCTTCTCTTTGGTGGAGGAAATAGAGGCTTTGGCAGGTTTGGGCATAGATTTTACTGATAGATTCTTTATCGATAGCAGAGCCGGACTCGTGCTGCCTCTGCATCAGGAATTGGACAATCGCAGTGAGAAGCTCCTGGGAGATAGCAAGATCGGTACCACCAAGCGCGGGATTGGCCCGGCTTATGCCGATATCTCCTCCAGAGTTGCTATCCGTTTTGGCGATCTGGCTTATCCGGATTGGCTAAAGGAACGTATTGTAGCGCTTTATCTGCATCACAGCAAGAATATCGTCAAGACCGAGCTGGAAGATTTACTTGGCAGTCTGGCAAAGGCTTATGATAAGTTGAAAGACTTTGTCTGTGCAACTGATGAGCTGTTGCGGGCAGCCTATATGGAAGATCAGTACATTCTGTTTGAAGGTGCTCAGGGAACTTTGCTGGATCTCAGCTATGGCACCTATCCTTATGTAACGTCATCAAATACAATCTCCGGCGGTATCTGCACCGGAGCGGGAATTCCTCCCAGAATGATCGATAAGTGTCTCGGTGTTTACAAGGCTTACAGCACCCGCGTGGGTGAAGGTCCCTTCCCGACCGAACTGCTCAATGAAATCGGGGATAAGATACGCATTCGGGGAAATGAATTTGGTTCCACGACCGGACGTCCACGCCGGGTAGGATACTTTGATGCGGTCGCAGCGGCTTATACAGCGAATCTAAACGGGCTCGATGCCATTGCTGTAACGCTATTGGATGTCCTGAGCGGCGTGGAAGAGCTGAAGATTTGCACCGGCTATTGGATTGGAGACCGCAGGCTGGAAAGCTTCCCGGCTCATCCGCTGGAATTGGCGCAGGTGCAGCCGGAATACCTCGATATGGCAGGATGGGAGGCGGAGATCAGCGATTGCCGCAGCTTGGGTAAATTGCCCAAAGCAGCCCGCGAATACCTCGAAGTAATCCAAGATCTGGTCCAGAGACCGATAGAACTGGTATCTGTCGGCAAGGACCGTAATCAGACAATCAATCTGTTGGCAAAAAAGTGAGGTCTTTATGAAGAGATTAGTTTTACTGTCATTGATCTTGAGCCTGGTCGGAGTGGTAGTGGCTCAGGATGTCGATCCCTATATCAATGCGCCTTTTCCGCAGTTTATCAATCCGTTCTTTGATGGCTTTTCGCATAACTATCTGGGGGCTGCCTCCCTGGGGCGTGCGAATACCGGGATGGGGCTAACGGGCGGAGTGGAATCGATATTGCTCAATCCGGCAAGTTATGATCCCGATAAATCGGAAGTGGCGGTGGAGCTGATGATCAAGCCTCCCGTCGATGTGGATGGTTATCAGCAGGAAGCTCGCTATTCCAGTCCCAATCCTTTGGCAGTGCTGGGCTTGGGCTTTCCCATATCCAACACTATGAGCGGAACGGTGATGTACAGCCAGCCCAAGAGCCTTTATCTGGATAGTTTCAGCTTTGAAATGCACGGCGGAGCTTATTGGCTGATGCGATATCCCAAGTATTACCTGCATCAGTTCAGCGGCAATCTGGCTTATCACAGCCAGAATCTGCATCTGGGCGTTTCGTTGCACAATCAGTTGCACGTTTTGGACGATGTTCCATTGATTCGCAGTTTTGAGCGGATCAGTGATACCAAGTATATCCCGAGGGTGGAGATTGGCGCACTTTATACGGGAGAAAGCGGAAATATCGGGCTTAGCTTTATGCCTCCCAGCGATGCAAATTGGGATCTGAAATACAAGCAGTATGACAGCCTCCTGCCGCTCAAGATGAGCGTTGGCACCAGCTTCTTTGAAAACAGCCGAACCTGGCTTTTGGATCTGGATTACGAGCAGTACAGCGCTCTGCATTCGGAATTCAATGATCGCCTCAGAATCAAGGCGGGATTTGAAGTTGAGCGCAGAAACACGACCTACAGGCTGGGTTATTGCTACTCGCCCGAGGTCTATCACGGTGACTACTCGATACTGCTCAATACGACTGCCAATGCGGATACGTCAAACGTCTGGGATGATGTCCCGCTGATTATGGGAGTCGATACCAATACCCAGCATTTCCTGAGCGCGGGCTTGACCTATAAGCACAAACTCGGCAGTATCAATATCGGGTTGATGCAGTCTTTGGTGGGTAAAGCTCCGCTCACGCAGATCAGCCTTGGGCTCAGTATCTTCCTCGATGTCTTGCGCAAGCAGCCGGTAGGTGAAACAGATGAGACAGAAAGTCAGCATCCGAAAGATAGATACCTATAACCTCGGCGAGATCGAGGCGGCGGTAAGTGATTTTCTGGGTGGGCTAAAGTCCTCCAAGATCAGCCGTAGCAAGCGGATTCTGATCAAACCAAACACACTGGGTGCATTTAGCCCGGAAAAAGCTGTGACCACCCATCCGGTGGTCTTGGAAGCCATAATCCGTTACTTCCTGGACAAGGGAAAGGAAGTCTGGATGGGAGATTCGCCGGGGGGAACAGCCAATGTCGATGCTGTCTTCAAGACCTGCGGTTATACGGCTTTGGCAGAGAAGTATCCGATCAAATTGGTCAATCTTTCGACCGGCGGATTCAGGGAAATCGAGATCGAAGGCATCAAGATCAAGGTCTCTGAACTGCTGTGGAAATGCGGAGTCGTGATCAACGTCGCAAAGTACAAAACTCACTCACTGATGGCTTATACCGGGGCGATGAAGAACCTCTATGGAGTGATCCCCGGGATGGTCAAGACCGAGTATCACAAGGAATATCCCGATACCTTGAGCTTTGCGAGGCACTTGCAACTCTTGCACAAATCCGTGAAGAGCAGGATTACCTATAACATTATCGATGGCATAGTCGGGATGGATGGTGCAGGACCTTCGGCAGGCAATCCCCGGAACTTTGGGCTGCTCTTTGGCTCGAGCTCTGCTCCGGCTGTGGATGCGATAGCCTCAAGAATAATGGGTTTCAAGATCAATGATGTTCCATATTTGTCGGATGCTTTGCACGAAGAAGGCATCCTGCCCTCCAGGATTGCCATCCCCACGAGCTTTAGGAACTACCGGATCGAGGATGCCGATATCAGGACGGTCAAGCTGCGCAAAGAGCTGCTGGTGCACGTTCCGGCTTTCGCCAAAAAGACCTTTAAAAAGCTATATAATGTGCATCCCTATGTGGGTCAGGATTGCAAACGCTGCGGCATCTGCGTCAAAAGCTGCCCCGTCAAGGCTATTGAATATCAGGCAGATGGTTATCCCAAGATAGATCAGAATATCTGCATCAAGTGCATGTGTTGTCACGAGCTATGTCCGCACCATGCCATAGAGATTTACAAACCACCGATAATGAAGCTGATTGGGAGATTCACATGAAAGCCGAAGGCAAACCGCTGCCCCGATATCTGAATATCCTGTTTTGGCTGGCTGTAGTCGGAATCTGTTCTTGGATTTTAATCTGGGGTGATTATAGTTTTTACAAGACCTGGCGACAGAAAGTCCAGCTCCAGGAACTCAGTGAATCAGTAAGCAAGCTCAAGGCAGTGAACGACAGTTTGCGCCAGGAGAATGAACGCTTGAAGACCAGCCCGGAAGCGGCGGAAAAGGCTGCCAGGGAACAATTTGGACTTACCAAAGAAGGCGAGAAAGTCTTTAGGTTTGTGCCCGCACCGCCAAGTAACAAGGGGGAAGAGGATAAGTAATTGAGATGAAACATCAACAGGATCCACTGGACCTGAGTTTACATTTACCGGAGCTACGTGAAAGGATAAGGCCTCTGATATCAAAGCTGGTGCACAGCGATCCGGGCGAATTGCTCGTAAGCTTCCCGGCTGTCGGAGATCTGGATGATCTGGGGCTTTTGGAAGTATCAGTAGTCTTTTTGGATGAGCTTACCGGCTACTTGGGCGAGCTGCGTTGCCTCAACGAAAGCCACTTGATGGACTATATGAGCATTCTGCATCAACTGCCGGTTACTGAGGGCAGCATCTGGGAAAAGACACTGCACAATCAGCTCTCGATGGAATACACTGATCCCACGCAGGCAATAGCGAAGTTCAAATCTCTGCAACTGCTCTACACCATGCTCAGGCTGGGCTTTGACGATCTGGATTATATTCGCAGGCAACTGGATAAGATCGAGGTCGAGCCCAATGAACTGAGGCTGGAGATGCTGAGGGGAATGATCCGGATCAGGCTCTACAAGGCAGATACCGATATTGAGTGTATGCTCAAGGAATGTGTGCATCTGATCAATCTCTGCTACTTTCACGATGGCGCCGACAGTGCTTTGAGCCTCGTTACGCGATGGATAGTCTCTCTTGATTGGAAGGATCTGCAGCACTATAAGAAGGCGATTCTACTGAAGCTGCTGGATCTATACAAAAACAAGCGCTGCCATAACACCGCCTCATTGCTGATAGCACTGTTTGAGATGTCCGATAAATTGGTGACACCTGCGGAGAAGTACAGCTATTTCAGGCGCGTCTCCAAGCTACAGGCGACCCTGATGAACGAGTTTGAGCTCCAGCGTCTGTACTTCTTTGCCGGGAACTATCCTGCCGAAAACAGCGGCCGATTCAAGGAATCCATCCTCTATTACCAATACTCAAATTACTTCCTCTACCGCTGCTGGGACAGGATCCGGGCAATCAGCAGATACTTGCGCAAGGAACTTAGTCCGGCTCGTTATATCAAGATCGTGCACAGCATCGAGGATCAAGTCCACGATCTGGGCAATCAGGTGAGCTTTCAGAACAACAGCTATGTTGAGACTCTCCAGGCAGACTACGACAAGATTGAAAAGCTCTACAAGAAGGTCGAAGAACTCTCGCTTACTGACACTCTAACCGGTCTGCGGAACCGGCGCTACCTCCAAAACAACATCTATCATATGATCCACCTGGCAGTCAGGCATCAGGTTCCCATGAGCTTTGCCATGATCGATATAGATCACTTCAAGCTGGTCAACGACAGCTACGGACATGCAGCCGGGGATTACATCCTCAAAGAGCTTGCCAAACTCATCACTACAGAATTCAGAAAGAGTGATATCATCGTAAGATATGGGGGGGAAGAGTTCCTGATGCTGCTCTTTGATACCAGGATAGAGCAATCCCTGCGCATCCTGGAGGAAGTCCGAATCTCCGTGGAAAAGTATCATTTCAATTACAAAGGACAGACAATTCCCATCACGATCAGCATAGGAATCTCGGAGAATTCTTTCTACGACGGAAACGAGCTCGATATCGGAGCAAAGATCGCCGAAGCGGACAAAGCGCTCTACAAAGCTAAGAACTCGGGACGCAACAGGATCTGCATCCACGAATAGTCCGGGCAACTCTCATGTAAAAGGTACTTGACAGCAAGCAGCGATCTGAAAAGTCTATACTCAAAGGAGTATCTTATGGCAAAAGTAGTCGTTCAAGACCTCAATAAATACTATGACAACGGCTTTCACGCCGTCAAGACAGTGAATTTTGTAGCTGAAGATAAAGAATTTGTGGTGCTGGTCGGTCCTTCGGGATGCGGCAAGAGCACTATTCTAAGGATGATAGCGGGACTCGAAGAGATCAGCTCCGGCAACATTTGGATCGGAGACACCCTCGTGAATAAGACCCTTCCCAAGGATCGTGACATCGCGATGGTCTTCCAGAATTATGCCCTCTATCCCCACATGACCGTGTTTGAGAACATGGCTTTTGCCCTGAAACTCCGCAAAGAACCCAAAGACGTCATCCGCCAAAAAGTCCAACACGCTGCCGAGATGCTGGGCATCCAAAACAATCTAAAGAACCGTCCCGGGCAGCTCTCCGGCGGCCAGCGCCAGCGTGTAGCTTTGGGCAGAGCAATCGTCCGCAATCCCAAGGTCTTCCTCTTTGACGAGCCTCTCTCCAATCTCGATGCCAAGCTGCGTGTCCAGATGCGCGCAGAGATCGTCAAGCTTCACCAACAGCTCGAAAACACTATGATCTACGTAACTCACGACCAAGTGGAAGCCATGACCATGGCAGATAAGATCGTCGTGATGAAAGACGGCATCATCCACCAAATCGCCAGTCCTCTCGAGGTTTACAATCATCCTGCCAATATGTTCGTTGCCGGCTTTATCGGCAGCCCTGCGATCAATATGGCCACAGGAAAGATCGTCAGCCACGACAACGCTCTTGCCTTTGACAGTGGAGATTTCATCGTAAAGCTGCATTCGGACCAGTTTAACGCTCTCAAGGGCTACATCAACAAGCCCGTTGTGATGGGTATCCGCCCGGAAGACATCTATGATGCCCGCTTTGATTCGATGGCAGACAGCCCTCAGAGCTTTATGACCACCTGCGATCTGGTAGAGCCTCTTGGTAATGAATACCACGTAATCCTCAAGACTGCCAATGCTGATTTTATAGCCCGTTTTGATCCCAAAGAACTCCCCAAAGTGGGGCAAAAGCTGGAAGTGACAATTGATATGCTCAAAGCTCACTTCTTTGATCCGGAAAGCGAGATCAGCCTCTACTGATAAGATAGCAATCCACTATCCGGTAATATTGCCGGCGGATAAGATGAAGATTCTGCTCCTGTTACTGCTGATGACGGTAATAGGAGCAGTCACTTATTTGGATGCAGTCGTGATCGAATCCACCGCCAGCCTCAGCGGTCTGAACGGCATCACGATGCTATCCTCAAATCCCGGTGACCACGCCTTCTCTCCCCTGATTGGCAGCCGCGGGATCAGCTATTCCCTCTGCAACAACTTCAGCACAGCCCTGGCAAATGTCTATGGCTTGGGCGTATCCGATCGCGCCGGAATCTTCCATTTGGCATCAGGCATCCGCCTCCAGAATGCCGAAGACTTCCGCTGGCAGGATCAATACGCATCCGTGGCGGTGATGGATCCCGGAAACCACGTAGGAATTGGCGCAACCCTGCATCTGGACTACCTGAAGGCTGGCAATTCCCCCTCCGCTTACAACTGGTCCTGGGATGCTGCCTGCAAAGCGGATTGGGGTGATTACGGAATGGAGTTTCGTCTGATCAGGATGGATTCTGAGGATCGTCAGCTCCATATCACTGCCGTCAGCAGGCTTTACTCGGATATGGCAGTCGCAACCACCTACATCTGGGGCAAAAACGGCTATGCCTCCCTGCGAACTGCCAGTTCTTACACGATCACGGATGACATCGTTATGCAGACTTCCTGGCAGAGCAATCCCTCCCGCTTTGGTGCCGGATTGCAGATCAGATTTGACAATCTCAATCTCGGCTATGCCATCCGGACACATAGCGAACTGGATCTGACGCACTGTTTTGATCTGGGCTATAGCTGGTGAAACGGCTTTTAGTCCTCATTCTCGCTCTTACTCCCTTTCTGATCAATGCTCAGATAGCAGATACGGATAGCATCTTTGGTCTGGCCAGCCCCGCCGAAGACACCGCTACCAGCTATTATGATATCCTGCAAAAGCTTTTGGATCAAGAGCTTGATAGCTATCAATTACGTGCTTCCTATTCATCGGATACCTACAAACTAAAATCTGCCCTCAGATATGACAAGCTCCGCATCAACGGCTCTCTCAGCACCAAAGAAGGCGACACACGGGAGAATGCCAGCCTTAGCTATCAAAACTCCCGCTCCTGGCTGAGGGAATTTCGCCTGATCAATTACGGGGTGGATTTTGCCCGTGGACTGGTGATCGGTTACTCCAGCTATTCTTCTGATCTGATGCGGTTTACCAACCCGGGAGATGCCGCTTATTACTACCCATCCGGACTGGCAGCGGAGCTGGGAACCCGTAATCTCAGAGCCGATCTCTTCCTTTCCCGGCAAGATCGCCGCAGTCTCGGCAATCCCACAGCCAGGCTATCCAGGACAAAGAACAACGGGCTCTATTCTTTCCGGGAGGATATCGGCGGTGTCGGGATCAGCTACCGGAGCAGCCACCTGAAACTTGCAGGACTCTTCTATCATCAAAACTACGAGGATGAGGGTACGGACGCGCTCTTGCCGGCTCAGGATGCTTACAGCATTGCAACCGACTGGCAAAAAGGACGGCATCAGCTTGCCCTGGAGGCTGCTTTTATCGGGAAAGGCAATGCCCAGAAACTAATCTGGCGCTTCAAGGACCTCAAGCTTGACCACAGCTTCCAGTTTAGCCGTGGTAACAACTACCAACGCCCGGCCTATGCCGCATTGCCGCACCAACTCAGCAGCAGTACCACTGGTCTGGAATGGTCTCAGGATGCGGAGTTTAAGCTTAATCGACTACTTAGCGTTTCTTTGGCATACCAATCCTATCTCCCCGGGAGCGATCCCGCTTTGGACAAAGCTCTCTCGGTCTATAACCTTGGCCTGGCCTACCGCGATTCACTCAATACGATCCGCCTGCTGGTCAGAAACTTGGATCGCGAAATCCTCACAGCCGCCGATAGCAGCTATGTCAGCACCAAGCCGCGCCACCAGCGGATAAGTCTTGAGCTTTCCCGTGAAATCAGCGCAAATCTCGATGCCGCAATCTACTTCCGCTATCAACTGGAGGAACGCTCCATATACGAGGACAACTCGTCCTATTGGAGTGCCAAGCTGAACTGGCATAATGACATAATGAGTATTCAGGGCCTTCTCCAGAGCTGGCAGACCACCCGTGAATTGCTCGTTTTGGATAGCTCGCAGCCCTTTGGAGAGCTCATCATTAGTCCTGCCAATTCCGATAGACTACGCCTCACTCTGAGTGCGAACTACAAGCTCAGGAAGTTAAGGCTGGGCTTGGGTGCCACATACTCCTTTCTGGATCGCAAGCTCGTATCTGCCTTCATCAATCTCTCCGGTATCTGATCTCTCCTTGACTACAGCCTCTTACTTGGGGCGCTCCTGCCGCGATCATGCCGCACTCGCGGCATGATCGCGGCTAGAGCGCGGCAGGAGCGCGGCAAGAGCTAAGGGGGAAGGATGAGAATTGTTGGGGCAGCCGGATAATGTTACAAAAAGAAATCCCCCACCCCTTGGAGAAGGCTTAAAGTGCTATCTCTTGAGGGATGGGGAAAAAGTGTTTAATCTACTGTCTTTGAGAGCTCGATCAGGCTTTGCAGGCTCTCGATGGCGATTTCAAATTGCTTCAGGTAGTCCAGCCGGGCGTGTTGCTCCAGCTCTATGATCAGCTTGAGTCCCCTGGAAAGATCAAAGCGGAAGGGATGTTTGAGCTTGCCGCCCAGTTGTAAGAGCAGCTTCTTGGAGGGTAGCTTGGTTTCGCGAAATTCCATAGTAATCTCGCCGTTGCGAACCTGGCAGGTTTGCAGATCTGCCTGTTTGGTAAGCACTTTAAGTTGGAAATACAGCATCAGCCATCTGGCTTTGTCCGGGATTTTGCCAAAGCGGTCGCTGAGTTCCTGCTCCAGTTCCTGTAGTTGCTGCAGATCTTCCAGTTCGTTGATTCTGCGATAGATGCGGAGTCTTTCCTCGTCGTCGTCGATGTAATCGGTCGGGAGATAGAGGTCGATCTCGGTTTTGAGGCTCATCCGCTGTTCGGGACTTTCCTCGATCTGGGCATCCTCACCCTTTTCCTTGATCTCGAGGGCATTACCGAGGAGTTTGTTGTAATAATTAAAGCCTATGGATTGGATGATACCGCTCTGTTTGGTGCCCAGGATAGTACCTGCTCCGCGAAGCTCGAGATCGCGCAGAGCCACTTGGAAGCCTGCACCCAGGTAGTCGTATTGAGTAAGCGCTTCCAGACGGTGTTTGGCATCGGTGGTAGTGCTTTTGGGGATCAAAAGATAGGCATAGGCACGGCGGTTGCTGCGTCCCACCCTGCCGCGCATCTGGTACAATTGAGCCAGTCCAAAGGTATCGGCGCGATCGATCAGGATGGTATTGGCATTGGGGATATCTATCCCGTTTTCGATGATTGTAGTACTGATCAGGACCTGATACTCGCGGTTCAGGAAGGCGTCCATAACGTTTTCCAGGTGATGCTCAGGCATCTGGGCATGTCCCACTCCAAAGCTTACGCCGGGCATTGCTGATCTTAGCTCTTCGGCAACAGTCTCGATGGTCTGGACACGGTTATGGATAAAGAATACCTGGCCGCCGCGATCGATTTCTCTGCGGATGGCATCTTTGATCACCTCGATATCACGTGGGGTGATGATGGTGCGAATGGGAAGCCTTTCCTTGGGAGAGGTCTGCATCAGGGAGATTTCCTTGAGCTTGGCAAGGGCGAGATTGAGGGTGCGGGGGATAGGTGTGGCGGACATATATAGCGTATCCACATTGCTTTGCAGCCTGCGGAGTTTCTCTTTGTGCCTTACTCCAAAGCGGTGTTCCTCGTCTATGATCAAGAGCCCGAGCTTTCTAAAACGGACGTCTGCCGAGAGCAGGCGGTGAGTTCCGATGGCGATGTCAATTTCACCCATTGTGATGCCCACCAGATCGCGCTTGACCTGCTGGCTGGTGCGGAACCGGCTGAACATTGCGATCCTGACGGGATACTGCGCCATTCTTTCTTTGAACACGCGGTAATGCTGTTCTGCCAAGAGAGTGGTCGGAACCAGGACTGCCACCTGATAACCGCTGCAAACGGCCTTGAAAGCCGCCCGGATGGCAACTTCCGTCTTGCCGAAACCAACGTCACCGCAGAGCAGCCTCTCCATCGGAGCGGGCAGTTCCATATCGGTCTTGATCTCTTTGGTAGATCTGGCCTGATCTTCGGTATCATCATAGATGAAGGATTCTTCCAGCTCTCTCTGCCATTCGGTATCCGGCTTATGCGGGATTCCGGCACGCTTGGAGCGCTCTGCATAGAGCTTTACCAAGTCTGCTGCCACCAGCTCTATCTGCTCCTGAGCCTTCCGTTTGGTATTGTTCCACTTGGCGGAACCGAGCTTGCTGAGGACAGGCTTGCTTCCCTCTTCCGCAACGTATTTGGAGAGCAACTGAAGCTGGAAGGTGGGCACATAGACGCGGTCTTCATCGGCATATTCCAGCACCAGGCATTCCACGTCCTGACCGTCCAGCTTGATGATTTTCAGCCCCTCAAAGATGCCGATGCCGTGGTCTATATGCACCACGTAATCACCGGGCTTGAGGTTTTCATAATCGATAATCTGCTCACCCGGAGAGTAGCGGGGAGTGTAGCGTTTGCGTTTGTATCGGTTGAAGATTTCGTGGTCTGTAAAGAGCTCCAGGGCTGCATCTTCGATGAAGAATCCTTCGTGCAGGACTCCCAAGTGTTGGTCGCAATCGAGCTGGTAATCGGCGAGCAGCTCTCGCATACGCTTGCTTTGGGATTCGTTGTCAAAGAGCAGCAGCGCGTGTGCCGAGATGCTTTCAAGCTCTCTCAAGCGTCTGCTGAGCAGCTCCAGATCGGAGTTTATCGCTGTTGCAGATACAAAAGGGGCTCTGGTGGATTCGACCGCAAAGGGCAGCACGAATTCGCTTTGGGAGAGGAAAAGATTCCGGGAGCCGTTGATCAGGCTATAGATGTATTCTTCTCCGGCAAGGATCTTCTCCGGCTTGGGCAGTTTTGCCTGACTGTGGTTCTTCTTTTCCCGCTTGTATTGCTGAACGCATTGTTCCAAAAGCTGTTCATGCTCTTCAGCAATGTAAGGATAGTTGTTCCAGATGATAAGCCGTTCGTCGGCAGGGAAGTAATCCGGGAAACACTCCGTTTGGGGAATCAGCAGGCTGTAATAGTTTTCGATGCCTTCAAAATAGCCTTTGCTACGCACTTGGCTGATGATCGGGGAGGCACTCATTACGTCGTCCAGCGCCAGTTCTCTTGCCGGGATGATGCTGATTTGCTTTATATCGCCGGGTTCGGAGCGCTGGGTCTGGGCAGAAAACTGCCTGATGGACACGATCTCGTCGCCATAATACTCCAGCCTTACAGGCTTTTGCAAGGGTGGGCTGAAGATATCCACGATCCCGCCTCTGCGGGCGGCTTGGAAGACCTTGGCGACCTGATACTCGATCTCATAGCCCATATTTGCCAAATCCAGCATTAGCTCTTGAGGGGGATACTCATCGCCTTGTTTGATCGTACGGATGTGACGCTTGAGGCTGTCTCCCGGAGGCAGGTATCGGATCAGGGCTCGGATAGAGAGGCTATAGACGGCTGGTTCACCTGCGATGGCGCTAAGGAATGATTCCATTCTGGTGGCGCGGATGGAGTAGTGCGGAGAGCGTTCTTCATAAGGCAGGATCTCATAATCCGGCAGGTAATAAGCCTTGTCCCTGCCAATCAGCACGCAGAGATCGTCCCAAATATCTTCGGCGATTATGTCATCCTGTGAGACGATAATCAGGTTCTTACCGCTGGTTTTATAGAGGTCTGCGGCAGCTAAGGCACGGGCTGATTGATTGAGGTGGTAATGCTGCTCTCTTTGGGCTCCCTTTGGGATGTCTCTTAGAGCTTTGAAATATGGTGATCTGTCCAGGTAAGCCAGTATCTTGTCGTAAAGCATTGTCTAGTCCGGTTCTGTTTGCAGGAAAGAACCCTTGATCTTGGCAAGTTTGCCTGCCGCGAAAGAGATCGTGAGAGTGGCGTCACTACCCTCTCCATCGACATTCAGGATCATACCCTTGCCGTATTCTTTGTGATAGACGGTCTGCCCAATCCGCCAGAACTTTTGATCCTCACGTATCTTATGCTTGATCTTGGGAACTCTGCGGGGTGCTGCCTGGATACCGGGATCGATGTCTTCTCCGGCAAAAAGGTATGGCTCCAGCTCCTGGATAAAGAGGGATGGCTTGGTAAAATAAAAGCTGTCGTAGAGCCTGCGGAACTTGGCATAGCTGATATAAAGCCTCTTCTTTGCGCGGGTAACCCCAACGTAGAACAGCCTGCGTTCTTCTTCAATCTCTTCCCTGGTGCCCATACTCATTCTGTGAGGTAGGAGTTCCTCTTCCAAGCCGGCAATAAAGACCGTCTCAAATTCCAGACCCTTGCAATTGTGCAGAGTCATCAGCCGTACTGATTCCATATTCTCTTTGATCTGATCCAGCCCGGTCTGCAATGCCACAAAAGGCAAATAGTCTGCCAGGAGGGGAGCTCTCTCATTCTCCGCGGCAAAGCGCTCGGCAAATTCACTTACGGATGTTACAAATTCAATCAGGTTTTCTGCCCGGGCCAGTTCCTTAGGATCCTTGGAGGCGTTGTATAAAGCCACCAGATCAAGATCTTCCATTACGGTCTTTACCAAGTCCAATACCGGGACGCTATAGACCAGCTTGCGCCAGCTTTCGAGCTTTTGGGTAAAGGCGGCGATCTTGGTTCTCGCAGCAGTTAGCAAGCCCGGGACGTCATCAGCGCTCATTATCGCTTGATACAGGCTGATCCTGCTCTTTCCCGCATAGCTGATCAGGTGGTTGATAGATGTCGTGCCTATCCCACGGGGAGGCTCGTTGATAATCCTGAGCATTGCCTCATTATCATTGCTGTTGCTGAGAGCTGCCAGATAGCCTAGGAAGTCCTTGATCTCCTTGCGCTGGTAAAAGTAGAGCGATCCTACGATGCTATAAGGTATCCTCGCCTGCATCAAAGCGTATTCAAAGACACGGCTCTGGGCATTGGTGCGATAAAGCACCGCTATCTGATTGAGTGAGTTCCCTCTGGCTCTCAGGACGTTTATCTCCTCTGCGATCCTGGCAGCTTCCTCGTTTTCATCTTTGTAAGATACCAGCTTCGGCTTGTCTCCCTGTCCCAGTTCAGACCACAGTTCTTTCGGATGACGCATCCTGTTTTGCTTGATGATGGCATTAGCCAGCTCCAGGATTGCCGTAGTGGAGCGGTAATTCTGTTCCAGCCGGATAGAACGTACGCCGGGGTAGTCCTTTTCAAATTCGAGGATATTGCGGATACTGGCCCCGCGAAAGCTGTAGATAGCCTGGTCATCATCTCCCACAACGCAGACTCTGTGGTGCTCTTTCGCTATCTGATAAACGATCTGAAACTGTGCCTGATTGGTATCCTGATACTCATCGATCATCACATACTGAAAGAGCTTCTGATACTTGGCTCTGACCGGTTCATTAGTCTGCAAGAGCTTTGCTGTATAGAGCAGAATATCGTCAAAGTCCAGCGCTTGGTTTAGCAGCAACTGCTGCTGATAGAGCGTGTAGATCTTGAGAAACTTGGAGAAGTAACCCTCTTTATCGTCCAGCTCATCCTTCCTGGCTTGCAGATCCTCCGGCAGCATCAGGCGGTTTTTGTAGCGGCTGATCCCGTTTTGGACCCTACCCATCGGCACCTTGGCTTTATCTATGTTTTGCTCTTTATAGATCTTCTTGAGTACAGAGATCTGGTTATCGTCATCGTAGATGGAGAAATTGCTATGAAAGGGCAGATTGGCTGATTCTTGCCTTAGTATCCTGCTGCAGACAGAGTGGAAAGTCCCCACCCACAAGCTTCTGGTAGGGAATTCCAAGAGCTTCTCGAGCCTTTCCTGCAATTCCCTGGCTGCTTTATTGGTAAAAGTAACCACCAGGATATTCCAGGGAGCGACCCGCTTTTCTTTCAGCAGATAAGCACAGCGATATATGATGGATTTTGTCTTGCCGCTACCTGCTCCTGCGAGTACCAGGATAGGCCCGTCCACGCTTTGCACCACCTCAAGCTGGCGCTCATTCAGTTCTCTTTCGTAGAGTATCTCTTGCACAGAAGCCCCGGGTAAACTGATCTAAGGATTGATCCTGACAAAGACGTGTGAAGAGATTGGCCCCTCCAGACGCCTGTCTCCATAGGTCTTCCAAGCAGATACCTTATAATAGTAATCTCCGGGAAGCACCACATGCCAGGGATCAGAGCCATGCACGCAGCTATTGGTGGTCACTGTATCCACTACTGCAAAGCTGGAGTTGTACGCCAGACCCCGATAGAGATAATATCCATCCGTATTAAAGCCACTATTGGCTGTCCAGCTAAAACTTACTGTCTTATAGCCCTGCCCGCCCTGGATAAAGAAGGTGATGTTGGTCACCGGGTCTGGCACTACTACATTATTATCGCCAAAGGGATCGAGCGGATTGGTGCGCCTCAGGCCGCAAGAACCGAGCAGGAGCATTATTGGGATCAGGATTAGTATCAGTTTCTTCATCTATACTCCTCTAAAACCTCAGCTCTATGCCATCCGGCCCGATCTGCAGATTGGAGCCTTTGTGCCGCTCTTGAATATCTCGCCAAATCTCTGCATTGTAAGTCTCTGTAGATTGTACCACGTCGTAGATATTATATACCCACACGATAAAGCCCAGCCCCAGCGAGATGATAGAATACTGATAGGGCGCTTGCGCTTTTTTGTAATAGTTATAGATATCATTGATCTGGGTGGCGTTTTCATACTTGCGATAGTAATTCATCGAGCGATCGTAAAAGAATAGCGATGTCCCTACAGCCACGATCTCCAGGCCCAGGATGATCTCTGCCTTGATCGGCTGTTTGGTGGAAAATTGTCCCCATCCGGGCACCAGCGCACTCTTTAAGATATTGGCATTGAGCGATTGGGCTTCCAGTTCATAGAGATGCAAAAGCTTTTGCCGATCCAGCAGATCTGTGCGATAATCACTGCGCTCATCATAATTTGCCCAGCCATACTTCGTTGTATCCGAAAAGGCAGTAATATCAAATTCTATTTGTGCCCGGGCAAATACAGCCAGTAGCAGCATTGTGATCATCAGAATCAGCCGTTTCATTGCATCAACTCCTCTGAGATACGGTTGAGAGGCAGGATCGTCCTATCCCTCAAGTTTACCTGCCACACATAAAAGAAGGTCTCTTGCGGAGTCAGGATATCATAACGCGCCTCATACTTGTATTGCCCGGTGGAAAGCAGGATCTTCCAGCCAGTATCCCTGATCTCGGAAGGTCTGTATCGTGTGAGCAGATTGGCTTTTTGCTGCCTCAGCTTGTTATTGAGGCTCCCTCCACGATACTCGTTGATGATTCTCTGGGCAAAGCCCTCTGGATTCCTTTCTGCCTCGATCAGATTTTGCATAATCTGGATCTTTTGCCGATACTCTGGCTTTGCTTCCAGTTGGAATGCCTGTTGATACAGCCTGAGAGCATCCGAATAACGTCTTCCGGCTTCCAGATTTTCCGCTTCACGAACCACTTCCTGAGCTCTGGCGATATTGATCCTGACCTGGTTCAATCTTTCGATCGCCCTTACCGCCGGCTCATATCCCGGGATGATCTCAAAAGTCTTATTGTAATGTATCAGAGCATTCTCAAAATCCCTCTCTGCGAGGTATCTATCACCCCGCTCTATAAAGAGCTGAGTAATCGAGCTAAGCCGGGCATTGATCTCAGCGCGTTTATCCGGATTGTACTGCAAGGCTATCCTGAACATCTGATCCGCTCCCAGGTAATTCTCTGCCACCAGCAGCTCTTCTGCTTGTGCCTGATACACATCCGAGATGATCCTCTGGATCACAGTATGATCCACCACCGGATATTTGTCGATCTCAAACAGTAATGCCAAAGCATCAGTATGATATCCCGTGTTGGACAGCGTTCGGGCATAATCTATCATTGCAGGGATCAACCTGCTGGCATAATTGCGCGCCTGAATCTCGTAAGGATTGTCCGGATAGGCATCATAGAGTCTTTTATAAGTGCTCCAAGTGGCCGGATTGTCCAGATTTACGGTAAAATATCTTACCAATTTGCGATACAGAACCTCGGGCACCAGGATTGATTCCGGGATCTCCCGCAGGATCATATTGAGGTAATAGCTACTGGTCTCCAGATCCCGATTAGCCTCTGCTTCGATAGCCAGGGTTCTGTAGATTAGTGCTAATTCCTGATCTGATTCCGGGGAATTGGAGATCTTCAGGAATCTGATTGCCAGCGGCCAGTTTTGCCTCTGGATCGCCATTTTCGCCAGCTCCAGATAGCTGCTGCTGCGCAGAAGCTCTGCCCGGGTGATCAATGCACCATTCTGGGCAGTGCGGATAAAGCGGTCCAATTCCTGTATCGCTGAAGCATATCTGCGGTTATTGTGCAATTCTTCAGCCTGACGCAGCCGGTTGATCTCGCAAGCACTCAAGCTGATGAGCAGTGCGAGTATCAGTAGTATTCTATATCTCATACCACCGGTTTTCCTCAGCAAATTCAAATCCTTCAGGACTCGCCTCTGCCATAATCATATCAAGTTCATCTGATATTCCGTGATTGAGTAGGACTCTTTTTACAGATAGGTCTTTTAGCTTTATTATCTGGGCAGCATCAGGATGCAGAGCGTCAACGATTATGCTGTGGCAGCCTTTGATCAGAGGCTCAATGCAATCCACAGTACTGAGATCGGAGCTATAGACCAAGTCTCCGCGATCGCCTTTGATCCTGAAAGCAAAGGATTTCATCTGATTCTTTGCTCCCACTGCCTCAATCTGCTTTTGATAGCCCAATAGGTGATCTGTCGGTGCGCAGACGATCTGCGGATGCTCGGCTCCAATCTCGCTACAATCCTTGAATTCCAGCTTAAAGCCAAATTTCTCCCTAAAGGTGTACATCGTTTTCAGGCTTTCGATGATAAAGTCCTTATTCTCGGGCAGATAGACCGTGAGCGGCTTGCTCCTGCCATTCAAATAGAGCATCTGCATTAACATAAAGAAGCCGGAGATATGATCCGGGTGGTAATGGCTGATCGCAACCAGATCTATTTGATCCGCACTGTAGCCCAGTCCCAGCAAGCTTTTGCTGCAACCCTCACCCGTATCCAGCAGGATCAATTTGCCAGCCTGTTCCACTAGCACACTGGAGAGATTTTTATCCAGTTGCGGTAATCCCGGTCCGGAGCCCAGAATCCTAAAGCGCATTACTTTACCTTTTTCTCTTTCAATTGATTTGCCGGTATCGAGACCGGCACCTGATCCAATTTGCGTCCAAAGACCAAAAATAGCGTCGCAAAAAGCCCGGTGGTGATCAGAAGCAGGTTGCGGTTGCCAATCCTAAAGACGATTATTGCAGTCAAAACGATCAGTACATTGATCGCATAGATGATCATAGCGGTTACTTTGATCGAGCCCAGCACATTGTTGATCCTGTGAGTGGAGTGGTCCTTGCCGCCTTGCATTACGTGTCTGCCATCGCGTTTTCTGGTATAACTTACCAGCGCAATATCAAAGATGGCATAGCTTAAGATCAAGACCGGCAGTAGGAAAAAGACCTTGTCGTTGTGAGTATTGCTGGCATAGCGCGCCATCAGGATACCCATCGAGGAGAGGAAATAGCCGATAAACATCGAGCCCGCATCGCCCAGGAAGATTTTGGCAGGATTAAAGTTATATGGCAAAAAGCCAAATGTAGAGCCCGCAAAGCTCAGCGAGATCAGCCCGATCAGCGCCATCGACTGGCTATTTGCGGGGGTGGTATTGAGCAGACTAAAGATAAAGAAGCCCAGCCCCAGTATCCCCGCCATTCCGCTGATAATCCCATCCATATTATCCAGGAAGTTCAGCGCGTTCATCAGCCCCACCATCCATAAAACCATCAAAGGCAGTGCGATATAGATTGAGCTAAAGCTGTAGCCCAGCCAGGGGAGATTGATTGTGCCAAAGAGCAAGCCCAGCTCATTAAACGTGAAATTTGAAAAGATAAATACAAGACTCACAAGCAACTGCCCAAACATCTTGACCAGCGGACGCATTCCAAAGCGATCGTCCAAAGCGCCGATCATCACGATCAGGACACTCCCCGCCAGATAGCCGATCATCGGCAGATCAAAATAGCGTCCCGGAGTCATCACCACATCAAAGATGCAGAGCAGGAAAAAGCCCAAAAAGACACTGATCCCGCCCATCAGCGGTGTAGCCTTGAGGTGCATCTTTCTGGCTTCCGGCTTGTCCACAAAATTGGCCCACCGCGCGAATTTTATCACAAAAGGCGTAAAGCCATATACAAAGAGCCACGACATTATGAATACGCTCAAGTACTCATAAATTCGGTTATTCATCTTCACTCCATCATCTTTCTTAGTTTTCAAGTCCATCAGATATCCAATTTTTGTCAATATGTAAATCCCGGTTTGATACACCACCCTCCATTATTATATGGGGGACAGATTTGCTCATTTGGGACAGATCTTCAAAAAAAGATTGGAGTTCTTTATGGTCGGTGTTAATCGATAATCTCAACCGGGATTACTGCACCCGTGGTTGCGATAAGTCTGTTTAATTGTGTAAGTATAAGTAGAATGCTATCATAGCCCCGGCAATTGAGGTATTATCGGCAAAAAGCCAGGTGGTCGGCAAGATAGACAATAACAACAAACATAGCAGAACCAAATCATTATGTTTCATCGAGTCCTCCCTATCTCACTACTATATCGGCGTAGAAATACAGTTTTGAGCCATCCCAGGTGGGGGCAAGCATGATGATGCTGTAAACGTCGATGCCCGCATTAGATCCAATAACAATGCTCTTCTGGTGAGTGTCAAGATCGTATCTGTAAATCTGCTGATCATCAAAATAAAATACGAGGTTTGCATCTTTACAGACCTTGATTGGACTACGGGAGAATTGCTCATTCACATAACCGAGATTATAACGAGCGTAGTTCTGGAGATCAATAGCCATAGCGTAAGACTTGGCTGATTGAACATATTTAGTAATCAGGTAGCGTTGGTTAGCGCTTGTTTCCAACATGTTTTTATAGCTTGCCGAATAAGACAAATGGAGTGTAAATGTTGAGTCAATAAAGCTTATGCTGCCTAAGCCGTGTTTGTTTTCTAAGACAAACTTACTAAATCCTCCAGTAATCTTGCCTTTATATGGAGCAGCCACATAGTTTGTTGCATATACATTGTGAAGAGAATTGTCGGTGAGATCAATATATGAGTATACTGTCTGTGGTGTATCGCCTTTCCCCCAATAACCTCTCATAGTTACATAAAGCTCGTCGTCTGACAACATCGGTTCCGCCCAATAATAATCAGCCGGTGTCTCGGTTATCTTAAAGACTTCATTAGTTGACAGTTTCAGCTTGTATAAATCTCTGCTTGCTGCAAAATAGGCTGTGCCCCCATCTCTTGTAAACTCAAGCTGAGGTTTGTGGAATAAATCAAGATTACTCGGAGTGATCTGTTCAACCCTGATTGTATCTATCTCCGATATCCACAGCTTTTCGCCATAGAAGATGATCCGGTTGTCTTTGGTCATGTAGATATCCACCAATCCGGGCGTGTTGAAAGGTGATTTCTTTATCTTCCTGAATCCCGTTCCATCCGCATTGATACTGCAAAGCCAGGGCTCAGGACGTGGATAAGAAGGCTCGGTCAGCCAGCACGAATTCAATACAAGCAGGAGACCCAACAAGCTCAACAGGTAAAATCCTCTTTTCATTTATTCCTCCTATCTATCCACTCTATTATAAACTTTGATTTGGTACTTACTTTGTTTCACCAGACCTGCATTACCTTCAAACACTTCCGGATTGTCCAGATAAACAGCCATTAGCTTGGCTGGCAGTAGCTTGGGTACCGCTTCCGAGAAATAGACTTTCGTTAGTTCCTGCACAGCTTGTCTGATTTCAGGACTAATGCCTTCCACAACCGGAACATCAAGTGCTCTCACCAGGCAATTCAAGCTTGATCTTCCAGTCGAGCAACAGATCAACATAACGATACATGAAAAAAGCACCGTATAACGGTATTTATTCATCTTTCTACTCCTTGGTTTTATGCCAAAAACATACTGGTGATTATCATCCAGATTGTCAATAACTATCTATCTCATCCTAAGAGACTGACGTCACGAGATTGACATAAAAAACTACCTTGAAAAGACCATTTATCCGGCCCGGCATTTGCTTGCTGTCGTCGTTGCGGATGTGTTAGCGTCGTGATTGTCTGGGAGGGATGGTCAATTATTGGTCTGAATTGTGCCATTTCCCTCTCTAAATGCTCTTTCAGGGGGGGCAGAATCCGGGCAGAGCTCTCCTATATCAGGCTCGCTGAATTTTCAATCTACGCTTCGGATTCAAGGGGTTTCTCTTGCATTACAATTCCTTTGACGATATTATGGATGTCATAGCTATTTTCTGTGTTGCTGGCGGGTTTTATAGAGCTTCTCGGTGAAGCCATCCTCTTGGGTAAATGCCTCAGCCAGAGCCCGGATCTGTCTGTCAAGCATGGCACATGCCACACCGATCAGCACCAGCGCAGCATTGGCAGCCAGTTCGGAGTATTGGGAGATGGGTAGCTCAGGGGAGCTGGTGGCTGCTATGGGCTTAATGGACGATATGGACGATATGGACGATATGGACATTCCTGGAGTCTCTGCGCATTGTCCATTATGTCCATCACGTCCATCTTGTCCATTCTGTCCATCAGGCAGACCCTGTCTTGCTTGACCATCCTGTGCCTTCCTTTCTCTACTCCGCAGTTCCTTCACCCACTCTGCCACTTCCTCGGCAGTCTGGCAGCGTCTTTGCACCAGTTCTTTTCTGCGGGGATCATCATCAGCCCAAAGGGCAAATCCCCGCTGCCGGAGATAATCTTCATAATCCAGCTTGAGCTCTTCCAAGCTAGCCCTGGCAACATTGGTCAGCTTCAGTTCGGTTTTCTTGGAGGTACCGCTGGCCTGGCTGCCTTCCGCGATGTTTTGCACTCCGGATCTGGCAGCCTGAACCATCTGATCATTGGTTCTGCTATATTTGTCGATATACCGGTCGCAGAAGCGCACCGTGAGGTCATAGACCAATTGAGCTAGCTGAAAGATAGCCTCCGTGTTTGGGAATTAGAATATCTGCTCCACTCTTTAATG
This sequence comes from uncultured Candidatus Cloacimonadota bacterium, assembly GCA_964433815.1. GTDB lineage: Bacteria > Cloacimonadota > Cloacimonadia > Cloacimonadales > Cloacimonadaceae > PHBP01. Next base: position 28,901 of record CAYSSP010000032.1, read on the forward strand.
CTGCTGCCATCTCATAGTTCTCCCATTGCTAGTTCTTTTGATAGTCTCAATTGTCCATTATGTCCATACTGTCAATACTAATCTACCGAGGCTCCCCCTGCCAGGCAGAGGTCTAAAGCATATCACCAGCAAATCAAGCCGAAATCACCTCGAACCGCGTTCGACTTGATTTGCTCTTGATCTGCTGGTGATATGCTGTTGATCAAAGGGGAGTATCAGGAAATCCGGATGAATACCCCAGGTCGAGATCAGGCTTTTCCCTATGCTTGGTTGAGTATTTCCTATAGCTTAACTATAAACCCTCACTGAAAACTTCAAATCCACTCACCAAAACTTCAAATCGGAGAAATCGGGGTATTGTTAGGCTATTCGGTGACTTCAGTTTTTATCACCATTTCTTCAAATATCATCACCGTTTCTTCAAATTTGATCACTGAAAACTTCAAGCTTTTATCATGCTTTCTTCAAATCGCCATCACCATATCTTCAAATCTTGATCATGGAGATTTCAGCATAGTTACCGATTAAGACATAAGAAAACCACTAAGTTTTGAATAGCAAGATTGGCTTACAATTAGACTTCATTTACATTAGATTGGGGTTATCAAATGGAGAGAAGTAACTTAGTATTATTCCTGAAGCCTGGATTTGGAGAACAAAACTACATCCGAAAAGTACTTAAAGTAGTCCGGGCATCTCAAATGGCAATCCTTAAGATGCATTAGTAAGCAGAAGTATAAGACAGTAAGATTGATTCCTGTAAACTCATCAGAACCACTCAGATTGCTAAAGTACCATTTGCTGTCTTGTTTTTCGTACTCTGGGTATAAACCCTCACTGAATACTTCAAATGTCCAAGTCCAAAAGATGATGAACCAGACGATTAGGGCGTTTGAAA
>CAYSSP010000033.1:0-28855 GCA_964433815.1 uncultured Candidatus Cloacimonadota bacterium
CCTGCCAAAACCAATCGCTATACTCCAGAGTATCGTTCCATTTATTGGCTTTCACGACTAAATCGTCGTAACCATCTCCATTGAAATCAAGTGCTACTACCTGGTCGCCATAATGATCCCCATCAAATTCCCCCCATAGGGTAGTCATCAGGTTCATCTGATTCTGGGCAGATAGCACCCATGCAAATAGCCAGAAACAAATACAGAGCATTAGCCTTGCTCTCATTCTTTCCTCCTCTTATAATGCTTGTTATACTCACGAAACTTCAAAAGCATAACATTACAAAAGCCTTAATAATTCAAGCTCTTGATCTTGTGTACAGAGCCTATATCAGCAAATATAAATTTAGTTTTCAAGGTCAAGTTGGTATTTTTTATAGAGACAGATACTTGTCAAGGATAATATTCCTGTTGATTTGTAAACTTTCAATCCAGCAAAAAATCACGAACTACTCAATTGAATTCCTTGACACATCCCCAGCCAAGCGGCAACTTGGCTTTAACGAAAAATGCGGATAATCCGGGAAGGTGAAGATGAAGACCTTGTATCTGATAGATGGAACTGCTCTCTTGTATCGGGCCTATTATGCCCACATCAAGAATCCTCTTACCAATTCCAAAGGAATGAATACCAGTGCGATCTTTGGAGTGGTGAATTCCTTTATGCACTTTGTGGAAACGATGCGTCCGGAACACGTCATAATCGCCTTTGACCGCAAGGGTCCCACCTTTCGCCACGAAATGAGCGAAGCTTACAAGGCAAATCGCCCTCCGATGCCGGATGATATGCAGCCACAGGTGGCACCCGTGATGAAGTTTTTCGAGCTGATTACGATCCCGGAGCTGGGACGCGAAGGCTGGGAAGCTGATGATGTATTGGGCACATTGGCAGTTCACTTCAAGAAAAACTACCAGGTTGTGATGGTGACCGGAGACAAGGACTATTCGCAACTGGTGGATGAGAGGGTGCAGATATACGACCCAATGAAGGATCAAATCCTGGATACTGCTGCTATCATCGAGAAGTATGGGATCGAGCCCTCCCAATTCATAGACTACCTTGCCCTGATGGGTGATTCCTCGGATAATATCCCCGGCGTAAAGGGTATAGGCCCCAAAGGTGCTCAGAAGTTGCTGCAGGAATTTGGCACTCTGGATAGCATCTATGAAAATCTGGAAAAGATACCGGAGAAGATACGCCAAAAGCTGATCGAAGACCGGGCAAATGCCTATCTTTCCCGTGAACTCGCGACTATAGCATTGGATGCTCCGATCGAAATGCCGGATCCCGATAAGATCACTTTCAGGCCGGAACTGCTGGCACGAGCCAAGGCCTTCCTCGGAGAATATGAGATCAACTATTTGAAGAAACGCTTGGAGACGATGTTCCCCGAGCCGAATGTCATGACGGAGGAAGAAGAGCTTTCGCAGGGGGATATCTTTGATCTTAAGCAGGAGGAACAGGCTGCTTTGGAGCCTGCCGCAAACACAGAGCCCGGATTCGTTGCTATCCTGACGGGTCAGGACAGACTGGATGAGCTCTACCGGGAATTGGCTGAGGCAGACTTTGTGAGCATAGATTGTGAAACTGATTCGACCGATCCTATGCAGGCAAATCTGGTGGGGATATCGCTGTGTTATTCCCAGGACAAGGCGTGGTATCTGCCTTTGGCGCATCAGATGGCAGACAACTTGCCCATAGCGGATGTCCTGAAGCAATTGCAGAGCATCTTAGCGGGGAAGCTGCTGATCGGGCACAACCTGAAGTACGACCTGATTGTCTTTGAGCGGGCGGGATTGCAGCTCAACAATCCCATCTTTGATACGATGCTGGCATCATATATACTGGATCCCGGTAAGAACCGGAACGGCTTGGATGCAGTGATGCTGGAGGAACTAAGCTACCGGATGCAGCCGATCAGCGAATTGATCGGCAAGGGCAAGAGCGAGATCAGCTTTGATCTGGTCGATCCGGCAGCCGCAGCCTTTTATGCCGCGGAAGATGCTTGGGCTGTATTCAGATTGTATCCTGTCTATGCCAAACGGTTGGATCAGACAGGCTTGCTGGAGCTTTACCAAAAGATTGAGCTGCCGGTACTGAGAGTACTGAAGGATATGGAAGAAACCGGAGTCTATGTGGATAGCCGGGTGATGGGGGAGATCGGGACAAAGATCAATCGTGAGCTCAAACGGCTAACAGATGAGATCTATGAATTTGCAGGTTATCAGTTTAACCTCAATTCTCCTCAGCAACTGGGCAAGTTCCTCTTTGAGGATCAAAAGATTCCCACCAAAAAGAAGACCAAGACCGGTTACTCCACCGATAGCAGCGTCTTGGAAGAGCTCGCCGATGATTATGAGATAGCAGCCAAGATAATGCAATACAGACAGCTTACCAAGCTGGATGGCACCTACGTCTCGGCTCTGCCAAAGCTGATCCACCCCGAGACCGGGAGGATACACAGCTCCTTCAATCAGACTGTTGCCTCCACCGGCAGACTGTCTTCTACCAATCCCAATCTGCAGAACATACCGATCCGCACTGAGCTTGGCAGGGAGATTCGCAAGGCTTTTGTAGCCCAGGACAAGGGAAAACTAATACTCAGTGCAGACTATTCCCAGATCGAGCTGAGGTTACTGGCTCTGATCTCCCGGGATCAGGCTCTCCTGGAAGGTTTTGCCAATGACATCGATATCCACCGCCAGACTGCCGCCAGAATCACCGGCAAAGCCTTGGAAGATGTGACCAGCGAGGAACGCAGGCGTGCCAAGGTGATCAATTTTGGCCTGCTTTATGGTATGGGGCAGAAGAAGCTTTCCCGGGAATTGGGCATCAGCACAGCGGAAGCCAAAGCGATGATCGAGGAGTACTTTGCGCAGTTCCCCTTTATCCGTAGCTTTATCAACGACTCCGTAATGAATGCCCGTAGGATGCAGTATTGCGAGACCATCTTTGGACGCAGGCTCTACCTGCCGATGATCAATAATGCCAATCAGGGTTTGAAGGCAGAAGCGGAGCGAGTTGCGGTCAATATGCCAATCCAGGGTAGCGCTGCCGATCTGATCAAGCTGGCTATGATCGACATTCACGAGCAGATACAGGGAGATAAACGCATCTCTATGATCTTGCAGGTGCACGATGAACTGGTCTTTGAAGTGGACAGAGCTTATGCAGAGGAGGCAGGAGTCCTGATCGGGACTGCGATGGAAAACGCTTTGCCGCAGGAATACAGGAGCCTGATCAGGCTAAAGGCGGATATCGGGATGGGCGAGAATTGGTACGAGGCGCACTAAGAATCTGAATTCTTGTGGTGCATCCAATCCAGGAGGTGGGAACTGCGAGCGATCCGCATCAGCCAGAAGAGCGAGAAGATCACCAGAATACCGATGATGCCGCCCAAGACGACCAGTAGCCATGGGAAGGGCTTTTCAAGCTCGATGGTCATATACTCGGTCTTGTTCCAGAGCTGCTCCGTATCGTAATTCCAGGTGATCGTGCGTCCCTTGCGATCGACATTGGCCTCATCCGCATTGGTAGAGATGATCTTCCAGGGCAGGTGAACCTTGTAGCTCCAAGTGGGGTGATCCGTAATGGTGGAGCGCAGCAACATCTCAAAATCGTCAACCTCTTCCTGATCTCCCAGCGAGATACGGCGCTTGAAGGTAATCCGGCGGCCTTTCTCTTTGTTCAGAGTGATCTTTCCCCAGAAATCGGCATTGCCGACCTGGTCGTTGACGTTGTTGAAAGCTTCGATTGAATCGAACTTGAACTGGACGTTGTAGATCACATTTGGGCCATTACGTTTGATGCTGTAAGATTGCAAATGAATCCCATTCAGCTCTGCTTTTTTGAGAATCTCGTCCGGATTCTCGTTTGCAGATCTGTGGATTAGAATCAGCTTTGCCTTGCCGCTGCCGTCACGATTGAGCCAAAGCTCTTCTTCGTAATGTACACAGCCAAACAAGGTCAAAAGCAGCATTGCAATTATCAAGATGTGCTTTCTCACGTAATTTTCCTCTATGTGATCTCTACTTTGTACCATACAATTAGCCATTCCATTTTTTGGCAAGGAAAAAATGAGCAGTGGGGGCAAGCCATCCAATAAACTCTTTGGGCCTGTACTCTCTCCCTTAGAATATCGCCATGATCAACGGACGCTCTTGCCGCGATTCTGAGACTTTCGCGGCAGGATCGCGGCATCACCGCGGCAGCAGCGCGGCAGGATCCAAAGGGAGGGATAGTGAAATTGGGATGCAGCTCTCAGATGATCCGGGCAAGAATTCTATTGACAAAAGAACCGAGATTGGGGAGGCTTGAAAAAAGCAAAAATGAGTCAGGAGGAAATTATGACAGCCTTAAGACAACTTTATCATTGCCCGCTGTGCGGGAATGTAACCGAAGTCCTCTATACAGGTGCAGGCGAACTGGTCTGCTGTGGCCAGCCGATGAACCTTTTGAAGGAAAATTCGGTCGATGCAGCCAAAGAAAAACACGTCCCCGTGATCAAAGATCTGGGCGATAAGATCGAAGTGGCGGTGGGTTCCGTGCTCCATCCGATGGAAGAAAAACACCACATTGCCTTTATCGAAGTTATCACCGAAAAGCAGGTTTACCGTCATGAATTTGTGCCCGGAGAGACACCGGTCGCAGTCTTCCCCGTCAAGATGGCAGATGTGTTGTATGCCCGTGAATACTGCAATCTGCACGGTTTGTGGAAAAACGTCTAAATTGAAATAGAAAAGGGAGTATGGATTATGTCATTTGCAGATAGCAGAACCAAAGAAAACCTGATGAAATCCTTTGCCGGTGAATGCCAGGCGAGAATGCGCTACATCTATAGCGCAAAGACAGCCAAGAAAGCCGGATTTGAGCAGATTTCCAATATCTTCATCGAGACCGGAGACAACGAAAAGGAACATGCCAAGCTGTTCTTTAAGCATCTCCTCAAGTATGGCCAGGAAGGCCAGGTTGTAAACATTATGGCCTCCTATCCGGTGGGTTGGAGCCCTGAGGATACTCTGAAGAATCTCGAATTTGCCGCCAACGGCGAGAAAGAAGAATGGACAGAGCTCTATCCGATGTTTGCCGAGATCGCCGAGGAAGAAGGATTCAAAGATATCGCGCTTACCTTCCGTCTGGTCGCCAAGGTCGAAAAGTCCCACGAACTCAGATTCCGCAAGCTTTACGAGAACGTCAAGAACATGAAGGTTTTCAAGAAAGATGAAAAGATCTTTTGGAAATGTCTGAATTGCGGTTATATTCACGAAGGGGAGGAAGCCCCGAATCTGTGTCCGTGTTGTCTGCATCCGCAGGCTCACTTTGAAGTGTTCAAAGAAACCTACTAAATGGAGGATACAATGCAGAAATATCAGTGTATCGCATGTGGATATGTCTACGATCCGGCAGAAAACGACAACGTCGCTTTCGAGGACCTTCCGGAAGATTACGTCTGCCCGGAATGTGGTGTCGGCAAAGACATGTTCGAACCGATTGACTAATAACAATTGGCGGGGGTTCTCAGGAACCTCCGCCGACCTTTTTTTTAACTAATTGGGCAGGGGCTGGGCAATATTAAGACAGGTGTGAGAGGAATCATGACAATCAGTGAGTTCAACGAGATCTTGGATTTTGCGGCAGATCGGGAACGCGAAGCGGTGGAATTTTATCGTCATCTGCAAAGCGAAGCCAAATTCAGCGCTCAGATCGAGATGCTGAAGGAATTGGAAGCCATGGAGATGGGGCATATCATCGTAATCGAAAATATCCGCAAGAATGGGATCGGCGATCCCAAGGTCAAGACCGTTCCCAATCTCAAGATCAGTGAATACATCAGCACCGAAGCGGCTGATCTCGATTATGGCTATCAGAGCCTTTTGATCCGCGCAATGAAGCGTGAGGAAGCATCCACAAAGCTTTACACAGATATGGCAGTACGTTTTGCCGATGAAGATATCGCCAAGCTGTTCAGACAGCTTGCAGCGGAGGAAGCAGCACACAAGCTGAGATTTGAGACTCTCTACGACGAGTGGCTCCAAAACAACTGAGGAAATACACTTGCTGATTGCCATCGATAGCTCTCAGAGCTCAGGCTCCATCGCCCTGGGAAAACCGGGGGCACCGGTCTATAGCAGTAGCTTTGACCTCAGGATCACACATTCGGAATCCCTGATGCCGGCTATCGAACAAGCTTTGGACTTTTGCAAGGTGAAGAGGGATGAACTCAGCGGGATAGTATTGGCTGTGGGGCCGGGATCGTTTACTGGGCTCAGGATCGGGCTCTCGACAGCCAAGGGCATCGCCTACGGCTTGAAGATACCTATCTACTGCTATGATACGCTTGTGCTGGGAGCATATCCCTTCGCAGGGCTGGACAGGCAGATTCTCAGTGTCGTAGATGCCAAGATGAGCGAGTTTTATGCCGCTTTGTACGATCAGGATCTGGGAATTTTAACCGAGCCCGGAATCTGCAAGAAAGAGGATTTACCGGCCTGGAAAGCGGATAATCCAATCCTGGTGGGTACGGGTGCCGCGGCAGTGGCGGATTATCTGAGGGAACAGGGCTTTGCTTTTGCTATGCCTCCGATGGTACAGGGCATCAGCTCTGCTTTGGTTCTGCTTGCATTATATGATCGGGATAATAATCCCAAGGCTTACGACTTTGAGGAACTGGCTCTGCTGGAACCGCTATATCTTCGGGAGTCCACTGCTCAGATCAAGCGCGCTAAAAGCTGAGAAAGCACTCACAAAGATGTCTTTGAGTTCAGTGAATGCCGGCTCATAGACCTCGCCGGTCCATTCATCCATCCAGATCTTCTTGAATTCTATCGCCAGGCAGAGGGCTTTGCCGGAGTACTTGTTGTTTATCCAGCGAGAGAGGTAACCACCGGGAAACTTGACGTCTGCCCGGCAATCAAGCTCCATTCCTTGCCAGATTTGCTTGTCAATGCGCTTGCGTAGTTTCTCGATCAGCGAGTAGTAGCGGTGATCCAGGTTGTTGCGTCCCAGGATGATATCAGGATTGAGCTGTTGATCTTCCGGATCCGCATCGGGTCCGCCGCGGCGGTGATTGTAGCTATGTAGATCGAGCACAAAGACATAGGGATGGATCAAGAGCATCCTGTCAAGCTGGTATGCCAGTACGTCGTACCAGGCTTGGTGGCACTTTTGCAGATAAAAGAGGTATTCCGGACGGACAGGTTTGATGCGCGCGGGAAGCCCCCAGCAATCCTCGGGTTTCTGATAAATCGCCATCTGAGGCGAGCGGTTCAGATCTACCATAAAGCGGCTGTCGTGGACTATGATGCGGTTTGCGAAGCGCTCGGCAATCGTGCTGGTAAAGGGATCTTCCTCGCGGAAGCGTTCTTCATCCGAGATGCCGCAATTACGCAGCAGTTCATCAGGCATATTGTGTCCATTGTGAATGGCCAGAGCAATCACCGGGATGCTGCTGTCGCTAAAGAAATAATCAGTCTTGATCATAAGGCAATGTCATCCAGCTTGTTCAGGAGCGTATCGAGTAGCGCAAGGTAATCAATTGCTGTGCTGAGGGTGCTTTTCTTGTCCCTGAGACAGGCTGTCAGCAGGCTTAGATTGAGGCTCAAGAGCTGTTCGCAGCTACTTAGGATCTCGCTGAACTTACCGGGAATCCCGGCGCCCTTCAGATAGAGGAATCCCTTTAGCACCGGGCAGATAGCCAGGATCGAACGGCGGATGATGCGGTTTAGTTCGCCTTCACTCTTGCGTCCTTCAAGGATGGCCATCCGGGTAAGCAAGAGCTTGCTTTTGAGCTCGCGCTCCATCTGCAAGCGCATGTCCTGCTTGTCAAAGCTGAGCCCTTTGAGCAGGTCTTCCCGGCTGTGTAGATTGGTGTATTGATGGGAGAAATTGAGTAGTTCCAAGGGATAGCTGTCCCGCGAGGAAAGCAGGAACTTGCGGTCGATAATCAGGGGATAGGGCAGCCGCTTGCCGTGGGCAAAGGAGCTAAGGGGCTTCAAGGCTGCAACGAAGAGTGCCGGATCGTTTTCCATGATTATCACGCAGTTGAGCGAGCCATCCGGCTCCGTGTATGTTGCCACTTGCAGGAGTTCTTGCTCCAGGGGCTTCAGTATCTTCATTATCTCATTATATGTTCTCATTGCCTTCTCCGGTATATTTCTTTACATAGACCGCCGCGCAAGCTTTGGCAAGATTCCTGATTCTGCCGATATAGACGGCACGTTCAGTAACGCTGATCACGCCTCTGGCATCCAGCAAGTTGAAGGTATGGGAGCATCTCAGGAGCGTGTCATAGGCGGGATAGACCAGCTCTGCCGATAGCAGGCTGTTGCATTCCTTCTCATAGGACTCAAACTGGCTAAAGAGCATGGCGGTATCTGCATTGTGGAAGTTGTATTGGGAGAATTCCTTCTCTTTGTGATAGTAGATATCACCGTACTTGAGCTGGTCGTTCCATTTGAGCTCACGGTAGTCATCTACCTTCTGGATGTACATTGCGAGGCGTTCCAATCCATAGGTAAGCTCCACAGGAATGGGATAGCAATCCACGGATGCCACTTGCTGGAAATAGGTAAACTGGCTGATCTCCATTCCATCCAGCCAGACTTCCCAGCCCAGGCCCCAAGCTCCCAGTGTGGGTGATTCCCAGTCGTCTTCTACAAAGCGGATATCATGCTTGGCAATCTCCACTCCTATGGCTTCCAAGCTCTTCAAATACAGATCCTGTATGTCATCCGGGCAGGGCTTGATGATCACCTGAAACTGGTAATAGTGCTGCAGACGGTTTGGATTGTCTCCATACCGACCATCTTTGGGTCTTCTGCAGGGCTGGGCATAGGCGACCGAGACCGGCTGGGTGCTCAGTGCGCCAAAGAAGGTGGCAGGATGAAATGTTCCGGCTCCCATCTCGACGTCATAGGGCTGCATCACGCTTGCGCCTTTATCTGCCCAGTATTTCTGTAGTGTAATTATTATATCTTGAAAATTCATTCTATCTCCTTGAGAGGGTCTGACATTCTAGTTTAATCTTATTCAATAGACAGCGGATTTCTTTGAGTCCTCTGGTCATTTGCGGGCTGAGAGCTTTGGGAGCAGGTTCCTCGAGGATTATCTCCAATTGTTCGTCCTTGCGATGCTCTGTATAGGTCTTGGCAGCTTTCTTTTCTGTCTTGAGCTTTTGCCGAGCTCCCTCGATCGTGTATTTCTGGGTGTAGAGCATATCCTTGATCTTCTTGAGCAGCAGGATATTATCCTCGGAATACTTACGTATTCTTCCCTCATCCTTGCGTGGTCTTAGCTGATGAAATTCACTCTCCCAATAGCGTATTACATAGGGCTTTACTCCCAGCAGGTTGCCAACTTCTCCGATCGTGTAATAGTGCTTCTTCATAGATTCCTCGCTTTGCCTCGTCCTCTGATCAAGGCCAGGCCAAACAATACAATGGTAAAGATGCAGATCAGCAAAGGATATCGATAGATATGTCTGATCAAAGGAATGCTGTCTGACGTATATAGCGGTGCTGTTATATTGGTAAATTCAAAGAGCTTGGTCGAGGCAATTGTCCTTCCCAGCGGATCAACGATCATCGAGATTCCGGTCTGAGCGCTGCGATAGATCTGGATGCGGTTTTCGATCGCTCTATAACGCGTCATAATGCCGTGTAACCAAGGACCATAGCTGGTGCCAAACCACGCATCATTGGTGATATTGACAAGGTAATCCGTCTTTCGCAAGCCGTCTATCGTCTTTGGTATAGCCGTCTTGTGATAAAACTCCGGAAAGGCTATCTCATAACAGATCGAGGCAGAAAACTCCTTGTCTCCACTCTGATACCAAGCTGCTTCCTTGCCAAACTCCCAATTTGCCTGCCCCATCTGCAGCTTCCACAGGAAAGGAAAGAGATCCAGCCACAACATCCTTTCTCCTACAGGCACCAGGATGTTTTTGTAATAAGGCTTTGGGAAAGGCTTGTCCGGGCTGAAAAGACAGGCTGCATTGTAATAATATACCGGATTTATATGATCCGATGGTGCCGGCACAAAATCCGGAAATCCCACAAAGAAATCCATCTGATAGGTCTCAAGCATCTGATACAAAGGCTTCAGCTCTCCCGGATCCCTCAGGAGATAGACCGGGAAGGATGCCTCAGGGAGGATCAATAGCCTGGCTCCATCCTGTTTCGCTTGAGCTGCCAGGAGATTATATTTATCCAGAATCTGCCGGTAGAAGGCTTCATCCCATTTATCATCCTGCGGTATGGATGGCTGTGCGATGTATATTCCTTCATTGCTCTGCTTTAGCTCGATGCTCTGACTGCGCCATAATCCATACGCTGTCCAAACAATCAGGATCAAACCGACCGTCACCAGCGCTCTGTAGCGCTTCTTAAAGACATTGAAAAAGCAGATATTGATCACCAGGATCAAGATCGTAAGCCCTGACAGCCCAATCAGATCCAAAGCTTGCAGCAGGATACCGTAATCCGCCAGAGAATAGGAGATATTGATCCAGGGAAAGCGGGTCTCGCCAAATTGTTGCAGATACTCGATAGTGAGGAGCGCTCCCACAAAGCCGTAGTATTTCCACCTGGGCAGGCTCCACCAGATCTTCTGGATTATGTAAAACGTAGTGGTATAAAAGAAAATATAGATGATGAATATCCCAAAAAGACCGCCCGGAGTCACCGTTGCGATCCAGGACAAGACTATGCTCACAAAGACAAAAGCAAAGATCGCAGCAGCAATCACCAGCTCTTTCAGCTTGTGATATCCATGCTCAAAGAAATGCAGCATCGGAACCCAGGCAAAGAAAACCAGAAAGCCCATCTTAAAGGGCAATCTGGACAGGCTCATCAAGAGAGCTGTGAGCAACACATATAGATAAGGACGCAGTTTATTCATATTGATCGGCATAAACTATCTCATACAATTGGCAAAACTCAAGGCTGCTAAAGACCAGATATCTGCCATCGATACTGATTGTTGCTCCGGTTTCTGGAGCTTTACCAAATCCCGTCGGCATCTGCCTGCCAACCGGCTCGATCGCTCCACGATTGTAATAATGCAAGCCCACGCCATCCCAAAGATAGGCATTGGAATAGCTATCAAAAGCCCAAAAGCCTTCTGAACTGCGGATTTCAGCTCCAAGGCTATTATAAATCTTACTCGTGTTTGACGCTCGACTATAAGCCACTACCAGCTCCCGGCTACAAGATAGGTCGCTGATGTTTTGCACCTGAAACTTGCCAAAGCGGAATGCAATATCTCCCGAGAACGAGCTCAGGCAGATGATCTCCTGCGGGCCGGCATCGTAGATATAGATGGATTGATCCCCACTCACGCAGAATTTCTCCGGCTGGCTAAGCCCTTTAAGCTCCACCTCTCCCTGATAAGCACCATCTGAGCTGAACTTCTTGATTACTTTTGCAGCGCTATCCAGACAGAGGATACTGCCATCAACATCCAGAGCGATATCACTGAGCCTCAGAAACTTGTCCCTGTCTCCGCCCAGTCCGCCCAAGCTGTTGACATTTCTACCGCTGCGAAAGAAGTAGATAATCTGCTGTTCCAAACCCATCACATACATCGTTCCGCTACGGCTATCATAAACTGCCTTGCCAGCCCGTTCCGGATTCAGGATGCGTTCTCCCGGCACGAGCTCGCGTACTTGCAGGTAACGGTTCATATTGATTCCGCTGCAAGCAGTTAGCAGCAGCAGTGCCAGCACTGCCAGCTTAGAGATTGTGGATATGGATGTCACGCAGCTTTCCTTGTATTGTGGTTTTATTGGCAAACCTATTGTACTCCAATGTATAAGCTATGTCTATCACGCTGTTTTTCTTGAGCAGCGTAAGATAATCTCCCAAGTTGTAGCCGATCAGATCCAGATGTATCCCATCCTTCACGACCTTGAGTTTAAGGTGATTTCTGCCAACATTATAAGGGTAATTAGCAACGATTACCCGGTGCGTCACAAAGACCGGCCTGGTATTATCAGGACCGAAAGGCGCAAAGCGTTCCATCCAATCCAAGAGAAACTCATTGATATCATAAAGTTCCACTTCATAGTCGATGGAAAGCGGAGGCTTGATTTGCTCAAGCTTCATATTATCAGCCACATAGCGGGTGAGTTCGTTCTCAAATCGATCAATGTATTCCTGATAGATCGTTAGCCCGACCGCGTACTTGTGCCCACCAAAGCTATGCAGATTGCCTGAAGTTGCCTTGAGCGCTTCAAAGAGATCAAAATCCGCCACACTGCGTCCCGAACCGCTGCCAAAGCCATCTTTGAACGAGATCATTATCACCGGACGGTAATACTTTTCCACCAGCTTGGAGGCGACAATCCCGATCACGCCTTGATGCCAATCATCGGAAGAGATTATCATACAAGAAGTTCTGTTGATATCCTTGTACTTCTTTTCGATGATCTCACAGGCTTCGTGAAAGGTCTTCTGATCCTCCTGTTGACGCAGAGAGTTCTGCCGTTCGATGATCTCCGCCAGTTCCTGGCTCTTTTCCTCTTCGGTTGAGATCAAAAGTTCCACTGCCAAGGCCGCGCTTCCCATTCTGCCCGCTGCATTGATCCGGGGAGCGATCCCAAAGACTATGTCCGTGGCATCCAATGACTTCTGATTCATCCCGGAGATCTGGATCAGGGCGTTTAGCCCCAGGTTTTTCTTGTCGATCAGATGCTTCAATCCGATATAGGCAAAAATCCTGTTTTCACCCGTGAGAGGCACGATATCAGCGATCGTTCCCACAGCCACAAGATCCATATATTTCAATAAGTTCTCTTCTGTATCCAGCCCCATTTTCTTGTAGATGGCGCAGAGCAATTTGTATGCCACGCCGACCCCTGCCAGATCGGGATATGGGTAGTCGCAACTGGACAATTTGGGATTGATAATTGCATAAGCCGGTGGTAGATCATCCTTTGGATTATGGTGATCGGTGATGATGATCTCCATCCCCATCGCGTTTATAGCCTCGATCTCTTCCTGAGCATTTACTCCGCAATCGACGCTTATTATCAGCGAGGAACCGTTATCTTTGAGATAGTCCAAGCTATTGAGTGACAATCCATAGCCATCGATCATACGATGCGGAATGTAAAAGTCGATTAATGCCCCGATTCTCTTTAAACCCAGATAAAGTAAGGCAGTAGCAGTCGTGCCATCGACGTCGTAATCTCCGTAAATGGTGATTTGTTCGTTGTCATTCAGAGCTTTAACTATCCTGTTTACAGATAATTCCATTGCCTCAAAGAGATATGGGTCATAAAGCTTGTCCATTCGGGGATTAAAAAAATCCTCGATCTCATCCATATTGTGCAAACCTTTGCGATAAAGGAGTTCCGCTATTTGAAGCGGACATTTCATCGGTGTCGCCAGCGCTTGCACAAGTTTCAGTTCATCGTCACAGAGTTTTCTGGGTAAAACCCATTGCTTCTCCATCCTAATTCACACCTTTATATTATTTATAAAAATTCTATCTCACAGCATAGTGCAAAGACTTATCTTGTATATAAACAATCAATTACGCTTACTCAGTTAAAGCAAAACAAGCACACTATCCTTCGAATCACAACTGTAGGGAGCAGCAACTTATTGTAAAGCGAAAAATCCGTTTATTTTCAGGACTTGTGGATCGATCTGAAACACGGATCAGGTAATATAATGTAACGATATGCCAGTCAATATAATAGCCTTGATACTGCCGATCTTTGCCTTTTCTCCCAGCTTGAATGCTCTGGAGATCCCCTAGTGATCCTCTGGTGATCCCCTTGTGGCGACTAGGGGATCTCCAGGGCAATACGAGTTTTTTGCCTGATCGTTCAATAGTGGCGAAAGTCTCATATCCCAAGGACTAAGCGGATAGGGGAGACTTGTTGATGGAATGGAAATTGCATATATTTTAGGAAGAGGATTGGAATGAAGAAATTGCTTGTCACAATATTCCTGATGGCTGTTGCCGTCTGGGGATACTCCGTTGTCATAGAACAGGGGAGCATCAGGGGTTTTCTCTATGGCACAGATCCTGCTTGCGCTTATGACAACTGGCTAAGCCACGTGGTGGAGGGTCTGGCGAATCCGGGGATGAATTATTATGCGCCTTGGGACAAGCAAACGCCTGGATTTGGTAATTATCGCCTGCCGGTTGATCTGGAGATGGCGCAGTGGAGGCTGGTGACCGATGCTTTCAGTCAGGGCAACATGCCGCTGGCGGAGAGCTTGATTGAGCAGAATGGATTTCCCTATCAGGTTGTCCTGTTTAGAGATATCCCCTCCGGGCGGGAGTATTTTATGCTCCGCGAATTGCTCAACAACGACATAGATGAAAACTACTCGCCACTTGCCTGGGATGATGAAGAGGGCAGCTTCGATTATGGCTGGGGTTTATACATTTTTTCACCGGGTGCGACCAATCCTGTCATCGTAAATGTGGCGCATCCTTGTGACGATTTTCCTTCCACGATTATGGCTCTGGATGCCTTTGAGAAGTGGAATGCGCGCTATCTGATGATCGCGGGTGCCGGCAGGGAAGTAGCCTGGCAGGGTACGTATTACAGCAATAATTCCCAATCATTCAGCGATCCCAGCCGCAGGGATGATCATCCATTCAATTATGCTTATAAAAGCTTTCAGAATGAGATCAGGCAAAGCCTGGGTAGGCTGGAATTTAGCATTCAGATACATTCTTATGATTGGAACTCCGCTCCCGGGCAATCAAACGTCCAGCTCAGCAGAGGCAATCAGCGCACGCGGCCACAATTGCCGATCCGTGATCAATCCCGGTCAAAGCGTGATCTGATCAACCTGGCGCCATATATCATCTTTGAGGAAGGCGAGCTGGGGCAAAACGCGCAAGTTCCTGTAAATCACTACTATTCGGCTTATGTAGGATCAAGCACGCCGGTCTATTATACTCGGGACGGCTATAACGTCCAGATTCCCAACAACCAGGATTATCCGGGGGCGCAATCGAATGTGCAGATGCTGCTTACCGATCCGGATAGCAGTTACGATGTGCTAAGTCCCTTTTTGCATGTGGAAATGGATGAGCTGCCAAAGTGTTTCCCCCAGGAGGAGGAGCAACTCAAGTGGTTCTATGGCTGGGATACAGTTTTGGGAGATTGGGTTCCGGCTGAGCGCTGGACTCGGTTTAAGCAGTATTACAGCCGTTGGATCGATGATTTGGCGGCGATCATGGACGATGTGATCCGGCTGGATGACTATCAATTGCCGGGCAATCCGGAACGCCTGATGACGAGCTATTCCAGCTATACCGAGTATCTTAGCTGGGATCGGGCTTATGCCTTTGATTTTGATTCTTATGAGATACACCTGCGCAAGGTCAATCCCAATGGAGTGGTGCAAACTGCCATTGTGGATAGGGATTCGATCCCGGAGCTTGCTTCCCAGATCACTTATAGAATCGCTTTTGAGGATATCAATCAGCTCCCGGGAGGGCTAAAACAATATCGGGTGAGAGCGCGGGACAAGGCGGGCAACTACTCTGAATTTAGCAATCCTGTACTTGCCAACTGGCCGGATGAATACATCTCTAGTTTTACCGCTGCTGTCGTATCAAACAGCATCAAGTTGCTTTGGCAGCAGTCGGATGCGGGCTCTGTCCCATACAGAGGATACAGGATCTATCGCAGTCTGGATGGTGTTAATTTTGTGCTGCACGACGATTGGAATAGCAGCACAGCTCTCTTGCCTCAATCTGTCGTGCAACTGGAATATTATGACGCACAGATAGTTCCAAATCAACGCTACTATTACCGTTTGCACAGGATTTTCACCGATGGTACGGAGCATGTGCATTGGAGGATGGTCAATGCGATGAGTTCGCTGATGCTGTCCCTCGTGGCCAACAGCTCAACCGGACACAGCTATACTTGGGAGTTTAGCAGGCAGTATGGCGCGACTGATTCCTACGATAACAACCTGGATCAGTATGTGTCAAATCCTTCTTCCAATGTGCTCTGCCTGGTATCAGCACTCACAAATCCGACCATTCATCTGAGGCGGGATGTCCGCAACTTCTTTGATCCTGCCACCGGGAACAAGCTTTACAACCTCAAAGTCTTCAAGAGCATCGGTGGAATGGCGATTACGATTACGATGACCAGTCCGGCGAACTGGCTGAGCGGTAATCTCTATATCAGGCTGGAGAATTCGCCATATTGGCACGATTTGAAGCAGTTTCCCTTCAGCTTGCCGACTAATTTCAGCGGAAGTCTGAATCTGCAGCTTTGCTGGGGATATTTGCCACCGGAAGTGGTGATTGAGAGCTCCAATGATATCTTCATAGTGCAGGGAGAGCCCTTGCAGTTTAGCTGGTCTTGCAGTCAGTCGGCGCTGGTTGATTACTACGATCTCTATCTCAGCCGGGGCGAGACGGATAACCTAATTGTGAGCAGCCTAAGCGCCGAGCAGCAGAGCTATACTTGGGATAATACGGCGGGAGTTGATCCGGCACATGGATATCGGTTCAAGCTGGTGGCACGCAGGGACGCAAGCCCGGATCACATCGTAAGCTCCGGCTATCAGATCAATATCCTGCCAACAACATATACTCATCACTTCCCCAAGGGCTGGCAATTGATCAGTATTCCCACAGGTAGCGCCTATACTACTGTCTATGATACTTTTGGAGATCTGAGCAGGATGTATTTCCTCAGTCCGCAGGGAGCATGGATTCAAACCGAGGAACTGCTGGGCAATACCGCGTACCTGCTTTATACCAATCAACCGGTCGATCTGGTATTGCCGAATCAGCCCTTTGGGCAACAGGCTGTGTATCAATTGCTTCAAGGCTACAATCTGGTGCCTAATCCGCATCAGTTCAGCTATTCTCTGGCCAATCTGAGATTCCATGGCCCAGAGGAGGTTTTGTCCTGGGAAGATCTCCGGATGCAGGGCATCTTGGATGCCAAAGTCTATGATATGGCGGGTGGAGTCTACACCCCGACTCAATCGATAGAACCTTCAACTGCCGTGATCATTTACAATTATGGTGATGAATACCTGAGCATGGTTTTTGATCCCCAGGCGGAGGCTACTGATTTGGCAAGTCCCCAGATATTCTGGCAGTCAAGTCTGTGCCTGCTGGATGATTATGGCTCAGCCAGCGGTGTGGTTATCGGCAGTTCACCGGAGGCTTCGTTTGAGCTTGATCCGCTTTTGGATATGCCTGCCATGCCCGTGGTGCCTGGATCGGCTTTAGAGCTTAAAGTATTGCAGGGCAATGAAGCTGCGGAACTGGGCAGTGCCTTCTTGGGAGCCTATCCTGATTACAACACTCATACCAAGTACTGGGATCTGGTGATCAGCCACAGCAGCGTGAACCCGGTGAAACTACTTTTTGAGAGGGGTTCCATGCCCTCTGATTATCAGGTGAGATTGCGCTTGGAGACTGGTCTGATCACTTTGGAGGACAACGCTGTGATCAGCTTGCCTATCGGTACCGGGGAGAGGATATTTGCCTGTCTGGAAGTGACTGCCAATCCAAATCCTCTGTCCAATGATGATCTGTTGGCTGTGCCGGCGATCAGGGCATATCCCAATCCCTTTGTGGATGAGCTGAAGATTGAGCTTACTTCTGCCAAGCAGGGCGATTACTATCTGGATATCTTTAACCTGCGCGGACAGCTTGTAAAGCGGATCTTTGGAGGATTTAGGGAGCAGGGAAGGGCTGTTTTCAGTTGGGATGGCAGAGATCAAGCTTCAACCGTTTGTGCTGCGGGAGTCTATATCCTGAGGTATAGCGGGCCGGATGGTTCCCACAGTAGAAAGATCATCCTCCTGCATTAAACGCTATACCGGATTGTAGTAGTTCAGAGAGACTGAGATTCGGTCTTGGCTGGCCTGATATCGAGGGAGATCAGGATGGCGAGCAGCATGAGTGAGGCTCCGATCAGAGTACGGGTCTTCAGAGCTTCTCCGAGGATCATTGCTCCGCCTAAGAGTGCGAAGATGCCTTCGGAGCTCAGGATTATTGCTGCTGCAGTGGGAGCGACCATCTTTTGGGCATAAGTCTGCATACTAAAGGCAATTCCTACCGAGAAGATGCCTCCATACAGGATGGCTGGTCCTGCTTTTGTAAGAGCTTCACTCATCGAGCTGAGACTATGTGGATCCTTTAGCAGTAGGCTTCCCAGAGCAATGAGCAAGCTGGCTGCCGCAGCGATGGTGTATTGTCCGGTGGCGAGATCCAGAGCATCATAACGAGTTCTGAGCTTGTCAATCAGTTGCACGTGCATTGCCCAAAAGACTGCACTCAAGAGCACCAGTCCATTGCCCACAGAGATCATCAGATCGGCAAAGTCGTTCATCATGGCAAGGCCAATGACACTGAGAGGCAAGGCTATCAGCAGCTTGGAGCCTAGCTTCTGTTTGCGGAGGATACTGATCAGGGGAACAAAGACTACGTAGAGCCCTGTGATGAAGCCGCCTGCACCTGCACTTGTCCAGACCAGTCCTATCTGCTGCAGGCTGGATGCAGTAAAGAGCACCAGACCCAAGAGCAGGATATCTCTGTTTAGCTTTGTATGTCCTTTCTTCCACAGACTAGCCACCAAAGCTACGGATACAGCTCCCAGAGCGAAGCGTAAGCCATTGTAAAGGAAAGGATCAAGATGTCTGTTTCCTACTCTCTGGGCTACGAAGGCAAAGCCCCAGATAGCTGCAGTCAGTACGAGCAGCAGGAGCGGAAGAGCTTTCTTCAATCCTTTTTACACTTGCTATTACGGCTGAAGGCAAAGCCGCCAAAGCCACCTACTATGGCAATGTAAAAACCAAGGTCGTAAAGGAAGCCTACGTTGTTATCTTCATAGACTCTTACGTTGGGATTAAAGAGCTGCCAAATCAACGATACGGGAGCGATCCAGCCGTGCCAGATACCCCAAAAGAAACCGGCCGGATGGTCCTTATCTGCAAAACGCAGAGTTCCCGGTGCACAAGCAGTAAGCAGTAGTGCCGCCATAATGATGATAATCAGGATTGCCTTGTTCATGAATATACCTCGCCTATATACTTTTAGTATTTATGTTATGGATTGCTGTAGTGGCTTTACTCCGTTTCTTCCAGCTCTTCTTCGGGTTCATTTGCCGGGGCGTAATGCTTGAGCAGCAAGAGCGCTATGGCAGTGCATCCCAGGCTAAGAGCCAATGACAGAAACAGTCCTGTCCAAAACTTCTTCATTTCCTTACTCCAAATGAAAGAGCCGGTTTACAAGCAAGACGCTCGACCGGCTCCCAATATGTATCTCGTGAACTCCCGGAGGTGAACTGTGTCCTCAGACTTCCAGGATTTCTTTCTCTTTGGCTTTCTCGACGTCGTCGATCTTCTTGATCCAATCGTCGGTGATGTCTTGAACTTCCTTGAGCAGCTTCTTCTCGTCGTCTTCGCTGATCTCGGTATCTTTCTTCATCTTCTTGGCAGCTTCATTGGCATCTCTGCGGATGTTACGGATAGCTACACGGGCTTCTTCTGCCATCTTCTTGAGGTTTTTGACGATGTCTTTGCGCTTGTCCTCTGTCAGAGGCTGGAAAGGCAGACGGATGACGTTTCCGTCGTTATCGGGTGTAATGCCCAGGTTAGCAGCTAGGATAGCCTTCTCGATCTCGGCAAGAGTAGTCTTGTCCCAAGGCTGCACAATGATCATGCGGGCTTCGGGGATGGAGATATTGCACATCTGTTTGATGGGCGTGGGCTGTCCGTAATAATTGATCCGGATGTCGTCCAGAATGCTGGCGCTGGCGCGTCCGGTACGAATCTTTGAATATTGATGAAGCAGAGAATCAAAGGACTTCTGCATCTTTTCTTTGGTGCTGGCTTTCAAGTTTTCCATAAAAATACCTCAATCAGGGGTGTATAAAAGTGCCGATATCGGCTCTGAGCAGTGCTTGCTCCAGGTTTCCTCTCGTGCCAATATTGAATATCTTGATTGGCATCCGGTTTTCCTGAGCAAGAGAAAAGGCTGTCATATCCATCACGCCGAGTTTACGCACCAGACACTCCTGATAAGAAGCGCTACTGATGAATTCGGCATCAGGATTCTTGCGAGGGTCGTCGCTGTAGAGCCCATCGACTTTGGTTCCCTTGAGCACCAGATCGAGATCCAGCTCGATTGCTCTCAGGATGGCGGCAGTATCCGTGGTAAAGAAGGGATTGCCGGTTCCGCCTGCCAGGAAGCAGATATGACCCTCAGCGAGGGCTTCGCTTGCTGCTGCCGGGCTGTAATGCCGGGCGATCTTATCCACTGCCAGCATAGAGAATACCCGGGTGCTATAGCCTTTGGCTTCCAGCACTTCCGCCACGTACAAAGCGTTTTGCAACGTGGCAAGCATCCCGATGCTATCGAGAGTTACCCGGGATAGATCCTGGTTTTTCCAGGTGCCGCCCCGGAAGATATTGCCACCGCCGAAAACGATGGCAATACTGTATCCGAGACGCTTAACAGCAATCAACTCATCTGTGAGATTGTCTATCACATCGTCGTCATAGCCAAAGCCTTTGTGTCCGGCGAGTATTTCCCCGGAAAGCTTCAGCATCACGCGGTGCACGATCTCTGGTTGAAATTGGTGCATATTATTTATTAGTTTCCGCCGAGGCTGTAACGCACAAAGCGGGCAACTTGAATGTTTTCGCCGGTCTTAGCGATGGCGGCAGAGATCAGATCTTTGACGGTACGATGATCGTCGGAGATCAGTTGCTGTTCGAGCAGAGCATTCTCTGCGCAGAACTTGCGGACGTTTCCTTCGATAATCTTATCGAGGAATTCAGCTTTCTTGCCTTCGTTAAGAGCCTTGTTGCGAGCGATATCTTTCTCGCGTTCGATGACTTCGGGATCGATCTGATCAGCGCTGATTGCCAGCGGATTGGTAGCAGCGATCTGCATGGCAATTTCTTCTGCCAGGCCGGTGAAGTCTTCGGTGCGGGCGACAAAGTCGCTTTCGCAATTGAGTTCAATCATCACGCCAATTTTGCCATTGAAGTGAATGTAAGAGTAAATGATTCCCTCTCGGGTTTCGCGGCTTGCTTTGGACTCTGCTTTCGAGATTCCTTTTTCACGCAGCCATTTGATGGCGTTGTCGATGTTGCCATCTGATTCGACCAGGGCTTTTCGGCATTCCATCATTCCGGCGCCGGTTCTCTCGCGCAGCTCTTTTACCATTAATGCGGTAACTTCTGCCATTTTGTTCTCCTTTCTTTACGAATCGGGTAATTCCCTGTCGGGGAATAAGTCCGGGCAGGAACAAATCCTGCCCAATCAAGATCTTATTAGTTTTCCTCTTTGAGTTCGAGGCTTTCTTTCTCTGTTTCGGGCTCGACTGCTGCCAGTTCCGGGCTTTCATCAAAAGCCGGACTTTCTTCAACGTTGACGCTTCCGCCTTCGCTGGCGATTCCTCTGCCTTCGATCACGGCATTAGCCATAATATCGGCAATCAGGTGGATCGCACGGGTGGCATCGTCGTTTGAAGGAATCACATAATCGATCAGGTCGGGATCGCAATTTGTATCGACCATACCGACGATCGGGACTCCCAGCACGCGGGCTTCGTGGACGGCTATCTTTTCATGATCGGTATCGACGATGAAGATTGCTCCCGGCTTGGCATCCATATCGCGGATTCCGCCGAGGGAGAATTCGATCTTGTCGTGCGAACGTCTCAGCTTGAGCTGTTCCAGCTTGGTGTAGTTGACGATAGAGCCATCGGCAACACTTTCTTCATACCATTTCATCTTTTCAATGCTCTGGCGAATGGTAGCCATATTGGTGAGCATTCCGCCGTACCAGCGTTGATTAACGTAGAAGACGCCGGCTTTCTCGGCAGCTTCTTTGATTGCGTTTTGAGCTTGCTTCTTGGTACCTACAAAAAGGATGTATTCACCGCGGGAAGCGATCTCTTTCACAAACTGGTAAGCGTCGTTGATAGCATCAACGGTCTGTTTCAGATCGATGATATGGATCCCGTTGCGCTTGATAAAGATATACTTGCGCATCTTGGGGTTCCATTTGAAGGTCTGATGCCCAAAGTGGACACCGGCTTCGAGTAGTTGCTTCATAGAAACTACGGACATTGATTACTCCTTGCAAATATACGGTTCATTTTCCACCGGGAGATCTACGCAATTCAGAGGGACGTGCATTGATCGGGCTCCCTCACCGCCTTGCAACTCAACCCGGCAGTTTAATAAAAGTTTCTGTTCAGTTCTGATTTTCACAGTGTTTCCACGCAGGAAGGGGGAGAACACTCCCCCAAAACCCATATCTTTTAACGCTTGGAGAACTGGAATCTCTTTCTGGCTTTCGGACGTCCGGATTTCTTACGCTCCACCATACGGGGATCGCGGGTAAGGAATCCGCGGGTTTTGAGCTGAGGTCTAAGCTTCTCATCATACTCGACCAGGGCGCGGGTAATACCATGACGGATAGCACCGGCTTGACCGGACAATCCACCGCCACAGACGTTTACATAAACGTCAAAGCTTTCACTCAGACCGACAGTCTGAAGAGGCTGTTCCACGACCATTTCAAGTGTCTCGCGCTGGAGATACTTCTTCATCTGAATCTTGTTGATGATGCGCTTGCCGGTGCCGGGGGTCAAACGGACTCTGGCGACGGCGTTTTTTCTTCTGCCAACGGCATCGTAATTTTGCATTCCTTAATTCTCCTTAAGGTTAAGCTCTACCGGCTGTTGAGCAGCGTGTGGATGCTCGCTTCCGGCATAAACTTTCAGTTTCTTAAACATTGCATTGCCAAGCGTGGTCTTCGGAAGCATACCTTTGACGGAATGCTCGATAATACGCTCCGGATGCTCTTCCAGGACTTTGGCAAACGGGATCTCTTTGCGGCCACTGGGGTATCCACTATAGGTCTGATAAACCTTCTGAAGGTTCTTCAATCCACTGAGGCGAACTTTCTCGGCGTTAATAATAACGACGTAGTCTCCACAATCGATATTCGGAACGTAATAAGGCTTGTTCTTCCCTGCTAATATGGAAGCTACCTTTGTGGATAACCGACCTAGAGTCATACCCGTTGCATCAACGATGTACCAGGCCTGTGTGATATCGCCCGGTTTCGGTGTTAGGGTCTTCATCGATTCTCCTTTACGGTTTTTTATACAGAATGTCAGGATTTTACAAGGGCATACAGTGTCAAGCACTTTCATAGAATTATTTTAGATATCAGAGCATTAGAGCTGTGCTGATCTTTCTACTCGTTCAGAAAACCCACCCTTCCCTATTGAAATCTTTGGTGTCTCACCGGCACTCGTCTGGAGATCCCCTTGTCGCCACAAGGGAATCACTAGGGGATCACAAGGGGATCACCAGTGGATTCTATAGGGAGGCAAAATGGCTGACCGGGGAGTTTCGGTACATTTCTTGCAAAATTCTGCAAAGCGCTTATAATCTAATGACAAGTACTTTTCAGCCGAGACAAGGAATAATTACTGAGGATGAATGATGAAAAAGCTTGAAACACTCACTCTTAAAGCAATGATAGACCGCAGTTGCGAGCTCTTTGCCGAGCGTCCGGCACTCTCGATGGTGGACGATGATCCTATCACTTATGGCGAATTAAGACAAATGATAGACGATCTGATCGAGATGATGGACAAGAATGGTATCGCTCCGGGTGATCGGGTTGCCATCCTCAGCCAAAACATGCCAAATTGGGGTGTGGCTTATCTGGCGATTACTTCGATGGGTGCTGTGGTTGTGCCGATTCTGGTGGATTTTCACAACAACGAAATCCTGCATATCCTCAAACACAGCGGTGCAAAGATGGTCTTTGTCTCGACCGCTCAATACGAAAAGATCGGTTACGCCGATCTCGATCCCTTCCCTTTGATGGTCAATCTGGATAGCTTCAAGCAGATCGATGCCAGGCTCGAAAAGGAAAGCCTCAAAGAGTATATCTTTGAGCGCAGGATGCAGCTTAACAGATTCAGCAAGAAAGCATTGAAGGCAGTGGGCTTGATGAAGCAAAACATCCAGGAAAACGATCTTGCAGCGATCATCTACACCTCCGGAACGACCGGAAGCTCCAAGGGTGTGATGCTGAGCCACAAAAACCTGGTGCTGGATGCTGTTCTTACGCTTGGTATCCAGGATTTGGTCGAAACTGATCGTCTGATCTCGATCCTTCCCTTATCGCATACCTACGAATGTACGATCGGCTTTATCATCCCGATAATGCAAGGCGCCAGTATCTACTATCTGGACAAGCCGCCAACGGCACGCATCCTGATCCCGGCGATGCAAAAGATCAAGCCCACGATGATCCTCACCGTGCCCCTGATCATAGAAAAGATCTTCAAGCTGCAGGTACATCCTCAACTCACGGGAAATTTTGTCTTCAAAGAGCTTTACAAGATACCGGCAACCCGGAAGCTCTTGCATAAAGTGGCGGGTAAGAAGCTGATGAAGACCTTTGGTGGTGCACTGCACTTCTTTGGTATCGGCGGAGCTCTGCTCTCCTGGGAAGTGGAACGCTTCCTCTATGAAGCAGGATTCCCCTATGCGATAGGTTATGGACTTACCGAGACCTCGCCTCTGATCGCAGGTTGCACTCCCGCAGTGGTGAAGTTCCGTTCGACCGGTACGATCCTCGATACCCTGGATGTCCGAATTGCCAATCCCGATCGCAAGACCGGAGTGGGTGAGATTCAGATCAAGGGTGAGACAGTGATGCTGGGGTATTACAAGGATAAACAGCGTACGGAAGAAGCCTTTACAGAAGATGGCTACTTCAAGACAGGGGATCTGGGCATTATCAAGAAAAAGAACTACCTCTATATCAAGGGCAGAATCAAGAATGTCATCGTGGCTGCCAGCGGTGAAAACGTCTATCCGGAAGAAATCGAAGCCAAGATCAACGAGCACGAGATGGTGCTGGAATCAATGGTCTATGAATCCGGCGGCAATATCATTGCCAGAGTTTTTTTGAATTATGAGCAGCTCGATAAGATTCACAATCTTACCCGGATGAGCAGTATCCAGGCAGAGAAGATTACAGCGAAACTGCTTACAGACTTGCGGACGCAGGTCAATGCATCTGTGGCATCTTTCTCCAAGATTCATCAGATCATCGAGCAGAAAGAGCCCTTTGAGAAAACGCCGACCCAAAAGATCAAGCGTTTTCTCTATCAGTAAGAGCTTCTTCCTTAGTGCAGGATGATCTTGCGGATCTGGCGAGTGTCCGCACACTGGAACTTTAGCAGGTAGATACCGGACGGCATCCGTCTTCCTGAGCTGTCCTTGCCATCCCAGCTAAGATCAATGTAGCCATTGGACATACCTGTGATCCTGTGCACTTTCTCCCCGCGAATATTGAAGATATCCAGGCTGTATGCCTGGCGGCTTCCCTTTATCCCCAGGCGGATATTGGCACGATCACCAAAGGGATTGGGATAGCAGGAATAGATACCGGTATAGGGCACCGGATCAGGCTCTGGCACTCCTGCCACGGCAATGCTATAATGCGCTTCGGAGGCATCGCTGTAAATCCAGTTTTCTTTGTATGATCTGGCTCTTACCAAGGTGCTCTGCTCAATATGCAGGGGACTTTGATAGACTGGAGAATTCTCATCAGGCTCCATCCCGTCCAGAGTGTAGTGAATACTTGCACCTGGTATAGCAGAGCTTAGTACTACATCCACAGGGCTTTCAAATGAGCCTCCCGGAGGATCAAAGCCGGGCGCCGGAAGTGTGCCTGTGATCGAGAAATAGCCCGAGGCAATCGGACTGGATACCCAGTTTTGCTTGAAAGCTCTGGCTTTGACCATCGTAATGGTATTCTCGGGCAAGTGAATCGGAGCAGTATAGGGGATGCTGCCATTGGAGGGATCGCTACCATCAATAGTATAGAAGATGCTGGTATTTTCCATACCGCTGGAGAGTATCAGATCCTGAGCTGTCTGATAGAGCCCGGGAGCAGGACTGAACATAGGCATAGGCAGTACACCTGTAATAGTGTAGCTGTCAGAGACAATATCACTGGGAACCCAGCCATTGAGATAAGCTTTGGCTTTGATCTGTATATTGGTATTGCCCGGGATCAGTAATCCGCCGGTATAGAGCGTGGATTGGGGAGTAGGATCCAGACCGTTTGTAGTATAACGTATCTCTGCACCGGCAGTAGAGCAACTGATATGAACAGTTGTAGGACTTGTATAGACTCCTCCTGCAGGCTGGAATACCGGGTTTTGCACTGCTTGTGCAGTACCGTTGTAGATTGTAATCAGATCAGTCGGCCAGGTGCCTACCACTCCATTTACAATGCTGTATATTGTCTGGCTCGAGTTTATGATCGTATTGGTACTGGCATCCCAGATCCTAAACTGGATCAGCTCGTTGTTTACTCCTGTATGCAGGTTTAGGCTGCAACCCAGCCCATTGCCAATATTGGTCGGTACGACAGTAGCTTTTCCACGGAGCTGAAACTCCCCATTTGTTTCCACAAAGGCTGCCAGTTTATCGCCCGGGGATGCAGGCTGTCCATCGATAAAGACTTCAGCATTGATCAGCATATTTGCCTGACCGACTGGCTGACCAAAGGGATCATTTGCAGGAGAGGCTTCCGGGAAGACGATACGCAGCTCTGTAAACATCACCTGCCCGCCGTCATTTGTATAATGAACCGGGGGACTGAGGGCATAGGAGCCCCAAGTGTAATCATTGTAAAACATCAGCCCCAGCTTGCCGACTTTTTGTCCATTCTCTGTGCCCGCATACTTGAGCCCATAAGCGGGATACACCCACATTGGCTTGATGCCAGCAAATTGCGGTGTCTCAATGTTATTCAGGATGATTGGTTCGCTCCAGGTAATACCGTTGTCAGGAGAGACACAGATATATATCTCCGGCGTATGTATCCAGGGATTTGTATCATCCGCGGGTCCTAACCAGGCACGAGTGCAATTTTGCCAGACTACTGCCAGCATATCGTGCTCCTGATTGACGGCGATCTTTTGACTGTTGTAGTGAAACATCATCGCATCACCGTGGGCAGTGGCATCCCAATAGGGGAAGTTCCACATCGAGCCCATCAGCGGAACAGATTCTCCACCGCTATCAATCCATTCATCCACGACGCCAAAGGGTGCTTCAATATCCCAGGGCTGATAGCAAGAATTGATATCGTCGTCCGGATGTTTGCGGGGATAGATATCTGTGATAGAGAACTGATTGAGCACAGTGTCAAAGACCATTTCCTTCATAAATTGCAGATTGGGATAGTATTCGCCATAGATATTGGTAAGAGCCCATAATCCAGGCATATGGATCTTGCCATCGCCATCCGTGACCGCATTCATATGGTTTGAATTGGTGATCCTCCAAAAGAGCTCATTATCTGCCACGGGGATGTTGTTATGCTCAAAATAACCGGTATTATCCGTGGCAGAGACGGGTGGATTCCAGCTCTGTTTGTTGCTAATAGCAGTCATTCTGGTCCACATACCGGAGCCGTAATTATCTGCTTTGAAGACATCCATATCAGATTCCAGGATCATCGAGCCGTTGCTGCTGGTATAGGCATTATGATATCCCAGCACATAGAGCCCACCGCTGTTGTCACAGGTTATCGTAAGATAGGGTCTGCGAAAAGCGCCGGTCGAGACGTTCCAGGCATCGAGCTCCGGGATGGTGCGGTAAGACCAGGTGATGGTATTTCCCATTTCAAAATCTTCCAGGCCAATATCGGCAGTAGCTACCAAAGGATTCTCACTCGTTGCAGAGCCATTGACCGTAGCATTTGAACACATTACATAGATTCTGCGTTTTCCGGCAATTGGTGAAGGACCGATTGTCATCTGAGGCCAGATAAACTCGTTGTTTGTGGTAGTGGTGTTGCCGCTGGTCACAGAGATGGGATTGTTTACGATGACCTGCTCTTCATTGAAAAGCCCTGCGATATTGTACAAGAAGGCATCC
Source organism: uncultured Candidatus Cloacimonadota bacterium (assembly GCA_964433815.1). Classification (GTDB taxonomy): domain Bacteria; phylum Cloacimonadota; class Cloacimonadia; order Cloacimonadales; family Cloacimonadaceae; genus PHBP01. Next base: position 27,955 of record CAYSSP010000033.1, read on the forward strand.
GAGACAAACTTTACTTCATAAGGAGTGTCTGCATCATTATTAGTATGCCAGGTATAGATGGGCTTTCCGCAGACTGGATCGATAGCCATTGCAGGATAGCCTTCAGGGTTATTGTAACTGGTGATCTCAGTATTAGTCTGGACATTCTCGAAGAACAGATGGCTATAAAAGACCCTGCGATTTCCGGTGGGAGTTCGCTTGCCCTGATAAGTAACAAAGTACTGGGCTCCAGTTTGATCTGGAACGGCTTGTACAGGGCTGCTGTGATAACTGCCGATCATATAGTCGTAATAAGAAGTCATTATGGTAAAGGGATTTACCGAGAAACTAAAGCTCGGTGGAGTGCGGTATTGGGGTATGGGTCGCTCTATCTTTGGGATCTCTATAGGAGTACCCAGAGGGGCAGTTGCCAGATCTTGAGCGCACAGAGTAATCACGCAGCAAACCATCAGGATTGCCGGCCACAGTCTATTATTCATAAATCCTCCCAGATAAGCATCCGGGATAGCCTGCAAGCAGCACGATAGCTACTCCACTATCTGATCAGGATGCCTCTCTATTCCTGAGAGCAGGGTTGCAGGATTCTTGATTGATGTCAAGCAGAAAAAGCGATATCTCCAAACTTATTACATAATATGCAAAGGGTGTTTGTGGAAAGAAAGCGTCAACCCTTGATATGGAGTGCGTGACACTCTGATCGTTATATAGGTTGTGGATATATTAGTTGACATCCTTTAAACAGATATAAATGATGCTAAAAGATAGATCTAAGTAACTGGAGGAACGATGAAACGGTTGTTATTAGTAGCTCTGCTAGTCTCGTCTGCCTATCTGCTGATGGGCTCGACCTGGATACGATCCTACTCAATTGAAGGAGTCTGTCCCTACCCGTACAGCAGTT
>CAYSSP010000034.1:0-26099 GCA_964433815.1 uncultured Candidatus Cloacimonadota bacterium
GGTTAGCGTGCGTCAGCCAGCTCCCAGACCCACAACTCCCACTCCCACCCCTACTACTCCCACCCCTACTCCCAGTACTCCGAGTCCCGCACAGGCTAGCAATCCCCCTGCCAATCCACCTGCTGTTCCAGCTTTCCAAAGAAACATGAATCTTCCCCCCGATTACTACCATACAGTGGTTCAGGGAGAGGGTTTATACCGCATTGCGGTCAATAACTCCATTACTTTGCAGCAGCTTTTGGAATACAACGGATTTGAAAATGCCAACATCCCGATCCGGCCCGGTGACAAAATCATCATCAAAGATCCGGAATTGGCGGGAGCACCTGTTGATACCGAAGCGGCAGCAGCGGCAGCCCGGGCTGAACAAGCCGCCACCGAAGCCGCTCAGGCTGTTACCACTCCCAGCACCCCGGCCCGGGGCGATACGGTGGTCGTGGAGCAGGTCTATATTGTGCAGCGTGGTGATACTCTGTACAGGATTGCGACCAACAACGGCATCACGGTGGACGATCTGAAACGGCGCAACAATCTCAGCTCAAATGAGATCAGCGTGGGACAGAGGCTTTATATCGTGGGAACACCTTCCGGAAGACCTCCGGTGCGTACACCTCAGGTCACGGAAACCGAAAGCGGGAAGCTGCGAAACGATCTGATAATGCCGATTGAGGGCAGAGTTTCCTCACGTTATGGGATCAGAAACGGGCGTCCTCACAAGGGAGTCGATATCTCCGCCAGAACCGGTACCCCCATATACGCCGTTTTGGATGGCACAGTAGTTTATTCCGGTACTCAGGGAGGCTATGGCAACGTAGTTGTTCTCGAACATCCAGATTTTGTGATGACCATTTATGCACACAACGAACGGAACCTGGTAAGCGTCGGCGATGTCGTAAGGCAGGGGCAGCAGATTGCCACTGTCGGGACAACCGGCTCCACGACGGGACCACACGTTCACTTTGAATATCGTATCAAGGGCAAACCAATCAATCCGAACAGGGTGTTGCCAATTGATTAAGCAGGTTTTGAGGATAGCGTTTCTATGAACAGGTCCAGGGAAAGTGTATTCGCGGATAGGGCTCTTCAGCACTATCTGAAGGAAATCTCCAAGTTCAAGACTCTCAGCCGCGAGGAAGAGCAAGTCCTTGCGAGGAAAGCCCGGGACGGAGATCAGGATGCCATCAACAGGCTAACTCAGGCCAATTTGAAGTTTGTAGTCAAGATCGCCTCCAGATTCCAAAACCGGGGTCTATCACTCTCTGAGCTGATCAGCGAAGGCAATATCGGCTTGATCAAGGCTATCGAGAAGTTTGATCCGGACAAGGATATCAAGCTGATTTCTTATGCCATCTGGTGGATAAAACAGCGGATAATGCTGGCTGTATCGGAAAAGAGCTCGTTGATCCGGGTGCCGATGGGCAAATCCAGTTCGGTGCATCGTTTGCGTGCAGCCGAGGACAGGCATTTCAGCGAAACCGGTGAGAGTGCCTCGATCGAACAGCTCTCGGACAAGATGAATATCACGGAAAAGTCGATCGATCAACTGCGCGGACACAGGATCGAGACCACATCTTTCGATGATATTCTCCAATCCGGCGATTACCAGGAATACACTACCAAAGACCTCTTTGAAGACAAGGACTTGGTGGATCCGCAGAAGATCTATTACCGCGATAGAATCCAGGATAAAATCAACCAGGCGATTGATAAGCTGGACAACCGCGAAGCGGATATCATCCGGACTTATTATGGCTTGAATGAAGAACAAGAGAGCAAAAACTTTGCCCAGATTGCGGAAGTGATGGGGCTTTCCAGAGAACGAGTACGCCAGATTCAGAAGGAAGCGCTGAAGAAGATAATGAATGAGCTTCAGCCGGAAGACACAGATCTGGTGGATCAGTTTATAGATAATTACGGCGTTTGAGCTTCACTGAAAGGAGTATAGATGTACAAAGATTTTTCCGAGATGTTAGAAAAGGTCAAAGCCCGCAGAAGGGGCACGGCAATCATCGCTGCGGCACAGACGGAATCTGTGTTGGATGCGGCAATACTGGCTAAACAGGAAGGACTTGCCGAATCGATATTGGTGGGTGATCGTCCTGCCATACTGGATCTTTTGGAAAAGATGGCTCCGGAATATAAAGATGCCTTTGAGATTGTCGATACCGGCAAAGATCTGGTAATGGCTGCCAAGAAAGCGGTCGAGCTGGTTCACGAGAAACGCGGCGATCTGATCCTCAAGGGCAAGACAGATACTGCTGTCCTCCTCAAGGCTGTATTAGATAAGGAAAAAGGGCTTAGAATCAGCGAAGTAATCTCCGACGTCCTTGCCTATGAACATCCGGATGGACTGAGATTGATGAGCGATGGCGGTATCAATCTGGCTCCCGAACTGGCAGAAAAGGTCGCAATTGTACGCAATTCTGTCCAGGTGGCTCATGCTTTGGGCAATCCCAATCCCAAGGTTGCCATACTTTCAGCCATTGAAGCTGTCAATCCCAAGCTGCAATCAACGGTCGATGCGGCTATCATGGCAAAGATGAACGAACGCGGCCAGATTGCCGGCTGTATTGTCGAAGGTCCTTTGGCTTTTGATAATGCGGTGGATATGGCTGCCGCCAAGATCAAGAATATCAGTTCACCGGTGGGTGGACAAGCTGATATCCTGATCGTGCCAAATATCGAGGCAGGCAATATCTTTGGCAAGCTGCTAACCTATTACTGCAAGTATCGAGTGGCCCATGTCGTGATGGGAACCAAGGTTCCGATCCTGATCCCGTCGCGGGCAGATGATGGCGAGACCAAGATGCTTTGTATGGCGATGGGTTTGGCTTGTATGCCCGATAATTGATGAATCTTCGCCTGATCCAATTTGGTAAGTCCAAAGACAAATGGCTGATCGAGGGGGTATCGGAATATCAAAAGCGCTTGCAAGCCTTTTGCAAGCTGGAGATACTGGAGCTTGCCGACGAGAGTCTGAAGACCAATTCGAGCATAGAACAGGTCAAGCTTAAAGAGGCACAAAGCTGCCTAAGTAAAATTGAATCAACCGACTATCTCATCCTGCTGGATGAAACGGGGGAGATGAAATCTTCACTTGAATTCAGCGGATTTCTGACTAATATATCTGAGAACAAGCGAGTGGTCTTTGTCATCGGTGGTGTTTATGGAACTGCTGCTATCCTGAAGGAGAGAGCAAATCAAGTATTGAGCCTCTCCCGAATGACTTTTACGCACAGGATGGCGCGATTGATCCTGGTCGAGCAGATCTATAGAGCTATGATGATAAAGAACAACCGCTCCTATCATTACTAAGGAACGAGGTGAAGAATGTTCGCACCGCTATTACAAGTTACCACAGCCCTTGGGGCTGATACGATAAATGCAGCCGCTCAGGCGGTCGCAGAACCCTCCGTCCGGGAAAACTTCCTGAGCTCTGTAGCAATATTGGGCAAAGGGATGCTGGGGATATTCATCTTTATGACGATGTTTTATCTCCTGATATACGGACTCGAGAGGGTTTTTAAAGCAAAGCCGGTAAAATGAAGAAGCTGGCCCTGATTTTTGGTCTCTTGGTGCTTGCCACGCTGGCTCTGGCGGAGCTGGCGGTGATTGACAGCAGCGGGGAGAGGATGGAACTGAGCTTTGAGAATAAGAACTGGTCGCTATCCCAGGCCGGAGAATACGTAAGCATCCAGGCTCCGGGGATGTCCAGCGATCCGGTGATCGGTGCGCCCAGACTTCCCTATCTGGAGTTTAAGGTTGCGGTGCCTTATGGCGGTGAGATCAGGATAGATCTGCTGGATAGCAGGATCGAGACGGTGCAACTGGAGGCTTTGCTCCAACCGGGACCCAATATGATCGAGCAGGATGGCATCTGGATAGCGGATTATCAGGTTGATCCGGCTCAGTACAGGCCGGTGGAGCGTCCCATCGCAGAGCCTTTACCCTTGGCAAGCTTTCGCGGATATTACTTTATGCCTGTCAGGATAAATGCCTTTAAATACGATGGAGAGAGGGGATTACAGGTCTTGCAACGAGCCAGGATACAGGTTACAATCCTGGGAGATACAGGGGTCAGGTCTGCACCTGTGACTGACAAGCTTGCCGATATCCTCTTGAATGAAGTGGTCAATCCACAGCAGGCGAGGTATTGGAATACCAGCTTTAGACCAACGATAAACTATACAGATTTCAGCCGTTCTGATTGGTGGATCAAGCTTGAGACAGACCAAAACGGTATCTACCGTATCAATCGCAATCAGCTTAGTGCTTTCCCTTTGGCCGATGTTGATCCCAGGACATTCAGGCTCTTCACGACAGGCGGTACGGTGCTTGGCACGAGTGCTGTCCAGAACGGAGCAGTCTTTAGAGAAGTTCCCATCAGAGTCGTGGGTGAGGAGGATGGTGCCTTTGGCAGCCAGGATTACATCCTCTTCTTTGGAGCCAGCAGAGACGGGCATGACAAGAATGCAGTCGTGGGCGACTATCACTACTACAATCCCTATTCAAAGACAACCGTCTATTGGCTCACCTTTGGTGGCAGCTTTGAGGGTGATCCCCTCCGGATAGCCACCAGCGCTCTGCATGAAAGCTGGGATCAGGAGACCTCCAGCTTTACCGAAACTGCACGCAAGGATGATGAGAGGTACCGTCGTAATCTTCATGGTTTTGACTGGTACACTGCCAGACTCTTTGGCAATACCACTGCAGATTACAGCTTTGAGATAGATCTTAGCGATGTGGATCAAACCAAGCCCCAACGCCTGCGCTTTGAGATCATTCAGGAGATCGTAAGCTCCTATGTAAACCACTATATGAAGGTCTATGTCAATGGCAATGCTGTCCCTAATCCCGGCAGTGTGGATGGCTATACCTTCAGTTGGCCCAATATCTCGCTTTATACATTCAATAGGGAAGTTACGGGCCTGGTGAATGGAACGAATAACATCACCATCCGCATGATCCGTGACAGGACCCTAAACTACTACCTAGACTATCTGGAGCTGCAATACGGCAGGACTATCAACAAGTCGGAAGGACAGCTTATTGTTTATACCACGGATGCTCTAAGGCGGGTTCGTTATGATGTTACAGGCTCTACCAGCGGTATTGAGGCCTATATGGTCAATTCGCAGTGGGACATTAGCCAAGTTCCTCTGCAATCCGCAAACAGCTATCTGGTAACCCAGGGTATAGCAGGCTCGCGTATCCTGATTGTGAGACCATCAGAGTATTACAGCCCCTTGAATATCAGCTTCATCGAGCCTATAGATCTTACAGCCAATCCCAGCCCTATTGATAATGTCATCATAGCGCCTCAGGAATATCTCAGCCAGGCAGAGACAATTGCCGGTATCTACAGAGAGCACTATGGCTTGACTACCAGAGTGATTGATCAACAAGCCATCTTTGACCAGTTCAACGGCGGGCATCCTGATCCTGTGGCTCTAAGGCAATACCTGCGCTACGTTTACCACAACTTCAGCGGAACAGGCAGCAATCGCCTTTCATCTCTTACCCTAATTGGTCTGGGAACCATCGACTGGGTCAATACTTCCGGCCAATCTGCTTCCCGCAACAAACTAATCGTCTATCAACGCGGCGACACCCAGTCCGACGACTGGTACGGGATGCTTACCAACGACAGCTTCCCGGAGCTTGCCATCGGCAGATATCCCGCCAAGACCACGACCGAGCTCAACACGATGATTGAGAACTTCCGCAATTATACCGTCAATCCCACACCCGGAATGTGGCGCAATAGTGTCGTGATATTGGCTGATGATCTCTACAATGGTCCCAATTCTCCCTATGAAGACGATCATACGGAGCAGGCGCAGACTGCTGCAGCGGTGCTCAATCCCAGCATCTTTGCGGACAAGGTCTTTGCCTGGAATTACCCCTATGATGAGTTTCAAAACAAGCCCGGTGCCAGAGACCGCATGATCCAATCCGTCAACGACGGTAAGCTGCTCTGGCTCTACATCGGGCACGGCAGCTACGACAATATCGGCACCGAGGATTACTTCAACGGAGCCTCGGACTTGGGAAGGCTTGCCAATAACGACAAGCTTCCTGTCTTCATCGCGATGAGCTGCAAGGTCTCACACTTTGATTACTGGGGCTTTGACAGCCTGGGCCAAAAGCTGGTCTTTCAGCAAAACCGCGGAGCCATTGCATCGTGGTCTGCCAGCAGAATCTCTTTCCCGGATCAGAATGCCGATATGCTGTATATTTACCTGACCCGGATGATCAACCAACGCCTTACACTTGGCAACGCCATTATGAGCACCAAGCTCGCCTACACGGGAGATAACTACAACGAGGCTGTTTACGTGCTCTTTGGCGATCCTCACCTCCGAGCTATCCCGCCTAAGTCCATTTCCAGCATCGCGCCAAATTTCTCCGATGCCACAAACACTTTTTATTCCAGAGAGCAAGCCTCCTTCACCGGGCAGTTTGACGCAAGCAACCAGCTTACCGGAACTGCCGAGCTTATTGCTTATGACACAGACAACAAGTACCGGCTCGATAACCTCAGCGTAAGCGAAAAGGGCGGGCAGATCTTCCGCGGAACGGTCTCCGTGACCAATAACGCTTTCCAAGGCGGGTTCATTGTGCCCGATGACATCCGCAATGGAGACACCGCCTCAATCGTTGCCTACATCTGGGATAGCCAGACCAAGACGGATTACACCAGCTACTACGCTCCGATGAAGCTCAGTGATCAAGCCGTGGCTGTGCCAAACACCAACGCTCCCCAGATCGAGCTCTACCTCTCCAGCCTTGATTTTCGAGAAGGCGATACAGTGGGTGAGACTCCGATGTTGATCGCTAAGATTTCTGACGATAACGGCATCAATATTGCCGGAAATGCCGGACGCGATATCCTTTTGGTCATAGACGGCTCGCTCCAACCGATTGCCGTAACACGTCACTTTAGCTACGACTTGGATTCTTATACCCAAGGGATGCTCTACTATCAGCTACCCAAGCTCAGTGAAGGATCCCACACCGTCCAGTTGATCGCTTTTGACAGCTTCAATCTCCCCGCTGTCGCATCCACCAATTTCACCGTAAAGATCCAAGGCAATTTCTATATAGATCGCTTCCTGATCTACCCCAACCCAATGCAGCGAGAGACTTCCTTTACCTTTATGCTGTCCGAGGACGCCGAACTGAGCATCTCAATCTATACCATCCGCGGCAGAAAGATCCGCCAGATCGAGACCGGCGGACGCCAGGGCTTCAATGCCATTCCCTGGGACGGACGGGACAGCCAAGGCTCCCGCATTGCAAACAACACTTACTTCGTAAAGATCCGGGCTCGCAACGCTTCCGGCACCAGCGTGGAAAAGACCGAGCGTGTGGTCGTCTATAACTGATTTTAGGATTAAAAGAATGCAGATTTACAACACAATGACGCGCAAAAAAGAGGAGTTTAAACCCCTCGAAACGGGCAAGCTAAAGCTCTATGCCTGCGGCCCGACTGTTTACAACTACTTCCATATCGGCAATGCACGCGCCTTCGTTTTTTTTGATGTCGTGCGCCGCTATTTCGAACACCTCGGCTACGATGTGACCTACGTCCAAAACATCACCGATATAGACGATAAGATCATCGCCCAATCAATCGAAGAAAAGATCGAGTTTCATACGATAGCGGATAAGTACAGCAACGCCTTTTTGGAAGATTGTGAGCGTCTTGGCATCAAGAAACCGCATCATCAGCCCCGCGCTACGGAGGTTATGCCCGCCATCATCGCCTATATCGATGAACTGGTAAAGCAAGGCTATGCCTATGAATCGGGCGGAGACGTCTATTTTTCTGCTGAGTCACTCCCCGAATACGGAAGCCTCTCCGGCAAAAAGATCGAAGACCAAATGGCAGGTGCACGGGTTGAAGAGAACACCCTGAAGCGCCATCCAGCCGATTTTACCCTCTGGAAAAAGAGTAAACCGGGTGAACCAATCTGGCAATCTCCCTGGGGCGAAGGTCGTCCCGGCTGGCATACCGAGTGCGTCGTGATGAGCCAGCAATACCTGGGCGAAACCTTCGATATCCACGGAGGCGGAATAGATCTCGTCTTTCCGCACCACGAAAACGAACTTGCCCAAGCTCTCGCCCTGCGCCACAAACCGCTTGCCAATTACTGGATGCACAACGGCTTTCTCAATGTGGAAGGCGAGAAGATGTCCAAGAGCCTCAATAATTTCTTCACTGCCCGGGACATCCTGGATCAGTTCAGTGCGGAAGCCATCCGCTTTTTCTTTTTATCAAAGCACTACCGCTCTCCGATCGACTTCAACCGCGAGATCATCGAGGAATCCGAGAAAGCTGTCAGCAATTTCTACAGCTCCATCAAAGCTCTGCTCCAGGCCCAAGCCAAAAGCTACAGCGAGCTCAAAGCCGCACTGACGGCTGATCCCGAGCTCGATAAGATCACCGCCGAGTTCGACCGGGCTATGCAGGATGATTTTAATACAGCCAAAGCTGTTGCCAGCCTCTTTGAGCTCAACCGCATCGTAAAATCCGATACCCAGGATCCTGCTTTCCGGCTCAAAGCTGCTGCTCTTCTGGTGCATTTGGGCGAAGTTCTCGGCTTCTTCGGCAAGCTGGAAGACAACCTGAAGGATAAGACTCCCGATCTTTCGCGCCAATTGATCGAGCTGATTATCTCCCTACGCGCCAAAGCACGTGAGGACAAGAACTGGGCGCTTAGCGACAGCATCCGCGATCAACTCACCGCTCTCGGTGTGGAGATCATGGATGGCAAAGATGGATGCACTTGGAGCATTAAAGGATAGGACTATGAAAAAGAATAAGATACGCCTCATCGCCTTGTTCCTGCTGGTCGTTTTGACGATCGTGATCATCCTCTTGATCGGCAGCCGAACCAGCTTGAAAGGACCTGAAAGCATAGCTTTCGATCCCTCCAACGGTCGTTTCCTCATCTCAAACACCCTGGGGAAAAATATTCTGAGCCAAGACGCCGGCGGCAAGCTTAGCGTCTTTATGGACAAAGCTTTCAAAGCACCCAAAGGGATATTGGTCGATCTGCCATATCTCTATGTCGCGGATATGGATATCTTGCATATCATCGACATCCCCTCCGTCAAGATCGTCAGCAGCGTCAAGATCGAGGGAGCGCTCAATCTAAACGATATCGCCATTGATGATAAAGGCTTGATCTATATTACAGATACTACTGCAAACAGCATTTTCTTGTACGACAGCAAGAAGCAGAGCCAGACAGTGATCAAGAACGCATTGCTCACAGCCCCCAACGGCATCGTCTTTGATGCTCCACGCAAGCAGATGTTGATCGTCTGTTTTATGGATAAATCCCCCATCATCAGCCTCAATACCAATACGCGTAAAGTGGAAGTCTTTATGAATACGGTTTACAACGAACTCGATGGTATCGCGATCGATGAACTTGGACGGATCTACTTTAGCAGTTGGAAAGAGCGCGCCATCTTCGTGATTCCGCAGGAGCAAAACCGCTATGAGGTCTTCCGCCGCGATCTGCGCAGTCCTGCCGATATTTACTACCATCAAGCCGATAGCAAGCTGATGGTGCCGCTTTGGGAAAAGAACAAAGTAGTCAGTTTCCCGCTTAACTGAAGCAAACCGGATAGTCCTGCGTCAGCTTGAACAAGATTAGCTTTTATCCGGACTGTGTAATCAAGCGCTTTGGCGATCCCGAGGCTTTTAAGCGGGAACTCCGGGTTTACCGGCTTGGCCTTCCCTGCTGCCCCAAGATGCTTGATTATGGTAAGGAAAACTGGCTGATTATCCAGTTTATTGATGGTTCTCCCTATGTTGATGTACGCCGCAGCCTCGATTACACTCTGCTGGGGCGCACTATTGCGGACTTTCATAATGCCACCCGGGACAAGGATCAGGTGCTCTGCCATATCGACAACAATCCCAAAAACATACTGCTGAGGGCAGGTCAATTCTACCTGATCGATTTTGAGGATAGCGAGATGGCCGCACCGGAGACCGATCTTAGCCATTTGGTGCTCTTTTGGCTAGGAATATTGCCACATCAGGACATAGCCCCGGCATTCAATGCGCTGATTTCCGGCTACCGGAGCCAAGCACCGCTAAACAAAGGCGTTTGGCCCATAGCTCTGGAACAAAGTCGGCTGCGGTTTATCAAACGCAGGCAGGAATACAACAAGCCTGTCCACAACAGCCTGAATAAATTCGAAACTCTTTACAGCACATTTGCCTTGGATTGATCGCAAGACAGCTCGTAGTTACCACTTTCCTCCCTATAGAATTGCGAGGTGATACCCTCGTGATCCGTGGGAGATTCCCGGGCGTTCACCCGGGGATCACCCGGGGATCACCAGTGGATTGCCTGAGGGTGCTATAGGGGAGCAGGCTAAAGATAGAAGTTTTGATTGACAAAAAAAGGGCATCTCAATTTTAGTGACCACAAGAGTGGGTGATTAGCTCAGTTGGTTAGAGCGCTACGTTGACATCGTAGAGGTCACTGGTTCGAATCCAGTATCTCCCACCACCCCTTTTTCCACCTTGTGTGGGTGATTAGCTCAGCTGGTTAGAGCGCTACGTTCACATCGTAGAGGTCACTGGTTCGAATCCAGTATCACCCACCACCCCTATCTCTCCTTTTAATCATTGCCGTGGATGCTTATTTTCTTTATATCCAAAGCTATAAATCATTTGACATATATCTAAACTTCAAAAGCGTGAAACCAAATATCAAAAACTAAGGAACAAGGAAGACTCTTTAATGAATATACTCGTCCTAAATTGCGGCAGTTCATCGATTAAGTATCAGTTCATCAATATGGAAGGTCAGAAAGTTCTGGCAGAAGGTATTGCCGAGCGCATCGGGGAAGATATCTCCCTATTTACTTACAAAAGCGAGAAATACACCAAGAAAAAGCGCGAGATTGCCATTCCCAATCACGAGACAGGTCTGCAACTGATTATCGATTCTCTGCAGGATCCTGTGAATGGAGTGATCCCGGATCTGAGCTATATCTCAGCGGTGGGACACCGTCTGGTGCATGCCGGAGAACATTACAGCGATGCCGTCGTGGTTACCGATCACGTAGTTGAAGTGATGCGCGAGTGCATCTCTCTGGCTCCTCTGCACAATCCTGCCAATATCAAGGGTATTGAGGCCGTTAAGCACGATATGCCAAATGTGCCGCAATGCGGAGTCTTTGATACCGCGTTCCATCAGACTATGCCGCCTCAGGCTTTCCTTTATCCCCTGCCCCTGGATCTTTACAACGAGCACAAGATCCGCCGCTACGGCTTCCACGGCACCTCACACAAGTATGTGAGCCAGAAAGCAGCCGAATTTTTGGGACGCGATCTGAACGATCTCAAGATCATTTCCGCTCATATGGGCAATGGCGCTTCCATTACAGCAATCAAGGATGGCAAGTCAATCGATACCTCGATGGGCCTGACTCCTCTGGAAGGGCTTGTGATGGGCACTCGTTGCGGTGATATTGATCCTGCAATCCCGATTCATCTCCAGCAGACTTTGGGGCTTAGCGTGGACGAAGTAAACGGAATCTTGAACAAAAAGAGCGGAATGCTGGGCTTGTCACAGCTCTCAAACGATATGCGCGAGATCGAGGATCAGATCCTTATCCACCACAATCCCAAGGCAATTCAGGCTCATGATGTCTATTGCTATCGTGTTAAAAAGTATATTGGCTCATATTTTGCTGTATTAAATGGTTTGGATGTGTTAATTTTTACAGGTGGCGTGGGCGAGAGAATGCCGATCATGCGGGCTCAGGTCTGCAAGGATCTTGAAGCTATGGGAATTATTATCAATGAAGAGGAAAATGCGCGCTTTACGGATGACATCCAGGTGCTTAGCACGCCTGAATCCGAGGTGACCGTCCTCAAGGTTCCCACAAACGAAGAACTGATGATCGCTCTCGAAACAAAAAGGTTATTAGGACTATAAGTTAATGAAATCTATGAGCCCGGCTTATTACCAGCTGCTCTTTGACCAGTCGCCCGTCTCGATCTGGGTGGAAGACTTTTCCAAGATAGTGGATTACGTTTCTCGGCTAAAAGCTGAAAAAATCACAGACATCCGCGCCTACTTCATGACCTATCCGGATAAGTTTGTGGAATGCATCAGCCTGCTCCGGGTGGTTGATGTGAATCAGGCGACTCTCAATATGTACAAAGCCAAATCCACCGCTGAGTTGCTGGAGAATATTGAACGGGTCTTTACCAAAGATTCCGCTGCATGTTTGTTGGAATCTGTCGTTGCCTTATCAGATGGCAAGCAGCATTTTGCGGGCAACGGCGTGAACTATGATCTGGATGGCAATAAGCTAACCATTAGGATTTCCTGGAACATTCCCGGAGATGGCGAGGTGGATTATCGCAACATCATAGTTGCTATCCAGGACATCACCGAGATGGTCAATATCCGCAACGAATCAGAGGGGCGTGAAGCGCTCTTCCGTTGTATCTTTGAGCAATCTTCCGAAGGTATGATGCTGGTGAGCAAGACGGGTAAGGTCTTCCTCGTCAATGAAGCTTTCTCCGGGCTTACCGGGCTCAATGTGTCACAGATAGTGGATCGGGAAGTCTGGGAAATCTTCTCTGATTTCTCCAAGTTGATTACGCTGGAAACTCCTGCCAAGCTGACCAAAGAGTATTTCCTCAATATCTTTGCCAGGCCTGAAGGCGGGGACAGCACTTACGAGTATAGCTATCTGGATAGTAAACACAAACTGCATGCCCACAAGATGAATGTGGTGAGGATCAAGACCACTCAGGACGATCTTTTTGCACTGATTACGACTGATATGACCGCAGTTTACAGATCCGAAGCCATCACCCATATATTGCATCGAATCTCGCATCAGGTCAATGTCGAGAGTTCGCTGGATGAGCTCTTCCGTACAATCCACGAGGCTTTGGGGCGCCTTATTGACGTCAAGAACTTCTATATAGCCCTCTATGATTCCAAGAGCAATCTGATCACTTTCCCCTACCTGGTGGACGAAATGAACGAGGATGGCTCGCCGGTCGAGGCAGATCACGAAATATCGCTGACTGCCCAGATCATCTCTGAAGCCCGGCCCTTGCTGCTGGATGAAGAGACCATCAAGTCCAGAGTGAACTCAAACAGGTTCTTTGGTGCTGTCTGCAAGAACTTCCTGGGAGTGCCTCTGATCCTTTCCAAGCAGGTTATCGGTGCTTTGGTGGTCCAGAGCTACACCCGCGGGGATCTCTATGACGAAGAAGATCGCAGCCTCTTGGAATCAGTCTCCGAGCAGATAGCCTTTGCCTTGCACAAAAAGCAAAGCGATGAGAATATCATGACGATGATCCAGGCTATCGAACAGGCCGGAGAGGGAATCATCATCTTCTCGCCGGAAGGCTATATCAGCTACGTCAATACAGTCTTTGAAAAGACCACAGGTTACCGCAGGATAGAGCTGATCGACAAGCCGGTCGAGTATCTGCCCTTTGATCCAAATAGCAAGAGCGATATGAGTCAGTCGTGGCTGAGGGTGCGCAGTTCGCAGCCTTGGCGCGGCAAGATCGATCTGATCCGCAAAGATGGTACCAAGATCACGCTTGATATGGTGGTCAAACCGGTCATAGATCACGATAACAGGCTCTCCAGCATAGTGGCAAGCTGCAAGGACGTTACCTATGAGATCATGCGGGAAGAGCAGCTTAAACGCACTCAGAGGCTGGAGGCCATCGGCAGGCTTACGGGTGGCATAGCACACGACTTTAATAATGTTCTCTCAGCTATTATAGGCTATACTGAGCTGGCGTCCGACGAGATGGTGCCCGGCTCTGAATCAGCAAACTATCTGCAGGAAGTCCTGAAGTCTTCAAACCGTGCCAAGGAAATGATTGCACACCTGCTGTCATTCAGCCGGCAGGAAGAATCCAAGACTGAGATCATCGAGCTGGTGGATCACGTTAAAGAATCAGTGCGCTTCCTGAAGTCTTACCTGCCAAAGTCCATCAAGATCAAGGAAAACTACCTTGCGGACAAATCTACCGTTGTGGCTGTTTCAGGCCAGATACATCAGATCATCATAAACTTTGGCACAAACGCCATGCATGCCATCAAGCACGACAACGGCTTGATCAATATACAGGTGGAGCAAGTCTCCTTTAGTTCAAAGGATATGCTGGCTTTCCCGGAGCTGGAGCAGTGTCACTACCTGCTGATCAGCGTTACAGATAATGGTACCGGTATAGACGAGAGCCTGATGGATCATATCTTTGATCCTTACTTTACCACCAAGAGTGCCAATGAAGGTACAGGCTTGGGACTTTCTATCGTTCACAGTATCGTGAGCTCTCATCACGGAGCCATCCGTGTAAGCAGCAGAATAGGCGAAGGCACCACCTTCAAGGTCTATCTGCCTCTCTATTTGGCTGATACTTGGTATCCCACCAATCCGGAACACATCGAGGATGCTGATGTAAGCGGAACAGAAAACATTATGTTCATAGACGACGAGCCTATGCTTGTAAACGTCTTCCGTCAGGGTCTGATGCGTCTCGGTTATCAGGTGGAAGGCTTTGCCGATCCCCGCAAGGCACAGGAGTATTTCTCCAAGAACTACCACAAGGTAGATCTCTTGGTGACTGATACCACCATGCCTTATATGAATGGTGTCGATCTTGCGGAGTGGATGCTGGAGATCAAGCCCAATCTGCCGATCATCCTCTGCACCGGTTTTACGACTCTTGTTTCTTCCGAGGAAGCACGTCGCAAGGGTATCCGTGATTTCATTATGAAGCCTTACAAGATCAAGGATCTGGCAGGAACAATCCGTAACCTGCTGGATGGTGACAAGAAATGAGAATAGATTTGCTGCTCAACAAGCTCTGCCTTACCAAGACCCGCTCCATAGCAAAGAATGCCTGCGACAAGAACTTGGTGACCATAAACGGCAAGCTTGCCAAAGCCAGCAGCGAGGTACACGCGGAAGACCAGGTAGGGCTGAAGCTTTATGGCTTTGACCACTCTATCCGCATCCTGGAGATACCCACCGGGAATGTCTCCAAGACCAATGCCACCCAGTATTACCAGCTCTTGGACAAGACTCCATTGCCAAAGCCCTGATGCGCTATCCAGCTATCTGCATTGCTCTCTTGGTGCTGCTTTGCCTGCCCTTGATGGCGATGAAGATAGACTACCCGATCCGCAGTTCCAGCGATATTGCCAGCATCCACGCGGTTGATTCCCGCCGTGATTACTCTCTTCTCTTAAACGAGCTAAACAGCCGTGCAGACGTGCTCCAGCGAGAGCTCGGTATCTACACCACCCGTAGTGTTCAGATATACATCATAGACGATCCGGACCTCTACAAGGCTCTCAGTCTTGGCAAAAACAGCATAGTTGAATTTAGCGATGCCTTCTATAGCTCTGCCGAAGAGCGTATCTACATCCGCAGCCGCGAGCAGATCTCCGGAAGCTATCACCAGGTGATCTTCCACGAGTATATGCACTGGCTGCTGGATCAACTCTTTGAATCTGCTCCGCTGTGGTTTCACGAAGGTATGGCAACCTACTACTCCGGGCAACTGGGTTACGACCGCTATCTCAGCTTCATCCGCGCCAGCTTTTGGGGCAAGAGCAGCGATCTCTTTTTGCTCAGCTTCAATTACCCCAAAGAGCAGCAGGATTGGGACAACTACTATCTATCATCCTACTTTGCTCTCAAATGGATGCGAGATAAAAACCCTGAGAGCTGGAAACGCCTCTGGGATCACACGGCAGGCTATTGGAGGAGAGGCTACCGCACCGATTTCATCTCTGCCTTTCGCATCGTCTATGGACAGAGCCTGTGGTCATTTAACCAGACCTTCCGCGCTTATACCCGTTCCCTCGCCACCCAATACCTGGTGATAGCTATCAATTCCCTAATCCTCGCAATGCTCCCGGCGGTATTGATTATCGCCTATAGAATCCGCCGTAAACGCCGCCTGGCTTTGCCGGATCTGCCCCTGGAGCAAGATGATGATCCATCGGATACAGAGCCGGATCCTTCTGAAAAGAAAGAGCCCGACTGCGAGAGCCGGGCTGATTCCTCTATAGAATAGTTCTTAATAGTTTAGGATGTAATCTCCGGTCGCGTTGCCGTGACCAAACACTTTCAGCTTGTAGATCCCGGTTCTCTCGGGAGTGAAGCTGATACTGAAATCCAATCCTTCGTCGCCATCATCGTTGCTTGAGATCTCCGTGGTACCATTTTCCTGATACAAGGTAGCTTCAGTATCGATATCCGAGCTTGAAGTGAAGGTATAGTTGCGTCCTGCTTCGAGGCGGAACTTAAACCAGTCCACATCAGTACTGGAGTGAATAGTATGGCTTTGGGTCTGGGCATTGTTGCTGATCACCAGGTTTGTAGCTTCGGTGTGAGTGTTATCCGGCTCATAGGAATCTCCCGCACCTTCGCGATAGCTATAGTGCAGCTCGTAATAACCGGTGGCGCTGTTGTAAGCAGCGACCTTGATCTTGTATGTACCGTTGGCAGGAGGTACAAAGTCTATGCGGAAATTGTTCCCGTCTCCGCCATCGTCATTCTCCGCGATATACTCAGCTTCATCGTTGCCGTAAATATAGATGCGTGTATCGATATCGCTTACCGAATAGAAGGTATAAGTACGGTTTGCATTAGCTGTAAAGCGATACCAATCCTCATCCGCGCTATAGTGCAGAGTGTGGCTCTGGCTGCTGCCATTGACATTTGGTGTGATGGCTGTCGCCTGAGAGCTGGAGTTATCCGGCTCGTATGAATCTCCGCTGTTGCTTTCAAAGCTGTAATTGAGCTCATAAGTACCGGTAGCTCCGTTGTAACCCACGACTTTCATCTTGTAGTTACCATTTCTGGTCGGTGCAAAGACTGCCAGGAAGTTCGTATCGTCACCGCTGTCATCATCTTCCAAAAGCTGGGTGCTACCATCGTTATCATAGATATAGACTCTTGTGTCCATATCGCCAAAGCTCTTGAAGGTATAGATCTTCCCAGTCTGAGCGCTAAAGCGGAACCAATCTTCGTCGCTTGCATTGTGTAAAGAGTGGTTTTGGGTCTGGATACTGGAGGTGATATTCAGCTCGGTAGCTTGATTGGAGGAGTTATTCGGCTCGTAAGTATCTCCGTTTGTGGCTTCGGTGGAGCCTTGGACGTAGTTCATCGTGTAAGAACCGGTAGCGCCGTTGTAGCCAACCACCTTGAGCTTGTAATCTCCGCCCCTGTCCGGGTTGAAGACCAGACGGAAGTTATTGCCATCACCGCCATCGTCGTTCTCATCTATCTGGGTATTGCCATTCTCGTCGTAAAGATAGATTCTGGTATCCATATCGCCTGTGGAGTGGAAGGTATATTCGCGTCCAGCCACAGCCGTGAATCTGAACCAATCCTGATCGTTACCATTGTGCAGAGTATGGTTTTGAGTCTGAGTCGTATTAGTGATAGCCAGGCTGGTGTATTGGCTGGCGCTGTTATTAGGCTCATACTCATCTCCTCCGCCCGGAGTGGTGCCGCTATCGTTTTTGGTCACGGAAATATCATCAACCCAAGCCCCGGCATAATCTGTCCTGGAGCCATCGCTGGTGAATTTGAAAGCCACTTTGACGCGGCTGTTGCCAAGATAATCTCCCAAGGAATAGCTGTACTGTGTCCAACTATCAGCATCAGAACCGCTTATGCTTACCAATTCGTTCCATTGCCAGCTTCCATTCCTATAGACATATACTCCGGCCTTGAAATAGTCATAACTGCTCTCAGTATTGACCTTTGCCCAAAAGCTAAAGCTGGCGTTGCGAGCGCCTTCGAGGCTGAATTGGGTGGAGGTCATTTCGGCATTCATATTATCCTGATAGCTTCCATTGGATGGATTTAGCGAGCTACCCGCACACCACCCGGCCCAACCTCCGCCATAATGTTGATGACTTTCATCATCCCACGTGGGATCTCCGCTCAAGGTCCATTTATCCCCGGGGAAAGCACCCTCAAAATCCTCGCTGAGCAGGACATCCTGAGCGAACATAAAAACCGTAAGAAGTGCCATTACTGCTGTAATCACAAAAGTCTTCATAATCTGACTCCTTGAATTATCGTTACTTTACGATAAGCTAATACTCTCTTCTACTCCGTCAAGTTTATTTTCCTGCAAAAAAGCATCTCAATGTGTAAATTTTGCCCAATGCGGATTACACTAAACCTGTCAAGCCATCCCGGAGACTATAGACTATCCGGATAGTATCGATTGTTTTGGCTCGCTTATCCCGGTTTCGATAGCAGCTTCCATTCAAGATAAGCGTCCCATACTGGATTCTGGATTTCATTTTTTTTATCCTCTTGAATACAGTCTTCACTATTCTATGGGGGACAGAACCGTGGTTTTTGGGACAGATCAAAAAAATATCTCCCAGGAAGTGAGTCGAAGAGGGATGTAACGGCGGTATCCTCGAGAAGATACAAACAAAGCCCAAGGATAAAACCTTGGGCATAAGTGGCAATATTACCCGTTATTACTTCAATAGCATCGCTTTTCTGATGCTAGATTTACCCGCAGCATCCAGACGGATGAAATAGACTCCTGAAGCAACATTTCGATTGCCGTTATCTCTGCCATTCCATACCAGGCGATGATGACCTCTTTCCAAATCTGCATTGTACAAGGTCTTGACTCGTTGTCCCCTGATATTATAGATCGATACTTTGACCCTCCCGGTTTCCGGGATACTAAAGGCGATCGAGGTAGATGGGTTGAAGGGATTGGGATAATTGCTTGTGATTATGGGAACTGGTGCGATGTTGGCTACATTTTCTGTATCATTCTGGTGCAAAATTCGGTTGTATTTGTCCCAGTTACTGCTATGCATTTCATCAAAAATGTGTACATCCGGATACTGATATTGGGAATATTTAGTCGTTAGCGGGCGCTTATCATCTTCCATTGCCGCGAGTTGGAGTACAATCTCCAAGTCGAGTACAGCCCTGAGAGAATCTATCTCGCTAATCGGATTGTCTATTCTGACCTGGATCAAGTCAACAGCTGCTTGAAAATCCTTGTCCAGTACTAATACTTTTGCCAGATAATCATTTAACAGAGCACTCAATCCGGGATCATCAATCTCGTATTGTATAGCTTTCGTATCAAAGTAATCAGCAAGATCCCATTGAGGATTTGGAATCATCTTGGTACAGCGATAAAGACCGTCGATTGCACTTGTAACATAAGTTTGTTCACTTTCAAGCTGTTCATCAATAATCGCAGAGTATAGCTCACCAGCTAGTTCGTACAATTCTTGTGATTCATACCCAAGAGCGGTGAATAGCCTATCATTTTCAGGGGGTGGTGCCGGCATAGAAGGAGATGGATCAAACACGTCTACATAAACATAATCATCATAAGCAGTATCGTTAACCACTACTTGATCACTCTCAAACCAGTTCTTGCTAGCATCTATCTGAAAATCCATCATTAGAGGGAAATTGAAGTAATTAGTATCAAAACTAAAGTCGATAGCACCGATATTTGTTTGGTTATCTACCAAGTGGTAGAAATCATTATTGCCAATAACTAGCTGAATCGTGGATTCATAAGGCATCGTTTCGTTGAAAACGATGTTCTTTTCACTATTCATCAGGACATTGTTTGCACCATAGCTTAGGTTCAAATTTGAACTGGTGTGATTCACAATACCTGAGCTGTTTCTATTGAAATAATTCCCCTTCAATCTATGGCTTGAATTCCTACTTTCAATTCCACCCTCACAATTGTAAAAGTTAGATTCGGTAATACTCGATTCAAGCCCCAAACCACTATGTAGCGCAAACTCAGTAAATATTCCCCGATACAAACTATGGAAGTTACACATCGAGATGGTCGGGGATGACGCTACTAATCTGATTCCTATACCTTGTTTGTCTGGTCTATTATTGGCGAAGTTACATTCAACAATATCCATCATAAACTCGTTGTTCATCAAATTGATACCTGTGTCACAATTTACAAAATATGATTCACTCACTGAGTCGGTCACATATGATGGAGCAGACTTGTTTATCCCGTAGTACAGATTCTGGAATTCTATCTTGTCTATTACTATAGGATTCTTCATTGATGAAAGTAGCAGACCTTTGGAATTGAGATTGGACTTGCCATAGAATCCGTGTCCGGGGTCTGTTGCGACTATTTCCGTAACGTAGCCGGGTACGGTATTACTCAACATCAAGCCCCATGCATTAGCTGGCACATAGATATTGCTGTCCGACATCAGAAGCGTTGAGTTACTGACATGATTGTATTCCGCATTTGAGATAGTAGAATTACTAATAGTAAACAGGCAGGAATCAGATACTCTTAGTCCTTTCCACCTAGCAGAATCCGCTTCAGTTATCAAAGCACTGGTATCTATCGTAAGATTGCTATTAACTACCTCCAGGACTGAATCCTGACCCCATGTACAAACTGCATTCTGAAAACTAACATTAGCTCCTGTTTCAGCGCTTATCGTCACGCTGTCCCCAATTATAACATTTCCAGATAGATTAAATGATGCACCCTGCTTGACAGTAATCCTGGTATTCGCAAATATGGTTGTGTCTGTACCCGGCATAATGTCAACGGAAATACTATCTGATATCACTATGTTTCCTGATAGGTAAGCCTTCGTCTTGAGAATTGCATCGAACGAGACAGTATCTGGCAAACTTGAACACATTTGAAGAAGTCGTCCATCACCAGGCCCCATTTCTACGCTGATCACTCCTGCTTCTGTTTGGAAAACTGAGTTATCATATGCGTCATAAAGAGCAACATGAGTTCCGAAGATATTATGGCTGGAATTGTCCGGCTCAAAGCAAACGGTTTGAGATGAAGCATCTCTGAAAAAATAATCAACATATCTAACCGGTGTACCATTTGCTGGGACATCGTTTCCAGTCCTTTTATAGACAGCCCTTCGGTTTACAAGCATGAAATAAGGGAGCCCTTGGTTATCATTATAATATCCACATTGAACAAACCCTGTATAACCTGTATTATCTTCCTCTGCTTCAACCACTAGATTACCGAGAAGGACGCTATTTAAGCTGATCTGATCAGCGCTGTTTAATGCAGGCGTGGGTTCAACACCGGTTGTCATGAGTTTATTAGTGTTAAGCCAGTTCAATTGTCTGATTTTCGGACCATAAAGAGCAAGTTTACTGTTAGCTTCAGCTATCATATTGTATGCTGAAACATTGTCAGTAATTCTCAAATTGTCATACTGATCCGTAAAACCCACTGCAGCTTCATCCTGAGATAATGGAGTTACCCAATACCCTTTTTCCTTTGCATCTAGCTTTACTGGATTTGAAGCAACACAGAAATCTACCATACCATCAGCTGCGTAGCATAGAGGTAAATACTTTAGTACCTTTAACATACTTAATGGAGGCATATTATATGACCAGTTATCTGAGTTCTGGAGAACAATGCCAAATGTTTGTGGGATATAGAATATTTCGGTGTCTGGATTATTCGATTGTTGCACATTCTTTAATAAGCTGTAATAATAGTAGTGTATCATTCTATCGATTCTCGTCTGCACTGTTTGGTTGCTACCATTCCAAACTATATTCCCCTGTAAAGGAAACACATCAACCATAATTCTATCAGGGGTTGCTTCATATAAAAATCGCTTGGGGAAATGGTATTTGAATCCATTCGGATCGTAAACATCATAGTCCCAAAGATTGGTTGCAGTAATAATTTTGGGATGTTGTGGTAGAGAATTCAAATGATTCTTGAGATTCTTGTATACTTGTAGTTGACCAGCTCTTGGTTCATCCATGCTCATATGATAGAGTAGATTGTTGCGGGTATCATAACCCGCCAATGAATTAATCTGAGAGTCGATCTGGGTAATGTAAGGAGAATTGGGATCTTGTCTTACAGATCTATTGAACTCGTCCTCAATCGTTATGTAATCAATTATGAGTTTACCGTTTCCGTGCCAAAAGATTTCCGGATTAATATGGTAGAATTCACGGGTAGATGAATTCCAAGAGCCCTTCATATACGCTGTAAGGGCAGATAAATCTACGAAGTACTCAAAGATATAGTTGCCATAGGAATCCTGCATTTCAGAGGGATATGTTTGTGCTACAATACTAGTACCATAAAGTGAGCTTACTGGTGTTAGTGTTACATTTACATAATCCAATGGATCAGTGAGTCCATATTCTGAATATGTATCAGGGTTGGGTGGGTCGTATAGCTTCAAGCTGATATCAGCAACTGGCGTGCCATTGGGGATGTTTTCGAATCTCAAAGCCACGGTTAGATATAACTTATTGTCATTGATAGTGCTATTTAGGAACACTATATCTTTACTTAACATGCTCGGCCATGACACCCATGAGGGTTTCCATCTTTTTCTTGGGTTAGAGATAGCTTTCCCTGCCAAATGTCCTTGAGATGAATCACAAACCCATGCATAATTGTTTGAGTATGATGTGTTATATGACGGGTTATTAGCAATGTAATCTCCTATCTCATGCTGTGTCACGTAATCAAAAGACTCCATACAGACCGACTCATTTTCTGTGCTCAAATCATCTATGACGAAGCTTCCACTTGTAGATGTTAACAACTGATACTCTGCTTCAATTTGTAGTCTGTTACTGAATGATAAGCTACCTATGCCAACTTTGTTAGCTGTAGGTGACCACGTATTGTCATGAAGCATACTCTTGATGTCTGATTCATGAAGCTTTTCAAAAATAGTTGATAATCGATCTGAGTATCCTGAACTTAAGCTGTAAACAGTGGCATTATATCCAGCATTGTTGAGATACACCCCAAGTGAATCGAAGTTTGCAGCATAGTTATCACCAGCATATCTTATCTGATACTGAGAATATGCTCCTATAAGAAATTCATTGGCATCCACTGCCCACACACTTACACCCAATAAAAAACACATACAAAGGGTATAGTACTTTTTCATGATGATCTCCTTATTTAATGATGGTAAATTTCTTACTGGTCGACATGTTGCCAATCCTTGCCCGGCATAGGTATACACCTGAAGGATAATTTGAGAGATTAACAGTGCTTACCGATTCATTTGATGACATGCTATTGATGTCAGATTTATAGATAACTTGGCCCTTAAGGTTAAAGATTTTAACTTGCAAGGGCATTTCTCTGGTTATATCCACTCCCGTAATTGAAACTGTAATCTCTCCATTAGTTCGTACGGGATTGGGTCTCAATCTCATTTGTAATTGATCTGATAGTTGTTGATCAGTGGGGTCATCGTTGGCAACCATTACAGGATTACCAGCATAAGTAAGCACATAACCGGGGAAATCATGATATGGCCAAATACCTTCCTCCATAGGTGCAGAGACTGCTATGTCATCAAACCCATCGTCATTAAAGTCCCCAACTGCAACGTCATAACCATAATTTTCAAGAGTATCAGTTTTCTGCCAATCCGCTTGTCCATTCATATAAAAGCTACCGAGCCAGACGGCAAATCTTCTTTGTGAATAACTAGCCCCAACTACGTCACTGATACCATCTCCATTGAAGTCGCCACAATTCACTCCACGAACAAATGCATTACCATAAAAACTAGGAGATAAAATAACGTTGGGACTTAGTGGAAGATTGGCACCTGTTCCATACCAAACCATCATTCCGGTATTGCCTATATATCCCAGAAAATCGTCGAATCCATCATTATTTATATCCCCAAGAGGTCTACATATCCGTGTGATGGGGTTTGGGGTTTGAATCAATAACGTATAAAGAGAGAACATTCTACTACTGTTTCCATAATACACTCTGACGGTAGAATTTTGTTCGAATTCTTGTTCTTCTTCAAGATATCCTATGGAGAAGTCATGATATCCATCGTTATTGATATCGCCTATCCCGATGATTGCCTTAGTATCGTTATATAATCCCACCCCAGACAGTATCACTTGGCGTTGAAAAGTCCCTCCCCATAAAATATCGAACTGTAAAATGTTATTCAGCGTATAAGAAATACCCAAATCATCAAACCCATCGCCATCAACATCATAGAGCATATCAATCGTGTAAGTTACCTCATTCAGTAGTGGGATTTCAACCCTATCGGGGATTGATAAATTGCTTGTTCCTCCATAAAAGAACATGTATCTGGCACTTCCTGAAACATTAGGAACCGAGTCAGTTATCATTAGGTCTGTATATCCATCCCCACTAACATCACCAACATTTTTGATAGAGTTAATCCTCCTCTGCATTCCTTCAGGATAGTCTCCCTCCAAGGTCATGGCTGGCTCTGATGCGGAGCTAAAATCGGGGCCACCATAATAGACGTAGACCTTACCTCGAGATGGACTTTGCTGATACTGATAACCATATGCCATAGAAAACACAATTAAATCATCGATACCATCGTGGTTAAAGTCTAAACTTACCATGCTGTAACCAAAAAAAGATCCGTTATGCTCCCCCTGTAGTTGCGCCATCAGTGGCATATCGTTCATAGCATATAGACTGATGCCCAGCAAAAGAAGAAACCATAGGGCATTGTACCTTTTCATAATAAGCTCCCCTATTTGTATATTACTACCTTTCTTGATGCTAATATCTGGTATTGATCACTAATGGTTAAAATGTAGATCCCTGATGACAATTGTGAAACTCTAACGTCAAAACCTGCATCGCGAAGTTCCTGCTCGCTTATGATATCCTGTCTGACAATCTGACCACGGATGTTTTTTACACTGTATGTATATCTTCCGGCTTTGTTGTATCCGGTTCCCAACAAAGTAACCCTAATCTCTCCTGCTTTTGCGTAGAAGGGATTTGGGTAAATGTTGAATCTCCAATCGGATGTATTCTGTTCAGGAGCAGCCGGATCATCATTGGCAACTGTAGTATCCTGGAGCTGAGCATTACCGGAATAAATCAGCACTCTACCCATACCATATGCGCCAAAACCAATCCACCACGGGCAAGATATCGCCAGATCATCATAACCATCACCATCGAAATCTCCTATGGCTTTGGCATATCCAAAGTTTCTAAACTGATGTTCAGATGGAGGATTCATAATCAGATCATAAGTTGCGTTAGCATTCTGTCCACCGAGACAGATGCCTGCTTGACCATTTTCATGGTTTGCAAGAGGATCGCTTGTAACAAAATCATCAAAGCCATCTCCGTTTAAATCACCATGAACAGCATAACCGGATGATCCATACCATAACGACCAAAGGTCGTATGTAGTTGTATTGAACAGGAGATGCAAGTCCGGCTGAGCATCCATATTCTCCGAGCCAAGCCAGATATGGTAGTTGGTCAGGTCTCGATAGCCAATAAAGTCAGCATAGCCATCTCCGTTGATATCTCCAAGGGGTTTCACTAAGTGAGCTCCATAGGGATAGTTTTCATATATTACAAGGCTGTCAGCAAAAGGACTCGTAGCGGCTCCAAAGTAGAGGGTAATCCGGGCATCATTGGAACCTGGGGTGCCTCGAGTGTAATACGCATCGCTAAATCCATCATTGTTGACATCACCTATTCCTGACATCGTGCGATACCCTCCTCCATAATTCCCATCAAATAGATAGGGTGGTTCATCCAGGTCGTCCAGGATGTAACAGTAGTTTGTCAATGGCTCAGTTGTATCAGACCATCCTGATATCGCCAGCTCATCCGTGCCATCTCCATTGATGTCACCAAGAGACTGGCACCAGAGACCTGCAACTCTATTATAGCTATATACATAATCAGGGGTTGTACTTGGATTTGCTCTCCCCAAGAAGAGTTTTACACTAGCTGCGTAACCGGATGATTCATAATCGCAAATCACGGCTAAATCGTCCTTCCCGTCACCATTCAGGTCACCAGCGTTACACATTTTTTCTGTAGGATGCGATGGGTATAGATAATATTGGCCAAACCACTGACCCTCTATTTCAAAATCGGGGGTTGTGCTCAAACCAATGGGGCCTCCCCAGTAGAAATAGAGCTTTCCCTGCCAAAACCAATCGCTATACTCCAGAGTATCGTTCCATTTATTGGCTTTCAC
>CAYSSP010000035.1:0-25655 GCA_964433815.1 uncultured Candidatus Cloacimonadota bacterium
TTTCAAACGCCCTAATCGTCTGGTTCATCATCTTTTGGACTTGGACATTTGAAGTTTTGGTGATGAAATTTGAAGTATTCAGTGAGGGTTTATAATCGCAGTATATCATCTTGCGAGCTACTCATACCGCGTACTTGCGACTATCTCTTGACAAAATATGCGCCTCTTTATTATGAGCATATGATCATAAAGATAAGAGGAGTCAACAATGAAGATAGCTATCGCAAGCGACGATCGCATCAATATCTGCCCGCATTTTGGCAGAGCCACAGGATTTGAAATTGCCGAGATCGAGGATGATAAAATCATCACCCGCGAGTTTCGCCCGAACGATTTTACCGGCCACGCCCGTGACGATCACGATGCATCCCACGAAGACAAACACGCCATCATCGTAAATGCGCTGAAGGATTGCAAGGCTGTAATCGCAAACGGGATGGGTCTGAGGATTCAAAACGATCTGAGAGCAGCCGGTATCGAGGCTTTCCTTACCGACGAGACAGTCGTGGAAGCTGCTATAGACAAATACATCAAAGGCTCTCTGGATAACAATCCCGAGCGCGGATGCAGCCACTGAGGCAGCTATGCCACGCCCCAAAAACCTGCGTCATCTGGCTGAACTCCCCATTGTAAAGGGATTTCGTCCCATTTGGCTGCGCCCCAATCTAAGAGAAGCTGTTAAGCTCTCACTGGAAGAATACGAAGTGATTCGTTTGATCGATTATGAGGGGCAGATCCACGAGCAAGCAGCGATATCGATGCAGGTATCGCGCCCCACGATCACCCGTATCTATGAGGAGGCCCGGCGTAAGCTCAGTACAGCCCTGGTGGAAGGTCGCAGTCTGCTGATCGAAGGCGGTCAGGTAAAATTTGCCGATTCACACTACTATTGCGAGGATTGCCATTCCAAGAGCTGTATAGATGACCCCGGCGATACACCACATTGCCCATATTGCGGTTCAACGCGGATAATCAGCTTGAATGATTGCTTTCAGCGGGGATGCCACAAATGCCGCAGGTGCCATTAGAAATAAAATAATACAAGACTAGGAGATACAATGAAATTAGCCATGCCACTTACACAAGGAGAACTTAGCTCACACTTTGGTCACTGCGAATCTTTTGCCGTTTTCACAATTGAAGACGGTCAGATTACAAAACATGAGGACATCAACCCTCCGGTGCACGAGCCAGGCTCACATCCACGCTTTTTGCATGAATTGGGTGTAAAAGTCGTTATAGCCGGCGGAATGGGAATCAAAGCTCAAGATTTGATGCACCAAAATGGTATCGAAGTAATCGTTGGCGTATGCCCCAAACCTTTAACAGAGCTGGTTGATATGTACATCAACAATCAATTGGAGGCTGGCGATAATCGCTGTGATCACTGATGAGAATAGCAATTGCCAGCGGTAAAGGTGGCACGGGCAAGACCACTTTGGCAGTAAATCTAGCCACTAAGCTCGCAGAAAACTCTTCCACAGTATTGGTAGATTTGGACGTTGAAGAGCCGAATAGCGGTATCTTTTTCCATGGAAACGAAATCGCCAGCCACAAGGCTGTGAGGATGGTGCCCAATTGGGAAAAGCAGAACTGCACTCTGTGTGGACTGTGTCCGACATACTGCCGGTATAATGCGGTAATCAAGCTTGGCGATTACATTGTTATACTACCGGAATTGTGCCACTCATGCTATGCCTGTAGTGAATTGTGTCCGGTAAATGCTTTGCCTATGCAAGAAACGCATTTGGGTGAGATCAGACAGAAAAAAACAGGTAATCTGGATTTTGTGGAGTGCCGGCTGGATATTGGCTTGGAACAAGCTTCACCTCTGATAGCACAGGGTCTGAGCTATCTGGCCAAACACTTTTCAAATCATCATTACCAGATTATTGATAGTCCTCCGGGCACATCCTGCGCTATGATTTCTGCGGTAAAGACAGCAGATTATGTAATACTGATTACTGAGCCAAGTCCTTTTGGGCTTTACGATCTGAGTCTGGCAGTCGATACGATACGCAATCTGGGTAAACCCTTTGGGGTGGTGATCAATCGCTGGGGTATTGGTAATAGCGATATCTTGGACTATCTGCAGCGGGAAGGGATCGAGCTTTTGGCCAGCATCAAGCATTCCCGGGAGATTGCCTCAGGATATTCGAAAGGTGAAATACTATATCACAAGTTTGTAGATCTGGACGAAGCCCTGTGCCAACTAATCAGTAAATTGGAGCCGGACTTATGAAAGAGATAGTGTGCATTTCCGGGAAGGGCGGAACAGGAAAGAGCTCGGTAGTTTCAGCTCTGGCTTGGATAGCCAGGGAGAATCTGGTTGTGGCTGATTGTGATGTTGATGCTGCTGATCTGCATCTGATCTTTTCACCTGAGAACAAAGTAATCGAGGATTTCTACAGCGGAGTCAAGGCTGTAATCGGTACCGAGCTCTGTATAGGATGTGGAGATTGTGCAGCTAAATGCCGTTTTGATGCCATATCAAAAAGTGGAAATGTCTATGAAGTTGCGCCATTGGATTGTGAAGGCTGCGGGTACTGCTTCCATATTTGTTCTGCTAAGGCAATAAGCCTTCAGGAGCAAAGGGTAGGACAGTTTTACGTAAGCGATACGCGCTATGGATGCAGCCTGGTGCATGCAAGACTGGGTATAGGAGCGGACAATTCCGGAAAACTGGTAGCAAAGGTAAAAAACGAAGCAAAGGCAATGGCACGACGTGAATCCAAAGATTATATACTGATAGATGGATCTCCCGGTATCGGATGCCCGGTGATTTCTTCTCTTTCCGGAGCGGATGTAGTCTTGATGGTGACCGAACCGAGTCTTTCCGCACAGAGCGATCTAAAGAGACTCTGGGAACTGATTCAGAAGTTTCAGATTCCTGCCGCATGCATCATAAACAAGGCGGATATCAATCCTGATCTAAGCTCTGCCATCACAGACTGGCTAGATTGTGAGGGCATCCGGCATCTGGCAAATCTGGACTATGATCTGGATTTTCACAACGCCATAACCAATGGCAAGAACGTATGCGAAGAGAATAATGAAAAGTGGCAGTCCCGGTTCCAACAAATATGGGACGAGCTAAAGGAGATTAAATGAAAATAGCTTTTACAGCTACAGGCGATGGCTGGGACGCCAAGATTGATCCCAGATTTGGCAGAACAGACTTTATCCTGGTCTATGATCAAGAGGCCGATGCTCTTACAAGCGTAGATAACCGGAACATCAAGCAGGTAGAGCACGGTGCAGGTCCCAAAACTGCCCAATTGATCTACGAACTAAAACCCGAGGTTCTGATCACTGGTAATGGTCCGGGTGGCAATGCCGCCAATGTCCTCGGCAAGATGAATGTAAAGATTTTTGTTGGTGCGGGTGGAATGAGTATCCGCGAAGCCTATCAGGCATATCAAGATAATCAACTAAAAGAAGGAGTTTAACGATGCCTTTTCGTGATGGTACAGGCCCTATGGGCGATGGTAGACCCGGTCGTGGATTGGGTCCTTGTGGCAGAGGCGGATCATTTGCTTTTGGCAGAAGAGCCAATCGTAGATGTAGAAATCGTTGGCAGCTAACTGATAGCTATCGTGCAGAATACCAGTATTCAAGAGAAGATTTGGCTACAGAGAAAAAAGAGCTGGAAGCTCAACTGGAATGGATCAATAAGGAATTGGAAAAGTAAATGGACGAAAAAGAACTCAAGGAACAAACACTAAAAGACAATCTTGCCAGGATCAAACACCGGATTGTGGTGATGAGTGGCAAAGGCGGAGTGGGAAAGAGCTTTATCGCTGTCAATCTGGCTTATGCTCTGGCGATGCAGGGGAAGAAAGTGGGATTACTTGATGCCGATGTGCACGGCCCTTCACTGGCAAAGATGACCGGTACCGAAGGGATGGAGATCCCAGTGACTGCTTCCGGTATGCCCGGCCCGATAAAAGTTCTCTCCAATCTCAGCGTATTGAGCGTTGCCTCTCTCTTGGGAGATCCGGATGCTGCGCTGATTTGGAGAGGACCGCTCAAGATGGCTTTGATCAAGCAATTCTTCACCGATTTTGATTGGGAAGAGTTGGATTATCTGATCGTGGATTGTCCTCCGGGCACAGGTGACGAGCCGCTCTCCGTATTCCAGACTCTGGAACATACAGATGGCACGGTGATAGTGACTACTCCTCAGGATGTGGCGCTATTGGACGTATCCCGCAGCATAACCTTCGCAGAAAAGATGAATGTGCCGATTTTGGGCATAGTCGAAAATATGAAACACTTCGTCTGTCCGCATTGCGGGGAAGCGACCGATATCTTCCCGGGAAACAAGATTGAAGAGCTCCTGGTGGAGCGTGAAATTGACCTCCTGGCAGAGCTGGATCTCGATCCCAATATCGTAAAATCCGCAGATGAAGGCAAGCCTTACGTCTATTTCTACAACAAGCTACCCAATGCCGACAAGCTTACCAAGATGGCTGCACGCGTTGCAGAGCTTGTAGAGACAAAGTAAGCCATTACTCTATAACAGTACTCTATTTCGGGGCTGCAGGCTCGGAGCTGCAGTCCCGGGGAGATATATCAGATTACCCTCAGCTCCGGTTAAGGCACTCACCTGCCCCAGCCGGGGTGAGGGTCTTTTCTAAACTGGGGATTGGTCTTTTGCTCTACGGTGTGTTTATTATTCAGGAGTGGAATTCCGCTTTGCCTTATCTCTATCTCGAATAGAAAAGCTATAATCAGAATTTGCATAAATCGTAAAGATGATGAATATAATTCTTGACACTATCCGCAAGCTTGTTTATTTTCATCTCAGACATGGGTTTGCCTGCAAGTAATGACTGGCTGTTACTGCCGGCGCAGGTCGCGGGCCAAATCCTGGGGAGGTTTTTATGACAAAGAAACAGGTGATGACGATTCTGTGTTTCTGCCTTGTTTTATCAATTTGGGCTATGCCAACGCAAAAGGACTTGGATGCGTTTAGGCCGGAACAGGCGCAGAGATATAATCCCCCACCCCGGTTTTATCACGATTATAGTTTCAGCATCTATCCTATGCAGGTCTTTAGGACATACTACGACTATATGATTGGCAGTTTCAACGGCAGCCCTCTGCAACTGCTCTCCACCGACACCGGTACATCCTATATGATGACCTTTCACGGCTCCCGACAGGCCAATGCCAATAGAAGAGCATTCTATGCCTATATCGAAAATGGAGAACCGAGTAACAGCAACGAGATCACAGAAATCTACACCAATGAAGGTTTTCCCAGCCTCACCGTCGATCCAATCCTGAATGTACCGCTCTACGCCTTTCAGGGGAATTGCGATGTGGACAGCTCCCTTGAAATACAATTTGTCGCTGATGCCTTTATTGCCGGATTTTCAGGCTTGTTCAATTATTACGATATCTTGATTAACAACCCTCTTTCGATTGTCAGCGGATCGACTACCACGACGGACAACGTGTTCCTGTGGCCGGTCGTAACAACCGGCCCTTCACCTGTAATGGGTCATCGCAGAGCCTATGTGCTTTGCACTAATGCCACCGGACATGGCGCTGCCCCCGGGGGAAATCCTATCATCGCTATGACGGATTTTGAATATGAGGATATTTTGACGGGGACTAATCTGGTTTGGAGCTATGTTACTGTGCCGGAACTGAATGTATGGAATATCGATCCTTCTCCGATCCGACGCCCCTACCTGACCATCCTGGCGGACAACGCCGGCAATATATTTCTCTGCGGGTATCACGAGACAACGCTGGGAGATAATCGTACCAGCGAGATAGATATCTTTAAATGTGCCAATTATGGTGTAGGTACTTGGACACGCAGCAGCAATCCCTGCAATCTGGCTTCTTGGAATCCTCCCTCCGCTTTGGGAAGCAGTATCGGTTATTTCACGGATGACGGGATCCCTTATGATGATTCGGAGCTTTACTGGAGCCTGAAAAACTCATCCCATTTCAATGCTGTGCAAGATGCAAACGGTAAAATCCACATTCCCGGTTTGTGGGCTCTCTGTAATAGCGATGGAGATTATTACCCGGCATTACAATTTGTAAAAGACATTGTAGTGGATCCCTACACCAATCAATTTACTGTAAGGGATATCTCTCCTCAGAAACACCCGGATGATCAGTTCAACGCCAACATGCAGCCTTGGGATCAGGTCTATCCCTTTGGGCAGGTTGATTACTGGGTGGATGAAGTAAACCATTCCATTCCCGGCATGCTTACAGCCTGGAACTTCCCCTATCGCGATGCAACTGCCCACGATGGCTCTATGATGTACCATTACAATAACATCAAGCTCTCGATCAACAAGGAGCAAAACCTAATGGCTGCCGTATGGCAAAACTGCACTCGGGCATGGATAGGGATGACGCCTTGGATCAATACTCCCGAGATACATATCGCACTCTCTCCGGATAATGGTGTTTCCTGGAGCGAGCCTATCATTCTAAACAATATCGATAATCCTCAATTGGCAAATATCAAGCCGATGTGGGTCTATCCCGCGAACACGATCAAGTATGTCGGGATGCAGGGTAATCGAAAGGTTGGGAAACTGGGCTTGATGTTTTTGGATGATTATACTTGGGGATCTCAAGCCATCAGCCCGCCCGTTCATAATAATATCGATGGTGGACGAGTGATGTTCACAGAGCTGGAGATAGTATTCCCATATAATGGCACGAATATTGATCCCTTTGGGAATCCTCAGGGTACGCCCAATATGGTAATCAATGCGGAAATCCGCATAAACAACTTTCCAGCAAGCCCCGGTGATATAATTGGAGCCTTTGCAATGGTTGGCGGACAGGAACAACTACGCGGCAAAGCTACAGTCGTTTCCTTGGGATTGAACGATGAGATTACCGCTTGTGTGCTTCCGGTATCTGTTGTGGCAGATGGTGAACAGCTTCATCTTAAGTACTGGAGCGATGAGTACAACATGGTAGCAAACTGCTCTCAAACTCTTACCGGAGAGATAGATGGAGCTATCGGAACGTGGCCCTCTAATCTGCTGATAATCAATTTCGATTCAACCGGCGCCGTGGATGCACCGAGCTTTTTCCCTCCTCCGGCCACTTATAGTGCAGCTCAGAACGTAACACTCTCGTGCAGTACTGCCGGCGCAATAATACGGTATACTACGGATGGAACAGAACCCACACTGCAATCGACCATATACAACACACCTATCCATATTGGCAATTACAGCAACGTTACCATAAAGGCAGTCGCACATTTCAATCATTTCGTTAGCGAGACCAGCGTAGCGACCTATACAATCACCGGAGCACTGCCGACACCCGTCTTTTCTCCTTCCCCCGGGGTCTATACAAGCGCTCAGGCCATACAGATATTCTGCAGTGTTCCGGAGGCTTTGATCCGTTATACCATAAACGGGGATAATCCCCATATCAATTCGCCTGTCTATACAGGACCAATCCATCTTCCGGAGCAATCAGCCACTACTATCAGAGCCAAGGCTTTTGCCACGAACTGGAATCCAAGTGCTGTCGCGATTGGGAACTATACGATCAACGGGACACTTCCCGGGCTGGAGATCAATCCACCCTCCGGAGATTATTCTCATCCCTTAGTGCTTACAATTAGCTGCCCGGCTCCGGGTGTCGAGATCCATTATTGTACCAATGGCGATGTGCCGGATTGGGATTCCCCGCATTATGTGGGACCGTTGCAAATTGATCAAAGCACGACTATCAGGGCCAGAGCTTTGAAAGAAGGATGGAATCCGGGTCCTGTGCTGACCGCTGCCTATAACATAGCGGTGGAAAATGAACCGGAAGAAGCGGCTCCGGCATTCACGGGGATACATTCGCTGTATCCCAATCCCTTTAGGGATCAGCTCTTCATCCGCCTCGGAATCAAGGATACGGACCAAGCTTATTCAATTAGTGTTTATAATATCCGGGGAGAGCAGGTGTACAGGAATAGCGGCAGAGCAGGCGGATTTGTTGATCTTAGCTGGGATGGCAGAGATGCCGGAGGAATGAAACTGGCAGCAGGATTGTACCTGGTGAGGTTCCAGAGCGGAGCAATCAGCCAGACGCGCAAGCTTGTCCGATATTGATTGATTAGCGTACCGCGTAAAGCCTGCCCGTTATTGTGCCGGCAAGCAAGCCAAGGGTATTCTATACTTGATGATTCTGCCTTTGCCGGCCGGGATTCATTCAGATTATCACGGCTTTTGTATTTATCAGAACAGGTAGGAGCGCTCCGGGCTTGACAAAAATCCAGTTACTTAAATAATTGCCTGTTCAGAAAATGCGAAGGAGTAACGAATGACAAATACATATATTATCAAGTGCGGCACCATCCTTACCTTCGATCCAATGGATCCGGTCAGGCATCATGAGTGCATATTGGTCGAGGGCGGCAGGATCATCCAGATAGCCCCCGAAGCAGAATTTTCGTTGATCGAATGCGAGCGGATCGACGCTACCGACAAGGTCGTGATGCCGGGCTTGATCAATGGCCATCATCACTTTTATTCCAGCTTGGTCACCGGGCTGGGCAAGGCGGCTCCTTCCGCGGATTTCAATGAAGTATTGCAGAATCTCTGGTGGCGCTTGGATAAGCAGCTGCTGGCGGAGGATAATTACATCAGTGCAATGGTCTCGATCTTTACAGCCATCCGCAAAGGCACGACCACGATTATCGATCATCACGCCTCGCCTTTTGCCATCACAGGTTCGCTTTCCCAGATTGCCAAAGCAGTTACCGAAACCGGTATTCGCGCTTCCCTTGCCTATGAAGTATCGGATCGGGACGGGGAAGCCAAATGTGCGGAAGGTATTGCCGAAAATGCAGATTGGATCAGGACTTGCCATATGCAGGGAGGCAACCAGTTACGCGGGCTTTTTGGGATGCATGCTGCCTTTACTTTGAGTGACAAGACTCTGGATACGGTTGCGACGCTGGTGCAGGAACTGGGCTGTGGTACCCATATTCATGCTGCGGAAGCTGATTCGGACGAGCAGTACAACCTCAAACACTACGGCCTGAGGGTGGCGCACCGCTTGGACAGCTTTGGCCTGATCAATCCTCTGAGTATCCTGGCGCATGGCGTCTATCTGGATGATGATGAGCTGGAGCTTATCGGCAATCGCGGTGCGGCAATCGTTACCAATCCCCAGAGCAATCTGAATAATGCCGTGGGGATCGCCAATCTGGTCAATATGCAGGAGCGCGGGATCTGTATCGGGCTTGGCACCGATGCGATGACGGTCAATATGCTGGAAGAGCTCCGAGTGGCGATGTGGGCTCAGCATCTGAGACAGGCAAATCCAACTGCTGCCTTTATGGAAGTGGCTTCGACCCTGCTTTTTAACAATCCTGCCATTGCCCAGAAATACTGGGGTGAAGGGCACGGTCAATTGGTTCAGGGAGCTGCGGCAGATCTTATCTTCGTAGATTATGATCCGCATACACCGCTCAATAGCGAGACCTGGATCGGTCACGTGATCTATGGCATCTCTCAAGCGGCTGTGGATAGCACCATTGTGGGCGGTAAGTTCCTGATGTGGAATCGCGAGTTGCTGCTCGATATCGATGAAGCTGAGATCAAGGCCAAGAGCCGCGAACTGGCGGGCAAGCTCTGGGAACGCTTTTAAAGATAAGGAGAAAAAATGATAAAGAAGATTTATGAGCTGGCAAAGCAGTACGAAGCGGAGACTGCACGCTTTCTGATGGATATGATCCGTATTCCCGCTTTTTCCACCAAGGAAAAGGACGTCTGTCTCTGCATCAAGGCTGAGATGGAAAAGCAGGGCTTTGACGAGGTAAAGATAGACGGATTGGGCAATGTGATCGGCAGGATAGGAAGTGGTCCGCGTGTGATCGCCTTTGATGCCCACATCGATACGGTCTATCCGGGCGATCTCTCGCTCTGGGATTTTGATCCCTTTGATGCTCATATCAAGGATGGCAAGGTCTGGGGCAGAGGCAGCGTTGATCAGGAAGGCGGAATGTCATCAATGGTCACAGCCGGACGCATCATCAAGGAGCTTGGGCTCGATAAGGATTTTACCATCTACTTTACCGGAACCGTGATGGAAGAAGATTGTGATGGCCTTTGCTGGCAGTATATCATCAACGAGGAAAAGATCAGGCCGGAACTGGTGGTAATCACCGAGCCTACGAATATGAATATCTACCGGGGACATCGCGGCAGAATGGAGATGCAGGTGCACGTGAAGGGGCTTTCCTGCCACGGTTCGGCTCCGGAGCGCGGTGATAACGCGATCTATAAGATCAGCCGGATTGCTCTGGAGATCGAGAAGCTGCACGAACGCCTGATCACAGATCCCTTCCTCGGCAAGGGCAGTGTCTGCGTAACCGAAGTGTACTTTACGGGACCCTCTCAATGTGCTGTTCCGGATAGTGCCCGCATTCATCTGGACCGCAGGCTTACCTGGGGCGAAACCAAGGAATCCGCGGTAGCAGAAGTGGCGGAAGCTTGCAGACTGGCTGGAGTGGCTGATGCCAGGATCGAAGTGCTCACCTATGCTGAAGAGGCTTACACGGGCTTGGTCTATCCCACCGAAAAGTACTATCCCACCTGGGTAACTCCAGAGGATCACTATGGTGTGGTCGCTGGGGTCAAAGCATACAAGGAACTCTTTGGCAAGGATGCTCTGGTCGATAAATGGACTTTCAGCACCAATGGAGTGGCGATTGCCGGAATGCACAAGATCCCCTGTATCGGCTTGGGACCGGGTAATGAGATTTACGCACATGCTCCCAATGAAGCTTGTCCGATTGAGCATCTCAGCGGTGCTGCAGCCTTTTATGCCGGCTTGATATTTGAGCTGGCAAATTGAGCGGAGCGGGAGATTGAAGCGTTTTACTTACTTCAAACAGTGGCAATGCACCACCTGCGGCAGGAAGTATGCCCGGGATGAGGTAACTTACCTCTGTCCGACCTGCAGCATTGACTACCGGCCCGGTATGCCCCT
The DNA here is from genome assembly GCA_964433815.1 of uncultured Candidatus Cloacimonadota bacterium. Classification (GTDB taxonomy): domain Bacteria; phylum Cloacimonadota; class Cloacimonadia; order Cloacimonadales; family Cloacimonadaceae; genus PHBP01. The sequence continues at coordinate 10,993 of CAYSSP010000035.1, forward strand.
GACGGGGGTTTTGGAGGCGGTCTTCCATTATGAGGAGATCAGCCGGGCGCTCGCTCAGAAAGGCAGGCAAAACTACAGCCTGAGAGATTTCTGTATGGTCTTTTCCGCGCTGGAGGCAAGGGACTATCCGCCTCTGCCGGTGGGTAATACACCCTTTTACAAGGTGGAAAGCCTGAACCTCTGGATCAAAAATGACGCGCTCAATCCCAGTGCCTCCTTCAAAGACAGGGCGTCCCAGCTTATGGTGGCTGAGGCAAAGAGGCTGGGAATTGGTGAAATTGCTTGCGCTTCCACCGGAAATGCAGCTTCATCACTGGCTGCGCTTTGTGCCTCGGCAGGGATCAAGGCGGTGATCTTTTGTCCCGAAAATGCCCCTGTTGCCAAGCTGGCTCAGGTAAAAGCGCATGGAGCGGAGCTGCACCTTGTGACGGGAAGCTATGATGATGCCTTCAAAGCAGCAATGGAATACTCTGCATCTCACGAGTGCTTAAACCGCAATACTGCCTATCATCCGCTCACCATCGAGGGCAAGAAGAGCGCAGGCTTGGAGATATATCACCAAAATGGCTGCAAGAGTCCGGATTGGATCATTATCCCGGTCGGGGACGGAGTAATCCTGGCAGGAATACACAAGGCCTTTATCGATCTCAAGCGCAGCGGTCAATTGGTAAAACTGCCGCGGATGCTGGCGGTGCAGGCAGAAAGCTCCGATGCTATTACAAGCTATTGGGAGAAGGGTGAGTATCAGGATGCAGCCTCTCCTGAGACCATTGCTGATTCGATCAGTGTTAAAACTCCTTCCAATGCCCATTGGGCGGTAAGAGCTATCAAGGAGACCAATGGTGCCGCAATCCGGGTGAGTGAGGATGAGATCAATCAAGCCAGGCTGGATCTGGCACGCAAGACAGGCGTCTTTGCCGAGCCTTCTTCTGCAGCGACCCTGGCAGGACTATACAAAGCCAAAGAAAGCGGTTTGATACAGGAAAACGAGCAGGTGGTGCTATTGATCACCGGGCACGGACTCAAGGATATAGCCGGGTTTTGATGCAAGAGATTAGCTTCTACGACTTTCACGTGCATGTAGGTGAACGCATTGCAGGATATGTCCTGAGGGATGGCTTTGCCGATCTGGCAAGGATTCCGGGCTTGAAGGGTGTGGGTGTTTTTGTTACGGAAGAACCGGGCTATCGCTTAAAAGATAAGCTGCAGGATATGCGAAAGGATGCTCTGCAGAGCTTTCCGGGGGAAATCCTGTGGCATCTGACGCCGGTGCAGACGGAAGTGGGGGAGCTAATACCCCTCCTCTCCGAAGATACTGATCTGAAGTTTTACACTACTTACAAAGATGCGGGGCTTTATCGTTCTTACAAAGAACTGGAGCGCTGGATGCAGGAACTGAGTGATCTCAAGCCCAGAATGCTGGTGCATTGTGAAGACAACGATACTATCGAGACTTACTCTGCCAAAGTGCCTTTCCACAAGCCTCACGACCACTGTTTGCGCAGGCCTGAACTGGCGGAGAACATAGCGGTCGAGAAACTGCTCGATCTGGCCGTAATGCATAATTATCCTGTGCATATCGTGCATGTATCTTCTCCCAGATCGGCAAAGCTCATCCATCAGGCCAAACATCACAATCCCTATATCACTTGTGAGACAGCTCCGCATTATCTGCTCCTGAATGAAGATCGACTAAAGGGAGAAAATGCCCATCGTTGGATCTGTTCTCCACCACTAAGGAGCGAGAAGTCGCGCGGGGAGCTGTTGGAACTGCTGCAGGATGGTTACTTTGATATTATCGCGACAGATCACTGCGCTTTTACGATGCAAGATAAAGATAGGTACAAGGATGAGCCTCAGAAGGTACCCTGCGGGATTGCAGGGATCGGGACTATGAGGCAAAGTCTGATAGATGGCTTGGTTCAGACCGGAAAGATCAGAACAGACTATTTGACCAGGCTGATACACGACAATCCGGCAAAAATGATCAGGAGTATTCGATGAAGAAAGAGACAGCTTTTCGCAACGATGCCCTTGCGAAAGTGACGGGCATTGCCAAATATACAGATGATTACACTATGCCGGATATGCTGCACGCAGCACCGGTCTATCCCAATTGCGCCAGTGCGCGGATCTTGAGTATAGATGCGGCTGATGCGCTTGCGCTTCCGGGTGTGGTGGCGGTATTCACTGCCAAGGATATCCCCGGCTCGGTGAAGTTTGGACAGATTATCCGGGATTATCCCACGTTGGCTGATGAGATCGTAAGGACCACAGGTGATGTATTGGCACTGGTTGTGGCTGAAAGCAGAAAGCTGGCAATCCGGGCAGCAGGCTTGGTAAAGGTCGAGCTCCAGATGCACAAAGCACTGCTTGATCCCGAGGAAGCTCTCCAGGATGGAGCCCCTCTGATCAATCCGGAGCATGGCTCCAATATCTGCAACGTGCATCACGTTCGCACCGGTGATATCCAAAAAGGCGAAGAGGAATCCGATTTGATCCTGGAAGAGACCTTCACCACCAGCCGGATTGAGCATGCCTATCTGGAGCCGGAAGCCGCCCTCTGTCACCTTCGTCCCGATGGCGTGATGGAAGTGATTGGCTCGATGCAGCATCCTTTCTCCACGAGACGCTTTGTGGCGTCCACCCTGGGGCTGCCGTTCGCTGATGTTGAAGTCAAGACCGTTCCCATGGGCGGAGGCTTTGGCGGCAAGGATGATACCGCTGCTCTGGTCTGTGCCAGGGCTGCTCTGTGTGCATATCTTCTAAAGAGGCCGGTTAAGCTTACCTACACCCGCGAATGGAGCATGCGGGAAAGCTACAAGCGTCATCCTTACAAGCTGCTGTATCGCATGGGACTCCGCAAGAATGGCGAGATCCGTTTTGTAAAGGTAAGGATGGTGGCTGATGGCGGGGCATATTGCTCTGTAACGCCTTGGGTCACCTGGCGTTCCACTGTGCAGTGTTGCGGCGCTTACCGCGTGCCCAATGTCCATTGCGACGTCTATGGTGTCTATACAAACAATCCTTTCAGCGGTGCGATGAGAGGTTTTGGCTCACCTCAGGTCAATTTTGCCATCGAACAACTGATCGAGATGGCGGGGGAGAAGCTGGGACTCAGTGAGCTGGAGATCCGCAAGGTCAATATGCTCAAACAAGGGGATAGTACGATCACCGGTCAGGTACTGGATACCCACGTAGTATCACTCTCGCAAGTGATGGAGCGAGTCCTGAAAGAGATAGATTATGACAAGAAACGCAAGAACTGCAGCTATGGCAATCCCATCGCTGATGAATGGTATGGCATTGGCTTTGCCATCAGTTACCGTGGGATGAGTCTGGGTGCGGAAGGAGTGGATTTTAACTCCGCCATCATCAATGTGCAGCCGGATGGCTCTGTCCTGATCGAGACAGGAGTCCACGAAAACGGCCAGGGCTCTGAAAGCGCAATGATTCTGATTGCGAGCGAGCAGCTTGGCATCCCTATTGAGCGTATCCGCTACCGAATGCCATCCACATCCAATATCCCGGATGGAGGAACAACGGTTGCCTCCCGGGGCACGATCCTGGGTGGAGGAGCAGTCGTAAAAGCTGCCGAACTGCTCAAGAAGATACTCGCTGAAGCTCTAGAGCAGGATGAGATTACGCTCAAGGATTCCTGGGTTTGCGATGCGCACGGCAAGAAGCTCAAAAGCTGGAACGACACGATCAAGCTCTGCTTTAGCAAACAGATATATCCCTATGCCTTTGGTGTCTTCCAGGCTCCCCGGGTAAGCTGGGATGAAGCTACCGGGCAGGGTAATGCCTACTTTACCTGGGTCTATGCCTGCCAGGCAGTGGAGTTGAAAGTCGATCCCAAGACGATGAAAGTGACTCTGCTGAATATGATCGCGGCTCACGACCTTGGCAAAGCCATCAATCCGCCTCTTGCTTTGGGTCAGTTTTACGGCGGGATGGCAATGGGTACCGGCTATGCTCTTTTCGAAGATCTCCCCGTGGAAGAGGGGCTGGTGGTCCCAACCAATTTGCACACTTACAAAATTGTCCGTGCCACTGACCTGCCGGAGATGAAGGGCATCATTATCGAACATCCCGATCCCACCACTCCCAGCGGAGCCAAGGGCATAGGCGAGCCTACCAATGAACTGATGGCTCCGGCGATCGCCAATGCCATCTATCGTGCTACCGGCATCCGTTACAAAGATCAGCCTCTGAGGATAAAGAAATGAAGACTATCGTAAATGGAAGAGAACACGCCGTCACCGAGCAGTTGCTCGATAAAAGCCTGGTATATTGGTTGAGGGATGATCTGGGTCTCACCGGCACCAAGATCGGCTGTGATATCGGTGTCTGCGGAACATGCACAGTCCTGCTCAATATGCAGGCTGTGAGAAGCTGCAAGCTCAAGGTAAAGGATGCCATCGACAAAGAGATTCTCACTATAGAAGGAGTACAAGCTCCGGATGGATCCCTGCACCCGATCCAACAGGCTTTTATCGATAATGGAGCTATCCAGTGCGGTTTCTGCACTCCCGGGATGGTGCTCTCTGCTTTGGCACTGCTTAGCCGCAATCCCGCTCCCAGCCGGATCGAGATTCGCAAAGCCATAAACGCTAATCTCTGCCGCTGTACCGGCTATCAACAGATCATAGATGCAGTGGAACAAGCTGCCCGTATAATGAAAACCAACTCACACCAAGACAAGTAAATGATTATAAAGAGGTAAGATATGAAAGTTGAAACAATGCTCAAAGAACTATCCGGTCTCAAGACTGATCTCTTTGGCAAGGACTTCCTGCTCACTTGGGAAAACAGCACGGATAATCTCAAGTCCGTGATGTTGGTGGCTGAGATTATGCAGGAACTGCACAAGGTAAAGAAGCCCTTCAAGATCTTTGACAGCGGTTTGGGAATAGCAATCTTCCGGGATAACAGCACCCGTACCCGTTTTAGCTACGCTTCCGCAGTCAATGCCCTGGGACTGGCCTTGTCCGAACTCGATGAAGTCAAGAGTCAGATCGCTCACGGCGAAACAGTTCGTGAGACTGCCGCGATGATCAGCTTCCTTACGGAAGCTATTGGTATCCGTGATGATATGTATCCCGGAGAGGGCCACAGCTATATGGTAGAAGTTGCCGATGCTGTTACTGAATCCTATCGCGAGGGCGTCCTGGCGCAGCGTCCCACCCTGGTCAATCTCCAGTGCGATCTGGATCACCCCACCCAAAGTCTGGCAGATCTGCTAAAGCTCAAGGACTATTTCGGCGGACTGGATAACCTCAAAGGCAAGAAGATTGCCATGAGCTGGGCTTATTCACCCTCCTACGGCAAGCCACTTTCCGTGCCTCAAGGTGTGATTAACCTGATGACCCGCTTTGGTATGGAAGTAGTACTCGCCCATCCCGAGGGCTATGATCTCCTGCCCCAGACTCTCGATACAGCCTCTGCCTTTGCTTTGGAGAGCGGCGGCAGCTTCCGCATTACTCACGATATGAAGGACGCCTTTGCCGGAGCTGATGTCGTCTATCCCAAGAGCTGGGCACCAATGGCTGTAATGCAGGAGCGCACACGTCTCTTGCGCGGCGGTGACAAGGAAGGGCTGAAGTCCTTGGAACAACAGTGCCTTGCCCAAAACGCCAGCCATATGGATTGGGAATGCACCGAGGAAATGATGGCTCTCACCAAGAATGGTAATGCCCTCTACGAGCATTGCCTCCCTGCCGATATCTCCGGTGTTTCCTGCAAACAAGGCGAGGTCGCAGCCTCCGTATTCGAACGCTACCGCCTGCATACATACCAGGAAGCGGGTTACAAACCCTTTATCATCGCATCGATGATCTTCAATAGCAAAATAGCCGATCCAGCCACAAAACTGAGATCATTTCTATAGAGTTTTACCACAGAGAAAGCAGAGAAAAGCAAAGAACAGCAGAGTAACATAGTTGTATGATTATTGAAGAAGATAGATTGAACCAGTTAAGCAGCCAGATAATCGGCTCGAGTATCAGTGTTCATAAAAGCTTGGGACCGGGTTTGCTGGAATCCTTATACTTGGATTGTTTATGTCACGAGCTATCAATCAGATCTCTATCTTACAAGAGGGAAGCCCCGCTATCGATAATCTACAAGGGAGCCACATTTGAATCCAAGCTTAGAGCAGATATTATAGTAGAAGATAGCATCATAGTTGAGCTCAAAGCTGTGGATGGCATCTTACCAATTCATTTTGCTCAGCTAATGACATACCTGAAGATAGCAAATATAGAGCTTGGTTTATTGATCAATTTCAACGTACAAGTGCTCAAGCAGGGACTACACAGAGTAAGATTGAATCATGGCAACAAGATCAGATGATCTCCGCTTTTCTCTGCTTTTCTTTGCTTTCTCTGTGGTTTTAGAAAGGAGAATAAATGTCTAAGATAATGCCCAAGATAAACCCTGAGATTGCTCTCAAAAACGCCCGTCGATGCAAAGACCGTGGTATCATACTGCCCACCTTTGCCCAAATGAAGAATCCCTCCCTGATCCCCGCTGAGATAAAGCAAAAGCTCCAGCCGATCGGACTCTGGGATATCAATCCGCTCAATCTCTTCAGGATCAACTGGAAGAATGACGTTGCCACCGGTCTCTTTGGTGATGTGAACTATCTGGAGATACCTTCCTCGATTACCGGAGTCAAAGCCCGTATCATCGGCCTCGTTGGCAAATACTTCCCGACCGGTGCCCACAAAGTTGGTGCTGCCTATGGTTGCCTGGCTCCTCGCCTGGTATCCGGCGAGTTTGATCCGGATTACCACAAAGCTGTCTGGCCTTCAACCGGCAACTACTGCCGCGGTGGCGCTTTCGATTGCGCCTTGCTGGATTGCCACGCTGTCGCTATCCTGCCCGAAGAGATGAGCTCTGAACGCTTTACCTGGCTCAAGAGCATCGGTGCCGAAGTGATTGCCACTCCCGGCTGCGAATCCAACGTCAAGGAGATCTATGACAAGTGCGCTGAGCTGCGTCCCGATCCTCAGTACCTTATCCTGAATCAGTTTGAGGAGTTCGGCAATCCCCTCTGGCATTACCACATCACAGGCGATGCCATTCTGGAAGTCTTCAACAAGATCAAGACTCCGCAAACACGTCTCCAGGGCTATGTCTCTGCCACCGGAAGTGCCGGTACCATTGCTGCGGGTGACTTCCTGCGCAAGCAGTTCCCCAGGTTGATCGTCACAGCCAGCGAAGCTTACGAATGCCCCACTCTGCTGATGAATGGTTTTGGTGGTCATCGTATTGAAGGCATCGGCGATAAACACGTCCCCTGGGTGCACAATGTACGCAATACCGATGCTGTGGCAGCCATCCGTGATGAAGATTGCATGCGCAGCTTCAGGCTTTTCAACGAAGCTTCAGGTAAAGAGTTCCTAGCCTCGGAAGGTATTGCCCCGGAACTGATCGAGCGGCTGGAACTGCTCGGCATCTCTTCCATCGGCAATCTGCTCTCCGCAATCAAGCAAGCCAAGTACTTTGAGCTGGATGAAAACGATGTGATCTTCACCTGCTTCACCGATTCCGCCGAGATGTACAGCTCTCGCCTGGTCGAGCTCAATGCCGCCAAAGGTCTTTATACGCGAGATCAGGCAGCCCGAGATTTTGAAGCATGCCTGATGGCTCAGAGCTATGACAACTTCCAAGAGCTGAACTACCGCGATCGCAAACGCGTTCACAACCTCAAGTATTATACCTGGGTGGAACAGCAGGGCAAGACTTACGAAGAAATCCTGGCGCAGTGGGAGCCCGAATATTGGCACGAGATCTTTGAAGAAAGCGTCGATGCTCTCGATAAAGCCATCGAGGAATTCAATTCCCTCGCATAAGTATCTTGCTTATAGATGAGCATTTGCGTCATCATCCCCGCCTCCGGCAAAGGTATCCGCTACGGGATGCCCAAAGCCGATGCTTTGCTGGAGAGCGGGCTTAGCTTTTCACAAACCATCGTCAATACCTGCCAAAGTGCCGGTTTGAAAGATATCGAGCTCGTCCGCTTAGCCGATTGCCCGGATATGCTTTCCGGGATTCAGACAGGTATCAGCCGTCGGCCGGGATATTCGCATTACCTCATCTTCCCGGTCGATCATCCCCACGTTATGCCCCAAAGCCTTATCACTCTCTGTGCTAAAGCCACTGCCCATCCCGGTAAAGTGATCCGACCAAGTTACCGGGGCAAGACAGGACATCCGATCCTCATCCCCTCCTCGCTCGATCTGAATACAGATTCAGCGGTTGGACTGGCAGGTATCATCCGGGAAAGCGGGATGACTATTATTGACATCCCGGTAGATGATCCCGGTATTCTGCGGAATCTAAACCACCCCGGAGACTAACTTAGCTCTCTTCAGGCTCATCATCAATACTATCCAGGGAAACGAATCCCAGCTCATCAACGCTCTCGGTGTAGCTGATCTCCTGCACGTTCTTTAGCTTGCGTTCGATATGCCTGGTGCGGTCTGAGGCATCATCCAGGCTCTTGTGAGCTTCTTCCAGCTTCTTCTTGGTCTTGTCCAGATATCCGCCAAACTTGGAGAATTCAGTCTTAACCGCTCCCAAAATACGCCAGACCTCGCTCGATCTCTTTTCAATTGCCAGGCTGCGGAAGCCCAATTGCAGGCTGTTCAGGATCGCTGCAAGGGTCGTTGGCCCCGTCAAAATCACGTGCATTTCACGCTGTATCGTCTCAAAAACTGCCGGATCTCTCAGAGCTTCGGCAAACAGCCCCTCTATCGGTAAAAAGAGCAGAGCAAAGTCTGTGGTAGCGGGAGGATTGATGTATTTATCCCGAATATCCCGAGCGGAGCTCTTTATCCTGATAATCAAAGCCTTGCGATACTGCTCGATGGCAGCGGGATTGCCGCTCTCATAAGCTTGCACCAGATTGTGGTAATCTTCCAGCGGAAACTTTGAATCTATCGGCAAATAGACCGTTCCTTCACCTTCATCCTTACCCGGTAGCTTGATCGCAAACTCCACCACCTCAGGACTTCTGGGGCGCGGTTTGTAGAGCTTTTCATATTGCTCCGGACTAAGCAATTGGGAGATGATTTTTTCGAGCTGAAGTTCGCCCATTGCACCGCGAGTGCTCACATTGGAGAGCACTTTCTTCAGATCGCCCACGTCGGTAGCCAGCACCTTCATCTCACCCAAGCCTTTATGAACCTGTTCCAGCCGCTCGCTTACCTGCCTGAAGCTTTCTCCCAGCCTGCTTTCCAGCGTCTGTTGCAGCTTCTCGTCCACTGTATGCCGCATCTCTTCCAGTTTCTTCTCGTTGTTATCGCGAATACGCTGCATCTGATCCTGCATTCCGCTATTCAGATCGTTCATTCTGCGGGATAGCGATTCAGATAGACTTTCCAGAGTCAGCCGGATTTCCTCGCGGTTACCTGCCGTCATTGCCATCAGTTCGGTTCGCAGCTTGTGAAATTCATCCCGCAGGGCTTTATCGGAATTTTCCTGCTGGATCAATAGTCTTTGCATATCTTGCTTGAGCGCATCCGACGCCTCTTTATCCCTGTTTAGCCGGTTTATCAGCACTAATATCCAGACCAGTAATACTGATATCAATACAAACGAAAGAATGACCAATAGATCTGTCACGCTGCCCCCTTACTGCACCTTGCGAAACAGGAAGAAGATATAGCCCAAGAGGCTGATATCCTGATGCTCTTCGGGATTGACCACGATCGGCTGGTATTCATCGTTCAGGGATAAGAGGAAAATCAGCTTCTTGGCATAATCCAGCACCATCTTTTTCAAGGTGATGGAGCCATCCACACGCACCGCGCAAATCTTGCCGGAAAGCTGGTTCCAGTCGTTGGAGGGGCGGATCAGGATTACATCGTTGTTGCGAATCTCAGGCTCCATACTCTGCCCATTTACCCTCAAACACATAAAGTCGTCAGTCACACCCTGGATCATACTGCGGCGGATCGAGATTACATCCAATACTCCCGCGGCGCTTTCCACAGGGGGCCCGGCAGCGATTTCGCCGGTAACAGGGATATCGATTACATCGGTATCGTCCAGATTGCTTTTGGCTTCCACGATCTCCTTGAGCTGACGGTTCAGCATTTCCTGCAACTGAGTAAGCTGAGCTTTGGCAGGTGGCTTGCGCACTTCCCCGGTATTCTCATACATATCTCCGCGTCCCGTGATCAACCAGTGCAAATTGATCCCGTAATTCTTTGATAAAAGCATCATTGTATCCAGGGATGGACGAATACGTCCGCTTTCCATCTGAGAGATAGCGGAGGGATTTACCCCCAGCTTGTCACTAAGGTCAATCTGGGAAAGTCCCAGTTCCTTGCGTAACTGCCTGAATCTTTCTCCGGTCATAAGGTCTCCTCTGCAAGTTTATTGACGAGCAAGACCAACCCTTACTCATCACTTACACTGAACAGTATAATCAGCCCCACTAATTATGTCAAGCAGAAATTAGATTAACTAACAAATTGTAAGCTACACTTAGGTGTGGGCTTCACCATTGCACAGATTCTGCGTGAATGTGTTCTGCTCAGTACGGGTTGGTCTCTATCCGCGCTTGCTTAATCCTCGTCTTCGCCTTTACCAACCCAAATTACCCGAATAATCATTACTATAGCTTACGATGCAGATTTCGCCGCCCTCTTGAAAACCAATATAGCAAATTCTGTTGTAAGGCAGGCGGATACGGTATTCTCCATTCTCCGAATCATATTCAGCGGCTTGCCCGTGAAATTCTTCCAGCACGGCCAGTATCTCGGTTCTCCAGTCAATCGGTTCTTTGGCAGTATATTGATAAAACCAAGTCTCTACGATATTCTCTCTGGATAGACTGATCTTGATCTCTTGGTCCCATTTTGGCTCAATTTTCTTGTATTGCAGGAAGTATTCGAAACCCTCGGAAACGCTGAAACCCTTGTCTGTCAAAATGCTGTGCACTTCTTCTTTGGAAAGACCGAAATTGATGGATAGCTGATCCGTTTGCGCCGTCAGGGCTGATCCCAGGATCAGTATCACAAATAGTACTATTATTTTATTCATAAATCGAAATCTCCTATGTTTTATATATACAATCTAAAGCGTATTTACTACCGGGCAAACGGGTATACCTGTTATCTTCTCCTGCGGACGTACAACAGCGCTCCCATCGTATTTGCCTTTGTGGAACCCACTGGCGGAGTAAACTCTGCCCATCATCTTCTCTTTACAATATCTTGACAATAATCAGGTATTTTGTTTTGCTTGATTTGATCGCAATCCTAAAGAGATAGTGTCCTCGGTGCAACTTTAGACGGTAGTCGCTACCACTGGCCGACCGTTGCATTGAGCCTCTGGAAGACACTTGCCCGGGAATAGCGACAGCGAGGAGAGATGAGACTGTATTGGAGATTGCTTTTGATGGTGATGCTGGTAAATATCGCAAGCAGCATCATTGCCACCAACCAGATGAACCTGATGACTACTATCTATGGTGAATTCAACGGAGATGAGTTTGGCGTAGCTATGGTCTCGATGGATTACAATGGAGATGGCTACGACGACTTGATTGTAATGTCAAAATACTGGAATGCTACGGGTGTTCTGGGGGCTTACTATCCAGGCAAGCTCTATTTCTACTGGGGTGGTCCAGATGGGCTTGGTAATACCCCAGGTTTTGTGATTGAAGGGCAATCGCACACACAATTTGCTGCTAGGATGTGTAATGCCGGAGATATGAACGGCGACGGGATAGAAGATCTGGCGATTACTTATTCTACCGATATTCCATGGGGGGCATATAAGAGCATTGCTATCTTTCTTGGGAAGTCAAATCCTCAGGTCGCACCTGACTATGTTTATACGATTCCCGATACTAATGTCATTCCGATCTATCTGGGGGACGTAAATGGGGATGGGAAAAGCGATCTTGCCTTTTGGGGCTATTACTATGGTTCCAGATACTCATACTTCTGCTATATCTGGACAGATCTGGAATCGGATCCAATCCATTTCAAGGATAGCGGGGTATATGCTTCTCCAGTCTATCTGGGTGGTGTGGGCGACGTAAATGGGGATGGTTTCGATGACGCATACTTGGCATCTCCCAACAATCTAAGTACTTTTTGGGCTGAGTTGCTATTGGGTGATACATTCTCGCCCTTGTCAGACAGCCTGCTTCTAACACAGTCATTTGCTGAAGGCTTTCCCCGCTCTTCTCCACTGGGTGATATCAACAGTGATGGTTTCGCAGATTTTTTGGGCTATGCAGTTAACCCGAATCATTATATTTGGCTTGGCTCAACTGCGCTGGATTCCATTCCTGATCTTGCGCTCAGCTTAAACTCGCCTTATCACGATATGCATTCCTTCGGCAGGCCGGAAACTGTGTATGCTGTCTATGGAGATCTGAATGGAGATGGATATGACGATTTTGTTTGCAGTGATCCCTTTGCCAATGGCTATAACGGTCAAGCCGGGCTTTGGTTGGGAGGCGCCAATGTGAACGCTACTGTAGATCTTGTCTTTAATCCACCTCCTGATTGGCAATTGCGTAATTTTGGCCATGCGAAAGCCATAGGTGATTTCGATGGTGATGGCTATGATGATCTGGCCCTCTCCTGCGTCCGCTGGATGGATGGTGCCTTTCACGATCCCGGAAGAGTATATGTCTTTGCGGGGAATGCACAGCTCCAGGATACTACAGTTGCCAATGATGATCCTGCTGTACTCCCGGCGAGCGTTGCGGATTGGAGGATAAATGTATATCCTAATCCCTGCTCCCGGAATGAGACGGAACTGAAGATGGACTTACTTGGTTCTGCGTATGCAAAAGACGGTAACTATACTTACAGGATGTACAATGTCCGTGGACAGCTTATAAAGCAAGAGTCTATCAGCATAAATGAGCTCAGAGATGGCAGTTTTAGAGTAAGCCTGGAGCACATTCCGACAGGCATTTACCTGATAACGATCAATAACGAAAGCCAAGTATTGATATCGAAGAAAGTTGCAAAATACTAATCCTCAGAGCCGGTGTTCAGTACCAAAATCAACCCATTTCAATGGGTTTTCAGACTGGAGGCGGTGGTTTTAACCACCGTAATAAACCACTCATGATGCCATAATCAACCCATGTAAACGGGTTTTCAGACTGCGTGAGGATTTTTAATCCGAACTATCTGGCTGACAATCCCAATATAACCTGGGATACGCACAATACAAGGATTGAGCTTGCCCGTCGTGGGACTTGTCTTCGGATAAAAAACCTCACTCAGTCTATAGCAGACACCATGTTTACACTATCTTGCCGTCTTTAAGCTCGATCACGCGTCTTGCCCTTGTTGCAAGCTCCGGATTGTGCGTCACCAGCACGATAGTCTTGCCATAGTCCTGATTTAGAGAATAGAGGATTTCGGCAATTTCTGCGCTGCGCCTGCTATCAAGATTACCTGTGGGCTCATCTGCCAGGATTACTTTGGGATCGGTCACGATGGCGCGGGCAATTGCCACACGTTGCATCTCGCCGCCGGAAAGTTCTCCCGGCAAGTGTGAGAGTCTGTGCTCCAGCCCCATCTGTTTGGCTACCGTATGAATAGCGTCGGGATCAGGCTTTTGAGTCTTGAAGGCATAAGGGAGTAGGAGACAACAGTCAAGCAAGCCCGGCAAAGCTGAGTGATGATAAAGTGATTACCCATGTCCTGGATAAAGAGTATCAGGAGCTTCCGCATATCATCCTAACCAACCAGTGCGATGCCTTCCTCTACATAGCCGATGTCAAACTCGATGGCAACAGGGTAACCATTATGATCGGGATTAGCCAGGTCTATACAGCCACTGATCCCTTCTATAAACTGCTTGCCTTCGCCAAATGATGCCCAAGAGAGAAACCCGGTAGAACCGGGTTAATGTTAATCGTTAACGATCCGCTACTTCTTTTCAAGCCGGCAGATTAGTTCCGCCATCAAGTTGATCATTTCCTTGTAGTCACCGCATTCCCAAGCATCGTCTGCTCTGGTTTTTATCTCTTCCACCGTCATCTTCTCCGATTGTAGCCAGGGACCTCGGAACTGGTTCCACCAGCTCTTATAGTGGAACTCGTTAGCGTATGGATCATCCTGGGATGCTTGATTGGCTTCGATTATCTCTTCAATTGGCTGTTCAGTCCCATCGTCATGCATCAGAATAAATTGGCTGCCTGATTGCACCATCTCCTCCAGCGTTGCCTGGCCTTTGCGATTCTTGTTTTGCTTGGTCATCTTGATCTCCTTCTCGGTTACCCGACTGTTGATTTATGGGTGCTACTATGCACCCCTCGCAAAGGTGGTCAAGTCCTTTCCGCTCAATATGATAAGAAAGATCAATGCCTTGGTTACCGATCAGTTTGTAGGAAACTTGATTACAATCAGCAGCCACTCAAGGCCTTACAAAACGCATCTGAAATAATCGTGATATTTATTGCTTCGTGAGCCCTGTTTTATCGATTCGGAATCGGAAATCTCTAATCTGTTCCGCTGATATGGCTTAGAAAATCCGTTTGAAATAATCGTGAAATTCCATTTGAAAAAATCGTGATATCGTTTTGAAAAAGTCGTGATATCGCAGGCCAGCAAAAACGCCGAATTGAAAAAATGGTGATACGATTTGAAAAAATAAGTGAGAACGCATAA
>CAYSSP010000036.1:0-25459 GCA_964433815.1 uncultured Candidatus Cloacimonadota bacterium
GAGTGGCACCCTCCGAAGGTGAAGGTCAGGCGTTCGAATCGCCTCAGGGACGCCAAACCCTCCCTTATGCCCGCTGATGTAATCCTTACCTTGGAACACGTCTCCAAAGAGATTGGAGACCTGCTTCTGCTTGATGACTTATCTCTTGGCATTCACGCCGGTGACAAGATAGGTGTAGTTGGTGTCAACGGCTCCGGTAAAACAACCCTACTTAAGCTTCTCAGCACCCAAATACCCCCTACAGAAGGCACAATTACAATCCGCAAGGGGATCAAGACTGCATACCTGATGCAAGATGCCGAGCTGCAGGTTCCTCTATCGCCTCTGGAATTCGTCCTCCAGGATGACTCTGCCCCTGATGAACATAAATGTAAAGCTATGCTTACCATCTTGGGAATTGAGGATCATGATGTCCCGATGTTCAAGCTTTCCGGGGGACAGCGTCGCAAGGTTGATCTGGCAAGAGTCCTGGTTCGCGAACCGGATCTGCTGTTTCTTGACGAGCCCACCAACCATCTTGATCTCTCCAGCATAGAATGGCTGCAAAATCTCCTGGCAGGCTCCAAGATGACAGTAATCTTTGTTACTCATGACCGCTACTTTCTGGATGCCATTTGTACACGTATTTTGGAGATAGAGCATAGCAAGGCATATCTGTATGAGGGAAACTACAGTGAATACGTCCGTGGCAAGATTATAAGAGCTACCGATTTGCAACGAAAAGAGACCCGCAGGCAGGCCCAACTCAAGAAAGAGCTGGACTGGCTGAATAGAGGTGCACAAGCGCGTAGCTCAAAGCCCAAGAACCACATCGACCGGGTGAAAGAACTCCTCTCAAAATCATACCTGATCTCCAATGCAGAGCTTAGTATCTCCTTCCAGACCGATCGGCTGGGCAAGACGATCCTTGAGCTGCACCACCTATCAAAGAGTCTGGGAGGAAGAGAACTCTTCCATGGGCTGGAGCATCACTTTCAACCGGGAGAAAGAATTGGCATCATCGGTCCCAACGGCTGTGGAAAAACCAGCCTGCTAAAGATCATCACCGGTGAATTAGATCCCGATCTGGGAACCGTCAAAGCTGGCATCAATACCCATTTTGCCTACTACAAACAAGAAGAGGATAGCTACGACCCCGCGCTCAGTGTCTATGATTATATCGCCCAATATGCTGAGGTGATCAAGACACGCGACGGCACCAAGCTCACAGCAAGCGAGATGCTAAAGCGCTTCCTATTCGATGCCAAGATGCAACAATCCAAGCTCTCATCGCTATCCGGCGGTGAACGTAAACGACTTTTCCTATTGAAGTCGCTGATCTTTGGTGCAAACTTTATGATCCTTGATGAACCTACCAACGATCTTGATATTCGCACTCTGGAGATTCTCGAGGACTATCTAGATGCTTTCCGCGGTTGCCTGCTGATCGTTTCGCATGATAGATTCTTCCTTGATAGGACCGTAGATTATCTCTTCATCTTTGAAGAGCGTGGCGTTCGCAAATTCCCCGGCTCATACTCAGACTACTTGCTCGTCCATAAGTTTGAGGAAGAGGAGAAAGCTGAAAAGCAGATTGTGATGCGCCCCAAACGTATCTACAAGGGGCTCAGTTACAATGAGCAACGCGAGCTGACCGCACTTGAGAAGACCATAGATGAGCTTGAGCAGGAAATTGTGAGCCTGGAAGAAAGCCTAGTAAGCTCCGGTGCATCTCTCAGCCATACTGATTACCACAGCATCAGCACCAAGCTGGAAGAACTGCAAAGTAGGCACAATAGCCTCTTCGAGCGTTGGGTGGAACTCTCCGAGCGAGCCTGACAAGATTAACGCTTTATCTTCTATTTATCAATATACTAACACCATGATTCCGCTCCTCCCCTATCGCTTCCTAATTCTGTAGTACAATCTTATGTCTTTACAGGACAGCCGTTTCATGCTTGTTCATGCAGGATACAAGCAGGATAGAAGCAAGATACAAGCATCCTATCAAAGAGAGCGCTATAGTCTCTCTCGAAGCACCCACCTATGCAACAGCAGGATAGAAGCTGTGTATTTGCTGTCCCACAGGGGAATCACAGCGGATGCACAGGGGCTGCTCAGGTGGCTGCTTTGATGGAGATATAGAGGCATTGATATATGTCAGTTTGTCTATGTGCATGGAAAGTGTCCTGACACAGAATTGAATATCCGGCTCCTGATCAAATGAAAAAAGCCACCCCGGATAGGGTGGCTTTTATGTTTCCGCCTAAGCAGTATTACTTTTTCTTTTTGGTCAGATGCTGAATGGCATCTTTCTCTTTGTGTGTGAGATGGAAGGTCTCCACCACGAGGTTGCTGGCTACGAAGATCGAGGAATAGGTTCCGAAGATCAAGCCGAGGCACATTGCAAAGGCAAAGTCGTGGATTACAGTTCCACCAAACAGGTACAAAGCAAATGCGGTGAAGAAGGTTGTAAGGGCAGTGATCACAGTTCTGCTAAGAGTTCTGTTGATCGCCTTATTGAACACATCATGATAATCAGCTTTGCGATCCAGCTTCATATCTTCGCGGATTCTATCAAAGACCACGATGGTGTCGTTGATCGAATAACCGACGATAGTAAGCAGGGCTGCAATAATCTGAATGGATATTTCCTTACCGGTGATGGCGAAGATACCCAGGATTATCATCACATCGTGGAAGAGAGCTACGATAGCCATCAAACCGAAGATGAATTCAAAACGGAACCAGATGTAGATAATCATCAGAATGAGTGAGATCAAGACTGCTAAGATAGCTTGCGTACGAAGCTCGCCGCCGACTTTGGGGCCTACAACGTTAGTCTCGAGTATTACATCCTGGCTGATGTCTCTACCTTTGATGTGCTCAGGAAAGGATTCCTGGATCAAAGCGATCAAAGCTTTGCTGGTTTCAGACGAAGTGTCTTCAGTCTTGTCAATGCTTCTGATCTTGATCAGGAAGGTAGCATCGGCTTCATCACCGACATATTGAATCTGAGCTTCGGGGAATTTACTTATTAGTACTGAGCGAAGCTTATCGACGGTAACGTCAGGGACATTCTGATCGAGGGCTTTAAGATTGACTTGTGTAGCAACACCGCTGGAGAAATCGATACTCCAGTTTAAGCCACGAACTGCGATACCAACTATACCTGCGATGATCAGGATGAGCGAAAATGCATAGGCAATGTAACGGCTCTTTACGAACTGGATATTGGTTTGTTTTAACAGTTTCATCTTTCGCTCCTTAAATACTCAGGCTCTTTTTTGTGCCGTTTACAACGAAGGTCTCAATGATTGAGCGTACAAAGACGATTGCTGTGAACATCGAACCAACGATACCGATGGCGAGAGTCACTGCAAATCCACGGATCGGACCGGTGCCAAAGTTATATAGCACTGCGGCGGCGATCAGAGTTGTAAGCTGGGAATCCCAGATGGTGATGGTGGCACGTTTGTAGCCTGCGTCAACTGCGCTGCGAGGAGTCTTGCCTTGCGCCATTTCTTCTTTGATGCGTTCGTAAATCAAGACGTTCGCATCAACCGCCATACCAATGGTCAGGATGATACCTGCAATACCGGGCATGGTAAGTGATGCTCCAAAAGCTGTCAACATTGCAAGAATAAATCCCACGTTGAAGACCAAAGCTATATCGGCGATAAAACCGGAAAGCTTGTAATAGATAAGCATGAAGAGAGCTACAGCGATAATACCGATAAGACCGGCCATTTTGCCTGATTCGATACTGTCCTTTCCAAGGGTGGCACCGACGTCTGTACGGTTGATCGGCTCAATCGGGGCAAGCAGGTTACCGGTATTGAGCACGATAGCCAGATCGTTGGCTTCTTGAATGGTGAAGCTACCCGTGATCTGAGCGCTGCCGCCTGCAATGCGTTCTTGGATATTGGGAGCGCTGTAAACTACTCCATCCAGTACGATTGCCAATCTGCGGCCGACGTTGTCACCGGTCACAGTTTCAAACTTGCGTGCACCTTCGCGCTTCATCTCGATCGAGATATAGGGCTTGTTTGCGGTGCGAATATCGGTAGAGGTTGAAGAACCGATCTCCACGCGTGCCTTGGCGAGATCAGAACCATTCATTTTGGCTTCTGAGCTAAGGACATAGAGATCGCGATCTTCCAGCTTGGATTCCAGATTGGATTTTCCAAGAGCAAGGGTATAACCCATGGGCATCAGCTTGACAAAGTTTGTATCTGCTATAAGAGTCTGAATGATATCTACTACGTCGTATTGAACTTTGAGATCCACTTCACCCTTACGGACCAAGCTGCTGAAGACACCGGTGCCGGTATCAAGGGTATCGGCTTTGGTGCTATCGGCTCCCGCGATGAGTTGCTTGTCCTTATTGGCCAAGTCTTGCAGGGCGGGGAATTGTTGCAGATTAGCAGCCACATTGGCATCCAGCATCTGAATAACCTGATTGGCAGCATCTGGAGGAGCAACCAGCTTGAATTCAAGCATAGCAGTTTGACGGATCAATTGCTCGGCAGCTTCGGGATCGCGTACGCCGGGTAATTGCACCATAATTCGGTTTGTTCCCACTTTTTGTATGATGGGCTCAGCAACACCGTATTGGTCAATACGTTCGCTGATAATCTTGATGTTCTGATCGACTGCTTTGGCTGCGTCAGCCTCGGACAGCCCTTTTGTATCAACTGCCAGAAGGATCTGAGTACCACCCTTCAAATCCAAGCCGAGTCTCAGTTTTTGAGATGCCCAGAATTCAGGTAGGTTCGGAATTGCCAAAGGAGCCAAGAAATATGCTGTGAGGCATATGAAAATGACTATTGACAGGCCGCGCCAGGAAAATTTCTTCATTGGCTTATGCTCCCTTTCTCTAATATTATGTTATACAAATTACTTTAGTTATTCCAAAACTTTCAATAGGGCTCTTTAGTCAAGTCTTTTATTGATGCAGACTGAGAGCGTTATGAGAATCAGTGCTTTGTTTCGGCGGGATTGTCCATCTTGAATCCGATGCCTTTGTCTGCTGTCTGACCTTGGATTCTGATTTCACCAAATACATTCTCAAAATTCTCTATGTTCTTTTCCAGAGCTTGCAGAAGCTGCTTGGCGTGTTGTGGCGTGCAGACCACTCTGGAGTATATCTTGGCATCCGGAACACCGGGCAGTATTCTGCCAAAATCCAGTACGAATTCTGATGGGTTGTGGTTAATCACGAAGAGATTGGCATATACGCCCTCTCCTACCTTTTCATCGATCTTGAGGTTGATCTGTTGGGGTTGATTGGGTTGATTCATGGTAAACTCCTTAGTATGTCATAATCTGTTATGATTCCGTTTGTTTTAATGCTTTCCAATAGTTTTCTATAATGTTGGGAACTTTGGCAGATCCTTGGTGAACCCAGTATAATCAAGCGTTCACAGGCACGGCTGACTGCTACATTCAGCTTGCGGTCTATACTGCCATCCTCATTTAGGGATTCGATTGCTCCGATATCAGAGCCGGATCTTAGGGGTAAGCATAGGATGATGATCTTACGCTGTGAGCCCTGGAAACGCTCCACTGTATCTATAATAAGATCTGGATTGTCCATCTCTTTGGCAAGACAGTGGATCATAGCTCTAAAGGGTGCAATTACTCCGATATCTGCACTATAGTCACTGATCTCCCCCGCTTCGGTGAGGATATCAATTAGCTGTTTTACGGCTTTTACCTGATTCAGATCGTATCTCTGTGTATCTGTAGGGGGAAAACTAATCCAAACAATACGCTTGTCCAGTAATGACAGCCCGGTCCTGTTATCCGGTAGAGGCGCTTTTTGACGTGGGGTTGAAGCCTGTAGCTTTCCATCGTAGTAATGGCCAATCAAGGCTGCAATACTCTCGTGCATTCGGTAATGACAGGATAGCATACTGATCGATTGATGCCAGCCATTTCTGTCACATAACAGATAGAGCCTCTCCATCAGTGAGCGCTGATATGTGCTGTAGCGTAAGCTGGAGAGTTGATCACTGGTAAAAACGTATGGATCATAGTCTTGGGCGGTTATAGGCGGGAGCTGGTTTTGATCTCCGATCAGGATAAGCTTTGGTATCTCCGATATGATACCCAAGACACTTGGCTCGATGATTTGAGAGGCTTCATCAATGATCAGTTCGTCAAAAGCTATGATGCTTTTTGTATCCTTGAACCAAGAATTAGCACTTTGCACGGTGGATACGAATACTCTGGCATCGCGGATCATGTCCTCAATCTCAGAGATCGTCTTACCTTCCGCAAGTGAAGATAGTAGCTTATCGGGTACGGCGCGAGACTTCCCTGTGCGAATAAAGGGTATGCCTGCTCGATTGAGACATAAACAGATCTCATCAACAGCGCGATTGGTGAAGCTAATGATCAGCAACCTGCGAGAGCTGTCATTGTAGAGCTTCTTTACATACTTGGTCAATAAACCGGAAGTCTTTCCCGTCCCGGGAGGACCTTGGATCACAAAGTAGGTTTCAGCCTTATCTATACGATCCACCAGATCATCCGCATCATCAGACAAAGAACCGGATGCTTCACCGGGAGCTGTTATGCCCAAAATACGTTGTTTATGCAGATCGCCGGCTTCAAGAAAGCCGGTAACGGAAGCCAGGGGTGTGTAGAGTAAGCTGTCCAATATGTCGTGCTCAATAGACCATAGATGCAGGCCTTTGGCTGATTCATCTATCTTGAGACCTCCGCGAATGCTTATCTCAAGTTTGGAGTCTTCGATGTAGCTGATTGTTCCTCGGAAAAGCTGCTGTTTATCCACAGGTAGATCCTGTTTGTAAAGCAGAATGATATCTCCCTCACGAAAATCGGAGACCAGCATATCAGCAGTGCCTTCCAGGCAGATTTCATCGCCACGGACACTCACAATACCCAGGTCACGGATAATTCTGTATGCTTCCTGTTTGGAGTAGATATCCTGTTGCCAGAGAGCGTTGTGTCCCCAGCGAGAGCTCAGGTCAGTAGCATTGCCGCCCAGTTTTACATTCCAGATCTCGAGAATAATGTGCCTGATCTGCTCCAACAACCATTCGTACTCATCAGGGCTAAGTTTGTTCAAGTAGTCGCATATCCTGTTATGCTTATCTCTCAAGACACGATCGAGCTCCAGCTTGGGACAGCTTTTCAACCAGTCGAAGAAGGGCTTTGGATTTTCGGAAAGTTGATGCAGGATACCGACTATGCGGTTTCTGCAAAACATCAGCTCCTGTTCAATCTGGATTGCGTTGACTACGTTTCTAAGCGGTTGTTCAGGATCGCTGGAGTATAAAATTGAGCTATTGGCAAGTTCTTTGTTGCTAAAGACCTTGCGTATTATCATGTTGTAGGCTACAACCTGCATCTTGTGGCTGTGCCAAGCATCGTAATGAGGAGCTTTACCGCTCTTTAGTTCTACGATTGAGTACTTGCCGTCTTTCCTGTATAGAAGATCCAAGCGCCCCTGCAAACCATAATCCGGGCAGATGAAGGAAGGCTCTAGGTGCATTTCCTGAGCTTTCAAACGATCAACAAAGCCCTTAAGCTGAGGATAGTGACGCTCTTTGATGTTGCTTTTGATCTGCAGAACGGCTCCATCACCCAAGCTAACCATCTGCATAGGAGATTGCGGGATAATTCCTTCTATCATATCGTCAATGCTGCTATTGGGATCAAAGAGCATCCGATCGAAGATCTGGTTTACCATGTTTCCTTGCATCATCTTCTCATTTGCCTGGTCGCTGAAGAGCTTGTTGATGATGTAAAACTGAGGATGACTCTTGTTGTTGTCCATAATGCATTCGGCAATGGCTGATGCATCAATCAGGAAATCCGGCTCCAGTATCACCATGGTCAAAGGATTTGAAGTATAACGTCCCTGATCTCTGTTTGAGACGGTCAGTTTACGAAAGCGAACTGTAGCATTTTGCCAAAGGACATCCGCCAGCTTGGACCATAACCTGCCCTCAGAATTTCCAGCGAGATCATCCCTCAGGAAGATTGTGCAATGCTCGCTCAGTTCATTAACTGCCTTGATCTCAATCCCGCGATCTACTCTCGCAAAGCTCTGCACTATTGCGAGGAAGCTCTCCTTCTCGCTGTGTGCTTGGCGTGGAAAGCTCTTGGTGGAAACAAGCTCCAATTGTTTGGTGAGATTCTCGGGAGCTGTCTCATTGTAAAAGAATACTACCAGCCTGACTACTGCTACAACCCCTGCTTCAAATGCTTCTCTTAAGTTCTGACTGTAATCTTCATGAGCGACCTTGTTGCAGATAATCCTAAGCTGATTTGCCTGATACACAAGCTCTGCGGATATCCCGGTCTGTTCATGCACAAACTGCATTCTGCCAAAGAGGCTACTGAAACTCGTATGGGAATCTTTACACCTTTCCTTGTAAACAGACTCCAACACTTGTCTGAGTAAAAGCAAGCGTGCTTTATCTTCAGCACTGCTTGAGAGCAATTCCTCAAGCTTGTGATAGATTTCTAAGGCAAACTCGGCTTGATTCAATCCTGCTCTTCCTTCTGTTCTGCTGAAAAGAAGGCTTCGATAAAGCTATTCACATCAAAAACCTCCAGATCCTCGATCCCCTCTCCTACGCCAATCATACGAACCGGAAGCTCCAGCTTGTGCTTGAGATTAAAGATAATTCCACCCTTCGCTGTACCGTCAAACTTAGATAGGATAATCCCGCTTAGCTTCATCACGTCGTTGAAGTGCACTGCTTGGGATATAGCATTCTGGCCTGTTGTGGAATCAACCACCAGCAGGGCTTGATGCGGTGCCTCGGGGATGAGTTTCTTTATAGTCCTATCTATCTTCTCCAGTTCTTTCATCAATTTATCCTTGGTATGTTGTCTCCCGGCTGTATCGATAAGTACAACATCGAAATCCTTTGATAAAGCTGAATTGATACCATCGTAAATGATGGCAGCAGGGTCAGCATTTTGCTGGCTCTTGATGATCTGTGCTCCGCTCCGTTCTGCCCAGATCCCGAGTTGTTCTATGGCAGCGGCTCTCCAGGTATCACCTGCTATGATCAAGACCTTCTTTCCAGCTTTGCCGAGCTTATTGGCTATCTTGGCGATAGAGGTGGTCTTCCCCACTCCATTCACGCCCACAAACACTATCACATAAGGCTTTCGATCAATCATCTGCAGGATGTCTTCGGTCTCTTGGTAGTCTTTGAGCAGAATCTCTTTCATGATGTCTTGGAGTACTTCCTGCACTCTCTCAACTTCTGTGATTTGCTCAAATCGGATCTGCTCCTGGAGCTTTTCGATGATATACTGGCTCATTTCGACACCGGTATCACACCTCAGAAGGATATCCTCTATCTCTTCCATCAATTCTTCATCGACCTTCCCTCGCAGTTTGATCGCCTCTGCGATCTTTCCAAGGAAGCCGCTCTTGGTCCGAGCCAGTTTTTGTCTGAGGGAACGCACAATGCTGAGCATAAATCTATCTCCGTAAATGATAATTATTGACATTCTGACATAGTCGGAGATTTTTGTAATAAGGATATTAGTCAATATAAATCTACGAGGATCAAGATGGAAGAACGCTCGTTCAAACTCGAAATGCTACTGATTATTGCTCTTCCGATTCTGTTCAGCCTCTTGGGCGGAATCTACCTGAGCGATGGCACAGACCGCTTCTTTGGAGCAAGCCCAGGCAGTGGGATAGGTCTGTTTGAAGTATATATGGGAGTCAGCCTGCTTATCGGAATACTGGCTTTTTTAGTTTTTTGGCAGAAGCGATTCCCGGCTATGCTGGTTGCAATCGTAACACCCCTTGTTTACTCTGTACTGATCCGCAACCTGACAGGCGAGACTTCATCCGTCTTCAAGCTCTTCCTCCCGATGTTAACCTTCTCACTACCGGTTTTGGGAGCTCTGATCTATGTATTTTACAATCGCATCTTCCTTCGTTTCAGAACCTTTATCTTTGCCTTGGTATCAGCGATGCTCCTGGCAATCTACTTCCGTCTGCAATATCTTGCCATGGCTATTGATGTACCGCAAGGCTTTTGGGTAAACCGCTTTGTTAGTTCATTACTGCTCTTCATCTTTGTCGCATTGGGTCTTTCAGTAGCCGATATGTTTATTACAGGAAGAGAGATGAGGAAGCTGCGTGAAGAGAGACGTCAAAAGATTCTGAATGACGAAATCGAAGATGAGGATGATGATGCTCTCTGATGCCCCCTTCTTTCTGCTGGACACAGCCGAAGATCCGATTGATCCAATCAAGGTCTTTGGCAACGATAATCCTCTTTACATAGAGGTTGGCAGCGGCAAGGGTGAATTTATCTCCGGATATCCGCTCTATCATCCTGAATGGAATTTTATTGGCTTTGAGGTACGCGGAAAGCGCATTAGCAACTGCTTGAAAAAACTAAATCCGGAAAAGCACCCCAATGTTCGCTTGGTGGAGCGCTTGGTGGATAGCAGAATCATTGAAATCTTGAGGGCAGAATCTGTGAGCGGAGCATTTATCCAGCATCCTGATCCCTGGCCCAAAAAGAAGCACCACAAACGCCGTCTGATCCAGCAAGATTTTCTGAAATCACTTTCCCAAATCTTAGTGCCCGGTGCTTTTGTACAAGTCTCTACCGATCATGAAGAATATGCCAATTGGATTGTTGATGAGTTTCTTCAGAGCCCATTCTTCCAGTCGATTTATGACAATCCAATGCAGGAGCAACCCATATTGGACGAGCACGTGGTTACTTGGTTTGAGCGCGAACAACTTCGCCTCGGGTACAAGCCAAACTATATGCTCTTCCGCAAAATCTAGGGGGTCAAGATATGATCTACCAATTTAGTTCAAATCCTGAAATCAATAATATGTTAAACCGTGTGGTGCAGAGCATCACTGCGCTTGCCGAAAATCAAGTGGCGCATATCAATCGCTTGACCCGCATTGGTGAATCACTCTCCTCCGAAACTGATCTTCACAAGATCTGGGATATGATGCTGGAAGAAGCGGTTGAATTTACCAATGCCGATGGAGCTACGATTTACCAGGTCTCCGAAGACAAGAAGTACCTTGATTTCGAAGTGCTCTTCAACGGAACGATGAAACTGCGCCTGGGGGGTGTACGCGGCCCGGTTGGCTGGCCTTCTATCCCGCTTTATGACGAGAATGGCAATCCCAGACTTTCCAATATCGTCACCAATGTATATCACCTGAAACGCAGCCTCTGTTTTGACGATGTCTATATACAAGAGGAATTTGACGTCTCCGGAACCAAGAAGGCCGATAAAGACCATGATTACCGGTCCAAATCCATGCTTACCATCCCTCTTAAAAACCATGAAGATGAAGTACTTGGCGTAATCCAGATCATCAACGCCATGGATAAAGATGGTAATATCATTGGCTTTTCCGAAGACCACAAAACGATGCTCAATTCTCTCGCCTCCCAAGCCGCTATCGCCTTGTCAAACAGAAAACTGATAGACGACTTGGAAAGCTTGTTAATGCAGTTTATGCGCTCCATTGCCACCGGTATCGAGCGCAAGAGCAAGTACTCTTCGGATCACATAATGCGAGTAGCCATGCTTACTGATATGATCGCGGCAAAACTGAATGCTTCCGATAGCGGATATTTCAAGGATCTAAAGTTTACAGACGACCAGCTCAAAGAGCTCTCGATGGCCGGCTGGATGCATGATGTAGGAAAGATCATAACACCTGAATTCATAATGGATAAGAGTACCAAACTGGAGACCATTATGGATCGTATCGATCTGGTTTCCAAACGCTTTGAGATGATGCATCTTGTCTTGGAGCTGATGCAAAAGTCACTTGAACCTAGTGTTCTGGATCAGTTGATTAAAGAAGTGTTCGGCGATGAGCTCGATTCACAGTCTGTACACACATGGCTGGACGATGCTTTTCAGTTTATCAGCCGGCTCAATTTCGGCGGGGAGTTTGTCCCCGATGCTGATCTGGAGCGGGTTGCCAAGATCGCTTCGATCAAACTCAGCTATCAAGACAAAGACTATATCCTGTTATCGGAAAACGAAACAGTAAATCTCCAGATACGCAGAGGTACCCTTACCAGCGATGAAATGAAGCAGATGAGCGCACATGTTTCGGTCACTTGGGATATGCTTTCTCAGCTCAGCTTCCCCAAGAAATACAAAAACGTGGCTTTCTATGCCTCTACCCACCACGAAAAACTCAACGGCAAAGGCTATCCCAAAGGACTCACCGCAGATGATCTTCCCCTACAATCCCGCATCATAGCCGTAGCCGATATCTTCGAAGCACTTACTGCCGCTGATCGTCCTTACAAGAAAGCCAAAACCCTCAGTGAATCGCTGAAGATCATGGCATTCTGCGTCAAAGACGGTGATCTGGATCAAGACCTGCTGGATTTCTTTATGGATTCCGGACTCTACCTCGATTTTGCCAAGCAATATATGAAAGAAGACCAGATCGATAGCGTTGATATAGAAGCGCTTAAGAAGCTCTATCAAAAGCAGTAGTTTATAGTGCACGATCTATCTCATCTGATTGACAAGAAGCTCTGGCTTGCTCCTTTGGCAGGTTACACCGATCAAGGCTTCCGCAGAACAGCCAAAGATTGGGGCGTTGATGTATTGGTGAGCGAGATGGTTTCTGCCGACGGACTCATCCGTGACTCCCGCAAAACTATTGATTATCTGCTCTTTACGGAGTCTGAACGTCCCTTCGGAATCCAGATATTCGGCTCAAACGCTTTGATCATGGCACAAGCGGCTGAGTTTTGCCTGCGCTTTTCACCTGACTTTATTGATATCAATATGGGTTGTCCGGTGAAGAAAGTGGTAAAACGCGGCGCCGGAAGCGCTTTGATGCGTAATCCTGAGATAGCATCCCATATTGTAAAAGAGTGCAAACGCGCCCTGGGTGATACCATTCCTCTCTCGGTCAAATTCCGCTCCGGATGGGACAATAGCTCGCTGAACTACTTGGATTTCGGATTCTTGATGCAGGATAGTGGAGCTGATTTCCTCTGCTTGCATCCCCGAACTCAGAAACAGATGTTCTCCGGTAAATCCAATTGGGAACATATCAAGCTCTTGAAGCAGCAATTACAGATACCCCTGATTGGCAATGGGGATATCAGTACCCCGGAATTAGCGATGCAGATGTATAAAGAGACTGTTTGCGACAGCATTATGATCGGGCGTGGTGCTCTGGGCAGACCCTGGATCTTTGAGCAGACCAAAGAACTGCAAGCAGGTAATACTTACGGCTCTATCACCATCGATCAGCTCAAGGCAGCCGTCCTTGCCCACATCGATTATGCTCTGCAGCACAAGCCGGAGCACGTAGTTGTACGCGAGATGCGTTCTCAGATCTGTCACTATACCAAGGGCTTAAACGGTGGAGCAGAGCTACGCAGAAAGGTAAATCAAGCTAAAGACAGTGCAGAGCTGCGTCAATTGATCCAAGAGGGTATTACCGACTACGCAGTTTGCCTTAGCTAAGCTATTCCAAGCCATTCCCTTAGACCTCCCCATTCAATGATACATTCCTAAAGCATTGTTCCCCAGTCGCTTGATGGATGTTCATGCAGGATTCAAGCAGAATGCATGCAGGCTACAAGCATCCTGTCAATGGGAGCGCTATACTTGGGAGCTCTACTTAGCCTTGATGCAACATTTCTCTGTGGTTTCTCTCACGATTCTCCCACTTTGTGAGAGAATCGAAAGAGATAGGAGGGAGAGTTTATAGATCGAGCTTTGGGTGAGCCTTCTGTTAAGGAGCACCCTAAGAATGGAAAAGTAGCTTCAGAACAGCTATTTACCCTTAGTTGATAGTACTTCCACCAGCTTGGCAATACGTTTGGCACGTGTTTCAGGCTTTTTTGCCTCGTTGATCCAAGCCATATCTTCGTTCTGATGTGAATATGACCAGGATTTCCAGACCTCCATCACTCCCGCTTCGTTTAGAGCAGTTTCCACATCTTCTGGTAGTTCCACGACACGAGGTTCAAAATCTCTCTCGATCAACATATGTACACGATCTCCGGCTTTGTAACCGGTCTTTTCCCTGAGTTCCGCATTGAATACCATCATCAATTCCCCGGCGTAACGGGCAATATAGCGTTTGAATTTGATCCCATCGATGGTAATCACCACAGGCACTCTGGCTTTTGTGCCAAAGATCTTCTCAGGATCGAAATCAAAGACCAGGAAAGCCGAGCCGGGATACTCCGGAGCATGGAGGAGGTCAACGTCAAGACTGATGCGATTGGGGAAGGAGCTATAGTCCTTTTCTTTCTTCATTGTTACTCCCGTTTAGGTGTGTGATTGTGCCAAAAGCTCCTGAAAGCGGAGCTGAGAGGGCTTGAAACCCTTTACCCGTGGCTGAAATTGCTTGTCAAACTGCTCTGCTGCCTCGGAATCTATGAGGTAGGATTCAGATTCGATAAAGAGTCCGGCTGCGTTGGAAAGCGATCCGGGGATCAGTTCCAAAGCCTGTAGCGCAGGTGAATAGTAAGCATCCTTCGTCCTGATTCCATATCGCTCCGCGGCGACAAAGCCAAATCGAGAGTAGTACATGGGATCTCCATAGATGAGGATTGCTGAGTAATTCAAGCGGGTGGCCATATCTATGGTATGACGCACAAGTGCTGCTCCAATACCCTTTTTCTGGTGAACCGGAGCTACGCTGAGAGGACCAAAACTGATTATCCCCTCCATATCCCCTTCAGGAGTCCTGATCGTAGCTGTGGTGTACATGATATTGCCGGCAAGCTGCCAGTCCTTTTCGTCTTCTTGTATCAATGCCACGAAGTCCAGCTCAGGTATGAAATCCGGTGATGTCCTTAGCTTATGAGCCAGGTAATGCTCGTCACAGCCCGGTACGTGCTGATCCCAAAAGGCATCCCGCGTGATCTCCTCAACAATGAGATAATCCGCTGCTTCTTCAAGTCTGAGTCTTAGATCCATATTCCATCCCTTATGCATGGTAAACTGACATGTGTTCATTAGCGGTAACGGCTGTATCCTGTCAAGTCTGAGGTTTCGTGCTACATTAGCAGTCACAATAATCGTCTGCTAAGTTTCTGCTTGACAGCGCTGCAAGCTCGTATAAATTATCTCCAGAATATGATTTTGTAAGGAGAAAGCAAGAAATGGCAGAAAAGAAAGTTGAAACAGGAACCCTCAGCATCCATACTGAGAACATCTTTCCGATAATCAAGAAGTGGCTTTATTCGCAGCATGATATCTTCTTGAGGGAATTGGTCTCAAACTCTGTGGATGCGATCAATAAGAGAAAGTATGCTGATGAGAACTTCAAATCTGAGGATATGAAGATTGAGATCAAGCTAGATAAGAAAAAGAAGATATTGGAAGTGATCGATAGCGGTATCGGTATGACCGAAGAAGAGATTCGCAAGTATATCAATCAGATCGCTTTTTCGGGAGCCGAGGAATTTATCAACAAGTTCAAAGACGTTCAAACCAATATCATCGGTCACTTCGGACTGGGCTTTTACTCCTCCTTTATGGTAGCAGAGAAGGTAACGATAGATTCACTTTCCTTTGCACCGGATTCACAAGCAGCCTTTTGGGAATGTGATGGCAGCACCGACTACAAGCTGAGCAAAGGAAAGCGCAAGGAAGTCGGGACGACCATCACAATACATCTCAATGAGGAGTCAGAAGAGTACAACGACGAAGCCAAGATCAGGGAAATTCTCGAGAAGTATTGCAACTTTATGCCTTATCCCATCCTGTTTGAAGGCAAAGAGATCAACCAGAAGGAAGCTCTCTGGAACCGCAAGCCTACCGATGTGAAGCCTGAGGAATACAAGGAATTCTATCAAAAGATGTTCCACGACTATCTCGATCCGGTCTTTTGGATTCATCTCAATGTCGATTTCCCCTTTAACCTCAAAGGCATCCTCTACTTCCCCAAGCTACGTAACGATACCGAGTTTTACAAGGGTCAGGTTAGATTGTTTTGCAATAACGTCTTTGTGGCTGAGAACCTGGAAGATCTGGTCCCGGACTTTTTGCTCCTGCTAAAGGGTGGAATCGATATCCCCGATATTCCTTTGAATGTCTCACGCAGCTTCCTGCAGAATGACAAGCAAGTGCAAAAGATCAGCAAGTACATCATCAAAAAGGTGGCTGACCACTTCAACGAGACCTTTAAGGAAGACCGCAAGAAATATGAAGAGTATTGGGAAGATGTAAGCCCCTTCATCAAATATGGCATCCTGAGAGATGAAGATTTCTCCAATGCGATGAAAGATATCGTAATCTTCAAGACAGCTTCAGGTGACTACCTAACGATCGAGGAATACAAAGCCAGAAATCAGGCAAGCGAAGATAAGACCAGAATCTGGTATGCCTCCAGCGAAGATACCCAGATTAGTTACTTGAACCTGATGAAAGAGCAGGGACTGGAAGTGATCTATCAGAATACTCCCCTTGATACGCATCTCTATCAACATTTGGAGCAGAAGCTTGAGAAGATCGAGTTTGTAAGAGTGGATTCGGAGATCAATGACCTGCTGGTGAATCAGGATAAGACCGAGCTGGTGGATAGAGAGAACCGTACCGATGGCGAAAAACTGAAGGAAATCTTCAATAGAGCGCTCAATCCGGGGCTTAGTGCATCATTCAGCCAGGAAAGCTATAAAGAGTATCTGAAGAAGTATCCTCAGGCTGCGACTATCCTCACTCCCTATATTGTTCAGGATGGCGAGAGCTCCAAGATAGATCCCTACAGCATTCCCCTGGCTCAAAGAGAAGAACTGGGTGAAGAGGCTATGAAAGAGCTCTGGGATCATATCTACAGTGAACTGAAGATTGAAGTAAAGAGCTTGAAGAGCGAGCAAATCCCATCTATGATAGTCTTCAACGAGTTCATGCGTCGTTGGCATGATATGGATATGCTCAGGAGACAGGATAGTGGCGATATGCTAAAGCATCACACACTGGTCGTAAACCAGGAAAGCCCCATAGTAAAGAAGGTCTTGGAACTGGATGCTTCAGGAAAGACCGAAGAAGTAAAGACGCTTTGTGGCTACCTGCACGATCTGTCGTTGCTGGAACAGAAGCCCTTCAGCGGAAAAGAGCTGCAAGCCTTTATAGAAAAAGCGAATAAGATATTGAACTATATCTCTTAGGCGATATAGGATGATGCGATCATCATCTGGATCTCGGCAATGATCTTGTTGACCGCGTGAGAGATCAGATCCATCGATTTGAGGAGCTCAATACGTTCTCTATGCGTGTTGAGCTCTTCTCTTGTAAAGATCATTTCAAGTAGATCACAGACACCCAACAACGCGATCAAGACGATATCTCTGGAATCCGGATTGCGTTCCTCCAAGACTGAGGACCGGATGCGGCTCAGGACTTCCTGTTCTTCCTTGTCATCGATCACAGGATAGCGGCGATGTTTGAAGAGCCAGAGTATTTTCTCGTCTTTTTGTTCCACTATGCCTTTGGTAAACAGGCTTTGGAGCAAGCTCTCTTTGAGTCCCGGTATGGCATTGTAAACATTACGGATCAGATCCGTGGTATTGCAGTTGCATTCGGGGCTGGAAATCAGCTCCAGGGTTTTATCCAGCATAGGATCACCGGTTTCTTCCCGGGATACTACAAACAGATTCTGGGCATCGATGTCGATTCTACCCCTGATTGCCAAATCCATAAAGAGCGCTCCCACCAGCGCCAGGCTAAAATTGATATCTGTAAGACGGTAGAAGGTTCCTGTCTCGTCATCCAGTGCGAGTAGGATTAAGTCTTCGGCTAAGCTAAGCATTTGAGCCTCCTTTTTGGATTCGTTTGTATTCGTTGAAACTAATCATATAACCGTTGGAACTGGTCTTCTGTTCAAAGTAGTCCAGTTCCCAATCTTCTTCATTGTAATCCGGAAAATGAGTAT
This sequence comes from uncultured Candidatus Cloacimonadota bacterium, assembly GCA_964433815.1. Taxonomy (GTDB): domain Bacteria; phylum Cloacimonadota; class Cloacimonadia; order Cloacimonadales; family Cloacimonadaceae; genus PHBP01. The sequence continues at coordinate 17,903 of CAYSSP010000036.1, forward strand.
CGCCGATGAATTCTGCATCTATTCTGGTAAGAAAGAGCCTGTTAGCCAGAGGGAGGAACTGCTTGAAGATACTGGCTCCACCGATAACGAAATTCTCTTCTTCTTCGAGATAATTATCGAGTTCAGCAATATCGTGGACGACAACAATACCAGGATAACTCAAGCTGTGATCTCTGGTCAATACTATGTTTGTTCTCAGGTCAAGAGCTCTGCCCAGGGATAACCAGGTTTTACGGCCCATGATTACTGTATGGTTTAGCGTCTTGGCACGGAAATATGCAAGGTCTTCAGGTATCCGCCAAGGTAGTTTGTTATCCATCCCAATCAGTCGGTTACGGTCAAGAGCAGCAATGATCGAGAGATTTGGCATCAGAACTTCCCGACCTCAAAGAACTTTGTGATCTGTGGAATGCCGGCATTCATAGCTTCAGCCAGGTTGCCTTGGAAGAGCAGCGATCCTGCTTCCAAAAAGATGATACGATCTGCAATGCGATGAATAGATGCAAGTTCGTGGGTAACTATAACCATAGTCATCTTGAGCTGTTCTTTCAGATCGAGCAGCAGTTCATCGAGGCTTGCCGTTGTCTGGGGATCAAGCCCTGCAGAAGGCTCGTCACAAAACAAGATATCAGGATCCATTATGATTGCTCTTGCCAGCGCTGCGCGTTTCTTCATTCCACCAGATAGCTCGGAAGGCAATAAGTGGATGGCATGTTCGAGATGGACCAAAGAAAGCTTGACGCGTATCATCCTGTCGCGGATTGAACGGTCCAGCTTGGTATGCTGCTCCAGAGGTATGGAGACGTTATCGTAAACAGGGATGGAATTGAGGAGAGCACCGTTTTGGAATAGCACTCCGGTTTTGAGCAGGATCTTGTTGAACTCAGGCTCTTCCATACCCAGAACTTCTTCTCCCCAATACTTAACAGAGCCTTGGAAGGGCTCTTCCAAGCGTAGAATGTTGCGCATTAAGGTAGTTTTCCCGCAGCCGCTGCCACCCAGGATCACTGTAACCTGATTTGGGTATATATCTATATCGATATCCTTTAGGATAGTCGTTTCGCCGTATCTGGCTTCCAGATTGCGCACTTGAATGATCGGATCGATAATCTCTTTCATATATACAACAAGCTAAATATGGCGTCTATTACTATGACTGTGAAGATGGAGCTAACCACAGACATTGTGGTGGCTCGGCCCACCCCTTCTGCCCCACCACGCACCTGAAATCCATAAAACGAGCCAATGATCACTATCGCCCAAGCGAAAACGGTGGACTTGGCGAAAGTGATAATGATATCTTTTAAGTAGATCACTTCGATACTTCTGGAGAAGAAGGTCTTGAAGCTCATGTCGAGATAACCAAGCCCGATAAAGGCACCCCCAATCATGCCGAATAGGATGGAGAACATTACCAATACAGGCATAACGATAGTTATCGCGTGCATTTTGGGTACGACCGTATAGCGGATAGGATTAAGAGCCATCACCCGAAGAGCATCAAGCTCTTCTGTGACTTTCATAGTGGCAATCTCGGAGGCTATGGCGCTACCGCTGCGACCTGCTACTATGATAGCTGTAATGAGGGGTCCCATCTCCCTTACCATGGTAAATGACAAGAGATCTGCGAGAAAGATGTTTGCTCCGAAAGTCCTGAGCTGGATTCCTGATTGCAAAGACAGGATGAAGCCAATAATAAAGGATAACAGTGCAATTATCGGGAAAGCAGTAGAGCCCAATAGATATGCCTGTTGGACAAGTGATCCCTTTCGTGCCGCCTTTCGGTTTATGATTCCTATTATCGACCAATAGAAGACTTCGGACGATAAGAGCAAGACCTCATACGTGGATTTAGCTCTCTCAATCAAAGAATTGCCCAGACGTTCAAGTAATCCGGGCTTGGCATCCGGCACGCTCTTTGGCAGCTTTAATGACGAAAAGGTCTCGTAGATGGATTGATGAAACTCGCTAAGCCCCTCAATCAGGATTAAGCTACTATCACCTCCCAGCTTGACCTGAAGTTCATCGATCAGGGCTACTCCTGCAGAGTCCAGACTCTCTAATCCGCTCAAATCAAGTTTATTCAGTTTGCAGGCCTTACAAGCGCGTTTCGCCTGAAGGGATATCTCCTGAACCGTGTCAGCGGTCAGATCTCCCGTAATCTGCAAGATAGAGCCGTTTAGCTTGATCTCAGCCATATCAGTAGAACAGCGATAACCTCAGGAATGAGCTGTAATCATACAGCAAGTAGTCTTTGGTGGATTTGTCGTAAAGCAGGTTTGCCTTGATATCTATCGAGATATTCCTGAACAAACGTATATTGAAGCGATTCTCGCTTTCAAACTTGGTGGAATTGTCCACTCCTCCCATCGGAAACAGGACATCCAGAGTGGAATTGATGCTCAAGAAACGGAAAAGGTTGAGCGCTGAGAAGATGATTGTACTCTCAATGCCTTTGGCAAAGCTATCCGGGGCTTCCCTATAGATATCGTAATCGAGTGTATCGCAATAAGTGGTGCAGACTCGATCGAAGGTAAAGGACCGTTTGTTGTATTCCTGTTGCCAACCGTATCCGCCTCTGATGCCCACAGTTACGTTTGGACTAAAGACAAAGCGATAGGTAATACCCACACCTTCCTTGATCCTGAGCGGGAAGAGAGCGATATGTGAACGTATGCTTGTTTGATCTTCATCTATCATCAGCGTGTCGCCCTTGCTATCTATCATTATGATGTTACGAGGGCTGCTAAAGTACAGATGCTCATCGAAGAAATGGGTATTGAGATCCCCTCTGCCATACAAACCGAAATTTCTGAAGAACCTGTTCTGAATAATCGGGGTGTAGAGCAGAGTATTCTTGAGAGACATATCATCTTGAGAGATGCGAAAATCACTGCCCGTGGATAGATTCATACCAAGGTCGTACAAGCTCTTTAAAGAGTAATCAAAGTAGCGCTCCTCAAGCTTGAGAGTATTATCGAACTGAGCAGCCAGGTTAAAGCTGTTTATAGGCTCTTCCTGGGCAGTAGAATTCTTTTGGCTCAGGCTGATATTGGTATGGACAGCCCCTCTGTGTATTCTGGTACCTCGGCTGATGATGCTTTCATCACCCAACACACCGGCTCCCAGCATGAAATTTCTTTCACCTGAGGGATCTACCACAATCGTCAAAACCTGAGACTTACCTGCCTCCAAGTTCAATGTAGTGAAATCACGTAAGTCTGTCCAAGAACCTCCACCCAGCTTGATCATGTAATGCCCGGGAGGCAATACCCAGAGTCTCTCCGATTCTCCCACCTCATCCTCACTAAGGCTGTATCCCTGGCTATAGAGTTCATATCCCAGTTCGCTTTCTTCCTTGGTGTAGAGATCATATCCCAATCTGACTCTGTTCTGGCTGGGATCAAGAATCATAATCTGCAGCTCTGACCATTTGCTGTTATCTACAACCGTGCGCATGCGGGGACGGATCACAACAGGGATATCGATATCTTGGTTCTCGCCCACCGTCACCAAGTATTCCCCAGGCTCGAGTGACATTGGCTGATTATATATTCCACTGAAGCGATCTATTACATAGCCTGTACTATCAAGCTCTGAGACAAAGTAATACATCTCAGAATGCTCTGGACTGGTGAGGTTCAAGTAAAGCTCGCCAAAGTCATAAGATGCTTTGGGAGCATTGATTCTCTCCAGATAGAATTGCTCCACTGGATTATCACTGGTGCGCTGTCGAGCCTCAAAGATCTCCCTGCCATTAAGCATCATAATCGTCCTGGCAGCAAAAATATCCGTCTCTTCCATGATCATCTCGTTGTAGGTCTGCACCAGATAGACCATCGATTGATCAGTGAGAAGTTTATAAGACTCTGCTTTGTGAGTAAGCAGTATGCGCTGAGTAGCGCTGTCACGCAGATAAAATTCCATCCTCAGATATGCTTTGGGGATCTTTCCGGAGACCTTCTCCAAATTGAGCAGATTTGTCTCCAAGTAATAGTTTGGATTCTGCGCTCCAACGTCACGATCAACCTTCTGAAAGATATTGTAAGCTCTCATCCTTTGAACAATGAGATTTGGTATTGCGTCAGATAGCCGGGTTGCCCAGACGTCGTATGGCATATATCTGATACGGAAGTTATTCTCCTTGATCACCATCTGGTTGCGGCTGTAGGCCCTAGCAACGTTGGTATCCCACACTTCCATCGAGACAGGTTTTACGGAGCTCTGCCTTAGATTAGCCCTTTCGGTTGCAGAGAGATAATCCAGGACATAGTAATTTGTGCTGCGTCTGGTGGAACGCGAAAAGCAACCGCTCAGAAGCAACATTGAGCCCAGTAATACGCTTAGGGATGTAAGATAAAGAATCCGGTATGATTTATACATTAGTTACCTCTCAGAAGTATAGAGGGTTGATCGGAGATCTGCTTGGAAAAGTCGTTTAGGTTTTCCGATGCTTCCCTCAGGGATTCCAAGGTCTCATAAAGGTTTGACCGGCTGCGGATCAGAGTCCTGTCCAGATTGCCTATCAAGCTGCCGGCTCTGGCAATAGTGGTGCTAAGCTCCTGCATCAAGCCTCTGGTCTCAAGAGTGGCAAGCTGATCAGAAAGACTCGCCACATTTGCCAATATCCTGTCAAATTCGCTTGATCCTATCAACTGATTGATTCTCTCCACAGACTGATTGAGGTTTACGCTTAGCTGAGTAATCTCCCGGGTTGTAGTCAGGATCATTTCGTTGCTGTTTGAGCCCACTGCATTGATATTGTATTGAGTATCCCTCAGCAGGGCTGTAGTCTGTTGGTTGATATCATTGATAGCCGTATTGAGGCTTGTCGTCAGAGTCTCCAAATCCCGGTTTAGATTTCCGGTCAGACTCTGGATACTATTCTTGGTGGTCAGCCCAATGCTATCAAGATTACTGGTCGCTGCCAGCGATATCTGATCCAAATTTCTGGTTGTCGTATTTGTAAGCTCATTCATATTCCGGTTTAGATTATCACTGATCTCGTCCAGCTTTGAGCTGGCATCGCTGGTGATCTTCACCGCATTATCGGAAAGCTGTGCAATAGAGCTAATGGTTGTACTCAAGTTGTTACGGGTATCTTCTATCAGCAGACTGGACTGTCTGAGTATCTCAGCAATATTTCTACGGTTTTCCTCATCCGTAAGCGCCGCCAAGTTCGAGGCAATCTGATCGACCTTTTCCGCGATGGACATAGCTCGATCCGCCACATCATCTATTGCCGAGCTACCTACCTTGATGTAGGCATTTGTCTTCAGCAAGCGGGCCTCATTTGTGCCACCTCTCAGCTCCACTGCCTTCACTCCGGTAATTCCGACATAGACAAGAATGGCTTCGGTATCTTCCTTGATAGGGGTGCCATGGTCCAATGACAGAGTCAAGATTATCTTTGTAACATCCTTGGGATTGATCTTGATATCATCTACTCTGCCTACCTTGATGCCCTGATAGTTCACTGCTCCGCCTACCTGCAATCCGGCAACCGAGTAGTTCTCGAACTCTACAAAGTAGATATCTCGCTTTTGGACCAAGCGGTTTCCCGCAACCAGTGCCACAAACAGAACGATCAGGGTCAGGCCTATCACCATGAATATGCCCAGCCTGATCTTGACTGCTTTGGAGACCATCTTATACTCCTTTAATAGCTGATTTCACCCGTTAAAAATCTATTCTTGATAAGTGTAGGCTGAGAGGCCTTGATATGCACTCTCCCTTCACAAACAACCTCATCCCCGAAGCTCACATCTCCCTCAATCTTGAGTTCTTTACAGGCATAGAGCGATGGTACGGCTGCAAATCTTGATTGCATCTGCTCCAAGCCCGCATAATATCTATCGTCCAGCTCGATCTTTGGCACGACAGATAGTCCGCGCTTTAGGATCAGTTGATACTGGTCATTCAGTTCGTAGAGATCAGACCATATTGTAAGCAGGTCGTTGGTCTTCTTGACCGGAGCAAATCTCTGCCGGGGCACTACCAAGGCTTTGGAGTTGTTAAAGACGCTGATCGCCGCTCCCATGGCAGTCTCTAATTGATATACCGGGGTATCGTCCACTATCTTCGGATTGATAATCAAAGGCAGTGTCAGCATTCCCTCTCCGGAGATCAGCATCCATTGCAAAGCCTTTAGATCGATCCAGAGATTATTGGTATTGAAATACTGATACAGCTCAATATCCTGGAACTTGTCCATATCTTCCGGAGGACACTGAGCAACTTCTCTCAGCATCAATTGTCCCCTCTTGTCTTCGCAGAGATGTCCGCCTTTCTTATCTATCTGGCTACGCTCACATACTTCCATCAAAAACTGAACGCCGTTCGCTTCCATATAGGCAGGGATAGCAGTATCGACAGTTGCTCCCAGATTATCCGAATTTGATACAAAGGCATAGCGGTAACCCTTGTCGATCAGTCTATCCAAAAGGTTGTTGTTGCTGATTGCTGCGTATAGATCTCCGTGACCCGGAGGATTCCAGATCTTATCCTTGTTATCGGCTTCAAAGATCTTCAGGTTATCCTGCCTCACCCGGGGAAACTTGTTTTGAATAAAGCTGAGCGGCAGATCCTGCTTCGCCAGGTCCGGGTACTTTGAGAGATAGTTCAAACTGTCGGCATCGGTTACATAGCTATTCATCAGTAATAGCAATATATCATATCCGGTCTGCGATCTAAGGGTCAGTACCTGCCGGGTGATGATATCCAGGAAGTTCATATTGCCTTTCACGGGAAGCAGTGATTTGGCACGTGACAAGCCCATGGAAGTGCCGAGACCGCCATTGAGCTTGATCACCACAGTGCTCTTCAAAAGTTCTGCTCTGGCTTTGTCCCTGATATCCTCATAGGATACAAGATTGTCTTTGGAAGGCGGTGCTATCTCAGAGTCCGGCATCATACCTTTCTCGCCGGACTGCAATAGTCCATAATAATGACTGAATGTTCTGATTACGGCATCCGGAATTCCTTCCGCCTTCATTGCCTTGATCAGTTGGCTCAGCATATTCTTAACTCCTTCAGGCTTCTATAATGCTATCCAGCCAGTCTTCATCTATAGCTTCGGGCTCGGTAATATGTCCCTCGTATTGATGTTTTTGATTCCATTCTTTCACGGTTACCTCTGCATTGGGATTCCTTGCCCAGTTGCGTCTGGCAACTCCCCCCATCACATCCCAGGACAAAGCACTCTTTACGACTTCATCCATGCGTTTACTTCCATCCAGCACGATGCCATTGCCACCGTTTATGGATCTTCCTATGCCGACTCCGCCGCCATTGGATAATACCACAAGGCTCATCCCCCGTGCTACGTTACCTGCAAAGCAATGAGTAGCCATATCTGCCATAACGTTTGATCCATCGCGGATATTGGCGGTCTCGCGGAAGGGTGAATCAGTCCCGGATACATCGTGGTGATCTCTGCCAAGCATTACCGGCCCGATCTCACCGTTGCGAACCATCTCGTTAAACTTGAGCGCAATCCTTACTCTGCCTTCTTCATCGGCATAGAGGATGCGGGCTTTGGTGCCCACCACCAGTTTG
>CAYSSP010000037.1:0-24777 GCA_964433815.1 uncultured Candidatus Cloacimonadota bacterium
TGCAAGATACTACCTCCAACCTCCTACTTTCTCGTTATTATGTGCAAAGGTCTTTCAAAGTTCTAACCTTCTCGCTGTCTTCCCCTTAGCGCTCTCTTTGGATGAAACGCTGCTAAGTCATTGTAAGACAGCTATATCTTGCTTCGCCATGCAGGATTCAAGCAGGATAGAAGCAGGCTACAAGCATCCTATCAAGCAGCAGGAATCAGTAGGCGAAAACCACACCGCTCATCGGGAATATCCACTGCTCAGGATTGGTCTCAACTTGAATCAATGAACCATGCCTAGTGATGGCCGGGTACTTATTTTGTCCCGAGTAAATGGGGATGGATTCAACGTTTTGGATACAAGCCGGAGTTTCCAAAGAGATCGATACTCCTTGGGTGGGTTCTGTAATGAAGACACTAAGCTGATGCGAATTTCTGGGGTAAAAGGTGCGAGTATTGATTACGAAATCCTGCTGCGACCCCACAAGCTCCCGGAGCGTAGGATGCGAACATCTGATTTCCAGACAATCGGGAGCTTGCCTTATATCAGTTTCGAGCTCGATGCCATCGACTTTGATGGAACTGATCGAAAACCTATTGGGACTCAGCTCGAAATTATCATCCATTAGCCAGCGATACTCGACATCCGGTCTTTTGAAGTATGCCTGCAGGACCTCTTCGCTTTGCGCACAGGCAACAATGAAATAATCATTATCGAGCACTTTGCTGTAGCTAAGAGTGGTTTGCACCTCGAAAAATGCCGGGTCATCACCATCGATCAATTTGATCGTATGATGAAATCCCTTTCGATAGTGGATGTTTTGATCTTTATCAAAGAAGAGCTTGGCAAGCATTTCCTGATAGACAAGCGCGCCTATCTCATCGCTGCCCAGTCTCTGAGACACTGCAGCTTCAATAATCGAGCTCAGTTTGTTATCAGAAAAATCAGCCGGGACGAAATCGCGTCTGGAAAGCGGTGCGCTGCTAAAGAGCTGGTCATCCTTGTAGTAATAACGGCGGGCTCTTCTTCCGACCTGGCACAAAAGCTCGTATGCAGAGCCGTTGTAAAGCGCAGCGATGCTTTCTGCACGGGTTTCGCTTTGCGAACCACCCAGCAGTATCAATTCATCACCTTCTTTGACCGTGGGCAAATCTGTAAGATCAATCGTTATCATATCCATTGAGACTTTGCCGATTACGGGTGAAGGCCCCACAGGCGTCTGTACCAAGGCTTTATTACCCAACAAATAGTCGTAGCCATCAGCATAACCGACCGGGACAATGCCATAGCGGCCATCACGAGGAGCATGCCAGGTAAGATTATAGCCCAAGCCTTCACCTTGTTTGATTTCCTTTATCAGGCTAAGAGTGCTTTTAAAAGTCATCACCGGCTTTAGATTGATTCGCGAGACTTGATCGGGATGAGTGTAAATGCCATAGGACAAAATCCCCAATCTTACCAGATTGGTGCCACTGCCCAGTCCGTTGACCACTGCGCTGCTATTGGCGATGTGGCGATATCGGGGTTCAGTTGGCAGCGACAGGGCACTGAATGCTTGCTCCTGAAGCTCGCTGTAGGTTCTGTCCTGTTCACTTGCTGCGAAGTGGGAAAAGACGCCCTCAATCTCGAGGTTTGCCAGCGATGATACGATCCGGTAAAGCTGATCAAACTGCCGGAGATCGCTGCCGGATCTGCGCATACCGGTATCGATCTTGATGTGGACTTTTGCAGTGATTCCTTTGCTCGCTGCCACTTTGGCCAGTTCTTCTGCAAAAGAAGGCTCGGAAATTGAGCAGGTCAGGGAATGATCCAGAATACCATCGATCTCAGAAGGCAGACTGGGCGAGAGGATCAGAATCGGAGCGGTGATCCCCTGTAATCTGAGGAGTTTTCCCTCTTCCAGATTGGCAACTCCCAAAAGTGCTGCGCCTTCATCGAGAGCGGCTTTAGCGATCTCGTAAGCACCATGCCCGTAGGCATCGGCTTTGACGATTTGGATAAAACCTGTATGGGGATTAAGGAAGCGTTTTAGCTCCTTTATATTATGGTGAAAAGCGCTGAGATCGATCTCGACCCAGCTTCGATCGGGAAAATTCATCTAAGATCCTAAAAATACTTTGCTGCCATATCGGCAAGTTTGGAGCGTTCGCCCTTTTCCAGAGTAATGTGCCCGACAATCTCTTCGGTTTTGAGTTTTTCAATCGCTACGGAGAGTCCGTTGCTCTGGGAATCCAGATAAGGTATATCTATCTGATAGGGATCGCCGGTGAGAACAAGCTTGGTGTTTTCTCCGGCTCTGGTGATGATAGTCTTCATCTCATGCGGGGTGAGGTTTTGAGCTTCATCTATGATTATAAACTGATCCGGCAGGCTTCTGCCGCGGATATAGGTAAGCGGTTCGAGTTCGAGAAAACCATAATCCAAAAAGTCGTTTAGACTCGGCTTTTTCTTGGATTTACTGTTGCCACTTTCGTCGTGCAGAGAGAGCAGGATGTCCATATTATCGTAGATGGGCTGCATCCAGGGATTGAACTTATCGGCTTTGGTGCCCGGCAGATACCCCAGATCTTTACCGATGGGGGAGATGGGGCGGGAGATCACCAGCCGAGAATACTTCTCTTCTTCCACCACCTTGTGCAAGCCGGCTGCCATTGCCAATAGAGTCTTGCCGGTTCCGGCTTTTCCGGAAAGGCTGACCAATTTGATGCTATCGTCCAAGAGCAGGTCAAGAGCCATCTCTTGCTCGAAATTGCGGGCTTTGATACCAAAGACCTCCTGCCCTGTGTACTCATTCATCGCGTACAGAGATTTATGTGCGGCATGATAGCGAAGGCTCTTTACCTTGGAAGGATTACTTTTGTCTGTGATCCGTACGTATTCATTCGGGTAAAGTTCGCCGAAGCTATTGGCAATAAAGCGTTTTTCTTCAAACTCGGAGAAGAGCTGAGGCTCTACCTCTTGGGACATCCAACCGGTGTAATACTCGTCAAACTTGATGGTGTCAGTTTCGTAGTTTTCCGCATTTATCCCTACGCAATCCGCTTTGATGCGGACATTGGCATCTTTTGAGACCAATGTTACGATGGAATCGGGATACTTATCTTTAAAGTAGAGTGCCGTGCCAATGATCAGATTATCATTGCGGTCCAGGAAAAAGAGCTTGGAAGCGGCACTGGTTACTTCATTATTGACAGTGATCTGGATAGTACCGCCGTGTTCGGTCTTTACGCCATCCTGCAGACTTCCGTTTTGCCTTAGTGAATCGAGATAACGCCCGATTTGACGTGCATTGCGGCTCTTCTCATCGACTCCTTTCTTAAACTGGTCTATCTCTTCAATTACGACAATAGGTACTACCACCCGATGTTCTGCAAAGGAAAACAAAGATTGGGGATTGTGAATGAGGACGTTTGTATCCAAGACAAAGATTTTCTTATCCAAGGTACTGCTCCTATTACTTGCTGCGTTTGGCGATATGGTCTATCTGAGCCTGAAAGCGGGGGAATTCGTCTTTGAGTTTGGCGACATCCGCCATCTCAAAATCCGCATAGGTGAACGATGGCCACAAGGTGCATCCGCAGAGTGTATGCGAATTTGGCTCCAAGGTTTCGGCAGCATACCAGGTCTGACGATGAATGATAATCTGGGGAATCTGACCTGCGCTGATATCACAACCAAGAGTCATTTCTTCAAAGCCTTTCTGAGCATTCAGAGTGTAGATCTTGAGCGGACTACCTTCATAGAAATGCCACATCTCATCACAACTGATGCGATGCCAGGCACTGACCTCCGAGGAAGGCAACAGATAGATAATGGAAGAGCCGATGCTACGGGCAGCAAAGAGAACCTTTTGTGTGCTATCTTTGATGTCTCCACTGAGCAGAGATTGCCAGTTTCTGCGATAGTAGCCACCTTCAGGGTGGGGAATTAGATTCAGCTTGTCGATCAGATCAGTGTAGTTCTTCATACGCTCATCCTATATAATTCATATGGGCAAGGAAATTGTCTTATTGAAAACTAGTCAATCTTTTTGTTTGTGTGGGATGAGTATGGCTGTTGATTGAGGAAAAATGCGGGCAAAAAAATGGTGCTGAAGGGGGGACTCGAACCCCCATGAGCGTATTGCTCACTAGTCCCTGAAACTAGCGTGTATACCAATTTCACCACTTCAGCACGTTTGCTTTGCTACAAATCTCCAAGGGGCGAATTTCTGTCAAGCAGAATCAGCAAAAAAGCATATCAATCCTGCATTGACCGATAAAAAAAGGCCGGTCAAACTGACCGGCCTCGAACTAATATAATTATTATATCAAAGCATTCCACATTCGCTAAGGATGCGATTGATAAGAGCTTTGCTATTGCTGAATTGCATGTAAGTAAGCGGGAAACCAATCGTATAAGCACGTCCGGCCCCATTGATATTCCGCACGCCAACCGTCTTGTCATTCAGGTTGTCGAATTGATCCTGGCTGGGAGGGAAGGTCGTTGAAGTAGTGGGTTTGCAACCATACTTGTAGATGGCTTCACCACTGATATTGTTGAAGAGTGTGATCGAACCCAGGCCTTGACGGGCTGAGATAATTGAATTCACCCAAGAATCAGTGCCTTCGGCCGTGGCAGTCAATCTCAGATTAACATCTCCAAATCCCAATTGGCCTTTACCAAGCTGGAAGTAAGGATTGGTTGTGAGAGATCCACCAGAGGCGACAGATGTAGTGGAATAGGTGATTCCCAGAGCACCCAGGAAGGATTGCTGATTGAGGGTTACCATATCACCAATCATACCGGAAAGCTGTGAGGAGGATGATACCAAGAAGTTACCGTCATGCTGCATATAGAGCACCATGGCATCGCAATCCTGGAACAGAGTACCTTTGCTTTGGATATTATCGCTATGGTAAACCACAAGCTTGTAATTCTGCAGGTCTGAGAATGATAATCTGCGGTCTCTGCGGTCGAGATTTACATCAGGAAGTCTTACTACAGTCTTTGTTCCGGAGTAATCTTCGAACAAAGCGTTATAATAATCGGTAGTGAAAGGCTCTGGAGAAGTAGCAATACTGGTAGCGTCGTCATCCACGATGAGGATTCCGGTTCTAGAGGCTGCGGGAACAGGATCAACCAGCTCAAATTCGTAGGTCACGGGATCTGAGGGAACGTTTTGCAGATCCACTACGCGGAGCTCAAACTTGTGATGCCCGGAAGGCAGATTGTTGAGCACAATACCTTGTCCCAAGACTGAATTGAGCGGGATGCGAAGCCAACGTGTGCCGTCGTTGTCAACCTGTATGGAATTGGCATAAGGAGGGAAGTTGTAGGGTTGATCGTTGAAACGAAGGTCAAAATGGGTGATCTCGCTATAGTAGTTACCGGTGGAGTTGCTCACATTATAGTTCAGCACGGTATCGACTTTCTTGTCATAGGGAGTAACATCGTTGTAGTCGATATTTCCGTTTGCTTGGACCTTGCCATACTCACCGTGCCATCCCCAGCGTACCCAGAGCTTGAAGTTGTTGCTATTGACGGCAGTGTTTTTGCCGGTAAAGTCTTTGAACATCGGGATTGCATAACGTACTTTGCCATTGGTGACGCTAAACGGCATAATCTCAGCGGGAGTCTTTTGGTCGTCGTAGGCATAATCAAGGTAGTGATTATCACCGACGCCATGGACTTTCTGTCCGTAGATAAGAGCTTTGGGTTTGAATCCGTCTTTTACTGCAAAAAGAAGCTTGGACGAGAGTTGATTCTCATCGGAAACAACTCCGGAGAGGTCATAAGCTCTACCCAAAACGCGAGTTTTGGTAACCTGAGTTCCATTTACAAAGTCATAAGAAAGTGCAGGAGTAGTATCGCGTGTAAGCAGATACTCATTGAGTTTGGGATTATTAGGGGTATCGGTTCTGATCCAATCGGTGGTCTCAAGCACATTGTCCTGCATATCGAGTTTCTGAAGTTTGAATTCATAATACCAAGGAACAGGATCAACAAAAGGATCAGAATCACGCATGGAGAGCGAGAGCTTCACACCGCTACCCACTGCTCCGCCATTGGGATTACCTTTGGTCGTGATAACAGTACATTCGGGGCGGTTTGAAGTGGAATTGAACTTTCTCCAGGCAGCGTTTGCAGTGACATCTCCGCGGTTGTCGATGGCGATTACTTCAAAAGTGCTAAGCTTGGGAAGCGGGTTACCATTTGCATCGGAGGCGGGGAAATTGATCACAGCATACTTCTGGGAAGTCCAAATACTGCGTCTGGCTTCGGGATCATTCAAAGGAACGGTAGTGTCTGCACCCGGAAGATAGTGAATCACCCAGCCGGCACCGTGTGTGTTAAGCACGTTTGGAGGTGTGATTGATCCATCTGCATCGATGAAAGCATTTCCCGGGGTTGCGATGGGATTGTCTTGGGCATCCAGGACACGGTATGCATAACCGACGATTACTCCATCCGGATCATTGGCATGCCAATAGATCTTTTGTTGGAAAATCAAAGTATCCTGAGAGCTGTATGTTGCGCTGTCATCAAAACCTTCGTATGAAGTAATCTTGATTGTGGGCGCTGTGTTGTTGAATCTGGTGCCTGACTTGCCGCAACCGGTAATTGTGACCGATGCTAAAAGCAGAAAGATCAGGCCAATCAAGAGTTTAGAACTCTTTGCTCGCATTATTCCTCCCAAATGTCGGATTCTATTATTCATCTGTTACGCATTAAAAATGAGGTCGAAAAAACCGTCAATCTTTTTATTGGGGGATTTATGTCCCAATGCGGCTTTGACCAAGTTGGCCATGAGGACGGCGGTAGTAACTGTACCCACGCCACCAGGTACAGGAGTAACAGCCAAAGCTTTGTCTATACAGCCATTAAAGTCTATATCCCCGACGTATTTTGTGCCACCGAGACCATCCGAAACTTCGTTTATACCCACGTCAATCAAAATTGCGCCATCCCTGATCATATCCGGTTTTACGAAGTGGGGAACTCCGATTGCCGAGATCACAATATCGGCTTCCCGCGTGATTAGCTCAATATCTTTGGTCTTGCTGTGGCAGATCGTGACTGTGGCATTGGCAAAAGGCTTTTTCCACAGCAGGATGTTTGCCAGAGGCTTGCCGACGACTGCGCTTCTGCCCAAGATGACCAGCTTTTTCCCCTGAGGGTCAATCCCATAATACTGCATCATTAGCCACACCGCAAAAGGAGTACAGGGAAGGAAGCCATCTGCTTCCAGAATAATCTTGCCCAGATTGACCGGATTGAGGCTGTCGATATCCTTGTTTGGAGATACCAAGTCGTTGATCTCGGTGTCGTCTATATGACGTGGCAGTGGTTTCTGTATCATTATACCATGGTAATTTTCATCTTCATTGAGCTCTTGTATTCGATCAGCCAGGTCCGATTGATTTGTGTCGATTGGAAGAGTAATCAGATCTATCTGGCAGCCCAGCTTTGCACCGTTCTTAATAATGTTTTCCACGTAGAATTCGGAGGCGGGGTCGTTGCCAAGCTGGATCAAAGCCATAGTGGGCTTGAGTGTTTCCATTTCAATAGTGCTTTTAACGAAATTTTTCAGTTTCAGAGCCACCGGTTTGCCGGTAAGTTGCTTGTCCATTAAATCTCCGTATTGTACTTTATTCTGCTGATGGAGATAGCTCTTCCGCTATCCTGATCAATCTCCAGGCAGATTGCGTTGATCTGCAAGCCTCGGTCTGAAGCTTCGTATCTTACGGGTATCGAGGTGCGAAACTTCTCTACGATCAGATCCTTTTTCACTCCGATGACAGAATCGTGGGAGCCTGTCATTCCGACGTCTGTAATATAGGCGGTTCCACCGGGGAGGATCTCTTCGTCTGCGGTTTGGATATGGGTATGGGTGCCCAAAACTGCTGAGATCTTGCCATCAGCAAACCATCCCATTGCGCGCTTCTCAGCGGTTGATTCCGCGTGGAAATCCATGATTATGGCATTGGATGTAGCCAGCAAGTCTTCATAGCGGTTTTCCAGAGCAGTAAAGGGAGAGTCGCATGCAGGCATATAAACCTGGCCGCAGAGGTTGATAATGGTAAGACAGAGATCTCCGCGTTCCAGAGTGTGATAGATTGAGCCGGGTGTAGCACTGGGGTAATTCATCGGCTTGATTATGCGTGGATTCCTTCTGATGTAATCCAAGGATTCTGCTCTGTCCCAAAGGTGGTTACCGCCGGTCATGGCGTCTATGCCAGCCTCGAACAGAGGGCGTGCTGTCTTCTCGGTCAGACCCTTTCCGTCAGCCAGATTTTCCGCGTTCATCACAAGGAAATCGGGCTGATAGGTCTGTTTAAGATTGTCTATTTCATTGAGTAAGGCGATGCGTCCGGGTTTACCAAACACATCGCCTATAAACACAAGTTTCATTATTTTGCCATGGCGATTTGACGAGTCTCGCGAATCACCGTAACTTTGATCTGCCCGGGGTATTGGACCTCTTTTTCTATTTGAGCTGCGATCTCTGTCGCCAACAGAGGTGTCTGGGCATCTTCCACCTGGCTGGGCTCGACGATAATTCTCAGCTCACGACCGGCTTGAATGGCGTAGGATTTATTTACGCCTTCCACCGAATTGGCAATTTCCTCGAGCTTGGCAAGACGTTGCATATAAGTCTCAAGCATCTCACGGCGAGCACCGGGGCGAGCACCGGAGATGGCATCGGAAGCTTGTACCAAAGCTCCATATACGGATAAGGCATCTACTTCCTCGTGGTGAGCTTCGATAGCATTGACTATGATCTTACCTTCACCATTCTTTCTGGCAAGGTTCGCACCGATAATAGCGTGAGTTCCATCAAACTCGTGATCGACAGCTTTGCCGATATCATGGAGCAATCCTGCTCTGCGAGCCAGCTCTTGATCAAGTTTGAGCTCCGCTGCAAGTATTCCGCAGATCCAGGCGGCTTCGATGGAATGTTGCAGTACGTTCTGTCCGTAAGAAGTACGGTAGTTCAACCTTCCGAGCACCTTGATGAGATTGGGGCTGATATTGTGGATATTGGTTTCGAGAACGGCTTTCTCTCCAATCTTGATGAGAGTCTCATCCATCTCTTTGGTGGTCTTGGCGATTACTTCTTCGATTCGACCGGGATGGATTCTGCCGTCCGAGATAAGTTTTTCCAGAGCCAGACGGGCAATCTCGCGTCTTACAGGATCAAAACAGGACAAAACTACCGCTTCCGGAGTATCGTCGATAATCAAATCAACGCCCGAAGCTTTTTCAAAGGTGCGGATGTTTCTACCTTCGCGACCGATGATCCTGCCCTTCATTTCATCAGAAGGAAGAGATACGACGGAAACCGTTGTCTCTGATACATGGTCCACTGCCATACGTTGGATAGCTGTGGAAAGGATTTCTCCAGCCTTCTTATTGGCATCGAGCTTGAGCTGTTCGATTGTAAGTTTTGCATCGTTTGCAGCAATGGATCTGGCTTGGTTAAGTAGCTCATCGCGAAGTCTTTGGAGCGCTTCATCACGGGATATCCCGGCAATCTCAACGAGCTTGGCCTTTTGATCCTGCAATACAGCTTCTGTGTCTGCAAGCTTGGCTGTCAGTTCTTCTTCGCGGGTTTTCAATTTGCGTTCTTGTTCAGAGAGGTTGTTCTCTTTCTTATCCAGTGAATCGAGCCTTTTATCAAGACTGCCTAAACGCTCGTTATATTTCTTTTCCTGAATGCGCAGCTCTTTCTGTCGCTCTTTGATCTCTTCTTCCATTATGCGTTTTTGTTTGAACCATTCGTCTCTGGCTTCTATCAAGGCCGCTTTCTTTGCGCTTTCAGCATCCGTTTTGGCATTGGATTTGATTTCTTCTGCTATGGATTTTGCGTGGGCAATGGTTCTAAATGCGGAATTACGCTGGATTAGATAAATGATCAGAGCTATAAAAAACCCGATCCCGGCACCTATGGCCGCATATATGTACTTTTCCATTTACTTTCCTTCTTTATCTATCAACGTCCCAAAGGACGGGTTAAAAAGATGACCCGCAGATACCGTGTATGCTTGTCAGGTACAAGCCATTATTGCAGGTGGGAATCTACCTTGTCAGCTTTATGTATCCGAATGAACGGCGCGCATGCCACTAATGGCCCGACTCCCAATATATTCTCGGCTTTTCTGCAATACATATCACGAATAACGCAGGTCCAAAGCATCAGACCTCGCCGATGATCTTTGAGATCATCTGATTCATTCTTTCGAGGTCTTTTCTTAAATCCGTGTTTTCTGCCTGCAACCCTGAGAGACTCTCCTGTTGCTGCAATGCTACAAGTAGCAGCAACTTGCTGAAATCAAGTATCTCGTATCTTTCCTTTAATTCATGGAGTTGTTGATCCAATTGAGCAGCAATACTCAAAGTAAGAGCGGGATCATTTGTCCTTAGGCGGAAGATTCTTCCGAAGATACCAACTTCAACTGAGGTCATAAGTTTTCTAAATCAGGGAATATGTCATCGAGTTTGCTGAGAGCATCCGTTGCGACTGACTCAAAGCCTGCCAAGACCTTCTTCAACTCTGCATTGTCCTTTTCGAGCTCTGCGATTTTGTTTTCCATGTCGGTGACTTTTTGGCCTGCGTCCTGGCCTTGCTTGGTGTGATCTTCGATCTGCTGAATAAGCTGAAGATTCTGTTCTGTCAGAAGGTTGTTTTCTTCCTGCAGCTCTTCCAGCTTTTTCTTGATCGTTGTGTATTGATCGATCAGCTTCTGAATCTTATCTTGCAGATTTACTGCATAGTTTTCCATAATTACCTCATAATGATCTGCAGTTTTTCCTGCAGTTTTTTTACGACGGATTCTACAACTTGCTCGATGCGTTCTTCTGTCAATGTTTTTTGTTTATCGCGCAAGAATAGGTGGATGGATACGCTCCGATAACCGGAGGGAATTTGCTTTGATCTGTATTCATCAAACACACTTAGCTCTTCAATCAGCTCCGGATCACAAGCTAAGGTTTCCTTTGATAAATCCGCATAACTATGCTGGAGCGGCAGCAGGAATGATAGATCGCGAGTGACTGAGGGATACCTTGGAAGATCAGTGTAGGTCAAGGCTCTGTTGCGGCTTACTTCTATCAGCTCAGACATTTTGAGCTCTATCACCCATAAATCCTGCTTCAGGGTAAGCGTGTCGATGGTAAAGCGTTCTGCGATATCGGGACGGAGCTTTCCAAAATATGCTAGCTCAATGTCATTGTGCTTGTAGGACAAACCAGTGCTATTGATCAGATAGGCCTTGCTTACAGCAGATTGCTCAATATTAATCCCAAGAAGCTCACAAAGCTGGCTTACAATGCCTTTGATGTGATAGAAGCTGACCGGTTCGTTTTTAACCGACCAATGCTCTTCTTTATGGTTACCTGTCACGATTGCGCAAATAGAGGGGATTTCTTTGATCCCTGCGCCAGCCTTATGATAGGTCTTGGCTGATTCAAAGAGCTTCAAGTGCTTTTCGCCACGGTTTATGTTATAAGCTGCGTTATCCAAGAGGGAGGGCAACAAGGTGTTGCGCATAACTGATTGATTTGAACTCTGTGGATTGATCAGATTCAGGACGTCAGTGGTATCGATCTCAAGCTTGCTGATCCCTGCCGGATCGGTGAAACTGAAACTCAGCGTCTCAAAGAAACCGCGGGAGACCAGATAATCTTCCACCTTATTGGTTGTAAGATAAGCATGCTGATCCATCACTGCGGAGATAGCGGTCTTATGAGGAACCCTGTCATAGCCGGCAAGCCTGGCCAGCTCTTCGATAAGATCTATCTCTCTGGTGAGGTCAAGACGTCTGTAAGGTATCTTGTAGTAGTGGCTATGGATGCAATCGGGAGCTTCTGAAAACTCCGTCTTGCCAGCCTTTGCTTCTTCCATATGATGGCAATGTACTTTGGAGATATCGTCTATCGGTCCTTCTATCCAAGTGCCATATTGGATGAACTGCAGCCCCAAGCGTTCCAGATAAGTCCTGATTTCCTCGTCAGTAAGCTTGTAACCAATAATCTCCTCAAATCTACCGGGCCTTAATCCCAGAACCATCGGTTGATCATTCCAGTAGTTACAATCTATGATAGGGCTTACCGATGAAGGTGAGGACAGCTCTATGATCAAACTGGTCGCGAAATCAGATACTTCTTGGGTGACTTGAGGTGATACCCCTCGTTCAAAGCGATATGAGGAGTCTGTGGAAATCTTATGGAAATATGAGGTCTTCCTGATGGCCGTTTGGTTGAATGCTGCTGATTCCAAGACTATCTTCTTTGTATTGGCATTAATACCGGAGTGTTCTCCACCCATTACACCCGCAATAGCGGATGCATTCTTGCCATCAGCGATCACCAAATCTATATCTCTAAGAGTATATTCCTTACCATCCAAAGCTGTGATCTTCTCATCTTGTTTGGCTGTTCTTACGATGATCGAAGGCAAGGTGTCCTCTTCCTGTTCCTTCTCCAATAGCTGGTAATCAAAGGCATGAAGGGGATGTCCGGTACAGAGCATCACATAGTTTGTGATATCTACTATGTTGCTGATGGGTCTCAAACCTGCTTTGGTGAGCAAGACCTTGAGCCAGAGGGGAGAGGGCTTCACCTCGATACCATCAAAGACTCTCGCCGTATAGCGATAACACAGCTCAGGATTCTTGATCTGCAGCTTGATGCCGATGCTGTCGGTTTCTTGAATAACCGGATTGATCACAGGTAGATGTAGCTCTCTATCCAAGCTGGCTGATAGATCGCGGGCTATACCAATATAGCCCAGGAGATCTCCACGATTGGGCGTGATTTCCAGCTCAAATATGGTATCGGGCAATTCGTACAACGAGTTTGGTGACATTCCCGGGCTTACATCATCCGGCAGCACAATAATTCCGCTGTGATCATCAGAGATTCCCAGCTCTTTTTCCGAGCACAGCATACCATGCGAGGTCACTCCTCTCAGTTTGGCGGATTGGATCTTTATCTCTCCCAGGTCTGTTCCCGGTAAAGCGAGGATAGCCATCTGTCCGCTGGCACAATTTGGTGCCCCGCAGACTATCTGAAGCATCCCATCCTCATCAAGGATTGAGCTGTCTTGCAACCTGTAGCTTCCAATCGAGACTTTGCATATCTTCAAATGGTCACTTTTGGGGAGGGGCTCCGCAGAGACAATTTTGGCTGTGATGACTGTATCTGGCATGGCTTTGAGCTCGGTGATTCCTTCCACTTCTATTCCGGAGAAGGTGAGGATATCGCTCAGTTCTGCAGTTGATTCATGGATATCTATGTATCTCTTTAGCCAGTTCAATGCTATTTTCATAAGGATTCTCCTCTGAATTGCTTGAGCATGCGAAGATCATTCTCAAAGAGAATACGCATATCGGGAATGCCGTACTTCAATAGCGTGATCCGGTCTATGCCCAGACCAAAAGCAAATCCTGAGTACTGCTCGGGATCGATTCCAACCGCTTTGAAGACATTAGGATCTACCATGCCAGCTCCACCCATTTCCAGCCATCCGCTATGTTTGCACATTCTGCAGCCTGCGCCTTTGCATACTACGCAACTGATATCCATCTCAGCGCTGGGCTCTGTGAAGGGGAAAAAGTGCGGACGAATACGGGTCTTGACGCCAACGCCAAACATCAGAGTTGCGAAGTTCTGGAGTGTATCGGTCAAGTCACTCATCGAGATCCCTTTATCCACAACCAGAGCTTCCACTTGATGAAAGACCGGAGAGTGGGAGGGATCAGGCTTGTCATTACGATAGCATCTTCCGGGTGAGATAATGCGGATCGGTGGTTTGAAGCTTTCCATTACTCTGATCTGCACTGTCGATGTCTGAGTCCTGAGGAGCATTCCGTTTTCCAAATAAAATGTATCGGCCAGATTCCGGGAGGGATGATCCTGAGGAGTATTGAGTGCATCAAAATTATGGAATTCATCTTCGATCTCAAAACCCTCGGCTATCTCAAATCCCATACTGATAAAGATCCTGTCAATTTCTCTGCGGATTACTTTGATCGGATGCAAGCTGCCTCTGTCTGCATACAGCCCTGGCAGGCTTATATCCATATCTGTGTTCTGTTTGGCTTCCCAGGCACTCGCCTTGAGCTCTTGCTCCTTGGCGGAGAGTTTTCCTTCCAGTTCGGTTCTTGCCTCATTTATCAATGCTCCAAATGCCGGACGCTCTTCGGCTGAAAGTTCTTTCAAACGACCATACAAGCTGTTTAGAAAGCTCTTTTTTCCCAAGTATTGGGCTCTGGTATTCAGGATGTCGTTAGCTGTGCGGCAATTGGCTATTGCCTCGGCAGCTTCGATCAGCATCTGCTTCAGTTCGCTCTGCACTATTCCACTTCCTTGTAAAAAAAAATAGAGACGCAGGGTGGCTGCGTCTCATCTGATATATATTTATTGCTTTTGACAAGCAGTTTCAGACATTATCAGGCGTCAGACACCTTTGGCGATCTCAACAAGCTTGCTAAATGCTTCGGCATCATGCCAGGCAAGATGAGCAAGAGTCTTGCGGTTGATCTCGATATTTGCCTTGTGCAGTCCGTTGATGAATCTGCTGTATGACATATTGTTCATTCTGCAGGCAGCGTTGATACGGACGATCCACAGACGGCGGAAGTTGCTCTTCTTTTGTTTGCGGTGAGCAAAGGCGAATGCCATACCGCGTTCGACTGTCTGGCGGGCAAGACGATAGGTTTTGCCTCGCAGGCCAAAGTTTCCACGGGCGGCGAGCAGGTAGCTCTTTCTTCTACGATGGGCAGCGACGTTATTTGTAGTTCTTGGCATCTTTTCTCTCCTTTATTTTCCCAGCATCCTGTAGATTCTGCCTTCGTCAACTTTGCGGACGATTGCGCTGGTGCGGAGGTTTCTTTTGAGTTTAGGGGATTTCTTGGTCTTAATGTGGGCTGCTTTAGCATGGTGACGTTTGATCTTACCGGTACCGGTGAGTCTAAATCGCTTGGCAGCAGATCTGTTGGTCTTGATCTTTGGCATTTTATATCTCCTTTAAGATTATCTATAGTAAGACCCGGCTGGATGGCTTAGTCTTCTTCCGTTTCCTCGGGAACTTCTTCGGGAGCAGGCGCAGGAATAGCTTCCGTGCCTGTAGGCTTCTCCATCTTTGCCAGGATTTTGTCGATGTCCTTTTTGGGGCTCATGATCATTGATAGCAGATTACGGTCGCTTACGGGCTCGGAATCTACATCGGCTATATGCCCCAGATCGATTTTAAGGTTTTCCAATACGTCGTATCCGCGCTCTTTATGAGCCATCTGTCTTCCGCGGAAGCGTATGGTGAATTTGACCTTGTTGTGTTGTTTCAGAAACTTGACAGCGTTGTTCTTTTTGAAGTTGTAATCGTGCTCTTCGGTATTAGGTCCGAATTTCACTTCTTTGATCTCAACTTCGTGCTGTTTCTTGCGAGCTTCACGCACTTTCTTTTCTTTCTGATAATAGTACTTGCTGAAATCCAGGATGCGACAGACCGGAGGCTCGGCAGTGGGGGATATCTCCACCAGGTCGAGACCCATTTCTTCGGCTCTGCGCAACGCTTCTTTCGTTGCAACAACACCAATCATCTTACCTTCAGGATCGATCAGACGAACAGACGAAGCCGTTATCTGGTTATTAATTCTTTCTTTTGGAACGACTTCTTTTGTCTTCGCCTTTCCTTTCTTTATCCGGATTATAAGAACCTCCTTCTTACCGGAAATGAAAAGAGCGGCTTCCGTTATCGGAAACCGCTCGCTTCACAGTAAACACTTTATAATAGCGTCTATAAAACTATTCACGGCCCGGGTTACATCTTTCAGTACCAAGGCAGAAGCAAGCAGCTTCATTTGTGTGCTATCTTTTATAATGCCAGATATCTGTCAAAGGATTTCTTTGAGATCGGGCTGATTACTTAAAAGCCTCCATCCCTGTGAACTCACGATAGGGATCAAAGCTCTTCAGTATTCTGTGGTCGCTTTCGCTCAATTCATCAAAGACTATCCTGGCCAGGAGCTCACCCATACCCGGTCCCAGCATAAAGCCTTGGCCGCACATTCCGACCGCATTGATCAGATTGCTGATCTCCTTGCTGCGTCCCACTATCGGGAAGCCATCAGGAGTCATGGGATACTGTCCTCTCCAGGTTCTGCGGACTTTCAGATTGCGCAATCTGGGATAGATCTCGAGCATGCGCTTGCTGCACAGCGGTAAGAACTCCGATGTACTACGATTGTCGATTCCCAGTATAGCAGGATCGGGAGTGATACAAAACACCACCTGCCCTTCGTTGTTTTGATAGAAATAGAAGTTTGCCGAGCCCGGAGCCTTTCGCATATCAATCACCATCGGGCCAAAGAATCTGGCAACCGGCTCCGTAATACCCGCTTCGTGATTATCCGGATAGACCGGTAGATCCAGCCCCGCATACTCGCCAATCTGCCTGGCATAATTACCGGCAGCGTTGATCACGGTTCCTGCCGTATAAGTATCCTTATCGGTGATCACTGTATCGATCTTGTCTCCGGAAAGCTCAAACCCGATCACTTTCTCGTTGAATCTATACTCTACATTGTGCTTTAAGGTATGAAAGTAATAGGCAGAGCCCATCAAGAGGGGAGAGCAGCTTCCATCTTCAGGAGAATAAGTGCTGCCTTCCAGACCTTCCTGTTTGATACCCGGAACTATCTCATTGTACTCTTGGGGAGACAGCCACTTGATATTGAGGCCATAGCTATGCTGTATCTTCATCAGGTCTTTGAGAGTCTGAGCATCCTTGGGATTGTAGGCGGGATAGCTATATCCATTGGACATCCAGCCGATGTCGTCGCCATAAACCTCATGCCAGCTTTTCATAATCTCGATTGACCTCAAGCACACGCTTATCTTGCCATAATCAGAGTGAGTCGCTCTTACGCCACCGATAGCTTTCTTGTTGTTTTCCTGCCCAGGTCCGTGTTCGCTTTCTATCACCAATACAGAGGCTTTTCTCTTGGCTGCTTCCAAAGCTGCAGGCAGTCCGATCGAGCCTGCTCCGATGATTATCAAATCGTAATTCTTAGCCATTATCAGCTCCTCGTTCCATTGGGAAATTTATCCAAAGGTACTTCCACAAATACAGGGCGTTTGGTATTGGGAACCACATTTTCCACCGGGATTCCCTCTTCTCTCAAAAGACCCTTGATCAGTACTTCACATGTCTTTGCCCCGCAAGGTCCCATTCCTGCCCGGGTAATCGCTTTGATCTGATTCAGATCGGTAATCCCGCTCCTGATCAATTCTCTTACCTGACCCACGCTCACTCTTTCACAAAGGCAGATCATCGCGTCATCACTGGCACGCTCTGCAACTATCGCGTTTGGCAATGCTTCTGATACAGAGGCATCCTGTACAATGAATGAAACCACTTGCTTGGCAAGCTCTCTGGGCACTTGCACTCTTACCATCGCGGTATGTACTTTCTTGTTTTCGAAAACCTGTACGACCGGGGCTTTGAGCAGGAACTTACCGTCTATATCGACCAAGCTGAGCTCATCGCTCACCTTTACCGGATAGTTCATTATTTCATAAGGCATTGTGACGATCGGATTCTGGGCATCCTTGCGGTAATCAACCAAGGTAATTGCCAGTCCGGGGCAGATCAAGACGCACTTTCCACAGCCTATACAACTGCCTGAGTATAGCGGCACAGCCATCAGGGAGCCGTCTTCGGTGTGGATGGAATTGGTAGGGCAGACCGTGGTGCACGGATTGCAGGGAATCTCCTGCAGGCAGTGAATAATAGGGAATACCCCCTCTTCCGCCTTGTGATTCTGATATCCCTTTACCTTGCCTGGATGTGACTTCAGTACCTCAGCCTTCTGATACCACTCCTGAGGAATGTCCTCGCTTACAACGTCGCAATCACGGGCAATGGTAAGCCCCATGATCTTGCCATTGAACATCGCGGATGAAGCCTCAGCGATCTCCAGGGCGTCTCCTGCTGCATAAACCGGTATCCCTGCAGCTTCGGCTTCGAGAGTAAACTCTGCCAGAGAATCCAAGCCCACTGCTATCAGGATTGTATCGCAGGCAAAAGTCTTCTCAGTGCCTTCGATAGGCTTGAAGTTACGATCGATCTCGGTAATCGTGATCGATTCAACCGTCTCGCCGCCGTTTGCGCTCAAGATCGAATGCGAGGTATAGATCGGAACACCCAGGCGCTTCAGCTTGTCGGCGTGGACCTTGTAACCTCCGCAACTGGGCATGGCTTCTGCCAATCCTACGACCTCTATCCCTGCCTGAATGGCATGATAAGCACCAATCAAGCCGACGTTTCCGCCACCGATGATAAAGAGTCTTTCAGTCGGCTTTACCAGATCACGATTTACCAAGGTCTGGAAGGCTCCAGCGCCGTAAATCCTGGCCAGATGATTGCCCTGGAATCTGAGGAATTTCTCTCTGGCACCTGCAGCATTGAGTATGCGCTTGGCATTTACCAGCTTGTAAACTCCATCCTTTAGTACACCGACTTTCTTGTCGCTAAAGACAAAGATCGCTGTGCTATTGAGCCATACTTTTACAGAGTTCATCTCCATTACTTCTGCTGCCAAAAGCTTGCCTATCTCGTGGCCTCTCGTGCCCGCCCTGCTATCCTCTTCGGAGCCAAAGAATTTATGCGTCTGAAGCACCAGTTTTCCGCCCAGTTCGTGTTTGTCATCTATCAAAAGCGTATCGATCCCTGCTGATCCCAGTTGGATGGCTGCAGATAATCCGGAAGGGCCTCCGCCAATGATCAATACCTCAGTCTCGAGCTCTTCTATAGGCTCAAACTCCACCGGATCATTGGTTTCAGGCAGTTCAGGCAACCCGTCTGCACTTTTGACCATCATATTTTCCTGCACTTTGGTCATACAGGATTTTACCGCGATGCCATTCGCTATCACCGTGCATTTGGCGCATTGACCGTTTGCACAAAAGATGCCTTGGGCTGTACCGTCTTTGTGGTGATGACCAAAGACGTTTATGCCATTGGCGATCAGAGCGCTGGAGATCATCTCGTCTTTGCGGGCGGGAAGCTTTTCTCCATTGAAATAAAAGCTGATGTACTCGTAATCCGGCACCTCCAGTATGGGATGCTCCTTTAGTCTTAGCTCTTTCATATTGAGTGGATTGCTCCTGTAAGAATATCTTTTGGTGTGGATGAATTTGAAGATTGTCTATGTGTCAATAAAAAACTGCTCAAAGACTCCATCTTCCTTATCCCAAGCCCTTTTTTAGACCAAAGGTCTTCATCCTGTGCGATCGGACGTGCTTTCCTAAAGATCTTGCTTATCTTAAATACTATCAGTATTAGGAGATGAGCTATGCAAGAAAAACCTCTGCTTGGGATCAGCACCTGCCTCCTGGGGCATAAAGTGCGTTATGATGGTGGCCACAAATACGACAACTGGCTGGTCGAGACTCTTGGCAAGTACGTTGATTATTACCCGGTCTGTCCCGAGGTGGAATGCGGCTTGCCCGTTCCCCGTGAAGCTATGCGTCTGGTAGGCGATGCCGATGATCCACTCCTGCTTACGATCAAGACCGGGATCGACCATACTCCCAGGATGAAAGCCTGGGCTGATAAGAAGCTGGAGGAACTCGCAGAGAAGGATCTC
Organism: uncultured Candidatus Cloacimonadota bacterium; assembly: GCA_964433815.1. Lineage (GTDB taxonomy): Bacteria > Cloacimonadota > Cloacimonadia > Cloacimonadales > Cloacimonadaceae > PHBP01. The sequence continues at coordinate 19,623 of CAYSSP010000037.1, forward strand.
TGCGCGTTCGTATTCAAAAGCAAATCGCCCAGCAGCGGTATGGAACGGGTCAAAGTCTATCCTGCCAAAGGCGGTGCTGCGGCCAAAACCGGAGTCGGCATCTTTGCCAGAGCCTTTAAGAAAGCCTTTCCCCTGCTACCGGTTGAGGAGGAAGGCAGACTTCACGATCCTATCCTGAGGGAAAACTTCATCGAGCGCATCTTTGTAGTTTGGCGCTATAAGCAACTGCTGGCTGAGGGAGGCAGTCCCAAGCTGGTGGTCGATTTCCACACCCGGCACAAACTCCTCTTGATGGCACACAGCCCCTCATTATACCGTGAACTGGGTAAACTTGTCGCATCCCAAAAGACTTGTCCAGCCAATCAGTTTCGCGAGCTCTACTTCAGTGGATTGATGCAGGCGATGAAGCTCAACGCCACTCCTGCCAAACACGTCAATGTCCTCCAGCATATTATGGGATATTTCAAACGCGAACTACAGCCCGATGAGAAAGCTGAACTACTGGAAATCATCACTGCCTTCAAAGCAGGCTTGTATCCATTGATCGTGCCGGTTACCTTACTGAACCACTACATCCGCAAATACGATCAGAGCTATCTCAAATCCCAATATTACTTAAATCCCCATCCCCTGGAACTGAAGCTCAGAAACCATTCCTAAGCGCTCCGGCTCTTAACTGTCTATACCGGAAAGCAGTTTGGTAATAGCTTCTTTGTATTGCCTCAGAGCTTTTCTGCCTTTATCGGTAAGGGATGCCAATGTACGAGGCACCCGGTTGATGAATTGCTTTTCAATTTCGATATAGTCCGCAGCTTCCAGTTTCTGAAGCTGTATGGATAGATTCCCGCGGCTTAGCTTGGTCTTGTATAAGAGGTAGTTGAAATCAGCATCTCTCAATACAGACAGGCAGAGGATGATCTTTAGCCTGGCGGGTTCGTGAATTATCTTATCGATCTCCTCGGGGATTACGGATTCATTCTTCATTTGTTATCACCGGATTCTTGCGGATAAAACCTATGAACTGCACCAAACCGATTATCAGGTTGAACAAGCCATAAGCTCCCAAGCCCAGGCTTACAAAATTATAATCAGGCTCTATCCAGAGCAAACAGCTTAGCAGGATCAGGACAACTATCCTCTCCAAGACGTGATAAGGATGCTTGCCATCCCAATAGTTCAGGGCTGTTACGAGCCACGATGCCACCAGCAACGTAATGCAAGCCAGTATCCATACCAGCCACCATATTCCGGCATCTTCTATACTTGTCAGATACATTCCCCCGCCCAGCATCAGGATCGCGGCGATCATCCCCCAGATCGAGCCAAAAACAAGGTTTCTCGGCCTCGTAATGAGTCTGGGCCTGGCAATTCCCCTACGCGGAAGAACCCATTTTTTCTTGATAAACTTATAAGAGAGATACAAAGGGATTGCCAGCAGATATAAAGCCAGGGAGTAGCGTACAGCCGGAGCGATCAGAAGGAAAATCAAGCCATTGTAAATCCACTGCAATCCATCTCCGAAGTGTAAATCCCACAGCACTTCCTTTTCTTGATACAACTCATTGTCCATAGTGTTCACCTCATTGACCAGTTTATGACATAAACTAACCAAGTTGCCTATAATGCCAAACGAAAAATGAACTTTAGTACTGCTAAACCACTTCGAAAACTTGTTGGCTTTTCTATCTCCATTATTTATCATGACATTCCTGCTATCTCCCCTAAGTGAATGCCGGGACATTGGCAGGAGATTCCCGGGAGATTCCCGGGCCTATGCCCGCGAATCTCCCGCCCTGCTCCCGGCCTTGCCCTGGCATTTATTTAGGGGAGGATAAGGATTTGCTCAGCTCACCCAAGACCGCGAATTATGGGAATACAGCTTGCTGATACCATGTAACTGGTTATGAAATAGAGAGGATGAGTCACCAAGACCAGATACTGATTGACAACAAAAAGCAAGTCAGGAGATTGGGCATCGACAGTAAAGTAATAGGCAATAGCCACCCTGACTGCCCGATAGCAGCCGAGGTGGCTATTTCTTTTTGAAGGTGGATACTATGCATAAAAGACCGTTTATTATGCTCTTTATTATTTGCATTTTGCTCTTGTGCGCTTGCATGAAAGCGCAGCCAAAGCTCAAGCTGGGCATTATCAAGCCCTCGATCAATCATCTTCCTTTGTCACTACTGATGCAGGAGAATCAGATTGCGGGACTTCAGCCCGTCTATTTCAGTTCCGGCTGGGAAGCACAGGAAGCCCTCATTTCCGGTAAGATCGATGCCGCGATCATGCCCTTTACCTATGTTTATACCGCCGTGGCAAAGAACTATCCCTTAAAGATAGTATCATTTCTGGAGCGTGAAAGCGACGCGGTGGTTGTATCAAATGATATAAAGAGCCCGAGTGAATTGAATGGACAAAAGATTGGTCTGCTCAAGGCATCCTCGGTTGATCTGTTGATGCATAGCTGGGCAAAGACCGAAGGCTTTGAATTTGTGCCGGTTTACTTTCGCACGCCCAACGAGATGACCGGGGCTTTGGATACAGGCGCTGTAAAAGCTATCGTTGCTTATGTTCCAGTCATTCAGAAAATGCAGCAGCATTCTGTCCTGCATTGGTTTGGGGAGGAGCATCCTCAGCATCCCTGCTGTGACCTCGTGGTCAACAGCACCCGGCTGGATGATAGTAAGAAAGCTATGCTGAAACAGCTTATGGTTATCCTGGAGCAAGGGCTGGCCACGCCCAAGGCTGAGCAAATGATCAGCTATCTGATAGATAATCACGGTCAGGATTCGCTGCAGGCTCTACAGGCTTTGCGACACACCGTATTCAAGATGGGTTTGGATGTAAAGGGGATAGCCTTTGAAAGGCAATTGATGCAGCAAGCTCTCGAGCTGGGCTATCTGAAGTCCATCCCCCTGGCAGAAGACATCTACCTGAATCTGGACTAAGATGCATTACCTACCAGTTGATCTCCTTATCAGCCTTTTCCGAGTAATACTAAGCACAGTTGTATCGTATTTCTTGGGCGTATTGATCGCCTATACTTGCTACAAGTCTCTCAGATTGAAGCGCATTGTCATGATTCCGGTGAACTTCATGCGTCATGTATCACCATATTGCTGGTTACCGCTGATCATATTGTTCGCCGGGATAGGGGAGATAGCAGTCGGGATTGTGCTGGTAATAGCAATGCTCTTCAATGCTATCGTGATCGGGATTGGTATTTTTAACGCTTTGCCGGGTGATGTGATGGAAAGTGCTGCCCTGGATGGAGCGTATGGAATGAGGCTAATACGCTATATCGAGCTTCCCCTGCTCTACGAATCTCTGATCGATCTCTTTAGAGTGCTGTGGTCGGTAGGCTGGACAGCTTTGATCGCGGCGGAGATGCTTGGGGTACAATCAGGCTTGGGCTACCGTCTCCTGGATTTTCGCTATCTTCTGATGTACAAAGAGATGCTTGCCTACATCGCGATTATCGGCACAATCGGTATCATCACCGACTTCCTGCTCCTGAGCTGGCAAAAGACCGTCAAGTTCCGCTGATACGCTGGATCCTGTCGATCCGCGGAAGGGATTATGAGATCGCTCGGCAGATATTGATTTGATTGTTGACATCAAATACATAGTTATTATTAATGTATCTCGCTATTGTACAGGAACTGGAGGAACGATGAAACGGCTGTTATTAGTAGCTCTGCTAGCCTCGTGTGCCTATCTGCTAATGGGCTCGACATGGATAAGGAGCGCTGACTTTACCGGAATATGTCCATGGACTTATGATGGATCACGTCTGGAATTATGCAACATTATCCCGGCGATAGGAGGTGGTTACCTACTCCAAGGCTATGCTAGTTATGGATGGATAGGTACTCCAATCTATGATACTAATGTATTCTGGAAGCTGGATGAGAATGGTGATCTAATCTGGAGAAGGACAGGAGGACAGAGCGGTGCTTTCGACAGCATAGTATCCAATGGAATTGACAGGTATTACTGTGTTCAGTACTTTTATAATGGTTCTAGGTTGTTCGTCTTTGATAGTGAGATGAATACTCTTGGCTACTATGTTTTTCCCTTAGTGAATGGATACTCTCCACATATCTTTGATATGCAGTATGTAGATGACGGATTAATATGTGCTGGTAAAGTCAATGGCCAAGCTGTGGTTCTTAAAACCGATTTCCAGTTTAATTTAATCTGGCAGAGCGATCCTTTTTGGGCAGTGGGTCAAGCACGTTCAGTAGAACCCTTCGGAAATGGATGGGTTTCTCTTTCGAGTAGAGTTTTTACTGAAATCAATGCAGTAGGTGATACCCTATGGACTTACTATGACACAATAAACAATACCGGGTTCTATGACTGTACTGTAGCAGCGGATAACAGCATTTATCTGCTTGGTTTATATAAGATCTGGAAAGTAGATATAATTGAGCATACACTGGATCTGGTAGCTGCTAATACTCCTGGCTTTGATTCTGACCTACATGGTGCTATAAACTTGCTTCCAAACGGTAACATCGTCTATACCGGAGGCAGACCAGACACAGGTCCGATCCTCCATAGCTACAACCCCGATGGGACACTTCAATGGAGTAGATCGTATAACACATTTGGAGCAATTTACTTTGGGACAGGATCAAAGAACCTCTTGGTGATGCCAGACGGTAGTATTCTTTTTTGTATGTACCATAATGACTATGTTCTGATAAAAACAGATTCCGAAGGATATGTAGTAGCCAATGACGATCCCATCACTCCCGCTCCCGTGGCATCCATCGTGTGCTATCCTCAGCCCGCAAATAGCGAGGTTATGATCTCAGTAAAAAGTGATCTTGTGGGGGAACTAGGATACAGCATTTTCAATATCAGAGGACAAAGGATATATTCCGGTAAGATAAATGGGCATCACATAGAGCAAAGCTTTGAGCTTCCAAACGAAGCTTTAGAACTCATGTCCAACGGTGTTTACTTGATTAGTCTGGATCAGAGGAACAGAAGAATCGCCACTACCAAGCTGGTGGTGATCAAGTAAATCAAAATACGTATAGTGTAGAAGAGTATTACATTCTGGTAGTGGTACGGCTTTTCTCCTTAAAAGACCTTTGCACATAATAACGAGAAAGTAGGAGGTTGGAGGTAGTATCTTGCA
>CAYSSP010000038.1:0-22840 GCA_964433815.1 uncultured Candidatus Cloacimonadota bacterium
CGGTAGAGCAACTGATTCGTAATCAGTAGGTCGGGGGTTCGAATCCCCCATTTAGCTCCATCTTTTTTATCCCCCTCTCCCCCCTCCTTCAATGAAACAATCATAAACGCATACAGAACAGCTCCTTGCTGCTTGTTCATACAGGATACAAGCAGGATAGAAGCAGGATACAAGCATCCTATCAATAGGAGCGGATCACAAAGCCGATTCCCTGTCTCCATATCAGATTTATCTATAGTCTCTCCCTCGATTCTCCCACTTAGTGGGGGAATAGTGAGAGATACGTGTTAGAATTGTGCGTTCGAGACTTGGATTAGAAGAGATGCTTTCACAGAAGCTAAAGAGACTTGACAAAAGATACTGCCTGATGAAAAGATGTTTCAACGCCGAGGCTGAAGACCTAAACTATTTGCATGGTCCCAGCCCGATAGGGTTTAACCGGAAACGGTTAGGCCTCCCTTTGGAAAGGCGGGTAGTAAATCTTTATGCTGCTCTGCCTTCATACTAAAAAATGGAGGTATCAATGAAGAGGATCACCAGTATCCTTCTCATCCTTGTTCTTGCCCTGCTGGTTTTTGCCTGCAGCGAAAAGGACGACGACCCCACAGACGTAAAAGTTTGGGGATATCAACTCGATCAATTCATCACCAAAGCTGCCGTTGCAGCAATCACCGATGGCGCTGCTGATACGCTTGATCTGCGCGATCTTTATTCCTATGAAATCGTCGCCGAAGATGGCTGGAGTCCGCGCCAGAGCGTCAACGCAGGATACGATCTAAACTGGGAAAACTTTAGCCCTCACTACTTGGTTCCTTCAGATGCAAACCGCATTTGGCTTACTGATCCCAAGCTGCCCTCCGCTTTCAAAGTACGTGATACTGCCGAATTCAGGCTTTATCGCAAGATCCGCATCGATACCGGCAGAGCGATCAAAGATGTCGAACTGGGCGGACTTACCATTCATCAAATACCCAATTGGGATGGGATTACCGAAGATGCTGTAAAGCTATCAGAACTCCTTGCCTGTGTAGCTTCCTACGACTCTCTGAGCGTTGTATGTTTCGATGGCTATGGCGAAGGCAAATATTATCAGACGGAAGCGATCAACGACGGTTACTATCTGCTCAATACCGAGCGGACTATCTTCCCGACAGCCTCGATTCCCAATAATATGAAGAAGATGAAAAAGGTAGCCTATCTGCGTATATTTGGAGCTACTTTGAACGAGCACAGCTATGTCAATGCAGACAGAACCAAGGCTGATCTCGTGGTAACGCGTCCTGCCTCATTTGAATCCTATATCCGTACCGAGATGCAAACGGGAGAATAATGAGACTGGCTCTTGCGGCATTGCTGGCCTTGAGTATCGGGCTGATAACTGCAAATGAGCAGGATAGCCTCAAGACTTACGATCTGCCCGCTGTAAGAGTGATATCCTATTTGCCGGGTCAGAGCATCGGTTCGCTGGAAATCAAAGCAGTTGAGACCGGTGAGGATGCTCTGGCCCTTAGCATTAGAGATATTTTGGAGGATATCCCGGGGCTGAACACAAGCGCGGGATCAAAGGATGAAAGTAGCATCCGGATCAGGGGCTTTCGCAAGAACGAAGTGAAAATCCTGATCGATGGCAGACCCCTCAATAGCGGCTATTTTGGCAATGTCGATCTGAATAACATTCCGGTCTCCGGTTTGAAAGATATCCAGGTAATCAAGGGGCCGGGTTCTGCAATCTATGGTTCCGGGACGATGGGCGGAATCATCAATCTGATCACCGAAGAACCAAGTGACGAAGGCTGGGTAAAGCTGGGGCTGGGACTAAAGCGTAATAACACCCAAATGCTGGAGCTGACAAGCTCGCACGGCTTTGACAACTGGAACTACTGGCTTTATGGATCGAGAATGCACAGCGATGGATTCGTGCTTTCCCGCAGCTTTGAGCCGACTGCCTTTGAGAATGGCGGCCCCCGGAACAACTCCGGCAAGACGGTCTATAACGTTCAGGGCAGGATAGGTTTTGATCTCTTTGATTTTCACCGTATCGGGCTTTCGGCATCAAGAACCTGGCAGGATGAAAAGCCGATACCATCATCAATCTATGAGAATCGCTACCGGCTTTACAAGGATTGGGAGCGGGCAAACACTTCGTTGATGGGTGACTTTGTGCTGGGTGAGACAATCAGCCTGGCTACGCATCTATACTATGATTATAGTGCGGATAACTATCTGGAATACAACGATAACGCTCAGCAGTATCTGGCGATGGATTCCATCATGAAAAACAAGATATGGGGCTTTAATCCCAGGCTGATCTGGAACTATCACCCGGACTTGGTGATCAGCACCGGGGCTAGATGGGAGCAAAGCCAAAGCCGTCGCAAAGATACGGGTGAATACCTGCAGTGGACAGAAAGTCGCTTGGTAAATGCCGGTACATTTGTAGCGCTCGATTATGGAACGGATAGGGATTTGTCTGTGAATGGAAGCTTGGGCTTGGTACTCTATTCGCCGGATAACGGCACGGAGGCGCGACTGTCTCTGGAGCCGGCTATCGGGCTAAACTGGCAGCTATGGGGCAATCTGAGCGTATCTGCAGCCTGGGGCATCAATAGCGCGGCACCTACGATGAGGCAGCTCTTTAGCTCCAGCAGCGGTAATCCTATGCTCAAGCCACAGAAAGCTATGAAGACGGAGCTGGGAGCAAAGCAGCAGATTAATATCACGGGTATTCCGGTAAGCTTGGGCATCAGTGCTTTCAACAATCAGATCAGCAATCTGATTGACCGTCTGGGTGAGCAATATCAGAATATCTACAATTACAGCACTTATGGCTTGGAGGTTCGCCTGATCTCACAGCCTCTTGATTTTTGGGAGACGGATCTTGCCTATTCCTGGCTGGCATATCAGGAAATGGATGGCTATCGGCTTACCGAGTGTCCGAAGCATACTTGGGAATTGGAGCAGAGCATCAAGCTGCCTTACCGGATTAAACTAAAGATCAATACGATCTATACCGGGGAGCGGTATTCGCAGAATAGCTCTTACAATTATAAAATCTTGGATGCGTATTGGAAGACCGATCTGCAGCTATCGCGCCAGTGGAAGAAAGCAAGGCTCTATGGGGGAATCGAGAATATCCTGGATCAGGATTATCAAATGGAATACGGTTATCCCGGGGCAGGGCTGAACTTTAACCTGGGATTGGAATACGAGATTTAGATATAAGCAGGATCGACTATGACGATCTGCTCGCTGTAGCTGTTTCTGAGCTCTTTTACCTTCTTCACGATCAAATACTCACGCTCCAGCATTACCAGCCGTGCTCTCAGGCTGTCTTTGATGTCATCAAAACTGACCGTGCTGGTGTTTCTCTTGTCGGTGACCATCAAGAGGTGATATCCGTGTTTGGTATTAAAGGGCTTGCTAATCTCGTTTATTTTGAGGGAAAAAGCTACTTCTTCGATCTCTTTGAGGAGTTTGCCGCGGGAGAAATATCCCAGATCGCCGCATTTGTAGCAGGTGGGGCATTCGGAGGAATTGGAGCAGACTTCCGTGAATTGCTCGGGGCTGTGAATGCTGGCTCTTAGCTCCGTAATGCGGGCAAGAGTAGCTTCATCATCGCCTTTGATCAGGATGTGTGAAGCGCGGACTTCTTCAGTCGAAAAAAAGACTTCCTTTTGCTCTTTGTAAAACTCCAGGAGCTTGTCGTCCGTAATGGAGACTTCTTTGCTGCAGATATCGGCGAGGAATTTGCGGAGGATAATCTTGTTTCTGATCAGCTTTTCAAGCTCGTTGGCAGCTCTGTCCTCTGCCATAGCGGGATTGATCTGGGAGGTTTCATCTTTATCGAGGATTTCCATCAGGGCGGTATCAAACTCACTGTCATCAACGCTGTAGCCATTGTCTATCGCGTAATGTATCAGCAGGAGACGGTCAATCAGGCGGCTTAGAGCGTTTTTGCGTGTGTCAAGATCCGGTGTTCCATCCTCAGGAATGAATCTCTTGCATTCCTGTAGTAATTCACTTTCTAAGATACTGCTGTCGAAAACCTTGGCAATAATGTGCATTCAATCCTCAAATCAATCAGCAGAGCTGAACCGGGCATCTGCCAAGCTCAGGATGCTGTTTATATCAGATAAAGTAAAGCTGGATGACATTATGGCAAAGTCAAATTCACATTTTCTATACCAGGTGACCTGACGCTTTGCATAATTGCGGCTGTGTTGCTTTGCCCGGGCGAGGGATTCATCCAGGCTTTGATCACCTCTGAGATAGGGCAGAAACTCCTTGTAGCCCAGTGTGTTCATCCCGGGAGATTCCTCTGAAAGTCCTGCCGACAAGAGCTGTTTGATCTCCTCAAGCAAGCCTTGCATTAGCATAATGTCCAATCTGTGGTCTATCCTCTGATAGAGGGTCTCGCGAGGGGGATTGAGCAGTATCCTGATGCTTTGATATTTGTTGATGCTCTCCTGCTCTTCCCAGTGTTTGCTGAGAGCTTTCCCTGTGATATAATAGACTTCGAGGGCACGCAGGATTCGCTGGGAATCATTGCTGCTGATCTTTTCGGTGATCTTGGGATCAAGTGATTGCAGCTTGCAGTAGAGATAGTCTATGCCTTGATGGCTCAGTTCTTCTTTCAGGTTTGAGCGTATGGCGGGATCACTATCCGGCATGGAGAATAAGCCTTTGAGCAGTGATCGGATATAGAGCCCGGTGCCTCCGCAGATGATGGGTATCTTGCTTGCCTTGTGAAGATCATCTATAGCTTGCTCTGCGTCTTTGACAAATCTGCCGGCGTTGTAGGAATCAACCGGATCGATGATATCTATCAGATGGTGCTTTACTTGCAGCAGTTCTTCTTTGGTGGGCTTGGCTGTGCCTATATCCAGACCCCTATAGACTTGTCTGGAATCGGCGGAGATAATCTCTGTGGTGAGCTTGGTTGCCAGCTCCATCGCAAGGGCTGTCTTCCCCGAAGCAGTTGGGCCTTCAATAATGATCAGCGGGATCATACTTGGCGTTTGAACTTCCTCTCGAAATCACCAAGAGTCATCTTGATGATCACCGGGCGTCCATGCGGGCAGAAGTATGGCACTTTGCAGGCAAAGAGCTCATTGATCAGATTTAGCATCTCCTTGCGGCTTAGTTTGGCTCCTGCTTTGATGGAAGACTTGCAGGCAATCGACTTTGCCATACTATCCCGGAAGTCGGCATTGACCTCCATCTCTTCCTCAAGTTGCTTGAGGATTTCGATGAAGATTTTACCCCCCTGCCAATCACCAAGCTCCGCAGGGATCTCCTCTACGACGAGGGAATCACCGCTAAACTTCTTGATCGAGAAGCCAATCTTCTCCAAGAGCTCAAAGTTCTGCTCCAAAAGGTCTCTGATCTCTGAGGCTATGTAGGGAGGAATATCTATCACGATGGGCACTGTAAGCTTTTGCCTTACTGCAGGTGCTCCACCGCTGCGGTGAATGAGCCTTTCATAGACGATCCGTTCATGTGCGGCATGCTGATCCACCACTACCAAGCCGTCTTCAACCTGCACAAAGATGTAGGTATTGTGAAGCTGCCAGGGATTTATATACTCTTCCTCATTGCTGAGCATCATGTTATAGAGAATCTTGTCATTGGGCTCGCTATCCAGAAACTCCATCTGCTGAGTTTCTTCCTGCTTGATAGGATTGAAGACGGGGACTTCCAGCTTCCGCTCTTCGGTATCCGGCTTGTTGAACACCTCATCCTGATAGAGATTGGCAAATTCCTTCTTGTAGCTGCTATAACGGGGTATGTCCACACTGGATTTGAAGAGTTCACTCTCCACATAGCTTGCTTCCGCCACGTGGCTGGCATTGTGAAACTTCAGTCGGGCAGATTCAAACTTGTCCTTTTCATACTTGTTCAGTGCATTTCTTAAGGTAGAAAGCACCATCCCGTGCACATGCTGACTCTCCCTGAATCTCACTTCCTGCTTACTGGGATGGACGTTTACATCTATCATCTCAGGCGGGATAGTGAGGAAGATTATATAAGGCGGAGTAGTCCCTTTTGCCCAGACTCTGGTCTTTAGGATAAAGGGCTCATAGGCTGCCTTGATGCTGTGCTTGACGGTTCTGTCGTTGATGAACCTTCCATTGATAAAGAGATACTGCAGTTCCAATATCTTATCACTGCGATCCTCGAGACCAAAGATATAGCCTTCAACCTTGTAACCACCGGTCTCATTATACACAGGGATGATATCGTCATTAAAAAAGCTGGAGCCAAAGACTTCCGCAAGCCTGGCTGTCCTATCCTGAACCGCCGTATAATTCAGCTTTTCCCTACCATCCACAATGAGCTTGAAAGCTACGTTTGGATAGATGATCGCCTGATAATGGAAGTACTTCAGTATATGCCTTAGCTCCGCAAGGTCTGATCTGAGAAACTTCCTGCGGGCCGGGATGTTCTTGAACAATCCCTTCACTATAATGGTAGTCCCGGGATTGGATGACGTCTTGGTGATATTCAGCAGCCTGCCATTGGCATACTCGATCCTGGTGGCAATATCAGATTCCCGTGTCCTGGTCGTAAGAGAAAAGCTGCAGACCGATGCAATACTGGGCAGAGCTTCACCCCTGAATCCCAGGGAGCTGATATGAACGATATCATCGACCGTCTTGATCTTGGAGGTGGAATGCCGCTCAAAAGCCAGCATTGCGTCCTCTTCGCTCATTCCTATACCGTTATCGGTAACCTGGATATAATCCTTTCCGCCCTTGTCAACCTGCACGATAATGCTGGTTGCTTGGGCATCAATGGAGTTTTCCACGAGTTCTTTAACCACGGAAGCCGGACGCTCGATCACTTCCCCGGCGGCAATCTTGTTTCGGACGTCTTCTGATAGGATATGAATCCTGGGCACGATATCTCCTTTAGTAACGGAATATGCTGCCGTTTGTGAATTCCCTGATGATGGAGTTATAAGGCACCAGCGCATCCGGGATGTCATTGGTGTGAGACAACAATCTGATCAGTCTCTGAGCCTCGGTATAGCTCGAGCTGGTCGAAGGCACTTTGAGAAGCAGCTTCCAGGCATGCTTCCTCAGCACTCCCAGCTCATAGGTAAGGCTGCTATTGAACATATAATCCGCATTTTCCTGATAGGGGAAGATGTTCTTTTCTTCGCCTTCGCGCACGTCCACCCATCTCATAATGGTCTCCTGAGCGCTATATCCCCGATACTGGTGATCCCTGACAATACGCCTGATCAGCCGGCAATCGGTAGTAGGAATCCTATTATGATTGTCTATATTGAGCTGATTTAGTGCGCTGATATAGATCTTGGCCTTGCGATTAGCCGGAATGGACTCTGTCAATAGATCGTTCAAGCCGTGGATTCCCTCCATCACGATTACGTTGTCATCCCGCATCCTGACCATACGATTGCTATTTCGCCTGACTCCACGGGTAAAGTCATAAACCGGCAAATCTATCTCTTCGCCTTTGAGCAAGGAACTAAGCTGCAGATTTAGGTAATCCAAGTCCATCGCATAGATAGACTCAAAGTCATAATCTCCATTGGGCTTGCGGGCTGTGTGCTCCCGATCGATAAAGTAATCATCCATTCCGATCACGATAGGCTTGGCTTTGGAGGCCTGCAGTTGCACACCCAATCGCTTAGCAAAAGTAGTCTTTCCGCTGGATGAAGGTCCCGCGATCAGAATCAGCCGGATATCCCGATTCTTTACGATATCAGCAGCAATCTCCGCTATCTTCTTTTCGTGCAGAGCTTCTTCCACCAGGATAAACTCCGAGATGTCGTAGTTATCATTGAGTTTATTGACATCGTTGATCGTGTGCACACCCAAGATATCCAGCCACTTGTCGTGCTCTTGGTGCAAAGCAAAGATCTTCTTTGGCAGAACAAAGGGCTTGGATACATGAAAATCTTTCCCTGAGGGGAATCTCAGGATAAAGCCGGGGGCTTGATATACTACCTCAAACTCCCTGATCATCCCGGTTTTGTCCGCAAGGGGACGGATAAACTGGTCGTAATACTTGCCGCACCGATAGATTGGAACGCTCTTTTGATAGCGGTATTGCAGGTTCTTGAGAACGTCCTTTCTGCCCATCTGGGAAAAGATATCCATCGCCTCATCCATTTTGACTTCGATCCGGTCGATCGGCATATTGGCCTCAACAATCGTCCTCATCTCAGCCGCCAGCCTGGCACAATCTTCCTCCGTAAACTGCTGCGCATTAAATACCTCGCAGAATACGCCATCGCCAACCGAGTGCTCGACCACCAACGAATGCTGATTCCCCAGCAAGGTATAGAGCGCTTTACTCATGATGAAGATTGCGGAATCCTGATAGATTCTCGCGCCTTCCGGGTGTTGCCAGGATATGCAATCCACCAAGTTATCGTGGGTAAGCAGATATTCATCATTGACATATAAGCTATGGTTTAATTTATAGGACAATACGGACTTTGGATCTATATCTGTCTGCTTCATCAACTGATTGATCTGAATAGCTTTATCAGATTCGATGATGCTGTGTTTCAGGCCATTAAGTCTTAGGTCTATAGTCATTTGTTCTTCCTTGATTTTGATCAGAGGGTCATTTTTAAGGAAGGCGATTAAACGTCAAGCCTTTAGGAGAATAGAATGTTACAAAGAGCCAAACGACATCTGCAGAGGGAGATAAGCCGCTATCTTGGCATCGTTTTTGCCTCGATTTTCTTTGGAATCGGCTATAGCTGGTTCTTGCTGCCTTACAATATCGCTCCCGGTGGAGTTGCAGGTATTGCGCAGATAGTCAATCACTTCACCAATGCCCCCTTCGGCATTACGATGATTATGATCAATATCCCGCTCTTTGTCGTCAGCTTTATCTTCATTGGCAAGTCCTTTGGTGGCAAATCGCTCTGGGGAATGTTGATCGCCTCCTCTATGACTGATTTTATCAGCTTTCCGAATCTCCACAAACTGGGCATTGTTAAGGACTTGACTCAGTACACCCACGTTCTGGATAATGGACGCACCATCTACGCGATGCTGCCGCCCCAAGATATTTACCTTACCGCTATAGCGGGCTCTGTCTTGCTCGGAATAGGCTTGGGATTGATCTTCCGTTTCAGAGGCTCCACCGGCGGCACTGATATCCCGGTTGCTTTGATCAAGCAAAAGGCCGGTATCTCTATAGGTATGGGCTATTGGCTGGTGGAAACCGCCATCATCCTAAGCGTCGGCTTGATTCTCAAAGATCCCAAATTGATCATATGGGGCTATGTAAACCTATTTATTACCAGTAAAATTACCGATCTTACCTCCGAAGGTTTGCCTTTCATCAAGGGAGTGTATATTATTTCCAAAGAGGTGGATCAGATCCGCAATGAGATCTTTGACAAGCTCGATCGCGGAGTTACTTTCCTCAAAGCCGAGAGCGGCTATCACAAGAGGCAAATCGATGTCCTGTTCTGCGTTTTGAACCGCCGTCAGGTCCCACAACTCACCGATATAGTCAAAGACATCGATCCCGATGCCTTTATGATTGTATCAGATGTAAACGATGTCCTCGGCTATGGCTTCAAGAGCCGTAAAATCGATCTTGGCAGCTAAGCCGATATATAAAGAACCACAATCTGGAGTATAATGAAAACACTCGCTAAAAGCCTTGCAATGATCCTGCTGCTCCTGTCCCTCTGGGCATGCGGCACAAATACAGATCTCGACAATGATCCTGATCAGACAGATGTCCTGCTCTTTGGCACGGATAACACCCTTGACATTGTTACCTGGAATCTGAGGGAATTTCCCTGGCTGGGGCAGACTACTTTGGACGCCCTGGCTCAGATCATACCCAGAATCAAAGCGGATATTATCGCCTTTCAGGAGATCAATGACTATTCGTCATTTATGGCTCTGGACGCTATGATGCCGGATTATCAGGCCTATATCTCCACCGCTACCAGCAGCTATCGCCTTGCCTATCTGTACAATATAAATACCGTTGCCATCAACGAAGACTACTTCATCTATCCCGATCAGGGCAATCCCTTTCCGCGTCCGCCCTACATCGTCAAGGCCGAATGGAGAGGACAGGATTACTACGTGATCAACAACCATCTCAAAGCCTTTGGCGACAATTTCATCGATGAAACGGACGATTGGGACGAGGAAGTACGCCGCAGATTGGCTTGCCAATTGTTGGACCAATATATCCGCACCGAGCTCCCCAACGAGCGTGTGATCGTCGTGGGTGATATGAACGACCAGATTCAGGAGCCTGAAGCCTACAACGTCTTTATGGTCTTCCTCAATCGCCCGGACGAGTATTACTTTACGACCATGCCCATCGCCCTATCCCCCACTTTCAATACCGTCTCCTATCCCAATTCCAATAGCCAGATCGATCAGATTATGATTACCAACGAGCTATTCGACGAATACGCCGCCGGTGGAAATGTCTGCAAAAGCCTCTTGGTCGAAAAGTTCTATGGCAACTGGGTGAATTACAGCAACCAGATTTCTGATCATCGCCCGGTTGGTATCAGACTGGCAGAATAGCACTTAAAGCTCCCCTTTTGATTAACAGCCTGTAAGACAGTTATTTGCTGGGTGATTCCCAGGTCGTCATGCAGGATTCAAGCAGGATACAAGCAGGCTGCAAGCATCCTGTCAATAGGAGCGGATCACACAATCTCCTCCCAGTCTCGATATAAGAATTCTCTATGGTATCTCCCACGATTCTCCCACTAAGTGGGGGAATTGAGAGAGAAACGAGGGAGAATCCTACGATCGAAGCTTAGGATAAGTATCGGTGTCAAGACAGGGAAGATTGTACGAGCCGGATAATCTCCCGGGCTTCAATCTCGTTCATACAGCGGAAATGACACAATGGACAGGATTCCCCGCCATGCAGGCTGCAGGGCTGGCAAGAGAGATTTTTCACGATCAGGGCTGCATTAGGATTGAGAGGCGCAAAGCCCAGAGCCGGATGGGTAGCTCCAAAGAAAGCTATCTGTTTCTTTCCCAGAGCGGCTGCCAGATGCATCGGACCGCTATCATTCGAGATCACCAAATCAAGCCTGGAAATCACTTTGATCAATTGAGCAATGCTGTATTTACCGCAGAGATTGATCCCTGCATCGGGATTAGCTTTAAGAATGAGCTCTCCCAAGGCGTGCTCGCCGGCGGTCCCCAGAATCAGGAAATAGTGTGTCTTGGTAAGGCTTTGCACGGTCTCCGCAAGCTTTTGGGAAGGAATCATCTTGGTATTGTGTGTTGCTCCCGGAAAGATACCCGTGATTATCTTGTCAGGCGGGACGGGAGGGAACTCCAAGTCAATTTCCGGCACTTGCAGTAGTGGCGCTGGCAGCGGATGGGGAGCGGTATATGAGTGCAAGCTCCGTAGCGCGCTGAAGTAGAGACCTACCGTGCTTTCAATACCGGTTTTCAGGTGCTGTTTCGCAATACGGGTTCGTAGGGAACGGGCTTTGTGGTATCTCAGCACTTTTGATCGGATACAGAACAAGCTGATCAGATAGGATGCCAGCTTGCCATGCAAATCGATCACCATGTCATAGCCTTGCTTTGCCAGATCAAGATGAAATGAAAGCGATTTGTTATAAGGGATGATCTTGTCTATCGAGCCGAAACACCCTACCAAACTTGCAAAGGCAGGTTTGACCAGATAGTGGATTTGCGCTGTGGGATACAAACGCCTCAGCTCAGAGGTGACCGGCTGGGTAAGCACGATATCTCCCAGTGAACTGAGGCGAATGATCAGTATTTTCATTGAATGATATTGATGTGTTGGCCTATGTGCTCCAGCAATGAGTCCAGCTTGCCGTTGTCCTTGCCTCCACCCATGGCAAAATCAGGCTTTCCACCGCCTTTGCCATCCAGCGCCGAGCAGATCGATTGCACAATCTTACCGGCATTGTATCTGGGGATCAGGTCTTTGGAGACAACGCAGACCAACGACACGCTACCGGCATTGTTTGTGATCAGGACGGCAATTGTGCCTGTGATCCTGCTGGCAAGGAGATCCCGGTAGAGCTTGAGATCGGTATCGGCGGGAAGGATTGCCTTGATCAGTTTGTAGTCAGCCGTGTCCTGCGCCTGGCTTTGGAGCATGTCGATATCAAAACCTATCAGCTTTTCCTTGAGAGCTCTGATCTCTTGATTCTGTTTGTGCATTTGCTCCAGGGTGGATTCCAGCTTTGATTTGAGCTGGATGGGATTGCTTTGCAGCATTGAAGCCAGATCTTTGATCAGGGCTTGGTCAGCTTTGCCATCGGCATAAGCAGCGCGTCCGGTAACGCCTTCTATCCTGCGGATACCCGCTGCAGAAGAGCTCTCGCTCTTGATCCTGAAGAGACCAATTTCACCGCTGGAAGAGACGTGTGTGCCACCGCAGAGCTCGCTGGAATAGCTATCTACCTGCACTACTCTTACTTCTTGGGAATACTTTTCGCCAAATAGAGCCATAGCTCCGCTGGCTTTGGCTTCATCGATTCCCATGATCTGAGTGCTGACAATCCGGTTTTGGCGGATAATCTCGTTTACCTTGGCCTCGACCGAGGCGATTTCCTCATCGGTGAGGGCTTGGAAATGCGTGAAGTCAAAGCGGAAATAGTCGGATGTCACCAGGGAACCTTTCTGCTGAACCGATTCGCCGAGACAATCCCGTAGAGCTTTGTGGAGGATGTGAGTCGCAGTGTGATTGCGGGCAGTATCACGGCGTTGAGATTCGTTGATCTCTGCTGTGGCGGCCTTGTCCGTAATAATCCCGCGCTCCAGCTTGCCAATGTGGATATAGGCTGATTCTGTCTTGCGGACATCAGTGACGGTGATATCATAATCATCAGATGAGACTCTGCCACTATCGGCAACCTGTCCGCCAGATTCGGCATAGAAGGGAGTCCTATCCAGCATAAAGTGGATCACTCCACCTTCTTTGAGGCAGTAGCGACAGATTTGGCTTTCGCTGCTGTAGCTGGTATAGCCAAGGAATTCCGTGGCAGCACAGTCAGAAAGCATTACCCATTCTTCATCATCCTGTTGAAGGGCAAATTTGGAGGCTGCTCTGGCGCGTTCACGCTGCTTTGTCATCTCCTCATTGAAGCCATAGGTATCCACTATCATACCCTTTTCTTCAGCCAGAAGCTGCGTGAGATCCAAGGGGAAGCCAAAGGTGTCGTAAAGCATGAAAGCATCGGCACCGGAGATGGTGGTGGCGCTACTGGCAGTAAGCTCGGAAAACTTTTGCAATCCGGTATCGAGAGTCTTGTTGAAGCGCTCCTCTTCTGCTTTGATCACCATCTTGATGTAGTCTGATTTGCCTTTGAGCTCGGTAAAGTGATCGCCCATTTGCTCCACAAGAGTATCGACAAGTTTCCAGAGGAAAGGCTCGAAAAAGCCCAGCAGGCGTCCGTGACGTGCCGCTCTGCGCAATATACGGCGGAGAACATAGCCTCTGCCTTCGTTGGACGGGAATCCGCCATCAGCGAGGGCAAAACAGAGGCTACGGATGTGATCGGCGATCACCCTGTGGGAGATGCCTTCCTCCTCGGAATATGGCTTTGAGCTGAGCTTGGCGATGGTGGAAAGCAGTGTGCTAAAAAGATCGGTATCGTAGTTTGAGCTTACACCTTGCAACACTTGGCAGATGCGTTCCAAACCGGCGCCAGTATCCACATAGGAGTGTTCCAGGGGATTAAGCTTGCCTTCTGCATCGCGGTTGTATTGGATAAATACGAGATTCCAGAGCTCGATGTAACGGCTGCAATCGCCATTGACTTCGCAGATATGACCGGGATTGCCTTGCTTTTCGCAGGAACCGGCTCCACGGTCAAAGTGAATCTCGGAACAAGGACCGCATGGACCGGTATCGCCCATCTCCCAGAAGTTGTCTTTGTCGCCGTGGAAAGTGATGTGTTCAGGATTGATATCTGTCTCGCTTTTCCAAAGCTCGTAGGCTTCCTGATCGGTCTTGTAAACTGTAGCGTGGAGCTTTTCTTTGGGGAGTCCATAGACCGCAGTGAGCAGTTCCCATGCCCAGGAAATGGCTTCTTTCTTGTAATAATCGCCAAAAGACCAGTTTCCCAGCATCTCAAAGAAAGTGTGGTGATAGCCGTCTTTGCCGACCTCTTCCAAGTCGTTATGCTTTCCACCGGCGCGAATGCACTTTTGGCTGTTTACGGCTCTTAAAACCTCAGGCTGTTTTTGCCCGAGAAAGATGGGCTTGAACTGGTTCATCCCTGCATTGGCAAAGAGCAGGGTGGGATCGTCGTTTGGCACGACCGGGGAGGATGGAACGAAAGTGTGTCCACGGGATTCGAAGAACTCGATGAACTTGGCGCGTATGTCTTTACTCTGCATCAGTGACCCTGTCCACCGGTTAATTCATCAAGGTGTTCCAATATCCATTTCTCCGCATTCCAAGCAGCTACAGCACCATCAGCAGTGGCAGTGACGACTTGGCGCAGAACGGTCTTGCGGATATCTCCTGCAGCATAGATCCCGGGGATATTGGTGTGCATATTCTCGTCTGTTATTACGAACCCACCGCTATCCAGCTCCACTCGGGATTCCAGTAGCTGGTTATTGGGCAGGATGCCAACATAGATAAAGATGCCATCTACAGGCAATACCGATACGGTTTCTGTCTTGCGGTTGTAAAGCTCAAGCTCTGCGACTCTATCTTCGCCGCGAATCTCCTGGACAACCGTATCCCAGACGAATTCCATCTTGGGATTCTTGAAGGCACGCTCTTGGATGATCTTCTGGGCTCTGAGGCTGTCTCTGCGGTGGATTACATAGACTTTCTTGGCAAAGCGGGTAAGGAACATTCCTTCTTCTACTGCTGAATCTCCACCTCCGACTACTGCAACGACCTTGTCTCTATACAAAGCTCCATCACAAGTGGCACAATAGGATACACCGCGTCCAATCAGGCGTTCTTCACCGGGGACGTTCATCCTGCGGGGATGTGCTCCTGTGCAGAAAATGATGGATTTGGCACGATATTTGTCGTAACCTGTCTCCACGATCTTACAGAGTCCTTCCAGACCGATAGCGGTTACTTCTTCATCGATAAACTTTGCGCCAAAGCGTTCGGCTTGCTTCTTCATTCTGTCTGTAAGCTCCACGCCATCGATGGCATCCTCAAAACCGGGATAGTTCTCAACTTCGCTGGTGACAGTAATCTGTCCGCCAACAATCGCTTTCTCAAAAACGGCAGTGTTCAAACCGCCCCGGGCTGCATATACTGCCGCGCTCAGACCGGCAGGACCTGCTCCTATAATCAGTACGTCATAACTCATTTCTATTCCTCTTTTATTCTACTGTAACGCTTTTTGCCAGATTGCGCGGCTGATCGACATCGAGTCCACGCAGGTCTGCCACATGATATGCCAAAAGCTGCAGCGGGATTACCGCCAACAGTGGCTGAAGATTGTTCAAAGTATCAGGTATAAAGATAGTGTGCTCGGAGATGGCAGAGAGGCGTGTATCCCCCTCAGTCGCGATAGTGATCAGCCTGGCTTTACGGGCTCTTACTTCCTGAAGGTTGGAGTAAACCTTGTCATAGAGTGGATCACTGGTAGCTATCGCGACCACGGGCATGCTCTCATCGATCAAGGCTATGGGGCCGTGCTTCATCTCTGCTGAGGGATAGCCTTCCGCATGGATATAGGAGATCTCCTTCAGCTTCAAAGCACCTTCCAGAGCCACGGGGAAGTTGACTCCCCTGCCAAGGTACAAGGCATTGGTTGAAACCTTGATAGACTCTGCAATACTACGAATCTTGTCGTTCATTGCCAGGATATCTTCAACCTTGCCCGGGATGCGCTCCAGCTCTTTGATATACTCCATTCCCTGCACTGTCGAAAGTGATCTCATCCTGCCCAAAAGGATAGCCAAAAGGGTCAGGATTGTTACTTGGGAGGTAAAGGCTTTGGTAGAGGCTACGCCTATCTCGCTGCCGGCATGGATGTAAGTCCCGCCGTCGGACTCTCTGGCAATGCTGGAACCTACTACATTGGTGATTCCCAGTACTGTCGCTCCCTTGGCTTTGGCCTCTCTGAGAGCAGCCAATGTATCGGCAGTTTCGCCTGACTGACTGATCACAAAGACCAAAGTATCATCCGGGATGATGGGATTACGGTATCTGTACTCGGAAGCATATTCCACCTGCACAGGTATCCTTGCCATATCTTCAATAATGTATTTGCCGATTAGCCCGGCATGATAAGAGGTGCCACAGGCAATCAGGTGTATCTGTTTGATCTTGCGGAGCTCTGAGGATGGCTGATTGAGCCCTCCCAAGCGGCTGGTGCCGATCAGTTCATTGATCCTGCCGCGAAAGGCATTGCCAATCGTGATGGGTTGCTCAAAGATCTCCTTGAGCATAAAGTGCTTGAATTCTCCCTTCTCAATGGCAGAAATATCCCAATCCACCTCCGATACAGTGTGCTCCACCAGCTTGTTATCGAGGTTACATACTTCATAACCATCCTCTCTGACTATACATAGCTCGTTGTCGCTGAGGTAGATCACCCGCTTGGTATGGATTACTATGGCAGAGACGTCACTGGCGATAAAGTGTTCCTGATCACCAATACCGATCACGATTGGACTGCCTTTACGCACAGCAATCAGTTGATCAGGATCGTTCTGCGAGATCACGACCAGGCCATAGGTGCCTTCCACACGCTTCATTGCTTCACGGACGGCATCGGCAAGGCAGGCTTCACTCTTCCTGAATTGCTCGATCAAGTGTACTACAATCTCGGTATCAGTCTGGCTTACAAACTTGTGACCCAGCTTTACCAATTGCTCTTTCAAGAGCTGGTAATTCTCAATGATACCATTGTGCACGATCGCCAGATCCCCCGTGCAATCCACATGAGGATGAGCATTGATCTCCGTGGCTTCACCGTGTGTAGCCCAGCGTGTATGCGCTATTGCCAGGTTTCCTGAGCATTTGCTCGGCTCCGGAAGGCTACGTTCCAGCTCTATGATCTTGCCTTGTTTCTTATAGACAACCAGCTTGCCTTCATTGATCAGAGCAGTGCCGGAGCTGTCGTATCCACGATACTCCAGACGCTTCAAGGCTTCTATTACAATTGGTAGTGCATTTCGTTTCCCGATGTATCCAACTATGCCGCACATCAGTTGTTCTCCTCTGTTTTGCTTACCCTGTGGAATAGATAAAGGGCTGCAGAGAATATAATCAAAGCAGGTATGGCAAGCCAGATCTGTAACGCATCTCCCCCTGAAGAGAGATATTTCATCCAAGGCTTATCCGCAAAACTTACCAAGACCAAAGCCAAGCCATTGTTGATTGAATGAGAGAGCATACTGTTATAAATAGAGCCCGAACGGATAGTAAGGTATCCTAAAAGCAAGCCCAGGAAGAAGACAGGCACAAACCTGAAGGGATCAAGATGGAACGCTGCAAACAGCAAAGCCGTAATTACTACAGTCATTGTTTTGCTCTTGCCTTCAAAGAACCTGGGGAAAAAGCCCCTGAACATCAGTTCTTCACAGATACCCGGAGCCACAGCAATCACCAGGAACTGCTGCCATAGCGGCATCTTCATCTGGAATAGCTTGCCCAGTTGCTCCAAATACTCGCTGGGAAACGGAAAGAAGTGATCTATCAACTGACTCAGAAGAGAGACCAGGATAGCCGCAGGAACCGCCATAAAGGGTACCAGAAGGATCTCTTTGAGCTTGGGAGCTTTGAGCCTGAGCACTTCCTTGCTGTTTTGTTTGAGGAATCTCAAAGTAAGCAGTACAGGTAGTGCTATCAGCAAGATCTGAGTCTGCACCAGACCTTTTGCCAGATCTTTGCTCTGCATCGAGCCGCCTATGTAAAACAACAGCACCAGTGCTATCACGAAGAAAACCAGTCCGTAATAGGCATTGAAGAAGCTGCGTTTATTGCTGCGTATGCTCTTGACGCTGCTGTCGTCCTCTGTCCTAAAGAGTACTCCCTCTGAATTGAAGAGTTTGATTGTACCCCAAATGGCCAGCACATCAAGCACCAGGGTCGATCCTATCGTGATCAGGAGATGCGAAATCTGAAAGTCACCAATCATCACTGCCTTGAAGAGTAGCGATATATTGATGATCGGGATCAGCGCCATCAGATTGTTAAACTCAAAGGCAGGGAAAAAACTGATCATCGCCAGCAGCATAGAGACCGTCAAAAGCGGCTGTTCATAAGATCTCGCCTCCTTCATATTGCGTGAAAAGGTCGAGATCGAGAGCAGGATCGCCGCAAACAGAGTTGCCAGCGGAATTAAAGCCAGGAACAGGATAAGGAAGCTATTGAGCGGTAAACTGACTCCTGCCGTTTCCAAGCCCGATTGCGATGCCATATACTTGGCAGAAAAGAAAAGCGAGACCAGATTGACCAAGACATTGACCATCGCTATCGTGATGATGGTAAGATACTTGCCTACAACTATCTCTGTCCTCTGCGCGCTCGAGACCAAAAGCGTCTCCAAGGTTCGCCGCTCTTTCTCTCCGGCAACCAAGTCCGCTGCAACCACCGACGCACCCGACAGGAGCAGAATGATCAAGAGATATGGCAGGATCATCCCCAGGATCGAGCCCAGCTTCTTCTGCGCCGTAGAGACATCAAACTCCGCAATCTTGACCATGTTCAAGAGATTTGGATTGAGCCCGCTGCGCATCAGTTCCTGTTCGACCACTTTCTTCTCCGTGTCGTTGATGCTGCGGTTGATCTTACCGATCAGCATCTGGCCCTGTTCATTGGACTTGTCAAACCTGACGCCAATCTTATAATTGCGCAGCTCTCCCTCGCCCAGCGAATCGGTAATACTTACAATCGCCTGAATCTCTTTCTCTTCAAAGAGCTGCTCTGTGGCGGCATTGTAGGGAAGATACTTAAAGTACTCGATTCCCTCCAGCCCTTTGATCAACTCACGGCTGGTTTCGTTGTTGACGCTATCCGCGATCGCTATTGTGGCACCCTTTTCTTCGAGCTTGACCGATTGCCTGCTCATCAACGAGCTAAAACCGACAAAGATCAGCGGATAGAGAATGATCGGCAATAGGATGGTCGTAAAGAGGGTACGCTTGTCCCTCAGCATTTCGAGGAGTTCTTTGCGGTAAACGGTGGTGATATTCCTAAAACTCATTGTGCTTCAACTCCATATCCTGATTTTGCCGATTTACATAAAAGACAAATACATCATCCAGATCGCTACAGCCTGATTCAGCCCTGAGCTCATCCAGACTGCCATTTGCCAAAAGCTGACCGCGATGTATCATCACGATCCGATCTGCCAAGCGCTCCGCCTCACGCATGATATGAGTGGAAAACAGCACGCACTTGCCTCTTTCCTTGCAACTGCGGATAAATGACACGATGTTTCTGGCAGTGAGGATATCCAGCCCTGAGGTTGGCTCATCAAAGATCATCACCGGTGGATCGTGGATAATAGATCTTACAATGGATACTTTCTGTTTCATACCGCTGGAAAGCAGATCAATCTTCTTGTCCAAAAAGTCCTTCATATCAAGCAGCTCAGCCATCTCATAGATACGCTGGTTGATTACTCTCTGCTCCAGCCCGTAAAGCCTGCCAAAATAGGTGATAAACTCTCTGGGGCGCAGCCGGTTGTACAAGCCTGTATCTCCGGAGAGAAAGCCCAGGTTTTCCCTCACTTTCTGGGGATTTGCCACAATATCCCAGCCCTGGATGCGGGCTGTCCCGCTCTGCGGCTTGAAGACTGTGGAAAGGATACGCATCGTGGTTGTCTTACCTGCGCCATTGACTCCCAAAAGGCAGACTATTTCCCCATCCCGCGCTTCAAAGCTGACATCATTTACAGCATAGTAGATCGAGCCGTCTTTCTTGGGGAAGCCCTTTACCAAATTCATTACTTCTATCATCAGATCTCCATAATAATACTCAATAAGGCTAAGGTTTTGGATAGCGGCTTTTTGTCGAGATTTTTCTGTGTCGATAGCATCTAAAGCTCCACCGGATTTGTATTGCCAATTCCACCCGGATTATCCGGGCAAAAAAAAGAGGGGGCGGGGAGCCCCCGTGTGTGTGTTGAGGTATGTGTCGAAGCTTAATTATTGAAATTCATCACAATGCCAGACTCCCCCGCGAATATACTTCAGGGGACAGATATCCCTGCGCTGGCACTGGGCACAAAGACCGTGGAGATCATCTTCCTCGTCGTGGTCGTTACTCATACCAATGGTCGTAACGCTTAGGACGGGAACATCGTCCTGGGCAGCCCGATAATCGTCGCATTCATAAACAAAGCCGGATTCATCGTTCAAGGAGCAACTGAATCTACTTTCGCAGTAGGCGCAGATGCCGTGACGATTAAAGGCCTTATCCAGGAAGTCCTGGGGGATATAGCCTTGAATCTCGACTTTTTTTAAGACGGTTCTGGTTGCCAAAACTCAACTCCACTTTCTTTATTTTAACTATTATAGATGCAGTATCTGTGCCAATCAGCTCCAACGGATTTTTCAATGCCGTATTCCTCTAATCTGCTGTTACTTATGTGTACTGCTCTGCGATATCAGGAGCTCTGTCACCTCATGATATTTCGGTGATCTTTTCCCCACTGGGTATTTATTCCCCAGTTTCACTCGAGTCCGAGTAGCGATATTGGACTTGACGGATTTACCCCAAAGCTCAGTTTTGCACCAAAGTATTCCAAAGGAATTCATTATGAACGAAAAAGAAAGTACAGGCGTATCCAATTTCATACGCAATATCATAGACAAAGATCTCGCCAGCGGCAAGCATGTGAAGATCATCACCCGCTTTCCTCCGGAGCCAAATGGTTACCTGCATATCGGACACACAAAGTCCATCTGCCTCAATTTTGGCATTGCCAGAGATTACGACGGTATCTGCCATCTCAGATTTGACGACACCAATCCCGAAGCCGAGGATGTGGAGTATGTCGATAGTATCATGGAAGATATCCGTTGGTTGGGCTGGGACTGGGGCACCAAGCTCTTTTTTGCCTCGGATTACTATGACAAGCTCTATGAATATGCCGAAATCCTGATCAATGACGGCAAAGCCTTTGTCTGCGATCTCTCCCCCGAGGAGATGAACCGGATGCGCGGCACACTCACTCAAGCAGGCACAGAAAGCCCCTGGCGCAACCGCAGTATCGAGGAAAATCTCGATCTCTTCCGCCGTATGAAAGCCGGTGAATTCGATGAAGGCACCAAGACCCTGCGCGCCAAGATAGACATGGCTTCAGGCAATATCAATATGCGCGATCCGGTGATCTACCGCATCAAAAAAGCTCATCACCACCGCACCGGAGACAAGTGGTGCATCTACCCGATGTACGATTATACCCATTGTATTTCCGATGCCCTGGAAGGCATCACGCATAGTATCTGCACACTCGAATTTGAAGATCACAGGCCGCTTTATGATTGGTTCCTGGATCAGCTTCCCGTCCCCTGCCATCCCCAACAGATAGAATTTGCCCGCCTCAATATGACCTATACCGTGATGAGCAAGCGTTTGCTGCTCACTTTGGTGAAAGACGGCCACGTGAAAGGTTGGGACGATCCCCGCATGCCCACCGTCGCCGGAATGCGCCGCAGAGGTTTCCCTGCTGCAGCTCTGCGCGAACTCTCAGAGCGCATCGGAGTCGCCAAAGCCTCCAGCATAGTGGATTTTGAGCTGCTCCAATTCTGCGTACGCGAAGAGCTCAATAAAACTGCCAAGCGCGTGATGGCTGTGCTCGATCCCCTGGAAATTGAAATTGAGAACTATCCAGATGGCGAAATAGAGTATCTGGAGGCAGATAACAACCCCGAAGATCCCTCTGCCGGAAAGAGATTGATCCCCTTTGGACGCCACCTGCTGATCGAACGCGAAGACTTCGCGGAAGAGCCGGTGAAAGGCTGGTTCCGCCTTGCCCCCGGCGCAGAAGTACGCTTTAAACACGCCTATTACATCACCTGCAAAGAAGTGATCAAGGATGCCTCCGGCAATGTCACCAAGCTCATTTGCAGCTATGATCCGGATTCCAAAGGCGGCTGGAGCCAAGACGGACGCAAGATCAAAGGCACCGTGCATTGGCTCTGCAAAGACACCGCTATTCCTATCGAGACAAGACTTTACAGCCACTTATTTAAAGTAGAGGATCCTATGTCTTGCGAAGAAGGAAAGACCTTCCTGGATTACCTTGATCCGGATTCGCTGGTCGTCAAACAAGCCTGGGGAGAGCCCTCCCTGCGTGAAGCCAAAGCTTCCGAAGCTTTCCAATTCCTCAGATTGGCATACTTCAGTGCTGATTACGATACGACAGCTCAGATGCCTGTCTTCAACCGCGTTGTAACCCTCAAGGATAGCTGGACAAAGAAAGGCAAAGCCTAAAGATAACTAGCTTCATTAGATCACTCAAGTTGATCTCAGATACCCACTTCAGCTTGAGTGATCTTTTTATTGCCTTTTGACAGGATGCATGCTGTCTGCTTGCTGCCTGCTTGAATCCTGCATGGCGAAGCAGGATTGATCTGTCCTCTAAGCACTTAGCATCGTTTCATCCAGGAAGAGCGTATAAACGCATACACGCAAACAAGATACACAATCATATATATGACATACTTTGAATACCCGTCTAGAATGGCCAGATCAAGAAAAGAGGGATAATCTACCTAAAGGCATAAAATATCATTTGCTTAGGGACCGTAATCCGTCTATTCTATGATTATCCAGTAATTAGATAGGAGATATTCAAATGAACAAGATATATATAGCAAGACCTTTGCATAATGCAGAGCCAAAATGTCTATCGATGGGAATGTATTCAGAA
>CAYSSP010000039.1:0-21507 GCA_964433815.1 uncultured Candidatus Cloacimonadota bacterium
TTTTTATCCGTTCTTTGGATTTGGTCAAAACGGGAGGCATCCTTTCTTTTATAACCTCAAACACATATCTGTCTATAAATTCCAAGCAAAACCTTAGAACTGCGTTCTTAAACAACAGGATCATTGAGATATTCAAAATCGACAACCCCTTTGAAAACCCTATGGTTTCTCCAGCAATAATAACTGTCCAAAAAGCTGATGTGATGAAAAGTTATGACGTTAGATTCAAAATTGCTGAAGCACAGGATGATTTTCTCAACCCTGTTGAGTATGTCATTAATACATCAGTTTATAAGAACACAGCCTTCAATACCTTTTTCCCTCCCACAGAGTTTAACTTGCGGGTTTGGGATAAGTATGGAAAACAGATCAAAAGGCTTATAACTCAATACTGGTCTATGATTGATTCCAGTAAGGGTATCGCTAAGAACCAAAAGTACCTTGAGGAGTATCGCAGCTCATTAAAGCCTGGCGATCTTACACTGCTGGGTCTGATAACTGAAGGTGGGCAAGGTTTGGCTACTGCAGATAATGGCAGATTTGTTGGTGTACATGAAAAAACCAAGGAAGCATATCGAATTAAACAGACTAGAGCTGTAAAACTGTATGATGCTGCGGTGAACAAAAGCATAGTAGATATTAACATTAATTCCCTGCAAGATGCTAAAGACCTGCTCGCAGAACTTTCTGAGAAACAAATCAGCGTACTGTTCAGTAAGCTAAAACGTGACTATGGCAGGGATATCTTTGGCAGTGGATACCTATATCAGATTATCTCTGATAGCGAGATAGCAGATACAGGGAAAATGACAACTGCTGAAATAAACAGAGGTATCGAAGCTGATAAACCGCATTTTGTTGCCTATGACAAGGGCGATAAAGATGGGAATCGTTGGTTCTTGGTTACTCCTTACTATCTGGATTGGTCGGAAGAAAGCGTACTTTATTACCAAACGAACGCTAATTGTAGGTGGCAAGGTTATAACTTCTTTTTCCGAGAAGGCTTTTGCTGGAGTGACATTAACACGGTCTATCTTAAAAGCAGGCTAAAAGGGAAAAGCGTCCACGATGTAAAGAGCATGAGTTTGTTTACATTGATTCCGAGCATCCCTGATTGGTTCTATGTTTGCGTAATAAACTCATCGTTCATTAGCGAGTATGTAAACGACTTTTTAAACAATACACAGACCTTCCAGATAAATGATGCTAGGCAACTGCCGATAATTATCCCTTCCGAAGAGCAGCTTGAGGAGTTTCACCGAATCTTTAATGATGCTTACGCTATCAAGTTAATGCAGTTTACAGATAAGATATCCAATGCAAAAGCAACGGAAAAACTAACAGACATTCAACAAACCCTAGATACCTATGTCTTAGATTATTACGGTTTTAGCAATAATTGATCACATGTATGGTTATATATACTGACTAAAGTTACAATAGGAGTTTAACATGGACGGACATCATTGCTCAGAATGCGCCCAAAAAAATCATGGGTTCAATCCAAATATTTATGACACAATTAACTTCACGGGTAGCAGCTATTTGCTTGGAAAGTATCTCAAACACACGCAATTCATGAGTGGATCTGGAGCTATTTCAGTTTATGCATCATCTAATTACGATGATTATAGAAATTGTTTGTTAATATCTATCAACTCAGGATCAGTTGATATCGCCAATGGGGTTGCTGTTAGTGCTGTTTGGAATGCATATCAGTTTCTTGGTGATACTTCTATTAATGGAGTTTATTCACATCCGTGTTTTGAAAACAAAGTGGTCAAGTTGGATGATTTATCAAAGACACATGGCTACTGCACTAATTCGTTTTCTATCCCTAATGGTTATTGTGTAGATTGTGGAAAACTAATTCAATGATAAATGCAAAACTAATGTGCTTTGAAATACTGCCTTCGTCTGTGACATCACGAATGATTGCTGTTTGTCGATGCCAGTCCATTGCTTGGCAGAAAAGACCGGGACGAAGTGTCTGTCGAACTCATGGATTGACCGACCAAGAGATAAAGGCTCTCTATGCAGGATTGCTGGGGCTCACTGCTAATAGGTTAAGTAAAGCAAATACATTCAAATAATTCGAGGTAGATATGAAACTAATTGCTCTCCGTTATTTTATTATCCGTAACCAAGGTTCATTACTTTCAACAAGCGAAGTAACTCCAATAGACTCAATACTAGACGTTTTTCATGATAGAACCACCATTACTTACTATGGCAAAACATATTATGCTATAGTAACTAATCATAGAGATGACGATATATGGATTGGTTTTCTGCTCAGAAGCACACATACAGACGTAATCGTTCCGGCCAAGTATGAGTTTGACAAACAGAGAATACCCAATTGGGAAGAGTGCTTCTTGGCAATAGACAAAATAAATCAATCCATATTGGTCCAGAATATAGCAGGCTCGTTTACACCTGATTTAGTAAAAAATGTCATCAATGAACTACTTGAAACAAAGGCTAGAGTTTTCGATATATCTGCGAAAGTTGAGCTAATATGCAACAAAGAGGCCTTTTGGTCTACATATAATAAGGCTACAAAACGCTTCAAAATTGCTTTCACACTTAATGCACCAAATCTATTTGGAGCTAGGCTGGCAACAAATGAATATCTCAAAGAGATTAAACAGATTACTAACATGGATAAACTTTATAGCTCTATCGAGAGTGACGAGGGGGCGTTATCAGTTCAGAAAGAAATCTTGGAGGATATAGTAAAATATGCCGACGATGGTGGTGGGAATTGGAGCCAGATAACAGAAGAAAACGGAAAAAGAAAACATACTACTAGTAACCTGGCAGCTATTAAGGAAAGCGCTGATATAGATATAGATACGCCCAAACAGCTTAAGGAAAAGTATGAGTATGTACTCACAATTGTTAAAGGAATTTTTAGGAGATTTTCTATCAAAGAGGATTGAGAAATGGCACAACTCATCATTATTATTGGCTTAGCACTTTCATTGAGTGTAGGATTGAATTCCTTAGTACCTGTTGAATATGCTACGACAATCATCGATACATCCGCATTGAATTTTCTTTCAGTTTTAGTTGGCCTGGCCGTTGCACTATATGGGATACTATCTCCCGGAGTTCATGCTAGTATAGCAAACCTACAAGATGGGACTAATAACGACAAATTGAGATTACTTCTGACTGGGATAATGGAGGAGATCAAAGACAACGCAATGTTATCTTTGTTTTCTTACTTCGCCGTACTCATATCTCTATACATCAAGGGACTTGACCAGTCTATCTTGAAACACATTGGAATGAGTTCTTATGCTTTACATAAAGGGATGAATATCTCAGCTCTCGCATTGTTGATTTTAACCAGTTATGCCATTTACGACACTACAACTGGCGTAATGAGATTGCATAAATCGTAGGTATCATCTATCTCATATGAATGCAGCAAGTATACTGATAGTCTTATGACTAACGTTAACCAGGTGATAGAACAAATCAGAATTGCAAATCCCAAAAGGGATAGATCAAGTATAATAGATTTTACGGGAATGCATGATTTCCTGAAGTTTGTAGATTTACCCGACAATTTCGCAGATTTGCTTAGACACCTTTGGCCTGTTGTTAAGAATAAAATTGCCGAAGTAATGCGTTTATCCGATCCAAGTAATAGCAATGAAACATATCATGAACTAATTGTAGGGTATTCCTTGTATGACTTCTGCGTAAAGAACTCATTGGAGCTTGAATACTCGCCGGTATTTAAGTATTCACTTGAAAAACCAAAACAAACTCCAGATTGGGTCGTATATGATGGCAAGCAGAAGCTAATAATCGAAGTAGTGACTACAAATAAAAGTGATTCCCATAGTGCCTTAGATACTTGTCTGGGATTGATATACATCCTTACCGAAAGAGGATTGAAAAACAAAAGTCAGGAAGTTGCCCTTGATATTAATGCTTCCAGGTTCACCATTCCAGTTTTTTCAGATAATCCAAGCAGGATAGAATTAGAAAACGGATACAATGAATTCTGCAAAGAGGTATCATACAGGATTGTTTCAAAGCTGATGAGTGGATTTGGTAGAGATGACTATGAGACAGATGACAGCGGTATTGAGTACAAAATAGGTTTAGGAATCACATCCCGAATGACAACCAGGGGATACGAGACTTACAGAGTAATAAACAGCATACTCGATAAAGGGAAAAAGTATAGCGATCTATCTAAAGATATACCAGTGATAGTTGCAGTGGCAAATAGTCACCAGAACAGATCAAAAGCATACTCCCCAAGAGAAGTTGCTAAGCTTCTTTATTACCCCGACACAGTGTATGAGCCTCAGTTCTGCATGATAACCGATAAAGAAAAGCATATTAGGAATATACAAGACCGCATAGAAGATTTGAACGTACTTGAAGGCATTTTATTCTACGATATCAATGTCTGCAGTATATATGCCACTAGTTATGAGTATTATCCGAATCCCCACAAGACCACGAAGTGGAAAATTCCAGATGGATTCAAAGCATATTTGTACGGAAGTAGTAATGAATGCAAGCAATGAAACTAAGTATCTTTCTCCCGAAGATAAACAGGAGTTACTTGAGGCAATGGATAATCACTTTCAGACATATCTGAGGGCAAGATCTCTCACACCCTACATAGATCCGACTATAATTGATAGCCTGTCATCTTGCCAAGCAAGAACCTGCTTCGGGGTGCCCACAGCACCATTATACCAAGACTTGGGCTATACATGCCATATAGTCTTTGAGTTAGGTCAGTTCGACACAGACGAGAAGTACAAACAGTATCAGGATATCGGGCATTGGATAAACCAGAGTTTTCTTATCGAGTTAAAGTGCATACTGGACACCTTCATAACCGACTGGAATCAATGTGCATGGAAAGATAAAAAGCACTTTAAATTACTACATCATTGCCGAGATCTATTTGCTCACTGTTCGTTTCAGCTAGGATACAAACAGAGGAAAGGCAAAGAGAAGAAATTCAAAGAAGCTTACGACTTATATTGTGAGTTGTTTAAAGAACTTGTAACTGATAAAAAAGAGTTGAATCTATCAATCTACGATTTTGTTATTCCGCTATACAATAAATTGGTCGAGTTGATAAAAGAAAACCCCTGAATGGGATCCATATCATATTTTTAGGGCTTGATAATATAACATGGAAATCCATACTTCGATTTGAAGCCCGCAAATCGATATATGGAATCCTGTATTACGATTTCACGGAGCCAATACTATGAGTAGCCCTTTTGATTACCGCTTTGTGTTGCACGAAACCCCGTTTCATGCG
Organism: uncultured Candidatus Cloacimonadota bacterium; assembly: GCA_964433815.1. Taxonomy (GTDB): domain Bacteria; phylum Cloacimonadota; class Cloacimonadia; order Cloacimonadales; family Cloacimonadaceae; genus PHBP01. The sequence goes on from CAYSSP010000039.1 coordinate 5,315, forward strand.
ACACAAACGGATTTGTCCATATTCTATGCAACAACGTATGCATCTTTATGATTAACAGAAAGATAAGAAATGGGATCAGTTCTAAGCATGTACTACTTACTGCTTCATGGTAGAACCCACCCAAAATGTTTCTTCCCAACAAGTACTATCATTCATTTAAATAGAAAAATAGGAGCGTAACACACTATGCAAGCATATAACAGGCCTTTACATGAATGGTTCAAGCTGATTGAACTGGGACAACTTACTCTGCCAAAGTTTCAAAGATTTGAAGCCTGGTCTTACAATGAGATATCCAATCTCCTGCGCTCGATGCTACGAGGCTTGCCCACCGGGGCAGCTCTAATCCTGAGAGTGGATGGCGAGGAGCAGTTTTGCAGCAAGTATCTGGCGGGAGCCCCAAAGGTTGGCAGAAACGTTACCGAACAGCTACTGGATGGGCAACAGCGGCTTACAGCTATGTGGAAAAGCCTGCACAATCTCTACAGCAATCGATTCTATTTCGTTTCGATTGACAAGGCAAGCATCGATTATGAGATGAATCCCTCCGAATACTTGGAGGCAAACGAGATCGAAGTGGTGGCACAGGCTATCTATGACAAAAAGGGGACTACTTATCCCATGTGGATCAATGATCCCAGGGAATGCTGGGCACGGGGCTTGATCCCGGTATCTCTGCTCCGTCCGGTGGACATCTCCAAAGAAAAGAAGGCTTGGCTGAGAGCCGCGGCTCCCGGTGATTATGAGATGCTGGAATTTCTGGATGATCTGATCGATGCCCTCAGGGAGCGGATAAAGCACTTTAACCTTCCTTATCTGGAACTGCCTTCATCCACAAAGAAGCATGTGGCGCTGGATGTATTTATCAAGCTCAATACCAGCTCGGTAAAGCTGACCGCGTATGATATAGTGGTAGCCCTGGTAGAAGATAGTGCCGATGTATCCCTGCATGATAAAGTGGATATCCTGGGCGAAAAGATCCCCAAACTAAAAGACTATGTGGATATCCCGGATCTGGTGCTGGATACGACAGCTCTATTGCAGAATATTATTCCCAGCCAGGCGGGATACACATATATGAATTTCAAGCAGATGATCGATGATTGGGATGATCTCGAAAAGTGCTTTGCACTGCTGGTGGACTTTTTGGAAGAAGAACATATCTTTGATGAAAGCAGGCTACCTTCTTACACAGTGCTTCCCGTCCTGGCAGCACTGATGAAGTATCTGCCCACCAATTCGGATCAACTCGGCAACGTGCGGCACTTGCTAAAAAAGTATATGTGGAGAGCTTTCCTTACCGATCGTTACGAAAAGACCACGACGACTAATTCCTTGATAGACTACCGTAAACTGCGGGATCATATACTGGGGCTTTGCGAGTATAACGAGATTCCCATCTTCAATCAGGAGGAGTATCCCGCTCCGGCACCGGAGCTGATCAGAGATGCAAACTGGCCAAAGAACCGGACAATCTTGGGCAGAGCGCTACTGGCTCTTCAGATGAAATGCGGGGCCTATGATATCGCGGATAATACTCCAGCCACCAAATCCAGCATCCTCAAGCGTGAGTATCATCACCTCTTTCCGGATGCCCTATTGAAAAAGGCAGATCTGCCCAGTAGCCAGATCTATTGTGCGATGAATTGCGCTTTGATCTCATGGCGCACAAACCGGACTATCTCTGATAAATGCCCGAAACGCTACCTTTTGGAGAGAATTGAGAATTGCGACCTGGGCGATCCCGAGCTAAAGCGGAGACTCCGCAGTCACCTGATCCCCTTTGAAGAGCTCAATGTCGATTACCAGGATATGGATGATCCAAAGGCCAAGATAAGGGAAGACTATGCACGCTTTCTGGATGCCAGGGCGGCACTAATGCAGCAAGCAGTACAGATGGCATACGATGGGGAACCAATTCTAATGCATGGACTTGACAGTATCTAGTATCAGTTGATATGACGAAAAACAGGAGATGAGATGGCATCAGATCAGATTGGATCAAGACCAGATACCGATAATACAGATATGTCTGCAAGGAAAGATCAGTGTGATAGTACAGGATCTACCGAAGAGCTGCAGGACCTGCTGGAACGGGCAATCTCTATCGCTAGTGAAGCCCACCGCGGGCAAAGAGATAAGGCTGGCTTTCCATACATAACGCATCCACTGCGTTTGATGCTAAAGCAAAAGAGCCTGGAAGCAATGATAGCTGCTGTTTTACATGATGTGGTGGAAGATAGTTCCGTCACGATTTCGGATTTGGAGGGAGCCGGCTTTCCCGGTTCTGTGATCCAAGCTCTTACACTACTTACACACGATAAAGAGCAACCATACCCTAAGTACATCGAAGCAATTGGAACCAATAAACTGGCGATCCAGGTAAAGCTGGCTGACTTGCAGGATAATATGGATCTGAGCAGAATAGCAAACCCAAGACCAAAGGACTACGCCCGCCTGGAGCGGTACAGCCTGGCTTACCAATATCTAAGCTCAGTTATCGACTCTGACAAAGCCAATTGATCGGATTATCGAGTAATCTATCGATAACAGTAATAACGTTAGTGAAAAAAAAGCGTTAATGAGATGAAACAATGAAATACAGAAAGATGCTCAGTGATTGGGAGGCTCCCTATATTCAGGATTTGATCCGGCAGATCGATACGCAGAGCAAGGAGACTTTGGCTCGTTGGGCGGTGGATTATGCCGAGCAAGAGATCTTGCCTCTGTGGGCAAGTTTTTATCCGGAGGATGAGCGTCCCAAGCGGGCTTTGGAGGCGGCGCGGCAGTGGTTGGCAGAAGATATCAAGCTGCCTGAAGCAAAGGCGGTGATTTTGGATTGTCACGCGGCAGCCAGGGAGCACGAGGACAATCCGGTGGCTTTGGCGGCTGCCAGATGCATCGGACAATGTGCTTCCACGATACACTCCGCTCAGCATTGCATCGGGCTTGCCTTTTATGGGGCACTGGCTCTTGCCTATGATGCACTGGGGATCAAGGCAGATTGGGAAGCACTGGAGCGCTTTGCGGCTGATGAATGCGCGAAGATGCTAATGGCACTAAAGGCGATATCGGTGGAGAATGAAGCGAAGCCGGCGAAGATAAAGTGGATCTGTTAGCGCGTTGAGCTGGGAGCGCAAAGCGCTGTGAACAGAAGTCAGTGAACAGTGAACAGAAGTCAGTGAACAGTGAACAGAAGTCAGTGAACAGTGAACAGATAACAGATGGGTTGTGCTTGGTATCGTGACGGAAACGGAATGCGCTTCGCGCGATTATGGATGGATTCCTGCCTACACTGCTCACCAAAGCTGGCGCTTTGTTGATCCGTTCGCAGGAATGACGGGGGCCGTGCTAAGCACAGTGAGTAGTTAGAACTTAGGCAGTTAGAGCTGCGCATAGGACGAGAAAAATACCCAATGTGGTGCTAACATTCCTATACGTAGGAGTCCACTTTCGCTGATTTCCTCTTTGTTGGATAGGTCCCAGAGTAAGTTTGATTTTCCTTTTTCGCTTGTTTCCTCTTTGTCGGATAGTTCCCAGGCTAAATCTACACTTTCTATCGTTCGTAAATGTAACTCCTTTCTCCTTAACTCCTTGTTGATCAAAAGCGGGGTATGTGGAAAAGAAACCACAGCAGATCTGTCCGGATTTGGAGAATCTGTCCCCCATATAAGTATAGAATCTGATGCTTCGGCTCGGAGAACTTAACAGTGTATAGAGTGTGCCAAAAAAAGGATTGACAGTAAAGACAGGTCTTATCAGGATAGTAGTGAAGTACGGATGAAGCAGGATTAATATGGAAAAGTGCCCGGATCAGATCGTGGAACTAAGGTGGATCAGGATCCTCCTAATTATCATCGCAGTGCCGGTGATAGTATTGATACTCAAGACCTTGGCCTCAGTTTTTATTCCACTGCTTTTCGCTACGTTTATCAGCTTTGTGTTTGCGCCGATGCGTTCCTGGCTGGCCAAGCGCAAGGTGCCTTTGTGGCTGAATATCAGCCTGATGATGCTGGTGATAATCTTGGTCTTTGCCTTGGTGGGAGGTTTGGTCTATGCCGCTGTGGTAGGCTTTATCCAGCAAATGCCAAAGTATCAGGCGAAAATGGTGGAGAGTTTTAATTCCCTGGAAGCATCGCTATCGCAGATCTCTACCCAGCTTGATATCGCCCTGGCCAGGATACCCAATTTTGACAGCTCAAAGTTGTTTAGCAGTACCGATCTATCCGTGACCAAGCTGCTCACCGGAACGATGGGATCATTTATGAGCATTGGTAGCACGCTCTTTCTTACCGTAATCATCCTGCTCTTTATGGTGGCAGGCGCGGGGAAGATGAAAAAGCGAGTGGAAAAAGTGATGAATGAAGAGGAAAACCGGCAGACCCTGGATACAATCCTAAGGATCGAAGCGCAGATCCAGAGGTACTTTGCCAATAAAAGCCTGATCAGTCTGATGACGGCAAGTGTCGGCATGATCGTGCTGTGGATTTTTGGGGTGGATTTCGTGATCGTGGCAGGGCTCTTGATTTTCACTATGAATTTTATCCCGAATATCGGTTCTATCATTGCGACAGCTTTTCCGCTTTTGGTATGCCTGCTGCAGTATGGGTTTGATTTTAGAGTAGTTGCTGTGGCGGCTCTTTTGATGGGCTCGGAGATGTTCTTTAGCAATTATCTGGAACCCAAGTATATGGGACAGAAGCTTAACCTAAATCCGATCGTGATCCTGGTATCATTGGTCTTTTGGGGCTATGTATGGGGGATCGTGGGGATGATCTTTGCCGTGCCGATAATGAGCTCGCTCAATATCATCCTGAAGCAGATGGATGAACGTAGCCTGATCTCGGCTATTATCAGCGACAAATAGGAGTTTTGATGAAAAAGAGACTATTGATAGCAACCGGCGGTGGAGATTGTCCGGGTTTGAACGCAGTGATCCGGGCGATCGTGAAGCGTGCGGCAAGAGAAGAGGATTGGGAAGTCTTGGGCAGTATCGATGCCTTCAATGGAATCCTGCTGGACCCAATGCACCTGATAGAGCTTACCGAGGAACGAGTAGCCGGTATCCACGTGCAGGGCGGAACAATCATCGGAACGACCAATAAAGGTGGTCCGTTTGAATGGCCGGTAAAAAATCAGGATGGCACCTGGACGACGGTGGATCGCAGTAATGACCTGATGGAGAGATTGCGCTATCAGAATATCGAGGCTGTGATCAATATAGGGGGTGACGGTTCGCAACGCATCTCCCAGGGTCTCTTTGAAAAGGGATGCCATATCATAGGTGTGCCAAAGACCATTGACAACGATCTCTCCGATACGGATTTCACCTTTGGGTTTCAGACTGCGGTAGATGTAGCGACGGATGCGGTGGACAAATTGGTGACCACTGCTGCCAGCCATCACAGGGTGCTGATCCTGGAGGTAATGGGGCGTTATGCGGGCTGGATCGCTCTGCATGCGGCGATTGCCGGGGGTGCGGAGGTGTGTCTGATCCCGGAGATTCCTTACAATATCCACAAGGTGGTGGAAGCGATCAATCACCGGGTCAAATCCGGCTCCGGCTTTGCCATTGTCGTGATAGCCGAAGGTGCCAGACAGGTGGATGGTGAGATGGAATTTGTGGAAAGTGAGACACCTGGAGCGATGAAGATCAAGCTGGGCGGTGCCGGGCTAAGGCTATCGCATGAACTGAAAGAGGCCGGTTGCCAGGCAGAGATCCGCGAGACCATCCTGGGACATCTGCAACGCGGAGGCAGGCCCAATGCCTTTGACCGGCTCCTGGCATCGCAATTTGGAGTAAAAGCTTTTGAGTTGGTGCTGGAGCAAAAGTGGGGACATATGGTGGCTTACCGGCATCCCGATATAATCGCAGTGCCGATCAAGGATGCGATCCGCAATTACAACCTGATCGAACTGGATTCGGACTTGGTAAAGACAGCCCGCGGGATGGGAATGAGCTTGGGAGATTAGACTATCCGCTGCACAGGGGAATAAAAATTGCATTAAGATGCTGGTGATAGGGCATTATGGAGACTTTGCTAAGGAGAATAGGATGAACAGGAAGAAGTTCTTTTGGGTGCTGTTAATTGTAGCGCTGGCGATTGTCGGCTGTGATCGTTATGATGTACCGCCATCCAATACCAGGATGATCCGGATGGAGATCGAGCGGAGCGGGAATGTCAGCTTTGATGACTATTCAGAAATGGAGCATAATACTTTTGGTAAGCCGATCTGGCTCGATGACGACTACCTGATTTACTACAATGCAAAGCTCTATCGGGCTAGCCTGGATAATAGCGACTATCAGCAGCTTTTGCCGGACAGCATAGATTGTTATGGCTATGGAATCACTTATTCGCTGGAGCAACAGAAGATCTGGTTTTGCAATGAGTATGGGCTCTGGCGCTGCAGTTTCAACGGGGGAGATATCACCAAGATCAGTGATACCCCTCTGATCCATATACAGCTTTCAAACAACGAGAACTTTATCACGGGATTCAGGATAGATCGGGCGAATAGCATCTGTCTGCTCGATTTGAATACCCAGGTGATGGAAGAGCAATCCGTGGATTACTATGTTCAAAAGATTTATTACTATGAAGAGCTGCAAAAGCTGAGCTATCTGTGCTATGTGATGGATAACAAGAATTCTACCCAAGTGAGGGTGAGAACAAGGGATGGCTCTATGGATCAGGAAGCAATAAACTTTGGAAACATCAATGTTCGCAAGTTTCAGGCGAGCTCCAGCGGTAGATACCTGGTGGGGACTACTGCAGAGAACGGGCCTAGTAATTACCCGCTCTATATCCACGATCTCCAGACGGGAGAGACGATTCAATTAGGAATAGCCAGAACGATTGAGGCGATGCCCACAAGAGATGAGATCTATGTATTGCAGGGATCGGGGAAGTATTATGGAATTGCCAAATACAATCTGGTCACCGGGGAACTTACGGAATTGCATTCCGGCATCGTGGGAGCTTATCATCTTTACTACCTGAATGAGATAATTATGAAGGCAGATGGCTCCAAGATCAGGATCACCGGCTGGGGAGAACGTGAGAATAACGATCGGAGGATATTGTGAAGAATTTGTATTTACTGATGCTACTGGCTCTGATCCTGGTATCTGTCTGTTCTTGCGATTATCAGCCGGTGCCGACCGAAATCAAGCTGGCTTGGGTGGATGCGGATGGGATTGCGCATGTGATGGCTATGCCGGATTCTATCGAGGGATTCAGATCTATGAATGCACTACCGGATGGTAGGCTTCTGATCTTAAGCGATAGGTTCAAAATCTACTCCAGGCTTACTAACACTACTGTGTCCTTGGAGACGAGTGATATCCTGATCCCCGGTATGGGTAATATATATAGCTTGAGTTCTCAGGGAGATGCAGTCTATTATAGTTCTAATGGCAAGATCTGCAGAAAAAGGATAGAAGGCGGGACGGAAGAGGTTTTGGTGGATTCGACCGGTGTGACATACTACTCGCCTACGGCAAGTAAAGATGGCAGGTATCTGGCCTTTATGTGCAAGAATGGAGAGTATAGCTGGGAATGGCAGGGATATCCGCTCTATGTGGATTTGCAAACAGGATTAGTCCATAGTATGAAGACCGGAGATGAGAATCTGGATCGAGGGGTAACTGATTGCTGGGTGGATCACCTTAAAAGTAAATTGATGTTTAGCACGCATCCCGCTTATAGCGCTTACCATCTCAATAGTATGAATCTGGATGGGACAGGCAGGACGATAGTCTCGGAGCTCATCTATTGGGCAGAGCTTAGTGCCGATGGTAGGTTTTTGCTGCCTAGGGGATCATCATATAATGGAAGATATTATCGGGACAACCATACAATGCTGTGGAAGAGTATATCAGATAAAACGGGCGTTGTGCTAAGCCGAACAGCCAATCTGATCTATTACTACGTTTGGGATGAAAAGAAGGTCTATCAAGAGAATCTGGAGACAGGGGAGAAGATTATGATCTTTAATAAGTACATCATTCCCAAACGCAAGATCATCGGCGTTGGTCATATTACGCCAAATTGGAACGATGACGGTCTTTTTGCAATCCTAAGTCTGAGAATCGAAGACGGCAAGGAGACGGAAAACTAAGCTTTTGTATCTCCGGGATCTTTGGAGCGGGGATGTGCCCTCAGGTATTCCTTTTTAATGTCATCAATTGTGACGTGGGTGTAAACCTCTGTAGTAGATAGTTTGGAATGCCCCAGCATTTCCTGGATAGCCCGGATATCCGCTCCACGCTGGAGCAGATGAGTTGCAAAGCTGTGCCTCAATGTGTGAAGGGTATAGCCTTCCTGCTGGGCTACCAGGCTGAGGTATCTCTGAAGGATGAGGCCAAGTTGCTTGGAATCCCAAGCTTTGCCGGTGTGAGTAAGAAAGAGCTTATCGGGATCCTGGTTCTCCCCGAAAGTGGAGCGTATCTTGATGTATTCACGGATGGCGGCGATGGCAGGAGCTCCCACGGGTACGATACGTTCTTTACTGCCTTTGCCTCTGAGGCGGATCAGGCCGCGATGCAGATCGATATCCTGAATGCGCACAGCAGCAAGCTCCATCAAACGAAGCCCCGAGGAATAGATCAGCTCCAGCATGGCTTTGTTGCGGATGCCGAATTTGTCCTCGAGATCGGGGATGGAGAGCAGTGTCTTCATCTCGTCTTCGGTAAAGTGTTTGGGGAGTTTCTTTTGGAACTTGGGACGCTTGATGCGATCCATCGGGTTTGCCTCGATATAGTCTTCAAGCTTCATCCATGTATAGAATTTATTCAAAGCAGAGAGCTTGCGGGAGATGCTGCGATTTGTATCGCCCTTTTGATATAGCCAGTGCATAAAGCCCTTGATCATCTGCGCCTTGGCGTTTGCCAGTGGTAGCTCCGATGGGGGCGAGGCTTCCGATATGTAAGCGCAAAACTGCTCCAGATCGAGCTGGTAGCCGGAGATAGTCCTGCGGGACTTTCCCTCAGTGGCGAGACGATCTGTGAATTTGATCAGCAGTTCTTGGTTGCTAAGAGTCATAATCGAACCTCTTCTGCATTTTTTCCTTGCCTTATTACTTGTAAAGAAAAATATTGGATTCACCTGCTGGAGGAAATATGAATCAGTATGTATCAGCAAAAGCCGTCTTGAAGGATGGCGTAAAACTGGGATTCAACGTCGTGATAATGGACGATGTCCGTATAGGGGAGAACTGCCTGATTGGCAGTAACGTCGTGATTCACGAGGGATCTGTGATTGGTGATAATGTCCGTATAGATGACAATACTATTATCGGTAAGCTTCCTCTTTCTTCACCGCGTAGTATCTTCAAAGTGCCGACCGATCTAGCTCCTGCTATGGTTGGTTCGTTCTGCCAGATTGGTGCTAATGTCGTAATCTATGCAGGCTGCAAGATAGGTGAGCGCAACCTGATCGCTGATATGGCGACTCTGCGAGAGAATGTCACGATCGGCACCCTCAATATCATCGGCAGAAACGTATCCATTGAGAACTTCGTCACTATCGGCGATCGTAATAAATTCGAGACAAACAGCTATATCACAGCCTATTCAACAGTGGAGGATTACTGCTTTGTAGCACCCTGTGTGGCGACAAGCAACGATAACTATATGGCTAGGGATAAAGAGCGTTTTAACCACTTCAAGGGGGTGACCCTGAAGCGGGGTGCCAGAATCGGTGTAAATGCCACTATCCTTCCCGGCAAGACGATTGCTTCGGACGGAGTGGTTGCCGCTGCCGCAGTGGTCAGCAAAGACGTCCCGGAAGCAACAATAGTCCTGGGCAGTCCGGCAAAGCCTTTCCGCGAGGTTCCGGAGCTCCAGTTACTCAAGAACAATCTGGATAAATAGCAATGAAAGCTCTAGTAATCATACCTACTTACAACGAGATACATAATATCGAGAAGATGCTGAAGCTGGTGCCTAATCTGGCTGAGAACCTCGAAGTCCTGGTGATTGATGATGGCTCTCCGGATGGTACCGCGGATGTCGTAAGACGCATAATGGCCGAGGACTCCCGGATTCACTTGATGGAGCGTCCCGGCAAGCTGGGCCTTGGCTCTGCCTATGTTGCCGGGTTCAAATACGCTCTGGCAAGGGATTACGACCTGATTATGGAGATGGACGCGGATTTCTCGCACAATCCCCACGATATTCCCCGGCTGATGGAGGCTGCAAGCAAGTACGACCTGGTGATCGGCAGTCGCTATTCCAATGGAGTCAATATCGTGAACTGGCCTTTTAAGCGTCTCTTGATCAGCTACTTTGCCTCCAAATATGTACGCATCATCACCGGAATGCCGGTCAAAGACCCTACCGGTGGCTTCAAATGCTTCCGCCGCAAGACACTCGAAGCCATCAATCTGGACCGTATCCTCTCCGATGGATATGCCTTCCAGGTCGAGATGAACTTCAGGGTCTGGTGCAAGAACTTCCGCATCAAAGAGGTACCGATTGTCTTTACAGAGCGCCTCAATGGTGTGTCCAAAATGAGCCGTCACATCGTCTGGGAAGCTGCCTGGATGGTCTGGCATTTGCAACTCCTGAAACTGCTCAAACAACTGTAAGGATTTAAGATGAAAAAGCTATTGATATTATCCGTGATACTGGCTCTGGGATTGTCCCTGAGTGCTTTGACGATTCCCAGGATGTACGTCCAGAAACTGGTTCTCGATAATGGACAAGATCCTGTCGTAACGGCTGATTCCGGCCGTTCTGCCAATGAATACATCCTTACCGCCCAGATAGTGGAATTTCCTGATTCCATTATGAGCACGCAGACCAAGCCTATGCATTCCATTGCAGTGAAGCAAGTTGGCGATGGAGTCCGCTTTCCGTTTACAGTAGTAGCCTCTGTCCAACTCGGTAATTTCGGGGTGGACTGGAAGCCCGGGATGACTATGCATATGGTGCTAACCCACCGAGCCACAGGTGCTACCAAGACTTGGGATCTTGTGATTCCCGAAGGTACTGCCCTGATCAAGCATCTCGATGATCCCGTTACGATCCCGCCCTGGAGCAGAAACTAAATGCTCGAACGCATCAACAATCCTGTCCTTCAAAACGAGGAAAACGAATTTGACCGGGCATTACGCCCCAAGACCTTGGGTGATTTCATCGGGCAAAACCATATCAAGGAACTGCTTGATATCTCCATCAAAGCAGCCCGCAAGAGGGGAGAAGCTCTTGATCACGTGCTTTTTTACGGTCCTCCCGGCTTGGGAAAGACCACTCTCGCCTCGATCATTGCCCGCGAGCTAGGCGTAAACATTACCGTCTCCAGCGGACCTGTCCTGGAAAAACCCAGCGATCTGGCAGGTATCCTCACCAATCTCGGCAGATGCGAACTGCTCTTCATAGATGAAATCCACCGCCTTTCCCACGTGATAGAGGAGTATATCTATCCTGCGATGGAAGATTTTGAGATGGAGATCATCCTCGATAGCGGCCCCAGCGCCAGGACTCTCAAGATCGATATCGAGCCCTTTACTTTGGTTGGCGCAACCACTCGCGCCGGCTTGCTTACTCCTCCCCTCAGAGATCGTTTTGGCATAGTATTGCGTCTGGATTATTACGATACAGCTTCCATCATCCGTATCATCAAACGCTCTGCCAAGATCCTCGAAGTTCCGATCGATGATGAGGGTGCAGCCGAGATGGCTCGCCGCAGCCGTGGCACCCCGCGTATTGCAAATCGCCTCCTGCGTAGAGTCCGCGACTATGCCCAGATCAGGGGAGATGGCTCCATCACCTTGCCAATCGCCCTATCTGCTCTGGAGATGCTGCAGGTGGATCATGCAGGCTTGGATGAGATGGATAAACGCTTGCTAAATACAATCATCGAGAATTACCGTGGCGGTCCGGTCGGGATCAAGACTCTCTCCACTGCTATCGGTGAAGACGCAGGCACGATAGAGGAGATCTTTGAGCCCTACCTAGTGCAACAGGGCTTCCTGGAACGCACTGCTCAAGGGCGTAAGGTTACTTTCAAGGCCTACAAACACCTCGGCATCAGTCCACTAACGGAGCAGACCGAGCTCTTCCAATAGGATGGGATACAGCAGGAATATCGGGCACAACCTGCTCAGCCAGGTACTCCGGATCATCTTTGGCGTTCTCACCAGCGTAATAGTCGCCCGTGCTCTGGGTCCCACCGGACAAGGCTATATCGCCTATCTAATCCTCATCTTCAATCTGCTTGGCACTTTTGGTCACTTTGGGATCGTCTCTGCCGTTACCTACTTCCAAAAACGCAGTGACTTCGAGCGCAGCATCATCTACAGCAGTAATTTCAACTATCTTATCCTCATCTGTCTGGTGCTTTCTGCCCTGGTTCTTTTCCTCCGCTCTACCGGTCTCTTTCTGGCTGAATACTCCATTGTCCTAATAGCCGGAGGTCTGCTCCTGATGACCTCTACGATGCTGACAAACCACGGCCAGTCCTGGCTGATAGGCGATGAAGAGATCATTCGCAACAACAACACCGGGCTCATAGTATTCTTCCTCAAATCCGGCGCGATCATGCTGCTCTGGATACTTGGCATCCTTGCCATCCAAAACTACTTCTGGATTACGGTAGGCGCGATGCTGCTGTGGTATCTGCTCTTACAGAGGAATATCCGCGAGCGGATCAAGGCTGTGATCTCAACCCAGGTGCTCAAGGCAGAGCTCTCATACGGTCTGATCGGCTGGCTGGCGGCACTCTTTGCCTATCTGCATTATAGGGCAGATCAGCTTATGATCAAGCATCTGATCGGAGATGCCGAACTTGGCGTATATACGATAGCCGTGATGATTGCCGAGCTGCTCTTTCTCTTGCCTCTATCTATCAACACAGCCCTCACCGGGAGATTGTACAATCTGGAAGGCGAAGACACCGGTAAAGCTCTTCTTTACCGAACTATCCGCACAGGCTTTTGGACCTGTTTCTGCCTGATGCTGATCGGCTTGGCAGGCAGCTTACTGATCCCCGCTGTCTATGGCAAATCCTATTCCGGTGCAGTTGCTGTAACTATGATCCTCCTGCCGGGAGTTCTCTTTGCCTCCATCCCCAAGCTCGCTTCCCCCTGGTTCTTCAGCTCCGGACGCCCCGGCATCCCGATGCGCATCACATTGGCCACTCTTTTGATCAATATAATCCTCAACTACCTGTTCATCCCCCAATATGGTATCCGTGGTGCAGCGTTTGCCTCGACTGTCTCCTACCTCGTCTATGGCTTGACCTATCTGGTCGTGCTTTGCTCCAAAGAATCGTTTTCCCTGAGAGCTCTGCTCTTGCCGGATAAGACCGATCTTGCCATCCTGAGGAAGCTGCTGAAGAGATGATGCAGACATCCTATCTTTTCGACTCCGATGGCAGATACTATGAGGGCACGGACACTGCCCTTTACTTTGCCAAGGCTACTGACGAAACCTCCTTTGCAGAGCTTCTAAGGCAGGCAAATGGCTCCTTCCGGGCTCAGATCAAGCTGGGTGATACCATCTATGCAGCGGTTGACCGCTATCGCTCCACCCCTCTTTTTTTCTGCCCGGATGACAGCAGCAGAAGGCTTACCAGCCAGGCAAAAGAGCTCGGATCTCTCAGCCCGGATATTTTAAGGCAGGCTTCCGGCCTGGCTTTGGCGGAGTATCTTGCCACCGGATATACGACCGGGCAGAGTACTCTGCACCCGATGATCAGGCAGATTCCTGCAGGCCACTATCTCTGCTGGGAAGCGGCAAAGCCACCCCGGATCGTGGAGTATTACAGCTTCCGTCCGGATAGTACCCAGTCAGATGATCCCGATATCCTGTGTGAACGGCTCGATGATATTCATAATCAGCTTGCACAACGCTTGATACGAAGTCTGGATGGTCGTACTGCGCTGCTACCCCTCAGCGGCGGCTGGGATTCCCGTCTGATTGCACATTTATTGAAGCGTCAGGGCTACGAAAAGCTAATCTGCTTTAGCTATGGCAGCCCCAAGAACCGCGAATCCACAATCTCGCAGCTTACCGCGCAGGAACTTGGCTATCGCTGGGTCTTTGTCCCGCACAACCGGCGCACCTGGTATCGTGCATTCCAAAGCAGTGAACGCAAAACCTACTTCGCCCATTCCTTCAATTTCTCCTCCTCGCCCCACGTGCAGGATTGGCTGGCAGTCAAGTACCTAAAGGACAAAGGCTTAATCCCGGAGGATAGTGTCTTTATCCCCGGACATGCAGCGGACTTTTTGGAAGGCAGCCACCTCAGCCCGGCTTTACCGGAACTCGATACCATCAGTCCAGCTTATCTGATCAATTCACTGATCAAAAGACATTACAGCCTCTGGAATTGGCAGGATGGAGGTTACCGTGCGCTGTTTACCGACCATTTGCTTTCTGAGATCAATCCTCCTGCCACCATGAATCCCGCCTCGGCAGCAGGGATACTGGAATCCTGGGATCTTCGCGAGCGCCTGGGTAAGTTCATCTTTAACTCCCTGAGAGTCTATGACTACTTTGGCTACCACTGGCGCGTGCCCTTGATGGATAATCTCCTGATGGATTTTTGGGAAGCTGTCCCCCTTCACTTGCGCGTCAATCGCCGCTTATTCCTAGAATACACGAGCCGTTTTCTAAAGACCAAAGTGGAGATATTCTGCAGACCATCCTTATCTGACCATCTCGCAAGCCGCATTCTCAAAACCTATCCCGGCGATCTTACCGATCCTTTGTATGGCCGTTTTCTTGATCCTGCCAAACCCCTTGCCACCCTCAGCTCAAAGCTTGACAGCCTGCTATCAGATAGTATAAACTATCCGGATTTCATAGATCCGATGCAGAGCATACAGATGAGCAATATCAACGCTCTGCAAGCTCTCTTGGCACTCAAAGAGGCCCTGGAGAGTTAATGCGCCGTATCAGCGCCAAATTCGCCGACTACTTCAAAGCTCCGCACAGCTTTACGGAGTATGATTCAATCCTCCGCACAGCGCTTGAACACTCCTATCAAATCCTTACATTAGAATCATTTATAGCTACTCCCAGTCCATCGCCCACGCTGATCTTGCGTCATGATATCGATAATAATCCCCGGGCTGCGCTGGATTTTGCCGCAATTGAGGAGTCTCATGGGGCAAGAGCTACATACTTTTTCCGGCTCAATACCTGGGACGACAGGGTGATAGCCCGGCTTGCCGGTCAAGGGCACGAGATCGGCTATCATTTTGAGGAAACAGCCACTTTTGCCAAAGCCAGGCACATTCGCGACAAGCTACTGCTTTTGGATCACTATGATCAGATCCGGGCTCAGTTTTGTAACAATCTGAACTATCTGCGCGGCAAGAGCGGGCTGAAGCTGACGGCTGTCGCCTCGCACGGGGATTTTGCGAACATGCTGCTCAATCTGGGTAACCGCCAAGCCATCAGCGATCCTAAGTTCAGAGAGGCCTGCAATATAGCTTATGAGGCATACGACAAAGAGATCTCCGCTGCTTATGGCGTCCATATCAGCGATGGTGATTCGCTGCGTCCTTACTCGCCATTTAGCCCCCTGGTTCAGATAGAAAAGCGAGAGAGCTTTCTCTTTCTTAGCCACCCGCGTTGGTGGAAGACCAATCCCCTCAGCAACATCGGAAGCGATCTGCGGATGAGCTTTGAACGGCTTGTCTGGTAATTCTTAGCTCCATCTTTAGCACCGAATTCTTCCCTTTTGTGCATCAACCCCTCTTTGCTTCCCTTTTAGCTCCTGCCGCGCTCTAGCCGCGCTCTAGCCGCGATCATGCCGCGAACGCGGCAGCAGCGCGGCTAGAGCGCGGCAGTTTTGTCCCTGCATTCAAAGAGAGTGTAACGCCTAATATCTCCTGCGTGATATGACCAAATGCGCCTTGGGGGAGGGACAGAAATCAATAAAGGCATCAAGATAAAAGACTTTCTTGACAATATACAGCGAATCTGAATCTTTTGCCTTATTCGCAATCCGATAGATAGAGTGTCCGCTAAATGGCTGTAGATGAGATACAATTCCCCGCAAGCAGGCCAATAAATACGATAAGTAGTACCGAACTGTAAACCCCAATGTGGAGTAAAGATGAAGCTACTATACAACACGCTCTTCATAGTGATGCTGGCAAGTATCGCAAGCCCGATCATTGCCCAGAATCAGATGAGCCTGATGACTACCCTATGGGGGGAGTTTAATGGGGAT
>CAYSSP010000040.1:0-19925 GCA_964433815.1 uncultured Candidatus Cloacimonadota bacterium
CAGAAAGAGAGAGAAGTATTGTATGTGTTTTCACACAGTCTCGAAGGCAGGAATCTCCCGCACTTCGAGCACTTATCTGCTCCTTGGTTTTTGCCATGCTCCTGCCGCGCTCTAGCCGCGATCATGCCGCGAGTGCGGCATGATCGCGGCAGGAGCGCCCCAAAATTGTGGCATGAGTCAAGAGGGAAGCGAAGCGTAACTCACATTGACGAATAATGAGCTACTGTCCCTTATCGAAGAAACAATCCTCGAACCAAGCGCAGCAAATCACTTCCTAACTCATTAACTCACTAACTATTAACTGCGCAAAGCGCGCAGCGCTCCGCGCTCACTTGCCCGTGACAGTCGCTCCCTTAAACCGCATGTAAGGCATGATCATCTCGCCGGCATTATGGCTTTCGCTACTGAAATCCACGATCTGGTTCATCGCTTCGATCAGGTTGAACGAGATCATTGTCTCTTTAACGGGACAGATGATCTTGCCGTCTTTGATGTAATAGCTGTTCTTGGCGACAGTTGACATATCTCCCTGGGGACTGGGACTGCCGTAAGAAGCTCTCATGCAAAGGATTCCTTCTTTGGTATCGGCGATGATCTCCGCCAGAGACTTCTCTCCCGGCTTGATTACGAGGTTATCGTGGTGGCAATGGCTAACCGGCTTGCCGGTCTTATTGGCAGCATATATAGCTATTGGATATACTTTTAGCACTCCATCTTCGATGATTGCCTGCTCTTTGGCAAGATAACCATCGGGAGTGATGAAATACTTCATCGCTTGTTGTGGATCGCGGGGACGGCTCGTAACCGTGAGTTTTTCGCTAAAGAGCTTCTGGTTCAAATGATCAGGATACAAGCTCACCTTGCTGATCAGGGCGCCATCGCCAAAGTGGCTTTGGATCAGGGTGTGCACCAAGCCTCCCAAAACGAAGGGTGCCAGAATCACCTCTCCCACAAACTTCTGCGGAATGCTTTGGGGATGAGTCTGTCCCACAATCTGGCTGATCAGTTCACGGCTCTGGTTGATCTCCATACATGGTCTGTCCAGATCTGCAGATTGGAAGTAGGTGTAGTTCATCGAGCTCATCTTGCCGTCTTTCTTGGCGGTGAACATCGTGGAGAATTCGTAGTATCCGCGTTCCATGGTGACATCCAGGCCATTGGAATTCATAAATCTGGTCTTGGAATGGGTGTGGCTCATACTGGCATCGAAGTGAACGCAAGGAAACTGGCTCTTCATCTCTTGGGAAAACTCCTGCAAACGGCTAACAATCAGGTCGTTATCAGGCTTGAGCGCTCCATCGGTAAAGACAGCCGGTTCCTGGTACTCGGCGATGTCAAAAGCTGGATCTGGATTGCCTTCTTTGACGCTCTGCATCAGCTCGGTGATGGCTTCCTCAAGTGAGGCTTCATCTATCTGGTTGATAGATTTGACGGCGCGTTTGTTGTCTTTGAAGGCAATTAGATTGAGCCGGGTGGATTCCATTGAACGCAGGAGGTTCAGCTCTTTGTAGATAAGATTGAATTCGCTGGTTTCGGTCTGATTAAATTGTACCACAGCTTTATCGGCACCGCTGTTTAGGAGACGGTCTATCAGTTGTTTGCAGATCTGTTCCATTATTTACCTCCCAGATTGACGCGGCACTTGATGGCGGGTCCGCCCATTCCGACCTGGATGCTCTGTTTCTTGCCGCACATACCGGCGCCTGTCCAGTACATATCATCGGAGACCATTGTCACCGTCTTGAGCAGATCAAAAGCTACTCCACTCATGGTCGTACCCTTGATGGCTTTGCCCAGCTTGCCGTTCTTGACCTCATAGCCCAGGGAAACGCCGAACATAAATTCACTGGTAGCATCGGCCTGACCATTGCTGGATTCCACCAGATAATAGCCGTCTTCGATGGAAGCAATCATCTCGGCAAGTTTATCTTTACCGGGCACTATCATTGTATTGCGCATACGGATCAGGGGTTCGTCGTCAAAATTGTGTCCGCGGGCATTTCCGGTAAGCTGCATACCCAGCATTGCCGCGGATTCTTTGTTGTGCATATAGCTTTTCAGGATGCCTTTATCAATGATCACGCAATCCTCTGCCAAAGTGCCTTCATCATCGATAAAGACGGGCACCGGGCAGATGGTGTCGTCGTAGGTATTGGCTACATCGATCAGACTTACCAGGGGTGAAGCAACCTCTTGATTCAGGAAGTCACCGGCTATGGAGCCACCCAGCACAAAGTCTGCCTCGGTAGTATGACCCACGGCTTCGTGAGCCAGGATGCCTGCCAGGCGGGCGTCCAATACGCAATCGAAGCTTCCGGCACGGGCATATACAGCATCTTTCATATCCTGAGTTTCCTGGTAGATCTTCTCAATCTCCTCGTAGACCTCTTTGGGGTCGCTGTAGATATCTTCAAACTGGCCAAAACCGCCCAGTAAGCGATAGCTCTGCACAGGACCATCCGGACCTGAATCTACCATCAATATATAGAGGAAGGAACGTGGGATCATCACGTGCATATCTCCCCCGTCTGAGGTGATGATGTGCTTCTCGGTCTCATCCTGACGGATTCCTATCTGCCGGGAACTGAGCCCGGAATACTTGGTTTTTATATAGTTATCCAGTTCCAGCAGGAAGTCACGCCTTTGGGCAAAGCTCCAAGGCTGTTTCTTGGTGTAAAAGAGGTACTCTCCCTGAGCCGGATTGGAGGGCAGGTGGATGGCTGTTCCTCCGCGGTGTTTGGAGAGCAAATCAGCATTGGAGGCTGCTTTGCCGCATATTCTGGCAAGGCTGGCACTATCACCCAGAGCGCTGGAAGCCAGGCCCCAGGCACCATTCTTGTAAGCCCGGCACATAATACCGGAGGAAGAACTGCGGTTGTTGTTTGTCATGTTACCATCGAGGAAAAAGACCATTTGATCACGGTTTTCCTGCTGCTTGATCTCCCAATAGTCGAGCCCCGCCGGGAGGCTCTGCTTGAGTTCCAGTACTTTCATAGATACTCCTAATCTATTAGCCCCGGGTTCTCTTCCGGAGCGGTTGTTTCAAGATAAAAGACAGACGGGCAGAATTGTGCATTCCGCCCGTCTGAGTGTTTATACAAAGCTGTTTCGTATATTATCCCAATTCAGGATAGAGCGGGAACTTGGCTGTAAGTGCGCGCACTTCTGCCTTCATACCCGTCAGGAATTCTTCGTTGTCGTGGTTATCGCGAACCTTTTTGATCAGGTCGGCAATCTGCTTCATCTCGGGGATGCCCATTCCACGGGTGGTGACGGAGGGAGTACCGAGGCGGATACCGGAAGCCACGAAGGGACTGCGGGTATCGAAAGGAACGGTGTTCTTATTGGCGGTTATGCCTGCCATATCGAGTGCTTCTTCCATCTTCTTGCCGCTGGGACCGCCTTCTTCCTCAGTGCCCAGATTGAGCAACATAAGGTGGGTATCGGTGCCGCCGGAGACCAGCTTGAAGCCGTTGTCCATCAGGTCTTTGGCCAGAGCTGCTGCATTGGCTACAACATTCTGCTGATAAGTCTTGAAAGCAGGCTCGAGAGCTTCCTTGAAAGCAACAGCCTTGGCAGCAATAATGTGCATCAGAGGTCCGCCCTGCAAGCCGGGGAAGACGTTGCCGTCTATCGCCTTGGCATATTCTTCTTTGCAGAGAATCAAGCCACTACGGGGACCACGCAGAGTCTTATGGGTCGTGGTGGTTACTACATCAGCATAGGGCACCGGGTTGTCATGCAGGCCTGCAGCCACGAGACCTGCGATATGCGCCATATCAACCATGAACTTGGCTCCGACCTTGTCTGCTATCTCACGGAAGCGGGCAAAATCTATCTTTCTGGGATAGGCAGAGGCACCTGTGAGAATCATCTGCGGCTTGTGCTCTTCTGCCAGACGCATGATCTGCTCGTAATCAAACTGCTCGGTCTTGGGATCCACGGTGTAGTGGATGATGTTATAAAGCTGACCGGAGAAGGACAGGGGATGTCCATGAGTAAGGTGTCCGCCATGGGCAAGCTCCAGAGAAAGCACTGTATCGCCGGGCTTGACCAGCGTAAAATAGGCAGCCATATTGGCAGGTGATCCTGCGTGAGGCTGGACGTTTGCATGTTCCGCGCCAAAGAGTTCCTTGGCACGTTCGATGGCAAGGCGTTCCACTTCGTCAATATGCTCGCAACCACCGTAGTATCTGCCATAGAGAGCGTAATTTGGCTTGCCGGTCTTCTTGCTCCAGCGATAGGGATAACCCTCGGCATACTTGTTTGTCAGCACGCTGCCCTGAGCTTCGAGGACTGCCAGTGAAGTAAAGTTTTCAGAGGCGATCAGCTCGAGGTTCTCGCGCTCTCTCACCAGTTCCGCATGCATCGCGGCATAGAGTTCGGGATCAAAGCTCTTGATGTGATTCATTCTGAATCTCCTTCTATCTTCTTTATTTTTTCTATTCTATTCTGATGCCTGCCACCTTCAAAGGAAGTGTCAAGCCAGCTTTTGCAGATCTCCAGGGCATAATGAAAGGCAGTGAACCGGGCAGCTAATACCAAGACATTGGCATCGTTGTGCTGCCGTGAGAGCCGGGCTACATCCGTAGAGGTGCAGAGCGCCGCGCGGATACCTTTTACCTTGTTGCCGCTGATACTCATACCGATTCCGCTTCCGCAGATCAGGATACCCTTCTCGCATTCACCGGATGCCACCGCCATGGCAGCAGGCCGAGCCGTATCCGGATAGTCCATACTATCTTCGCTGTGACAGCCGTAGTCCACCCAATCGTACTGCGGCAAAGCCTCTTTGAGCTGTTCTTTGAGACAGTATCCGGCGTGATCACTTGCGATTGCCAGCTTCATTTTACCTCCGCCATCAGACATGAAAGAGCGATGCAATAGTATTTGGATTCAGCGCTTTCCGAGCGTGACATCACCACCACCGGCGCTATCGTGCCTTGAATCAGTCCCGCCAGCTCTCCCCCGGCAAACAGCATCAAGCCTTTGTAAAAGCTATTTGCAGCCTCGATATTGGGGAAAATCAAGACGTCAGCATCTCCGCCTATGGGAGTGTCCACGCCCTTGATTTCCAGGCTGGACGGATCACACGCCAAAAAGACATCCAACGGTCCGTCTATGATGCAATCCTTGATCTGGCCACGCTCTGCCATCTTTGAGATCATTGCATAATCCAGCGAGGCAGGGAACGCCGCACCGGGCTTCTCAGTCGCGGAAATCAAAGCCACTTTGGGTTTCTCGATCCCAAAGCGATGCGACATATTGACCGCATAATTGGTCATGGCTATCAACTGATCCAGATCAGGAAAGGGTAGCACAGCAGTATCAGAGACAAAGAGCAGCTTGTGATACCTGGGCAATTCCAGAGCACAAACATAGCTCATCACCGCCTTGGGAGGTAGCAAGCCCTTTTCCTTGTCCAATACGGCTTTGAGGAACTTGTCAGTCCCGATCAGGCCCTTCATCAAGACGTCCGCTTCACCGGCTCGCACCATCTCAACTGCTTTCTTCGCTGCTTCAGCATCACCGGCGCAATCTACGATCCAGTTTTCATGGCAGGGAAGCTCCTCGGATGCGCAAAGAGCCATTATCTTCTCCCGAGATCCCAGTAGGATCGGGCTTACGAATTCTTCCACCGCAGCACGAACAATCGCACCCAAGGTATTGGAATCCTCAGCGCTTACCACCGCGATCCGGGTCTTGGTGCCTTTTGCTTTGACGGCTTCAGCCAATTCGGAGAGCTTTCTGATCGCCATGTTTACGCCATCAAAGCTGCCAGCGCAATGCTGTATAGCTTGGTTTGCTCGCTATCTCCACGGGATGAAAGCACCGCCGGCACTCTGGCACCCATAACTACAGCACCGAGATTGGCTCCGCAAAACTTGGTCATTGTCTTGTAAAACACATTTCCAGCCTCAATAGCAGGGAACAGGATGCAATCCGCATCACCGCAGACTTCACTCTTGATTCCCTTGATATCGGCGCTTTCCTTATCGATGATCACGTCCATTCCAAGAGGACCTTCCACGATCGCATCCTTGATCTGTCCGCGGTGGTTCATCTTGCTCAAAATTGAGGCTTCCATGCTGGAAGGAACCTTGGGCAAAACCTGCTCGGAGGGAGCCTGGATTCCTACCTTGGGATGCTCGATACCCAAAAGTTTACTGACCTTGATCAGATAATTCAGGATTGCTGTCTTCTGTGCCAAATCCGGTGCCGGGATAATCGCCACATCACCAACTGCCAATAGTTTATGATAAGCGGGCGGCTCGATCACGGTAACGTGTGAGAGCACCGCTCCGGGATTCATCAAGCCCGCTTCCTTGTTCAGGATAGCGCGCATATAACGATCCGTGGAAAGCAGACCCTTCATCAGGAAATCGCCTTTCCCTTCGTTGATCAAGGCCACTGCTTTAGCGGCAGCCGCGATGTCATCGGTCTCGTGGACAATCGTAAAGATTGCTGGATCGATCTGCTCTTTACTACAAATCTCAATAATCTTGGCTTGGTCGCCCACCAGGATGCCATCGATAATCCCTATCTTGATGGCTTCGGCGACAGCGACGACAGTATGTGAATCTACAGCCCAGGCAGCCACAAGTCTCTTTTTTGGTCTGCTCTTCAGCACGTCAAAAATCTGGTCCAATTTGGTAATCGGCATTAGTTCTCCTGTATTCTGTTTACTTGAATTTGAAGAGTGTAAGAGCCTCTGTGGACAGCAGTTCCGCTCATCATCTCGACCAGCGTAATCTCTGTCTGATAGAGCTTGCTGCGCACATTATCTGAGGTGTTGCCCACACGTTGGATGATCCCCTTGATGGCATAATCTGCTGCAGCAGGTTCGACATCAGCTTCTGCGTCTTCTTCGGTTACTTCCTGGATTGGTCTGTCTTCGCGCAGGGCGGTGAATCTCACCTGGCCTGATCTCAGCAATTCCCTGGAGATCTCGCGCTCCAGGTTTTCGACCGCGATGTGTTCATCGGTTAGATTTTGAATCCCAGCAATCATCAGGACCGGTTTGCGCAGGTTCTCTTCTTGGTAACGGCTGAGCCAATTCTCTGCCAACATATCTCTTACCAGGTTCTGCGCAACCGAGCGGATATCCTGGACGCTCCACACACCGATGCTATTTTCAACGACAGTATCCACCGGAGCAGGATTTTCGGTCTTATTTTTTCCGCAGGCGGAGATCAGGAGGATCAAGCCGATCACTCCCACAATAACTAGACGACGCATGTTAACTCCAAAAGCTGTATAGATTAAGGCATAGCAAGGCTGCAAATTTGCCTGAACGCATTGCTCCTGCACATCAGCTTATTTGTCAAGCCTTTTCAATTGTCTGAATCTTCCTTGGGATAAAAGCCAAAGGGGACGGTATCAGCTATCCCCTTTGTAAGTATCTGTATTATTGCTGTCAGGATCTAATCAATCAGTTGCCCAGGATACCCAAAAGCACACCCGCAGCAACTGCTGATCCGATTACTCCGGCAACGTTTGGCGCCATCGCGTGCATGATCAGGAAGTTGTTCTTGTCATACTGCTGTCCCACAACCTGCGATACACGTGCAGAAACCGGCACAGCCGATACACCGGCATTACCGATCAGCGGATTGATCTTGTCCTTGAGGAAGAGATTCATTATCTTGGCAAAGATCACTCCGGCAGCAGTCGCAACGCAGAAAGCCACCGCTCCCAAGACGAAGATGCGGATTGAAGCAGTCGTCAGGAAGACCTTTCCGGAGGTCTTGGCACCAACTGTGAGCCCGATCAGGACGGTCACGATATCGATTAGAGAGCTCCTGGCTGTGATTGCCAAACGATCTGTCACTCCGCTCTCTTTGAGGAGGTTACCCAAGAATAGCATCGCCAGCAGGATCATTGATCCGGGGGCAATCAGAGCCGTCACAATGAAGCAGACCAGCGGGAAGATGATGCGTTCCCGTTGGCTCACAATTCTGGGTGATTTCATCCTGATCACGCGCTCTTTCTTTGTCGTAAGCAGTTTCATAATAGGCGGTTGCAAGACCGGCACCAGTGACATATAGGAATATGCTGCAAGAGCTATGGGACCCAATAGATGAGGTGCCAGTTTGGATGCCAGATAGATCGAGGTAGGACCGTCAGCGCCGCCGATTATACCGATGGAAGCTGATTCCAGGACGTTGAATCCCAATAGGATAGAACCTATAAAAGTGGCAAAGATGCCAAATTGAGCTGCTGCTCCCAAGAGGATCAGCTTGGGATTGGCAATCAGGGTGGAAAAATCCGTCATCGCACCAATTCCCAGGAAGATCAATGAGGGGTAAATACCTGTTTTCACCCCGAAATAGAGGTAGTTCAGGACGCTTCCCTGGCTATCGATCGAGAGTCCCTGTTCGCTAAGCCCGGGCATATTGCCCAGAATCATTCCAAAGCCAATCGGAACCAGCAACAAGGGCTCAAATTCCTTCTTGATTCCCAGCCATATAAAGACCGAGCCAAAAAAGATCATCAGTAAATTACTGAGCTCAATATTCAGGAAGCCGGTCGTCTGGATAAATTGCATCAATTCTTGCATTTAGACTAAACCTCCAGCTCAATCAAGGGGTCGCCTTCCTGAACCGATTGTCCCTTGGAAACCATCACTTTCTTTACTCTGCCGCTATACAGACTGTGAATCTCGGATTCCATCTTCATAGCCTCAAGGATAAGCACGGTCTGCTCTGCCTGCACCATATCGCCGGGACTTACCAGCAGATCGAGGATCACCCCGGGAATAGGAGCCAGAATAATGCCATCTTTGGGGGTTGCAGCAGGAGCGGGAGCCGGGTTCTGATTGCGGTTCTGCTTGCCATTAGCTGGCTTTTCTTTCACTTCATCGCCTGCCAGATGCATCAGAAGGTCGCCTTCTTGCACCGGAGATTTCTCTTTCACGACTATTTTGCCGATCGTGCCATCAACCGGAGCAGCAATCTCGGATTGCATCTTCATAGCTTCGATGATGATGATTGCCTGGCCTTTCTTGACCTTGTCGCCTTCTTTGACAGGTATAGAAACGATCACACCCGGCAGCGGAGCACGTACTTCACCGGTGAATACCTCATTGGCACTCATCGCTGGTGCGATAGGTACAGCTTTGTTTTGCTCGAGCTTGGGCAGAGCCGGCTGGGCATCGTCTTCGATCTCGATCAGATAGTCGCGTCCATTGACGTTTATCTTAGCGTGTGTGCCTGTATATTCCAGCACTCTGGCTTCGTATTTATCTCCATTTATCTTAAGCTTGTATGTCTTCATAATCTCAGCTCCTTTTCCTGGTAAATTCTCGGTTTGGCATGCTTAGGATGGCACTGCTGCGCCATTGATTGGTCTTGCTGCGGTTGAAGGTAAGTTGGATCCGACGCCGTTCTTTGATAGTGTATTCATAGATGTAGAGCGCCGAGACGGCTGCCACAATGATGTCGCTGCTCACTCCTGAGGGTGCCTTGATCACTTTTCCGGTCGCTGAAACCTTGATCACGGGAGGTTCTTTCTTTTTTTCTGCCTGTAGATGTCTCAATTGACCAATTACGATACTGGTGATCAGAAGAGCGCTAAATACCACCAGCATACCCACCAAAGTGAGACTGATACCATAAGTCACGTGATCTGCCTCAAACTCATCCTTAATTTCCATAAGCCTTTCCGGACTGAGATTGAGGGATTGCAAGCTGCGTAGATCGTGCTCCTTGGTGAGCGGATCGATTGGCTCTCCCAGCATACTCTTGAGCTTCTTGATCGGGATATGAAGCACTGCAGCCACTTCTGTGAGATTATTCAGCTCAGAGAAGCCATAGTTTATCTTCTGACTTGCCAAAAAGGCTTCGTAAGGAGTGATGCCAAGCTGCCTGAGAGTCCTGCTGTCAAGCTTGTCGTTACTCTCTTCCAGATTGAGCAAGTGCTTAAACCGCTGAATATTCTCGAGCTCCAGTATCTTAGCTGTTTCCTGGAGAGTAGAAGTCTCGCGGATGCCGTACTCATCCAAAATCTCCAGCTTCTTTTGCTCTGCCAGAGAATCAGAAATCGCCGGGCTGGCTACTGCAGCCGGAGCCGGAGCCTGGGCAAACAGACCGCCCAGCATCAGACTCAGTGCTATAAGAATTAGTAGTTTTCGCATCACGATACCTACAAGGGGATATTGCCATGCTTGCGGGGCGGGATATTATCCTGCTTGTTGGCAAGCATTTCCAGCGCCCGGATCAATCTGAAGCGAGTGCGGGAGGGCTCGATGATATCATCTATATAGCCGCGTTCTGCCGCATTATAGGGATTGGCAAACATTTCGCGGTATTCTTCTTCGCGTTCCAATAGTGTCTTCTTGGGATCTTCGGATGCCATTGCTTCCTTGCGGAAGATCACTTCCACCGCACCCTTGGGACCCATCACAGCGATCTCGGCTGTGGGCCAGGCATAGACCAAATCAGCCCGCATATGACGGCTGTTCATCACGCAGTAAGCTCCACCATAGGCTTTGCGCACGATCACGGTAATCTTTGGAACCGTTGCTTCCGCAAAGGCATAGAGCAGCTTGGCTCCATTGCGGATGATGCCATTGTGCTCCTGCGAAGTGCCGGGAAGGAAGCCGGGAACGTCTTCCAGTACGATCAGCGGGATATTGAAAGCATCGCAGAAGCGCACAAATCTGGCACCCTTGATCGAGGCATCGATATCCAGCACACCAGCCAGGACTTTGGGCTGATTTGCAACGATGCCGACCGGATGGCCATTCATCCTGGCAAAACCCACCAGAATATTTTGGGCAAAGTTGCGGCTCACCTGCAGAAATTCACCATCATCCACGACGCAATGGATCAGATCCAGCATATCGTAAGGCTTGTTGGGATTCTCCGGCACCAGGTGATCCAATTCCTCGCAAAGCCGATTGATCGGATCGTGGGTGGGGAAATAGGGAGGGTCTTCCATATTATTGGAAGGCAAGAAACTAAGCAGCTTCTTGATGATCAGGATGGCTTCCTCTTCGCTCTCGGAAACAAACTGCGCCACTCCGCTCTTGGTGGAGTGCATCACTGCACCGCCCAAATCCTCGGTCGTAACGTTTTCATTGAGTACTGTCTTCACCACTTTGGGACCGGTCACAAACATATAGCTATTGGTCTTGTCCATTATTACAAAGTCCGTAATGGCAGGAGAATAGACCGCTCCGCCGGCACAGGGTCCCAGAATGGCAGAAATCTGAGGGATCACTCCGGAAGACATCACATTGCGCCAAAAGATCTCGGCATAACCTGCCAAAGCATCAACGCCTTCCTGAATGCGAGCGCCACCCGAATCGTTCAGCCCAATCAGCGGACAACCGTTTTTGATCGCCATATCCATAACTTTGCAGATCTTTTCGGCATAAGTCTTGGAGAGCGAGCCGCCAAAAACCGTGAAATCCTGTGCAAAGATATATACCAAACGCTCGTTGATGGTCGCGGAGCCGGTCACAACGCCATCGCCGGAGTGCTTGTATTGCTCCATTCCAAAATTGGTGCATTGATGCTGTACGAAGAGATCAAACTCCTCGAAGCTGTCCTTATCGACCAGCAGTTCAATGCGTTCTCGCGCAGTCAGCTTGCCCTTGGCATGCTGTTCTTCGATCCTCTTGCTGCCACCGCCCAGCATAGCCTTTTCGCGGGCTTGTCTGAGTTTGAGTACAGGCTTTGGAATTTCCATTGATTCACCTTCTATCTTTTTTTTGTAATTTCATAGCTTTTGCTTGCGACGCGCTATCTGATTGATCTGCAAGCTGTCGCAAAAACCAAATCGCGCTCAGTTGACATTATTCAGAGCCCTGTTTTTTAGTAAAGTTATTTATCCCCCTACCCGCTCTTATTGGATTCCTGCTTCAATCCTGCTTGTATCCTGCTTGAATCCTGTATGAGCATCCATCATATAGCTGTCTGGCAAGTGTTTAAGAGATATCAATCGAATAGGAGCCTTAAACGATGACAAATCACATCAGCAGCGGTGGGAATAGGGATATCCCGGTATTCATAGGCTATACTCATTGTTTATGGAGGTTTGCGCTCTTGGATCCGGCTGTCTTTTTTCAGCTTGCCTAATCAGACAAAAAGCTGATATTATCTGTAAAACAAGTATTTAGTACTATTCAGGAGGATACAGATGAATGATCTCGAGATAGCACGCTCGATAAAACTGGAGCACATCAAAGATATAGCGGCAAAGATCGGGCTGAGCCCGGATGACATCGATCAATATGGAGATTACAAGGCAAAGATACGCTACAAGACCCTTTTGAATCTGCCTCGCAATCCCAACGGCAAGCTGATATTGGTCTCTGCTATCACTCCCACTCCCGCAGGCGAAGGCAAGACGACCACCGTGATCGGGCTGGCTCAAGCTCTGAACCAATTGGGCAAGAAAGCCATTGCCACCATACGTGAACCCTCGCTGGGGCCTGTCTTTGGCGTTAAAGGCGGAGCAGCAGGCGGAGGCTGGTCGCAGGTGCTCCCAATGGAAGATATCAATCTGCATTTTACCGGTGATTTTCACGCAGTGACTGCTGCAAACAACACTCTGGCAGCACTACTGGACAACTATATTTATTATGACAACGAGCTGAAGCTTGATCCCCGCCGGGTGACCTGGAAGCGCGTCCTGGATGTAAACGACAGGATGCTCCGCAAGATCGTGATCGGGCTGGGCGGCAGCAAGCAGGGCTTTCCGCGGGAAGATGGATTTGATATCACTCCAGCTTCGGAGATTATGGCTATCTTGTGTCTTTCCAACAATATGGACGAGCTGAAGGAGCGGATCGGCAATATCACGGTCGGGCTTACTTACGACGGTGCGCCGGTAAAGGTCTCCCAGCTTGGCTTTGAAGGTGCGATTACGGCGCTGCTCAAAGACGCGCTAAAGCCCAATCTGGTGCAGACCACTGAGAATACTCCGGCTCTGGTGCATGGCGGACCCTTTGCCAATATCGCCCAGGGCGCGAATAGCATAATTGCGACCAAGACAGCCTTGGCCTTGGGAGATTACGTGGTCACAGAAGCCGGCTTTGGCTTTGATCTGGGAGCTGAGAAGTTCTTTGATCTGGTCTGCAAATACGGTCAGTTCTGCACAGACGCGGTGGTCTTGGTGGCAACCGTCAGAGCGCTCAAACTACACGGCGGAGCCAAGCTCAAAGAGATCTCGCTACCCAATCCCAAGGCTGTGGAAGACGGCTTGCCAAATCTGGCTAAGCATCTGGAAAACATCGATAAGTTTGGTATGAAGTCGATCGTGGCGATCAATCGCTTCCCGACCGATACCCAGGAAGAGCTGGATGTAGTGGCTAAGTTTGTAAAAGAGCAAGGCTTTGACGTCTCCATTGTGGAGTATCACGCCAAGGGCGGTGCCGGAGGTTTGGAGCTGGCTCAGCACGTAATCGATATGGTGGACAAGGACGTCTGCCATTATCGTAGCCTATATGATTGGAATAGCTCCGTGGAAGACAAGATCTTTAAAGTAGCCTCAGAAATCTATGGCGCACAAAAGGTTGATTATACTGCCGATGCCAAGGCTGACATCAAAAAGATCAATAAATACGGTTTTGACAAGCTACCTATCTGTATTGCCAAGACGCAGAAATCGCTCTCCGACAATCCTGATCTTTTGGGACGTCCCAAGGACTTCCTGGTCACGGTGAGAGAGGTCTTGGTAGCCTCAGGTGCCGGCTTCCTGATCCCCATCACGGGTGAGATTATGCGGATGCCGGGCTTGCCCAAGCATCCCAGCGCCGAAGTGATCGACGTCGAAAGTGATGGCAATATCAGCGGATTGTTTTAGAGCATCCTAAAGATAAAATGAACCGGGATTTCAGAAAAGGAATCCCGGTCTTTTTATCATCTAGCCTGCTTTTGGGCTTATTGGGAAGCGGGCATTGCAGCCTTTTCAACTGGTAATAATCCAAAAGCTGATTAAATTACTTGTCAGGAGAATATCGATTGTAAAATTGACTCTGATTGACTATAAAGTGGAGGTATCAATGGACCCTATCATTTTTGTTCTGATCGTTTTGGCCATATTCGTGATCTCGCTTATCTCGAAAGGTCTGATCGTAGTTCGCCAAGCGGAAGTAGTGATTATCGAACGCCTGGGAAAGTACTATAAGACACTGGATTCCGGTCTGCACCTGATCGTGCCGATCTTTGATCGTCCCCGGCCGATTCACTGGCGCTATACACGTAGCGACTACCGTGGTCAAGTCGTGGTGCAGCAGAGAAGTGAAAACAGGATCGATCTGCGTGAGACGGTCTATGATTTCCCCCGGCAGAATGTGATCACCAGCGACAATGTCACAATCAATATCAATGCCTTGCTCTATTTCCAGGTTACTGATCCTTACAAGGCTGTTTATGAGATCGGAAACCTGCCGGAAGCCATTGAAAAGCTTACTCAAACTTCTTTGCGTAATGTGATCGGTGAGTTGCAACTTGATAAGACCCTGATCTCCCGCGATACCATCAATGCCAAGCTGCGTGATATTCTGGACGAAGCCACGGACAAGTGGGGCGTCAAGGTAAACCGTGTGGAACTGCAAGACATTCTGCCTCCTGAAGAGATCAAGACAGCAATGGAAAAAGAGATGAGAGCCGAGCGCGACAAGCGTGCCAAAATCCTGCAAGGCGATGGAGAACGTGAATACCAAGTGCGCGTGGCTGAAGGTGAGCGTCAGGCAAAGATCGCCAGAGCAGATGGTGAAGCTCAATCCAAACTCCTGGTCGCGGATGCCGAACGCAAGTCCATCCAAATGATCCAGGAAGCGGTCGTCTCTACCGGCACCGATGCAGCACAATATCAGCTCGCTCTCAAGTACATTGATGCCTTCCAAAGCCTCGTCCAGCAAAACGATAAGGTCGTAATGCTGCCATACGAGTCTTCAGCCTTACTAGGATCTGTTAAGAGTCTGGAGCAGATATTTAAGAAGTGACAAGTGACAAGTAACGAGAAGATATTAGTTCGAGAAACTTGCAGGATAGTAAGAGGAATCTGAATCCCAGATGAATAGCCACAAAGACTTGAAAGTCTGGAAAGATAGCATTATGCTGGTGAAGATGATCTATCCATGCGGCAAAGCAATAGACTCGACAAGATTTCACTCATTGATGTCGCAAATCTACCGTAGTGCTGTATCGATTCCTTCCAATATTGCCGAAGGTGCAGCACGAAGAGGAGACAAGGAGTTCCCAGATTTCTTGAATATCTCGCTGGGATAATGTGCAGAGCTGGAGACTCAACTAATCATTGCAGAACAGGTAGAGTGTCTTCCAGCAATAGACTGCCGGACTATGATCGAAAACCTGGATCAGATTCGAAAGATGCTCCTAGGATTGATTGACCACGTTAATAATAGAAAAGATTAAAACACATAGGAGACGAGTCTTTGTGAGCGGTGATCTTGTCACTCGTCACTTGTCACTCGTCACTGAAAGGAGACCAAATGTCTGAAATAGTACACATGAAAGCCCGTGAAATACTGGATTCCAGAGGGAATCCCACTGTTGAAGTCGAACTGCAGCTTGATAATGGAGTATTTGCCACCGCGGCTGTTCCCAGTGGAGCTTCCACCGGAGAGTTTGAAGCAGTAGAGCTGCGTGATGGCGACAAGAGCCGTTACGGCGGCAAGGGCGTCCTCAAAGCAGTCGCAAACATCAACGATAAGCTTGAGATGGAGTTACTCGGTTTTGAGAGCTCAGACCAAGCCATTCTGGATAAGACTATGATTGATCTGGATGGCACGCATAACAAAGGTGCATTAGGTGCCAATGCCATCCTCGCGGTATCAATGGCAGCCGCCAGAGTGACAGCTACTGAGCTGGGTATGCCGCTTTACCGCTATCTGGGCGGAACCGGCGCCGTGACCCTTCCTGTGCCGATGTCCAATATCCTCAATGGCGGTGCTCATGCCGATAACAACGTCGATATCCAGGAATTTATGATAATGCCTCTGGGTGCCACAAGCTTTCGCGAAGCTCTGCGCTGGAATGCCGAAGTCTTTCACGCTTTAAAGAAGATCCTGAACGAACGCGGTCTTGCTACAGGCGTCGGCGATGAAGGCGGTTTTGCCCCCAATCTTTCTTCCAATGAAGAAGCTCTCGTCGTAATTATGGAAGCCATTGGCAAAGCAGGCTACAAAGCAGGCAGCGATATCTTTATCGCACTTGATGCCGCTGCTTCCAGTTTCTATAGCGAAGGCGGATACAGTATCGATGGCAAAAAGCTCAATAGCGCTCAGATCATCGATTATTACGAAGATCTGGTCAATCGCTATCCGATCTGCTCAATCGAAGACGGCCTGGATGAGAACGACTGGGACGGCTGGAAAGTGATGAACCAGCGTCTCGGCAAGCGCATCCAGATTGTTGGCGACGACCTGCTGGTTACCAACCCCGAGCGCATCCGCAGAGCGATCCAGGAGAACGCTGCAAACTCCGTATTGATCAAGCTCAACCAGATCGGAACCGTCTCGGAAACCATCGAAGCCATCAATACGGCTCACAAAGCCGGCTGGACTTCTGTGGTATCCCATCGCTCCGGTGAAACCTGCGATACCTTCATCGCTGATCTGGCTGTTGCCCTCAATACCGGTCAAATCAAGACCGGCTCAATCTCCAGAAGCGAACGTATCGCCAAGTACAACCAATTGCTCAGAATCGAGGAAGAACTCGGCTGTGCCGCCTATTTCCCCGGCAAAGCAGCAATCAAACAACTATCGTAAATAAACACAGTTACAACAAAGGCTGAATCCATCGGGTTCAGCCTTTTTCTATGCAAACTTATGGTGATGGTAGAGCCCACCCCACTGCCAGCACTACAGAAGCTTTACTTGATCCTCAAAGTCCTGAGAATAGCGTTAGAACTGGCAGTCTCTGCTCTGAGGTAATAGACTCCCGTAGCGCAGTTGCGATTGGAAGAGTCTTTTCCATCCCAGATAAAGTAGTTATCTCCTCTAATAGCCTCTTCCTGCCTGATCGTCCGCACCAATTGTCCACGGATATTATATATCTTAAGGGTAAGAGGAGCAGCATCTTCCAGCTTCACGCAAACCTGTGTTTGATCTCTAAAGGGATTGGGATAGTTCGTCAGACTGATAGGGACTGCCGGAGCTATCACAGGATCATCGCTTCCAGTACTGCTTAGATTCACTTTCTGCACATATAGCCCCGTCGTGAATTCATACGAAGCCTTTGAGCTTACCACATACCATACTCTCTGCCCGGATACACAAGTCCTTATAATATTCATTGTTGTAATAACAGAATCATCCCAATACTCAAGAGATCCTTCACCATTTATTAAGGCATAGTGCCAGTTGTTGCTTCCAGTAATGCCATTGACGAGTACTTTCTGATTATGCAGGCCGATGATTTTATCTACCGGCCATGGCATCAGAACATCCTGTTCATCCCCTCCATTCAAAGGTTTTATACGGATTCTGTATTCGCTTGTTCCCTCCAGATAGCACTTACCGTTGTCTATCGCGTACAAATTATTAACAGCTATAGCCGGACCCAACGGACTGCCATCAAGATTGACCTTTTGAACAAACGTAGAGAACTTGAGAATCCATTGGCCCGGGTCGCTATGACCATAAACAGCCCACTCCCAATATTCATAGAGCATTTTATAGTACATTTCGTTACCAAAATTAAAAACACCGGATATGTACGCTCCCACATAGGGATCAGGCAGGCTTGTATAGGCTTGAACAGCGTTATCAGGAGGATATAGAACAGTACCATCTTCGAAGAAGAAATTAGTAAAAGCCATATCTATTGTATCACCATCACCCTGATACCAGCAAACCTGGTTTCCAGTAAAAACACTTACTTGAAACCACCATTGATTATAGTTCGGATTGAGGGCTGCTACCAGAACACCTTCCGGACCCCAGATCTGATATCCGGAATCAAAGCGGTGTACGCGGAGACCATCTGAGCTCTCTGTTGCTACATACAGAGAGTTGTTCCAATAGCTGTAATAATGATCCGAATTATCTTGTAGCAACAATCTGCCGCCCGGTTCCCAGAGAATATCTCCACTTGGGCTGATCAATTGCGCATAGGAGCGCCCCCCTGATCCTGGAAGTGCATCCCATACAACCAGAACATTCGTTGTGTTAGTTTCAAAGAGAGTTACATTTTCAGCGTCTTGTGGCCATATTGTCTGAGGTGTTTGTAAACACGGGATTCCAGATGTACTAACAATCTGATACTTGCTACTCCTTATACCTGCTGGATGGCTTTCAATCCAAGCTACAAATACAGAGCCATTGCTTAGAGACAGAGCTTTGACACTTGATGCCTTTCCATTTGAGCCGGAGAGCACAGGAAGTCCATTCCCAGGATACAGAAGATTACCGCTTGTATCCAATCTTTGCACCAATATACTGGTCTCTTCCGCACTTTCAATATTGTAGCTCACAATGAGTTCATCGCCAAAGAGAACTACGTAAACACTTATGCTATTTGAATTACCGAACACAACAGGATCTTGCCAGGGCTGATAGGAACTGCCGTAGCATTGTATATAATGAGCCGGGCTTACAGCTTCCTGATCCTTGGTAGCGAGTACATACCAACCTCCCGTACTAACTGGAAAGATCTGCATCTTCATAGGAGGAACGGGTTCGGTATTAGAATCCGGGATATATGAAGACACCACACCCGCTGTACTATTTATCACTTCCAAACAGTGGCTTCCCGTATCTAAGTATTGATTTATTCCGCCTAAATAGTGCAAGATCAGATTACCTGCATTATCTACGCCCAAGCCTTCTATTTTTGAATAAGGTACGCCACTAGGAGTATAATCCTCTGTCCACAACTTTTGCCCGGTGCTACTAAGCATATTGACATAGTGATGCTGAGAGTCATCCCAGGCAACATACGAGGAACCATCGCTGCGCTTGGCAAGTCTCAGACTCTTAATGGTGCGAACATGATCGATAGCTCTGGACCAGGATATCTGGTGATTCGCTCCGATTTTATAGACCGTAAAGCCACCACTACGAATAAGAGCAATCAAGACGCCACCATCCGATGTAGTGTGAAATGAGTCAGTTATCTGATAGCTCCCCTGTACCAAATCGATTCCATTTCCCACTACGACACACTGGTCATTTACATATTGGTATCTTGCAAAGTTGGAAAAGCTTGCCAGAAAGTGAAAACCACCCGTACCATCAGCCGCAAATCTAGCCTTAGATAAAATGCTACATGACAGGCGAAGCCCGGATAGATTCTCGATTATTTCTCCTGTTGAACTGAATGTATCGACTAAAATGTGATAATATGCAGAATACTTCCTGAACACGGTGATCTTTCCATCAGGATGAACAATTGCATCCAAGAAATCGGGAACTTGGATAGCCGTCTGCCAAACAGGCAGAAAATCTGCAGAAAACACTTGAATATGGGAAACTGCACTCCCTTCGATATGCTTGGTAAACATCACTAGCATATTGCCCCCGGG
Source organism: uncultured Candidatus Cloacimonadota bacterium (assembly GCA_964433815.1). GTDB lineage: Bacteria > Cloacimonadota > Cloacimonadia > Cloacimonadales > Cloacimonadaceae > PHBP01. The sequence continues at coordinate 19,501 of CAYSSP010000040.1, forward strand.
AAGCGGTTTGATCTCTCGGGAAATCCCATAATGTTCGGCTTCAAACACCGAGACCGGCTGATCAAATGCTATTCCGCCACTCAGACTGCCTACAATCAGTAGCAATGCAATCACAAGCAAGCCTGGCATCTTCATACAAAACTCCTTTTCTGTCTCTTTCCCACCTACATCACCTTTGTTTTCATTCAATCAGATGTCAAGGGTTTTTTTTATTGCCGTTACTTCTCCGCTCCCAAGTTGTATATGCGTTCTCACGTATTTTTTCGAATCGTATCACCATTTTTAAAATCGGCAGTTTTGCGGGTTTACGATATCACGATTTTTGCAAACGAGTATCACAATTTTTGCAAATCATCTTATAACTTCTAAAGCAGAAGGTAATCTATCTAACCCGCAGCCAGATATTTGCAAAAAAGCCATTAGCA
>CAYSSP010000041.1:0-19811 GCA_964433815.1 uncultured Candidatus Cloacimonadota bacterium
TGAACCGGGGATGGAGATTTTGCAGACCTCTGCCTTACCACTTGGCTATGTCGCCACACACTATAGCTTATCTCAAAAAAGTGGAGCGGGAAACGGGACTCGAACCCGCGACATCAACCTTGGCAAGGTTGCGCTCTACCAACTGAGCTATTCCCGCATCAAACTGTTCTGAAGTGTCAAATTCCCGAACTGCTCTTTTTTGTCAATAAAAAAGCGGCAAAAAATAAATCGCCGGCAGGGGGAAGCCGGCGATTACCAAGCTCAAGGGGTGAGCTTGCTTCTATACTTAATGGTAAGTGGGGCTAATCCAGGGCTTTCAAGAAAGCCGGTATATCGGTCCTCAGAGTGGGCATGCGAGGACTATCCTCCTTGGTCTTTTCCAGATTGCTCTTGGTATCGGTCGATGTGATATTGAGGCGTTTGAAGATATCATCGATATCATCGTCCACTGCGGTATCGACCTTAGTGGGAGGGGTCTGGATCGGAGGTTTTTGGGTGTCTTTGGGTTGATCGTGGTTCATCCAACTCGGAGCTTGGGGAAAATCTATCACGCGTTCGGTGACGCTGTTTTTGAGACCGGTCGCAATCAGGGTCACAGAGATCTTGCCGGCGAGATTCTCGTCGAAGATCAAGCCTGTGATGATATTGGCGGCCGTACCGGTTTCGTTGATCACGACATTTGAAATCTCTTCAAATTCGCTCATCTTCATATCGTTTCCGGCTGAGATATTGATCAGCATGGATTGGCATCCGGCAAGATCAATATCAGAAAGCAGAGGATTGTTGATAGCGGCTTTAGCAGCGTTTACGGCACGATTGTCGCCTTCTGCCATACCGGTTCCCATCAGGGCATAGCCCATATTCTGCATCACAGCTTTCACATCCGCAAAATCAACATTGATATAACCGGTGACGGTAATGATATCAGATACGGCTTTGACAGCTTCAAAGAGGACGTTATCGGCATATTTGAAACCATCCAGGACACCGAGATCCGAGTAAATCTCGCATAGCTTCTGATTGGGTATCAAAATCAGTGTATCAACATATTCCTTGAGGTTGCGAATACCTTCAGAGGCATTATCCTGGCGCTTCTTACCTTCAAAGGCAAAGGGAGTGGTGACGATACCTACGGTCAGGATGCCCATTTCACGTGCAATCTTGGCAATCACGGGAGCTCCACCGGTACCGGTTCCCCCACCCATACCAGCGGTAATAAAGATCATATCTGCGCCATCGAGATTGCTCTTGATATCGTCTTTGGATTCTTCGGCAGCACGAGAGCCAAGATCAGGATTTGCTCCTGTTCCCAAGCCTCTGGTAATCTTCTTGCCGAGCTGTAAAGTCATCTTGGCTTTGGATTTGTGGATATCGGACGAGTCCGTATTGGCAGCGATAAATTCCACACCAGCCAGTTTGTTGATGATCATCGTGTTGATTGCGTTTCCCCCGGCTCCGCCGACGCCGACGACCTTGATATTCGTACCTATTTGTGCTGGTTTTTCGTCAAATTCGATCATTGTTCCCCCTTATCATTATGTAAAGTCTTTTAGTATTTGTTTGAGTTTATCGAAAATGCGTATTGATTGAATGCTTTTGAGGCTCACCGAACCTGGCTTTCCATCCTTGTCTTGGGCTGCGCCATAATTGAGCAGACCGACTGCGGTGGCAAAAGCCGGATCATTGAGCTGAGTGGTCAGGCCAAAGAATTGATCCAGATTGGGCCTGGCGATCTTGACGGGAAGATTGAAGGATTCTTCCACAACGCTGGCGATATCGCGCAGGTTTGCAGTACCACCGGTTAAAACGATGCCTGCAGTGACCAGCTCGGGAGTATAGAAATCCTTGGTTTTATTGTAACACAGATTGAGGATGTCCTCGACTCTGTGCTGGATCACATGGCTCACCAAAGAAGCGGTCTTCCGGCTGGGAGCGCGTCCGCTGATACCTTCGATCTCGATCTCGATTGAAGGATCAACATTGGCAGCATTGGCAGAGCCGTATTCCTGCTTGATACTCTCCGCAAAGGAGATTGGGGTCTTGAGACCGATAGCTATATCTTCAGTGATTACGGCGCCTGCTCTGGGAACGACCAGGATCTTTTCCAGAATGCCGCGGTTGAAGACAGCTATATCAGAGGTGCCGCCTCCCATATCGATCAGGATGCAGCCCAGACGCCTCTCGTCATCACTGAGGACCGAATTGGCTGTTGCGATATGGCTAAGCACAAAGTTATCCTGCTCAATGTGATATCCAGCCAGCTCAATGCACTTGCTAAGATTGCGCAGTGGCGTCAGCTCGGCAAAAACCGAACAGACTGTGGCAACCAGGAGGAATCCATTCATATTGATGGGATTGTAGATATCCTCGTGTCCGTCAATGGAAAATCCCTGTGGGAAGCTGTGCAAGATGCGGCAGCGATCATTGGCCTTTTGAATCTTGACCAGATTGCGCGATTCCTCGATCACTTGTTCCAGATGCTCGGTGGTAATCTCCCCCGGTTCATTGGCAGAGACCGATGGAATCGAAATCCTGCCATCGGCGACACTGGTGCGGACATGCTCGCCGCTGATGCTGCAGAAGATGTTCTGAGCTTTAGTATCGGCCAGCTTTTCAGCCTCTTCCAAAGCCTTTTTGATGCTGGCACTAACCAGACTGATATCTCTTACCAAGCCTCGCTCAATGCCCTCTGTAGGCACGTGACTGAGACCTTTTATCTCGGTCTTGCCGTCTTTGGCTGTTTGGGCGATAATTACTTTTATGCTGCTTGATCCAATGTCGAGAGCAGTGGTGATATTAGTTTTCATTTTGTATCCGCCTTTACTACCACCTGATTTAGGTAGCGTAAATCGACTAACTTGTGATTGCCGATATTGCCATTCTCCTGGACGAATAAATAACGACGAAGCTGATCAGCCAGGTCTTCATCGGGTGGGATCAATCTGGTCCCAGTTTCCATATCGACTATGTAAATCGTGTTATCTATGGTGTAATACTCCGAAATGCGGGGCATAAACTCAGGGTAATCCCTCATAATTCTGGCATTCAGGGCCAATACGCGCTTCAGCTCAGGACTGTTGAGTTTGAGGCCACTTTTGATCTGCGAACTGTGAAAGAAGCTGCTGATTACGGGCAGATCTTCACCCAAGACATTGGTATAGCGAGTGAGCACACGAGCTTCGGAATCGATCGGGAAAAGATCGCCTTCGACTGTCTTGAGATACAGGACTCCGCTGCGTTCCTTGATATCTATCTTCAGGGTATGAAGCAGGCTTTTACGGATCTTGATCTCATCAATGCGCGAAAATGCAATCAGAGACTTTCTTACCTGTTTGGTTTCGACAGCGAGCAGATTCTGCCCCAGATACGGCTTCAGGACCTTGTTGAGCAAGCTGTCCGGTACAGATTTATTGCCGGTGATCTCGATCTTTTGCAGCTCGAGCACACTGAGATTTCTGAGGAGGTAGTAAACACCTGTGCCCAAAGCTCCTATGGCTATCAAAGCCAAGAAGAAGAACAGATAATATCTGCTATGGCCACGGCGTTTACGCTCTTTCATCAATCCTCTATCGTATTGTATTTATATAAGTTACAGCGATAAAAGCCAATTCCTCAAAATAGACTCTATCTTCATAAGGTACTATTTTTTTAATAGTTACCATTCGTGTCAACTCTTTTCTCTGAGTCTGGCCAATATTTCTTCACCATACTGCCAGATATTGCCTGCACCCATGGTCAGGAGGATATCTCCCGGCTGCAGAACAGCCAAAGTCTCACTCACGATATCTTCGTTATTTTCCAAGCAGATAATGTTATGATGACCGGATTGAACTGCTGCGTCGGCAATCATCTGGGAGCTTACTCCGGGGATCTCAGTTTCTCTGGCCGGATAGATCGGGGCCAGGATCAGATAATCGCATGAAAAGAAAGCTTTTCCAAACTCGCTATAGAGGTCTCTGGTGCGGGAAAACAAGTGAGGTTGAAATAATGCAACGATGCGTCTTTCTGTACTATCTTTAAAGCCTTCCAGGGTGGCAATGATCTCGGTGGGATGGTGAGCATAATCGTCATAAACGGTAATACCCGCAGCTTCGCCCTTGAGTTCAAACCTGCGATAGACACCGCTGTATTTTGCCAATCCCTTTTGTATATCCTGGAAAGGTATATCCAGCTCCAGACCGATACCAACAGCTTGCAAAGCATTCAGTATATTGTGTTTACCGGTAACATTCATTGATATTCTGCCCAGCTTGTACCCCTTGAAGCTGACGTCGAACGAAGCGCAAAAATCTACCATCTCTATCGAAGAAGCCTGGATATCCGCTTGTCTGGAAAAACCATAGGTGAGCACTTTCTTCTTGATCTCAGGAAGAATGCTCTGCACGCCAGGGTCTTCCAAACAGGCAATCACTGAGCCAAAGAACGGCACTTTATTGGCATATTCTATGAATGCTCCCTTGATATCATCGAGATTACGATAACAATCCAAGTGGTCAGTATCGATATTGGTTATACCTGCAATACATGGAGTAAGCGACAGAAAGGAATGATCGTATTCATCTGCTTCGAGCACGATGTACTTGCCGGAACCCATAACATTGTTTGAGCCGAAGTTTTTGACCTTTCCACCGACAATGATGGTGGGATCTAATCCTGCAGCTTCCAGAACAAGGCCGGTCATGGAGGTAGTGGTAGTCTTTCCGTGTGTTCCTGATATTCCGATGCTAAAGCTCATTCTGGCAATCTCCGCGAGCATCTCAGCTCTGCGGATTACAGGAATCTTCATCGATTTGGCAGCTTGAATCTCGGGATTGTCATCTTTCACTGCAGACGACTTGACAACGACATCGGCATCTTTGATCAGAGATGGGTCATGTCCTTCGCGTATCTGAATTCCAAGATCTTCCAAGTGCTTGGTAAGATCAGTCTTCTTCATATCTGATCCGGTAATCTGCAAGCCTTGATTATGCAGAAACTCAGCGATCCCGGACATACCTATTCCACCTATTCCGATGAAATGAAGCTTTTTTATTCTTCCAAGCATATTCGATCTCCTTAATGGCTATGGGTCAGGACGTAATTAACGATTGATTCTGTAGCGTTGTTTGGAGGCAAGCCATCCAAAGCAGCTTTGTAGCTATGATAGTTGTTTTCCAGATTAGTGATTGCCTGGCTCAGGTTTGTTGGACTTAGCCGAGGCTGTTCCAAGAGCATCGCTACTCCCTTCTTCTCCTGTTCGACTGCGTTGTAGTACTGGTGATTCTCTGCTGCAGTGGGCAAGGGAACCAGAATAGCCGGAAGTTTGCTGGCCTCAAGCTCGGCAATGGTCATCGCACCGGCCCGGGTAATCGCCAAGTGGCTATGAGCCATCATCTGTGGCATATAATCTGTAAAATCAAAGAGATAAAGGCCGGATTTGTTGCCGATCCGGTTCTTAATTTTGCTAAATGAGATCCTGCCTGTTTGCCATAGTATTCCATAACCCTTTGATAGGAGTTCATCGATTGAGGCTTCGATAGCGTTGTTGATAGCCTGAGAGCCTTGAGAACCTCCGGTTACCAATATTATCTTGTCTATGGCACCCAAGCCTATAGATTCAGGCTTCCAGCCGGTCTCAGAATCATCAGATTTTGCCTTTACCGGGATGCCCAAGTTTTGGCAATTGGCTCCGGGTAATCTATGTGCCGTAGCATCATAAGCAGTAAACACCGCCTTTGCCCTACGGGCTATCATACGAGTAGTGAGTCCCGGGAAACTATTCCCATCCCAGATATACAGATCTATGCGCTTAAGAATGGCAGCCATGGCTATAGGACCGGAGATATATCCTCCGGTACAGATAATGGCACGGGCTTTAGTCTGTTTGAGGTAGCTGAGGCATTTTATGATACTGCCAATGAGGAGAAAAGGAAATCTCAAATGGGCCAGAGTGACTTTTCGGTAAAGTTTCTGGACATTAATCGGCAGAAATGGAATCAGCTCGTTCTTCACAATCCGTTCTTCCAAACTATCCTTGTTTCCGATATAGGATACCGCGTGTCCAGCTTCGCTGAGCTTATGGGCTATTGCCAATGCCGGCACGATGTGACCGCCGGTACCGCCACCTGCGACGAGATAATTCACACGTATCTCCTGCTGGCACTGATATTGAGTATCACTCCAACACCGATTGAATCCACCAAAAGTGCGGATCCTCCGTAGCTTACAAAGGGGAGAGTATTTCCTGTGGGAGGCAATATCGAGATCGAAACCCCAACATTGACCAGGGCATTGAAAAAGATATTCATGGCCACCCCTGCCCCCAAGAGCCTTAGGTAGAGGCTTTCCTGATGATTAGCGATTCGGAATGCTCTAAAAAAGAGCAGACAGTGCAAGCCAAAGACAAATATCGCCCCCAAGAATCCAAATTCCTCTCCAATGATTGTGAATATATAATCTGTCCTGGCTTCCGGTAGGTAGTAGTGCTTTGCTCTGCCTTTGGCAATTCCTGTGCCAAACAACGATCCGCTGGACAAGGCTGTAAGACTTTCCCTTACTTGATATTCCTCACCTGGGCTTACCTGGACATTCTCGCTCCTGATAAAGAGATTGTACTTCTTGTATATCTCAATACGCCTCATGCGATATTCATCGCCATGAGTCAGGATGAAGACGCCGGCTATCAAGCCGATCAAAGCAATCAGCAAGACATATCTCCTGCGCAATCCGGCATAGGTGAGCATACCCAGTAGAGTCGAGCCCCCGATAATCAACGTGCTGAGATGTTTCTCAATGATAATCAGAAAGAATATCCCGACAGTGATTATGCCCAATGGCCAGAACTCATTGATCAGAGTCTTGATTTCCAGAGAATTCAAGACCTCATTCTTGCGCTCCAAGTAACCCGCAAAAAAGAACACCAAAGCCAGACGCGCCAGAAACGACGGCTGGAAGCTAAGGAAGCCCAGAGATATTTGCCTTGTACCGCCTTTGACGGTATTTCCCTTTAATAAAACCAAAACCAGTAATGCTATAGATAGATAGACCAGCACCGGACCGAGCTTCTTAAGCTTCTCCAAATTGGGGAAGTATAGAATGAAGATAGCCGTCAGTACCGATACTCCGAGAAAGGCCAGATGCTTGTAAAAATAGGCCATCGTACCCTGTACTGAAGCTATATCCAGCATTGTGAGCAAACCTGCAAACGCAAGCCCCAGATAGGCCAGCAGGACAGGCCGGTCAAAACTCACAACGTAGTGCTGGGTCCTAGTTTTTTTCATTTTCTTTGATGATCTCCTGAACAATCTGGCGGAAGGTCTCGCCGCGATGTTCGAAATTTTGGAATCTGTCATAACTGGCACAGCCGGGAGATAACACAACCGTATCTCCAGCCAATGAATCTTCAAAAGCAGCTCTGACGCATGCTCTGAAGTCGCTTATGCAGACCAGCGGGAGCTTACCAAGCCAGGCCTGGCGCATCTTGCCCTCGGTCTCGCCCGTTATATAAACTTTGCTGGCTTTGGCTTTCAAGATATCCGTAAGGGTGCCAAAGTCTTCTCCCTTGTCCGAGCCGCCCATAATGATACGGATCGGACTCTCAAAGGACATCAGGGCGCTGCGCACCGAATCTGTATTGGTTGCCTTGGAGTCATTGTAGAAAAAGACTCCGTTTACAGTTCCGACCAATTCCAATCTATGAGACAGCGGTTTAAAGCCCTTGAGATTCTGAATCGCGATATCGAGATCCCCGATCAATGAGTACACGGCTAGCACTGAAGCCATCACATTGGCGTGATTGTGCGGACCTCTCAGGCTTAGGTCATACATTGATATCCGAGCCAAGTCCTCAAAGCAGATGAACTTGCCGTCCATCCATGCATCTGTCTCAGGGTATTGCTTTTGGATCGAAAAGTACTTTTGGTTGGCCTTGATCATCGGCACGTGCTTTGCTATTATCTCAGAATCGAGATTGAGGATCGCATAGTCTTTGCCATCTTGATTCTCGGTGATCCTAAATTTGGATGCGGCATAATGATCAAACGACTCATACCTGTTCAAGTGATCGGGAGTGATATTGAGGATCACTGAAACATTAGGCTTGAAAGTTTGGATCAAATCAAGCTGGAAGCTACTGATTTCCAGCACGATATACTCGATACCCGGCTGGTGGATCGGATAACCGCAAAATGCATCTCCAATATTACCAGCAAGGATCGCATTCTTTCCGGCACCCACCAGGATATGATAGATCAAACTCGCCGTGGTGCTCTTGCCATTTGACCCTGTAACTGCGATGATCTTGCTATCCGGGGCTTTGATCTGAAAACCAAATTCGATCTCGCTGATCATAGAGATGCCGCGAGCTTTACCCTGTTGGATGATAGGAATGCTGAGCGGGATACCGGGACTTACGATCCACTCGTCACATTCGAAGAGCTTTGCCGTATGCCCACCAAATTCGCATTCAAAATCTTGCTCCAACTGCGTGCTACCGGAAACCTTGTCCTTCCATTGAACTTCGCTAAGGAAGGCTTTGCCTCCCATCTCTTTGATCTTGTAGGCAGCAGCTATACCGCTGCGTGCCAAGCCAAGGATTCCGTACTTTTTGTTAGGATTGAACATATCTATTATACCTTTATCTGAGTTTAATCGTAGATAGACCAACAGCCACCAATAGCATCGCTACTATCCAAAACCGGATGACTATCTTGGTCTCGTGTTGTCCTTTGAGCTCGAAATGATGGTGCAGAGGAGCACACAGAAAGACTCTTCTTCCGACACCATACTTACGCTTTGTATATTTGAACCAGCTTCTCTGCAGGATCACTGATCCGGTTTCCGCTATAAAAACCAAACCTACTATTACCAGGAATATCTGTTCTTTTAGGAGCACAGAGATTACCGCAATGATCCCGCCCAAAGCCAAAGAACCGGTATCTCCCATAAATACCTGAGCCGGATGACTGTTGAACCACAGGAATCCAATCAAGGTGCCTACCAAGCCGGCGATCATCACTGTCAGTTCGCCGGCATCCGGAATAAACTCCAAATTCAGGTACCCTGCGGCTATGAAATTACCCTTGATATAAGCCATTACGCCCAGCCCGACAGAAGCTATCGCCAGTGTGCCTGCTGCCAAGCCATCGAGGCCATCAGTCAGGTTTACGGCGTTTGATGCTCCCACTATCATAAAAACTACCAAGGGTATGAACATTATACCCAAGGGGAGGATCAGATCCTTGAAGAAAGGTATCTGGAGATTAGCCACTCCTGCCCGGTCTCCCCCGCCATAATAGATGATCAGGGTAAGAAGCAGGCCAATACTGATCTGTCCCCAAAGCTTGTACTTGGGAAGAAGCCCTTTCTTTGCTTTGACAAAGTTCTTCAGATAGTCATCAATGAAGCCGAAGATGCCCAGCCATACAGTAGCAAGATACATGATCTGTATTCCACCGCTGGTAAGATCGTTCCACAAGAGTGATGATATCAAGAGTCCCAGCAGGATGATCAAACCTCCCATTGTAGGAGTTCCCTGCTTTTTCCTGTGACCTTCGGGGACGTCTTCATCTATAGTCTCGACAGCAGCTTTCTTCTTTAGCAAGGCTATGAATCCCGGACCAACCAGAAGAGTAAACAGAAGCGCTGTAATAAATGCTCCGATTGAGCGAAAGGTTACATAGCGAAATACGTTGAACGCTATGCTGTACTTGGCAAGCGGATAAAGAAGATGATACAGCATATTAGTTTCTCTCCCCCAGTTTAGACAGAAGTTTTTCAAGATGAATACCGTGAGATGATTTAACCAGTACGATAGAATCCTTGCAGTAGTTTTCTATATCAAAATCATCCGCCAGAGAGCTGACTTCATCGTAATGCCGATAGCCGGATAGATTCTCTGGCTTATAGTGCTTGGATAGAGTCCCAACTGTAATGAGATCCTCAAAACTTACCTCAGATAACATCGCACCTATCATCTGGTGATACGTCTCGGAGTTTTCGCCCAGCTCCAGCATGTCCCCCAAGATAGCTTTATGAGGTTTTTCCGGTGTGATGGCTCGCCAATACTCGATTGCTTTCTGCATCGATACCGGATTAGCATTGTAGCAATCGGCGATCAATATCCCACTCCCGAGCTGGATTATCTCCATCCTCTTGGGTAGCGGGACAATGCTATCCAACCCTTGCTGGATAAGATCTGGATCTTGGCCCAAACAAAGTGCCATCGCTATTGCAAATGCAGAATTGCTTACATTATGGGGTATTGTACCGGCTATTTTAAACGTGTATTGATTGATCATGAACCTGGTGCTGCTCTCCCCTATCTCCATGCCAGAGATGCGGAAATCAGCCTGTTCCGAATAGCCTACCGAAAGGCCGGAGCTGCTATAAACAGTAAACCTGGGATCATCAGCGGGATAAAGACGGTACTGTAGACTTCGGTCAAAGATCGCGCGCTTTTCCTCAAAGACACCATCTTCATTGACCAAATGCTCCAAATGAGAGGGACCGATGTTGATAATCAGGGAGCTATCAGGCTGGCATGTTTCGCTCAGTTGCCTGATTTCTCCGAAATGATTGGTCCCCAGTTCAAACACGGCATATTGATCATCCGGTTTGATCCTCAGGATCGTCTGGCACAGCCCGATCAGATTATTCTCGTTGCTCAGGGTCTTTAGAGTCTTTGCTTTCGCACCCAATACGGCAGCAAGATACTCCTTGGTGCCGGATTTTCCGGTACTTCCCGTTAGAGCTACTTTGTAAGCAGGAAAGAGCTGCAGATATTTCCTGCAGATTCTTGCCATTAGGAGCAGCGGATCATCGTGATATAAATACCTATCGCCTGAATGTTCAATACTTCCAATAGCCATATTGGACTTATCGGTGATAACGCTATCTATATAGTCGTTACCGTCAAAGCGTTCGCCCTTGATGGCAAAAAACAAAGAGCCTGATCTTGCTCTCCTGGAGTCTGTGCTTATCTTTCTGTAGCACTTGGGCTCATGATACCCAAATTCCAGATACTCGGTTCTATCTTCGCTCAAAAGCTTCAGTAGCATCTCATCGACGGGCAAGACCAGTTCATCGCCATCTTCGATGCCCTTTACACCATCCAGATACTGATAGGCTAGCTGATAGTCATCAAAATCATGCCGAACACCTTCTATCTCCTGATAGTTCTCGTGCCCCTTTCCACAGATAACCACAATGTCACCGGGATGAGCCAATCTTAATATGGCTTCGATCGCCAGTTTTCGATCTCTGATGATCCACCAGGGAAACCAAAGATCGGTGCCCACCAGCATATCGGAGATTATCCTGCGTGGGTCTTCCTCTCTGGGATTGTCGTCTGAGATAATGACCGCATCACAATTATGCAGGGCGGATTGGAGCATAAGCGGACGCTTTCCTTTATCCCGGTTTCCGCCGGCACCGATCAGGCATAACAGCCGGTTATGACTGATCTCTTTGCAGGATTTCAAGATATTCTCGATGGCATCGGGACTGTGAGCATAATCCACAAACACACCGATTCCATAATTGTTTGGCACTCGCTCAAAGCGACCCTTTACAGGATTGATCTCTGCTATTACTCTCGCGACCTGCTCCGGGTCATAGCCCAGCTCCATCAAAGTGGCGCAAGCCAAAGCCAGATTGGCGACATTAAAACCACCTATCAGTTTGGACCGGAATGCTCTGTCATAGCCATTTATACTGAGTTCAAAACTGCTGGATTCGGGTTTAAGAATAACCTTGCGCAGTTGATAGTCCGATTCATTCTGACCTACTGAGCGGCATTTAGTCCCGGCCAGCCTATCAATAATGATCCGGCCAAAGGCATCGTCACTGTTTACCAGAGCTGTCGCTCCAAGTGCGGCATATTTCTCCAGAAAACTGTATTTGGTCTCGGCATATTCTTCCATAGTCTTGTGAAAATCAAGATGCTCTCTGCTAAGGTTGCTAAACAGACAATAGTCAAATTCCAAGCCGTAGATACGATCCAAGGCAATGGCATGTGATGAGACTTCCATCACGACATGCGTGGTTCCCGCAGCTCTCATCTGGGCCAATATATCATTGAGTTCAAAGATATCCGGAGTAGTATGCAAGGTCTTATGAAGACTCCCTTCCAAATAGTAACCCAAGGTTCCTATCCAACCGGCCTTCAATCCCAAGCCGCAAAGTGCTTGATAGATCACCAAAGAGGTAGTGGTCTTGCCATTGGTACCCGTAATGCCGATCATCGTCAGTTCGCCGCTGGGATTACCATAATAAAGCTTAGCAATCAGAGCTGCTGCCTTTCTCGTATCGTTTACCTTTATATAAGGAGCAGTGATATCGAGATCTTGCATGCTGATGATCAGGGACGCCCCTCTGGATACGGCATCCGGGACAAACTTGTGCCCATCTGAACTGAATCCTTTGATACAGATAAAAATATCTCCTCGCGAGACCAGCCTGTTATCGACTCTCGGTGCTCCCGGAATGACTTGGATATCCTGGGTATTCTTTGCAGTCGCCTGTAGAGGTGCAAGGCAAGCTATAATATCGCCAAGCTTCATATCGAAGCCTCCAGTACACACAGCGAGTTACCACTGAGACGTGATCCGGATTGAATAGACTGTCTGCGGACTATTCCTGAGCCATTGACGCGCACCGCAATTCGGTAGCGAGATGCAATCTGCATAGCCTTGCGCACAGTCAATCCCACCAGATTGGGCATAGCGCCTTGGGATACGACCTGATGTTCGGATCCGGCAATCCTGCCGATTTTGATTGTAATGGGGTGATTCCGATCCACCGAAACTCCGGCCTTGGGGAATTGATCAATCACGACAGAGGCAGAATCCGGACCTTCGATCCGATATTGGAATCCGTGGCTACTCAGGATTCTTTCAGCTTCAAAGAGATGCTTGCCCATAAGGCCGGGCATTGGCAGGGATGAAGATCTAAGTCTTTCATTGAAAGGCAGTATCGCACAATTTGGCATAAACAGTATATTCTCGATGATTTGCTTCGTTGTAGGAGCGGCGCTGGTACTGCCATAATGGAATCCCGGAGCGGGCTCATCATAAAAAGTCACTATCACCATCTGGGGATTTTCCACCGGGAACAAACCAGCAAAGACAGAGGTGTATTTACCGCTGGCATAGCCGCGTGAGCCTTCGATATTCTTTTGGGCTGTACCGGTCTTGCCACCCAAGCGGATATAATCCATCTTGATATGACGTCCCGTGCCATAATCCACCACTGCCTGCAGATACGACTTGATGGAATCAGTCACTGCTGTACTACCTATCTTACGCAGTACTCTCGGCTCATGTTGCTCGATCACATTGCCTTGATCATCCAGAATCGAATCCAAGAGATAGGGTTTCATATATCTGCCACCATTGGCAACCGCGCTGTAAGCAGCCGCCAATTGAATCGCCGAAACTGACATACCCTGGCCAAAAGAGATCGATTGCAGCGTATAAGAATCCCAATTCTCCAGCTTGTGAAACAATCCTGCTGATTCACCAAACAGGTTCAAACCGCTTTTCTGACCGAACCCATAGGATATAAACTGCTCATAGAGCTTGGTGGGGCCCAATCTGGTAGCGATCTCCGCTATGCCGACGTTCGAAGATTTCGCTATGATATCTCTGGGTAGCAGGGGCTTTCCTGCCGGAATGTGTCCGTCTTGGATCATACGCCCGTTTGGCATCCGCTTGGGACCGCATATGACCATCTCGTTGAAACCCAAAGTCCTGTTCTCTAGGGCTGGAAGCATCGTAAGTGGCTTCATGGTTGAGCCTGGCTCAAACATAAAGCTGGCTGCAATATTGGGGCTGTTACGGATTACGTTGGGATCGGTGGATCTATCGTCGCGGGAAATACCGGCCATAGCCAGGATTCTCCCTGTATTGGGATCCATTATGATACAGCCTGCATTGGAAGCGCTATATTTTTCGACTCCTTCCAGCAGGGCATTTTCCACTATTTCCTGGATGTTTGAATCTATCGTAAGCTTTATATTGTTGCCATTTGCAGGCTTCTTTTGATGCAGATTGGGGTATGGCACTCTTTCATGATTGGCATCCAGCACGATCTCACGCCATCCGTAGGTGCCGCCCAAGATATTATTGTAGGTCGCTTCAATCCCGGTCATCCCAGCCAGTTGATAGAGGGAGCGACTGGCTGTCTCTTCATCATAACCATTGGATTTTTCGCTTACGGCACCCAGCAGTCTGCCTGCCAGCTTGCCTTTGGAGTAGATACGGCGCATAGAGCTGAAGCCGCTGATCAAACCCGGCAGCTTATGCTCTTCAAAAACGCGGATAATCTGATCCAATTCGGATTCTTTGATTTTGTTGGAAATCTGTATCGAGGTAAGCTTGTTATTGCGGTTTAGCCTGCCCATTACCTGTTCCAGGCTAAGCTCGCTATTCTCGCTAAGGACATTGGCTATCTGTTTATAAGCATCTTGCAGAGCAATGTCTTTGCGTTTTGCCCATCGATTGACCGCGTCGCGATCGATATCTATCTGATAATAACTGATAGAACTAACCAGGAGATTGCCATTGGCATCCAAGATAGCCCCGCGCTTGGGGATCAGGATCTCCTTTTGTGGTGTGTAGCGCAATCTGCGATAACCACCCATCTCAAATGGATCCAATACCTGGATCACAAAGAGGTAGGCAGCCCACAAGATGCTGACGCCTCCTATCAGGATTAACAGAAGATAGTAGCGGGATTTCATCCTTAATCCAGAATGATTTCCACGTTTTTGGCTTCCGCCCGGGAAGCAATCAGATCAATGATGCAATACGAAGCTTGATTCTGTTCTTTGGATGGTTCGTGAACGTAGATAACGCTACCTGCAGGCTTATCTGCAATGAAATTGCTCAGCTCTACCCGCACCAAAGACGCTATATGTCTGCCAGACTTCAGATCATCAAGCTCGACCATCTGTTCGGTATTGATGTTCTTCTCGGCATTATAGGTCTTTTCAAGGGATGAATACTGCTTGGTATAACGAACCACCTTGTTGCCGTTGTTAAAACGTAAAAACACTGCCACTACAACCAATATTATCAGTATAGTGATCTTTCCTCTCATTATTCCCCCTATATCTTTTGGGCTACCCGCAGCTTCGCACTGCGTGCCCTGTTGTTTTGCGCCAATTCTTCTTCACTTGCGGAAACCGGCCTGCCGGTAAGTACTTTCAGCCTTTTAGTTTCCCCACATACGCACTTCATAATCTTGGGCGGACACTTGCATCCTGTTGCCGCATCCCTAAAGACGTTCTTTACAATTCTATCCTCGAGTGAGTGATAACTCATCACGACAATCCTGCCTCCGGGCACAAGTAGATTGATCGCATCTTCCAAGGCCGGAGCAAGTATCTCCAGCTCCTCATTGACGTAGATCCTGATCGCTTGGAATACTCTGACTTTGGCCTTGAGTGAATCCTTGCTGCCGGAGCCAACTACTGCCTCTACGATCCGGGCAAGTTCTCCGGTACTCTCAATAGGTTTGGTCTCCCTTGCCGCGACTATCGCCTTGGCAATCCGGGAGGCATTTAACTCATCTGAGTTATCCTTAATCAGCTTTGCCAAATCCCTGAAGTCCAAGCTATTGACCACGTCGTATGCGCAATATTCCTGGCTCTTGTCCATCCTCATATCGAGAGCGGCATCACGATCAAAGCTAAAGCCGCGTTCCCGGTCATCAATCTGATGGGATGAAACTCCCAGATCAAAGAGGATGCCATCAATGCTCTTCACTTTTCTCAGCGCCAATTCCGTCCGCAGCGCCGAGAAATTTGCGTGTATCAAATCCACATTTTCGCTATCGCCGATCAAGCGGCTCGCTTCCTCGATGGCTTCTTCATCCCGGTCAAAGCAATAAAGCTTGATACCGGGACAGCTCTTTAGCATCTCAAGCGTGTGCCCGCCACCGCCCAAAGTAGCATCCACATAGACACCGCCGGGCTTGAGCGATAATGCTTCCAGACACTCTTTTGCCATCACAGGAAGGTGGTAAGAACTCATTGCTGATAGTCTTCCGAACTAAATCTCTGCCTGTGCATTTCCAGCTTGCTCTTGCGAACAGCGTTGAAGGTAGAGGGATTCCACAAGCTGATATAGTGACCCTCGCCTTTGATGATGACAGAATCTGTAATGCCGGCATCAGATAAAAGCTGCTCGTGAATGCGCACCCTGCCCGGACCCTCCAGTTCCTGCTCCGTCATCGCAAAGTCTATCAACTGGGTACGCAGTAGCTTGGCTTTATCATCGCCTGCCTTCAAGCGCTCCAGCGTTTCCTGCCAACAGTCCAATGGGTATATGGCAATTGTGTCGTTTGGGCCCAGGGTAACAATCACGCTGCGATTTGCTTCCGGACCAAACTTCTTCTTGAAGCTGGCTGGAACTATCACGCGCTGCTTGTTTACCGAATTCTCGAAGTAACCAAGAAACTCACCTGACATTACGACTTCCTTTTTCCATACTTTCTTCCATTTCTATTCATTCTCTTGCCAATTGGAGCTTTGAGCCCCATCTCAGTCAACTCAATTTGAGTTTGTTTGAGTTTTTATGAGATCCTGTAGTTCATATGTGATACTTAATGAATCCTGTCAAGCAGAAAATGAGTTTTTTTCTTGTTTTTCCCCCCTTTTTTTCGACACCTGTGGAAACTGACCTACTGAAGATGGTTTGAGACTAATACTATTTGCTAAGAATGCTGAAAAAGCTGCTTGACAGGATGCCTGATCTCCATTGATTTACAATAAAGTAGCGTATCCAGTTTTGTTCCAGGCTTCTGCGCAGGCTATTGCTATGGTTGACTGGAGCTAAAGAGGAGAAGGATGAATAAAGAACCCGTTATCCCGCAGGACTATATCGTAAATGCCGTCAATTGGGCAAAGAGTCGCCTGGGGAATACAAATTACCGTGGTAAGTGTTTGGCTTTTGTAGAAGATGCTTACGAGCAAAGCAATAATGTGGAAATCTTTGGCGGGGATACAGCCCAGGAATCAGCAGAACAATATCAAGCGGATAATCCCAATACTCTCCCTCCTATAGGAGCTTATGTATTTTATGCCTGTGAGGGTCCCATCGAGGGTGTTCATTGTAACTGGGGACACGTAGGCTTGTATATAGGAGAAGGTGGCGTCATACACGCTTGGGATCAGATCCGCCTAGATTCCCTGGCTGATATGCCAAATCTAGTTCCTCCACCCTGCTGGACCAGGCTCTCCTATATTGGTTGGGCACCGGTCGAGGTGATATTTAGAGGTTTCCGCAAGCTATAGTACTCTCGCTATCCTCTCCTAAAGCAGGCTAATTGGTCAAAGGCTTATTACTGATTCGATTGCAGCATCTCCAGGATTTGCGGATATGGCATTCTTGACTTGCTACTGCTTAGATTTTTGATCAGATCCCTTTGTTCATCGTCATAAAGCACCAGTGCTACTATTTGATAGAACATACTGGGACGAAACTGGAACACATTCGGATGCCTGAATGATAAATCCGGTGTGGATGCCAAAAACCAGAAATGAGCATTATCATTTGGCAATTCATTTATCAAAACCAAATACAAACTGGGTGTAATTGGATCACCTTCTGTGGTAGTATTTACCGGATCCCAAGACAGCACAGCATCATTACCATCTTGCTGCACGATCAGATTTTGCACCGCTGCCGGTGGAGCTGACACACCCCTGCCGAGCAGTGGGATCCTGAGAATAGGATTGTCCAGGGCATTGCTGTGTATCTCCAAGGTATCAGCCAGTATCCCGCTCGATAGAGGTCTAAACCTGATATGTAGGCTATGGGTGGCACCAATTGCAAGTTGTAGTGGTAGTTCGATTTGATCCAAAAGGTAATTAATGCCAGAATCCATATTTATCTGATTGATTACCAGGCTACTTGTGCCCGGATTAGCAATTATCAGTGTCTGAACTACTGAATGGTCGAGATAAACAGACCCATAATCTAGACTCGCAGGCCCCACAATTGAAATCTGAGCATCGCCATCCAGACTGAATACTATCTCATTTGAGAAAGCTGAGCGCTTGAAGCCTCTATCTACCGTCTGAGCTGAGGCAAAATAGGTCTGCCCCGGCTCAGGTATAAAGCGTATCACTCTCCTACCGAGCTTTTCTGTCTTACGGCTTCCGTCCTGTTGGGCAAGAGGGGAGCTAATGTTGCATGCTCCCGGACTGGTTCCTATCCTGATATCATAAGTCAAGCCACTTTCATTAGTAGTAAGATCGCCTGCCCCGGAGAATTGGAATAATCCGCTCTCCATATCAAAGCTAATTACTGGTGGTGTCGGATTGGTGTTTACAAACGAATAGTTATTCCGATACAATTTGGAATGATATCCTGATCCATCATAACCCGAGATAAACAAATCCAGCTTTCCGTCATTGTTGTAATCAGCCCAAGTAGCCCAGGAACTGCTAAGAGCCGGAAACATATCGGGTGTGGGGCTAAAAATTCCCATACTATCGTTGCGATAGATTTTGCTGATCCTCGTACCATCATAGTAGCCTGTCATAAACAGATCGAGTTTACCATCGCTATTGTAATCACCCCAAGTGAGCGATCCTCCATAACAATTCTGCAATCGGGTCGGAGTGAGGACAAAGCCACCCTCCTGATTGTTGTGATAGAGCCTTGTAATCGGACCAGAAGCTGTCCACCCTTGACATACAATATCCGGGTAGCTGTCATTATCAAAATCGCCCCAGGCTGCTGCCCCATAGAATACAGGCGTCATTCCGGCATTGATATTTTGAAACTGATCATCCCCCAGGTTTTCATAGACTTCCATATGATTGCTGCCGCAAAATAGGAGATCGGGATCTCCATCATTATCAAAATCACTCCAGGATGCAGTTCCGTAACTCACCGGGCATAAATCTGCATTAATATCAGTAAAAGTTCCGTTGCGATTATTGCGGTATATCTTACTATGATCACCAAGGCTATTGACTCCGGCAACCAGGAGGTCGAGCCAACCATCCAGATTGTAATCAGCCCATTCCACTGAGGAATAATCCACAGCGACAAATCCTGCATTCACAGGCACAAAGCTCCCATTTCCCAGGTTGCGATAAAGCATAGTAATGGATTCTACCGCATTTAACCAACCAGAAAGAACCAAATCAGGATGTCCGTCATTATCGTAATCACCCCAATCAACAGCCCCTCTCATTACTCCGGCGAAGGGAGTATTAGTCACCAGCGTAAATCCACTTGTTCCTTCGTTATTGTATAGTTTGGCAATGGGCTGTCCTGCTGATGTAGTCGAACCTGTGATAATAAAATCCAGATCTCCATCAGAATCGTAATCACAGAATTCAATATCCGGACCATAAACCGCAGGAAAAGCCGATGTAACAAGACTAAACTGAGATCGCAGTAAACCCGAAATCATACAAAATGCCGCTACCATAATAAGTCTAGACACCAATCGCATTAGCACACCTCCTTGCCTGATAATGCTGAGTGTAATGGTAATTATTGACCTGATATTATGTCAAGTCATTATTAACATAATTTTCCGACCTGCTCTTGCTACTCTGGGAAGATATGGATTTGCTCAACTACCTACTAGTTCTGATACTGCTTATCAGTAACTATAAGCCTGGTTTAGTAGCTAAAATGCGATCGCTATTTTTAATCGTATAGCAGGATATGGATTTATTAGTTGACATCATTTAAAAAGTAATAAATGATGCAGACAGTGAGTTCTTAAGGAACTGGAGGAACGATGAAACGGCTGTTATTAGTAGCTCTGCTAGTCTCGTCTGCCTATCTGCTGATGGGCTCGACCTG
>CAYSSP010000042.1:0-9538 GCA_964433815.1 uncultured Candidatus Cloacimonadota bacterium
GTGCAAGATACTACCTCCAACCTCCTACTTTCTCGTTATTATGTGCAAAGGTCTTGGTATGTCAATGTTCAAAAGTAAGTAATAAAGCCACTTAACACAGTTGTTCTTACTACATAGAACAAACAAAGCTGTGTTATGAGCCCAAAACTCCGACTCAATATAATTCACCTTCCCAACACTCCCGCTTCTACCAACCGTTATATTTGGAGCTTGAGTAGTGTATCTATCATGATACCCAATTACACCATTTGAACCCATTACTGGATAGTCACCATCAACAAAACTCTCATGGGGAAGGTCAAAACCTCTTTGAAGGATACAAACATAATCAAACCTTTTCACTTCCCAATGCTCCGGCACCTCACCCAGCCAATCTATCCCAGAGTCTTTCATGGGGACATTGGGGTCCAGCCCTTTGGTGACAGCCTGGGTGATGAGGGCGATGCGCTTTCCCTTCAGCAGTTCAATCATCCGCTCTTTCTTTTGGATCAAAGCATCTATCCGAGCCGTCTCCCGGTTGAGGAAAGAGGCTATGGCTTGCTGTGTTTCAATTTGCGGAACCAAAACAGTTATATCAGCTATTTCATCAACAGATACAGCATCATACGTTGATCCAGTAGCAAGGCTATCCAGTTCCATTCTTGTTACATGTAACTGGTACCAAGTATATTCCTTGATCAAATCAGTCTTTGGGATTAAGGCACATAAGCCTCTACCTATCCCGTAGTTTTGATCAGCTTCGTTAAGAGCGCCTACTGGTGCTCGGACTGATACTAATATTGACCCCTTTGGTATTCTTTTGTTCGCACTATCGCAATAGACTCTTGGTATTGGGTATCTTGCGGTAAAATCTGCATTGCCTTGGAGAAAGGGAAGCATTTCACTATCATCAGAATAATCGTCAGAACTTGGGGATTGCCCCATTATCACATCAGACACGTATTTCAGCTTTAGTGTTTCCCACCCCTCAGGCACCTTACCCAGCCACTCAATCCTGCTGTCCTTATACTTAGGATAAGGCTTCACTTCCTCTTCCTCCGGGCTGCCACGAGCTTCACGCCATTCTGTAGGTCTTCCAGATACTTGGCTTCTGCCTTGTCCTCAGTCTCGATTCTGCGTCTCTGTTCAAACTGATCATAGGCTGTTTCTGCCAGTTCTTTGGCTTGGACGTGTGAGATCTTTCCTGCCCCTTCCAATATGGGAAGTTCGTTATCCTTCAGGAACTTATCCAGATAGCTTTCCCAATCCCTAGTATAAACCTGTTGGTGGCGCAGAAGTCTTAATTCCGCCATATCCAAAAACATCACCACGATGCGGTTCAGGATATCGATTTCATGCTCATCCAGATAGTTCTTGGCAATCGTTACGTCCGCTTTACGCACCACGCTTCCTTTCCAATTGGTGAGTCCCATATTGGCTTTGGCGGCATCGGCGCGTTCTGCCACGATCTCGGCAGCGGTATTTTCTGTGGCTGCATAGTGCATCTTGTTTTGCATGGTGGCAAAGAAGAGCTGCGCAGCTTGGCTTTTGGGATCGTAATCCACCGCCAGGGCAAAAATCTCCCTGATGCGCAGGTAAGCTCTTTTCTCGCTGGCGCGGATTTCCCGCACCCTGGCAAGGAGTTCATCAAAGTAATCTGCGAACCTGTCATTACCCTTGAGGCGTTCATCGTCCAGAGTGAAGCCCTTAACAATGTACTCTTTAAGGCGTTCGGTAGCCCACTGTCTGAATTCAACTCCGCGGGGGGAACGTACTCTGTAACCAATAGCGAGTATCATTTCAAGATTATAATGCTCCACCAGGCGTGTAACTTCTCTTTTTGCTTCCCTTTGAACTATTCGATAATTTCGAATAGTTGCAACGGGTTCCAGTTCAGCATCAAGATAGATCTGCTTGATGTGATAATTAATGGTGTTAACTCCCACTTGATAGAGTTCTGCCAATTGCCTTTGACTAAGCCACGCGGTATCGTCCTCCAAAAAGACTTCAAGTCTGTGCTGTTGATCTACTGTAGTGTAAAGGACTACTTTAGTTTCCTCAGATGCCTCTATGCTTTTTCCGTTAATTTTTTTCATATCCCCTCCAGCAGCTTTAATCCCAGGGAGCTCAACCTATACTTCTGCTTGATAGACTTCGGTTTTTCCGGTATAGACATTACCACCAATTCAGCCTCCAAAGCAGGACTAAGATTGAGGGCTCTAAATGATTGCCTATGCTTTAACCCCAATTCATTCATTAGTTCCGAACTAGATAACTCTCTTTTACCGATGACTTTCACAAGCTTCTGAACATGGTCGGTAACATGGTCGGTAACATGGTCGGTCGGCTTTATAAACGCTTGGTGAATAGGGAATTCCATTTTGAAAAAGCTTCGCTCTTGATCTGTATGAATTATCGGCAAAGATGAGCCGTTCTCGCGGCAAGCACGGATTATCTTTGGTATCCCGGTGCCTCTACCTTCGGTGAGGTGTAGTTCCTTTCCTTGGGGTGGCAGTATCGGAAGTCCCTCGGGAGCTTCAACTCCAATGATTATAAACCCTCCACCCTGATCCCTAAAATCATTGGCAAAAGCGCACATGGATTTCATTATGGGTTCAGGATTCCACCCGCTTTTATACTCTATTCGTTCGCTCTCGATTGTTCTGGCGGTAAGAAGATCATCCAGATTCATTGGCAGGTTCACATTCCCTCCAGCAGTTCCGCGATTTCCTTTTCCAAGGCTTTCATCTCCGCTTCGATCTCCTTCAGAGCGCGTGGCGGTGTATAAACGTAGAAATGGCGGTTGAGCGGTATCTCATAGCCGATCTTTGTTTTGCTGTGGTCTATCCAAGCATCTGGTACGTGTGGCAAAACTTCCCGTTGGAAGTAAGCTTCGATATCTTCTTTCAGGGGCACGTTCTCTGTATCCCTTAGCTCTGTATCAGCTTCCGGTCTGCCTTTGGAGTCGGTACAGATATCAGCGGTCTCATCACGCTCGGAGAGTGCCTCCATGATGGCTTTAAAGATGGGGCCGGGCAGCTCCAGTCCATGGGCTTTGAGAGTGTTTCTGAGTGTTTTGCCAAATTCATCGCGGTTTTTGTATATGGGATCGGGATCCAAAGTCCGCAAGGCTGTTTTGATCTGCTCTTG
This sequence comes from uncultured Candidatus Cloacimonadota bacterium, assembly GCA_964433815.1. Classification (GTDB taxonomy): domain Bacteria; phylum Cloacimonadota; class Cloacimonadia; order Cloacimonadales; family Cloacimonadaceae; genus PHBP01. The sequence continues at coordinate 3,130 of CAYSSP010000042.1, forward strand.
CAGTTCTTTGCCCTCATTAATCTCCCGTTCTTTGGCCAGAGTGTCTTTCTTTTTGCTTTCGGCCAGATTGGCAAAAGCTCTTTGCTGGTCTAGCCGGGCAATACGCTCCTCTGAGGCTTGGAAGTTTTGGCGGAGTGGACGCTCCACCACAATCTTGCTGTAGCCAAAGTCCTCATTGTCAAAGATCTTACTGACAATGGCTCTTTGGCTGCTTCCATTGCTTTCAAACTCCATCTCTTGATTTTGAACGAAATCACTGTGAATCCGGGTGATCAGGCTGATGTGGTCAAATCGATTGTCTTCGCCATCTCCGATCACATTACGTTTGTTACCCAGGCTCTTGCGCATCTTGTGATAAAATAGGCGTGCATCGATAAGCTGGATTTTGCCTTTGCGATGTGCTTCCTTTTTATTGGTGATGATCCAAATATAGGTGCTGATGCCGGTGTTGTAAAATAGTTGGTCAGGCATAGCGACAATGGCTTCCAGCCAATCGTTTTCTATTATCCAACGGCGTATACTAGATTCACCGCTACCCGCATCACCTGTAAAGAGGGGCGAACCATTGAAGACTATTCCGATCCTACTGCCTCCTTCCTCCACTGACCTCATTTTGGAGATCATGTGCATGAGGAAGAGCAGTGAGCCATCATTGATACGAGGAAGTCCGGCCCCGAATCGGCCGTTATAGCCCAGCTTTTCATGCTCATCGGTAATTGATTTTTGCTGCTTTTTCCATTCCACCCCAAAGGGAGGATTGGCAAGCATATAATCAAATTTCTCCCGGGCAAAGCCATCCTGCTCAAAGGAGCAACCATAGTGAATACTGGCATTTTCACCTTTGATCAGCATATCAGAACAGCATACTGCGTACGACTCCTTGTTCCAATCCTGCCCATACATGTGAGGTTTGGCATCCCGGTTGAGCTCCTTAATGTATGTTTCGGCGGCAGTGAGCATGCCCCCGGTTCCACAAGCAGGATCGAAGATGGTCTTCACCACATGGCTCTTGGCAAGGTCGGCTTCCGGGCTGAGGAGCAGATTCACCATCAGTTTGATCACTTCACGGGGTGTAAAATGCTCCCCAGCCTCTTCGTTGGATTGCTCTGCCCCGATGCGGATCAGTTCCTCGAAGACCAGACCCATCTCTGTATTATCCACAGCTTGAGGACTGAGATCGAGCTTATCGTCCACAAAGTCTTTGATAACCAGATAGAGTAGGTTGGCATCCTGCAGGCGGGCGATCTGCTCCGAAAAGGCAAAGTACTCTATGATCTTCTGCACATTGGGAGAGAAATCGTTGATATAGGACTGCAGGTTGATGGCGATATTCTCCGTATCGTCCAGCAGCTTCTTCATATCCAGCTTTGATTTGTTGTAAAAGGGCACGCCTGTGATCCCGGTCAGACTCGCGAAGATTATGTTGTCCGATTTGCCATAGAGATGGGGAAGCTCTGCCAATACCCTGTCTTTGGTGGGTGCCAGTATGCAGTCAAAGCGCCTCAGCACAGTAAAGGGCAGAATCACTTTTCGGTATTCGTTGCGTTTGTAGGGTCCGCGCAGGAGGTTACAGATACTCCAGATGAAGGATGCGATTTGAGAGTGAGATTGAGCCGCCATTACAAGCTCCTTACCGAGCAAAACACAGGCGGGGTAAGATCGTAAACTACTACACTACAGAGTGTAAGACAGATTACGCAACAAGAGCAAAAACCATTGAATGAACTTACATGCATTGACGCCTCTTCACAGATATTATCTTTTTTGCAATTATCTGCCCAAGCATAATCTGTCAATTCAAAAATCTGTCTTATCCTTTCTCATCCAGATTTGTCCGCAGACAGCGCTTTCCTGGCTCCGGATCATAGATAATAACTGGAACAAGTAGATAGCAAGATCGATGCATTGATTTGGCGTATAGGCAGGAATCTCGAGGGACACCGATGTGTAGTTTTGTGTGTGGATCATGACTTTTCATTTTAGGGAAAGTATCAAGGCAGAAAAAGGTATGAGCCGAGCCAGCCCGAAAAACCTGCCAATTAAGTTTTGCTTGACAGCATTCGCAGCTCACAGCTTTGTTATACTTATGGAAAAGTGACCGCTAAATATGGCGGTTCATCTGCTATATCGTGTTATAACAATGTATTTTAGAATACTAAAAAAAGGAGTACTTATGCGAATCAGTATTCAAAAGTATCTTCTTCTGCTGGTCTTTTCTCTGGTAGCTCTTAGCGCCATGGCCGTGGTGAGCGAATATTCGTTCAGCCAGACCGTTGGCACCTACACAGAAATCAGCGGAGGAACCGTCCTGGGAACAGTCGCCAATGACAACGAAAGTTTCAATGCGATCCCCCTGGGATTCACCTTCACCTATGACGGAGTGGCTTATACCACCGTCAGTATTCAAACAAACGGCTTCATAGCTTTTGGTAATGAAGTCCTTACCAGCACTGTCCCCATCAGCAGCCCCACCGGCACCAACAACATCGTTGCTGCCATCTGCCGCGACATCAAGAGCCGTGACAATGGCGAATTGATGTATCTGCTGAGCGGAACAGAGCCCAATCGCGTCTTCACGGTGCAATGGAAGAACTACCGTCGCGTACCTACCGCCACCGCCAACGACGTGCTTAATTTCCAGATTCAAATCAAAGAGAATGGCAACAAGGTGTCCTTTGTATATGGACCCATCACTGCCGTTACATCCACCACAGCCGCTGCCACTCAGGTTGGTCTGCGCGGAGCCAGCAATGCTGATTTCAACAACCGCACCACCACCACCGATTGGTCCGCAACCACAGCCGGAACAGCCAATAACAATAGCTGCACCCTTAGTGCCACTGTCTTCCCGGCTAATGGCCTTAGCTTTACATTCTCCCCTGCAGCCGCCGGCGATCCTCCGCTTGCCGCTCAGAATCCCGTTCCTGCCAATGCAGCCACCAACGTCTCCATCTACAGCAACCTCACCTGGGCTTCAGGTGGCGGCATCACCGATGGTTACAAGGTTTATCTGGGCACGAACAATCCTCCCACCAATATCGTGAATGGTACAGTTCAGACCGCTCTGACCTATGATCCCGCCGATTTTAACTATAGCACCACTTACTACTGGCAGATCGTACCTTTCAATACTTTTGGCGATGCTGTGAACTGCCCCGTCTGGAGCTTCACTACCCTTGCCGATCCCACCATCACCACTTATCCCTACACACAGAACTTTGACGATGTGACACCCACTGCTCTGCCTTTGGGCTGGACCACCATCAATGCCAATGGCGATACCTACACTTGGGAAACCTATGCCGGCAATGCCGATACAGATCCCAATAGCGTTCGTATCCGTTACAACACCACAATGGCGATGAACGATTGGCTTCTGATGCCTCCGACCGCTATGAATGGTGATTTTAACTACAAATTGATCTTCAAGTATCGCGCTGCCAGCGCCAACTATGCCGAAAAGCTTGCCGTCTATTGGGGAACCACCCCTACAGCCACAGGCCTTTCCAATATGCTGTGGTCAAACGAGAACATCATAAATACCACTTATGAGACAGTCGAGCTCGTGATCGATCCTCCCGCCACCGGGAACTACTACATAGGCTTCAAAGGCTATAGCGAAACCGATATGTTCTATCTCTATGTAGATACCGTATCGCTGCTCGAGCTTTCCGAAGCCCTGGATCCTCCCACCAACCTCACTGCAACCGTAACAGGTTACAATGTCGCCCTGGATTGGGAAGCTCCCGGCACACCTCCTCCTCCCACGGGATTCAACGATGGTTTTGAGAGCTATGACAATTTCGCTCTTAGCTTCGCTCCCTGGACCACAGTGGACGTTGATCAAAGCACCACCTACGGCATGACCGGGATCACCTGGACCAATGCCTATGCTGCGCAAGCCTTTATGATCTTCAATCCCAGCGCCACTTCTCCCGCCGTGACCGATGTTGCTCCTCACAGCGGTGCCAAGATGGCTGCCTGCTTCGCTTCCACGACTCCTCCCAACAACGATTGGATGATGAGTCCTCCGATTGAGATCGCAGCAAACGACGTCGTGAAGTTCTGGGCACGTTCCTATGTTTCTACCTACGGACTGGAACGCTTCAAAGTTGGTGTCTCCACCACCGGTACCGCTCCTGCTGATTTCACCATCATCAGCGGCGCAAGCTACGTATCCGCTCCGGTTGATTGGACTGAATACACCTATGCTCTCAATGCTTATGCCGGTCAAACCGTCCGCATCGGTATCCAGTGCCTTTCAAACGACGCCTTCATCTTCTTCGTAGATGATTTCTACGTAGGCCAGCCTGCCACCCGCGGCGATATCATCGCCAATGCCCAGCCCGTTTCCGGAAGCTATTCCCGCGAAGCCGGCATCCCCGTGGCAGCTCCCACCTATCCCACCCGCAACCTCTTGGGTTACAAGATCTATCGTGATGGCACCCTGATCAATACGATCAGCAATCCCGCCACCACCGAATATGCAGATAACGCCCTTACCGCCGGTAACTACAGCTATACCGTTACCGCTTATTATGATGGCGGCGAATCCGTCCCTGCCGGTCCTGTTACCGCAGTCGTGACTGATGCCCTCGCCATGCCCACCAACCTCGCTGCCGCAGTCGATGGCAACGATGTTACCCTTACCTGGGACAATCCCGAGCCTCCCGCCACCGGTGATTGGATCACCTGGGCTACCGAAGCCATGGGCAATTCTGTCGGTACAAACGCAGCCGTCACCTTTGACGTTGCACACCGCTGGACACAGACCGATCTGGCTCCTTATGCCGGACGCACCATCACCCAGCTCAAGTTTGTCCCCGCCTATGAGTCCTGCACCTACACAGTCAAGGTCTGGACCGGTGGATCAGCCACCAATGCCGGTACCCTTGTATCCTCACAGGTTGTAGCCGCTCCCGTGATCAACGATTGGAATCTTGTCGTACTCAATACACCGGTTCCGATCCCCACCACCGGCGACCTTTACTACGGATTTGAAGTCAATACCACGGGTGGATATCCCGCCGGTTGCGATGATGGTCCGCAGATCGAAGGCAAAGGCAATATGATGTACTTCCAGGGTGCCTGGACTACGCTTTCCGCGCTTGCTCCCACCCTTACCTACAACTGGTCAGTCAAGGCATTTGCCGCCTCCGGAACAGCTACCAAGGCAGTCGAGATGAGCCCGATCGTGGAAAGCCCCCGCTATGCCACAGGTCAGCTTGCCGCAGCCAGGTTTGAGCCTTCCCGCGTAAACCGCGCCATCACCGGTTATAAGGTCTATCGCAATGGCAGCCTGATCGGTACCATCACCAATCCTGAAACCACCACCTACCAGGATATGGATCTTGCCAATGGCCAATACACCTATGGTGTTACCGCCACCCACACCACCGGCGAATCAGATCCTGCCACAGTGGTCGTCGATATCAACGTCGTGCTGCCTCCCGCCATCTTTACGGAGACCTTTGAAGGCTACGATGACTTCGCTCTCACCTTTGCTCCCTGGACTACTCTGGATGCCGACAACTCCGGCACCTATGGCATCACTGATGTCACCTTCCCGGGTTCTGAAGGTCCGATGGCTTATATCATCTTCAATCCCAGCGCCACCACTCCTCCGCTTACCACTATGACCACTCATGGTGGAGCCAAGATGGCTGCCGCATTTGCTTCCGTAACCCCGGACAACAACGACTGGATGATCACACCCAGAATGACCCTGGGAACCGGCAGCAAGCTCAAGTTCTATGCCAGAAGCCATACTGCTCAGTACGGCCTGGAAAGATTCCGCGTCGGCGTCAGCACGCTTGCCACAATCATCCCTCAAGGCTTCCAGTATGTAAGCGGGGGAACCTATGTAGAAGCTCCCACCACCTGGACAGAGTACATCTATGATCTCGCCCAGTATGATGGACAGCAAGTCTATATCGGTATCCGCTGCGTATCCAGCGATGCCTTCATCTTCTTCGTTGATGATTTCACTGTCCATTCCAATGGCGGCGGAGTTGCCAACGATGATAATACCGCTCCTGTGCTGCAAAATGCCCTGAGTGGAAACTACCCCAATCCCTTCAATCCGGAGACTACCATCCGCTTTAGCACTGCTCAAGCCGGACCCGTCAGGATTGATATCTACAATACCCGCGGTCAGATCGTGAAGACCTTGGTCAACGAAAGCCGCGAAGCCGGAAATCACTCAGTCGTCTTCGATGGTACTGATGCAAACGGCCGCAGCATCGCCAGTGGTATTTACTACTACAAGATGCAAGCCGGTAGCTACAGCAGCACCCGCAAGATGATCCTGATGAAGTAATACAGTAGAGATAATCTAGCTAAGCGGGATGCCGATGGGTATCCCGCTTTTTTTTACCGATACGATTGCGGAGCTTTGGAAAGCTCCGAT
>CAYSSP010000042.1:9638-18317 GCA_964433815.1 uncultured Candidatus Cloacimonadota bacterium
CGCTTTTTTTTACCGATACGATTGCGGAGCTTTGGAAAGCTCCGATACAGCTAAGATGATGCCTAAAGGTATCCCGCTTTTTTTTGCCGATACGATTGCGGAGCTTCGGAAAGCTCCGATACAGCTAAGCGGATGCCTGTGGGTATCCCGCTTTTTTTTACCGATACGATTGCGGAGCTTTGGAAAGCTCCGATACAGCTAAGATGATGCCTAAAGGTATCCCGTTTTTTTTACCCCTGCAAACGCCCTCTTTCAATGATACATTCTTAAAGCCATATAGATCAGTCGCTTGATGGATATCCATCCATGCTTCATGCATCCTGCAAGCAGGATAGAAGCATCCTACCAAGCAGCAAGCACAGACCTGATATCTATTGACAGAATAGAGGGGGTAATGAGAGTCTGCTACATAAAGGATATGGGAGTTTAAATGCATAGATACGTCACTTGTTGCGGATTGTACTGCGGAGCCTGCGTAAGTAGCTTACTGCAAGAGAAAGCCGAAGGAAATGCCGGCTTGGAAAAATTCACCTGGGAATACAGCGAAGAGCCCTGCCCGGGCTGTGCGGCAGGAGAGAATAACCACTGCGAAATCACAGCCTGCTGCGCCGAGCATAATGTACAAATCTGTGCCTTTTGCCCGGAGTTTCCTTGCCCGATGATCCGGGATTTCAGCCGGGATGAATGGCCGCATCACCAGGAAGTATTGGAAAATCTCCAGAGAATCAAAGAGGTCGGAATCGACCAATGGCTGATCGAACAGCAAGGCAAGTGGAGCTGTCCCGCTTGCCACTCACGCAGTCACTGGTATCAAAGCAAATGCTACAATTGCGGCGCAGAATGGGAAGCCGGATACAAGCTGGATTAGCCCCTTGCTCTGTAAAATAATGTGGACAATCATTATCTCTTGACAGTCTGTGGGCAGGCTCTATACTGGGACCATTAGGAAAAAGGGGAATCTAAGATGGTCAGGATTAGTTTGATTTTACTCTTTCTACTCATGCTTGTGATCAGCGGTTGTGATGATATGTATCCCGGTCCAAACTTGACTTATGGCAGCTTATGGCTGGATGGCCAAAGCCAGGTTAAGACGGATAACAGCCTGATGGTTGGCAGTTGGGGCAAGGCATTTTACGTCTCGGATCTATATGTTTTTCACCTGGGAAATAAACTGGTAAGGCGCAGTCTTAACCAAGGCGGGGTTACACAGATGATCCCCGATGATCTCAGCATTACGGACAAAAAAAACCTCGCCATCGATACCGCCGGGCAATTGCTATATTTTGCTGCCGGAAATGCCATCTACAAGATAAGCTTTAATAGCAGCGGGATGGCCAGGATCAGCCCCGATGATGGCGGAATTTACAGCAGTCCGGTGCTATCGCCCGGAGGAGATTACCTGATGGCAATCCGTAATGGCAAGATGATGCGATATGAGATGGCAGCCGGTAGCTGGATAGAGGTACTGCCTGAGGTCAATGTGATTTCTGCAGTCTATATCCCTGAAACTGACGAATATTATTACTATGCTACCTATCAGGATACCGGGACCAATATGGCAGGGCTATATTCCTACGCTGCCGGGCAGGGTGCGGGCACTCTCCGGATGAGCGTTGAGTACATCAACAACCAGGCAGAACATATCTTTGAAGTTAATTACACCGGCAGATACTTTGCCATCAGAGCACGAAACAAAGATTCCTGGAGCATCCAGAACGGAATTCTGAAGATTTATGACAGGGTGGACGAGGATATCATCGAGATTGGCAATAACTACAGCTTTGCCTTTTCAAAGACATCGGAAACTATGATCTTTTCCAGAAAGATGCATGGAATGGCTGATCTGAACAAGATAGATCTCGATAACCGCCAGACAGTCTTGCTCTGGGATGGCTATTACAGCCCCACCAGCTATTCATACACCGTGGATGAGATCTACCTGCGCTTTGACGATCAATTGCTGCATTTCAAGGGCTATGCGGCTAACCGTGAATACAATCCCAAGTCACGGGGGGATAAACTGCTGGTTCCCGATGCGGGGGAGATATGAGACACTGCTTTGGACTGATGCTCATAGGGGTAGCCCTGGTATTGGTGATGCTGGGGACAAGCTCCTGTGAAGGGCAAAAGTACAAGTATGAGTACAACTATGAGCTATGCAAGCTGGATAGCACCGGAGCCGTTACTTGGCACAGTTTACCGCCGAGCAACAAATACCGCATCTTTACGAGGCTGATGGATGGCAGGTTGCTCATGATGCAGGATTCGCTCGCCATCTATGATCCCGAGACCAAGGGCTATGAAAGGATCTCCGCCATTGACTATCCCGGCAATCTGGATTTGAGCCAGGATGGAACGTATTGCCTGTATCCAAAAGAAGGCAAGATCATCCGCTTGCACCTGTCAATATTGTCACAGGGCATCCTGATGAGACCGGCGGAAGGCAGCAATTACAGTTATTCGCGACCCACTATCTCCAGAGACGGCAGGTATTTGTGCGCTTTGACCGGCTTGAGCACCGGAAGCGCAGCCAATCTGAGCTGGATGGATTTGCTGAGCACGGAACAATATGACTTTCCATATAACTACCACAGCTATTTCCAGCAAGCCTGGATCGAGAACAACGGCACCGGTATCTACTATATCTCCCGCGATAGCGACCTCAAGAAGATCAGCTTGCAAGGCACCGGCGATGTTACTATCCGCAGCGGCATCTCCTGGTCTTATCCCAGCTATGACAACAAGTATCTGATCTGCAAAAATTCGGAATACCAGCCACGCCTGATATATCGGGACAATCAGACTCTCACCTGGTATGATACGGATATAAATGGCAAGACAAGGCTATGCAGAGCAGCAAATATCGTGTATTACTTCAAGGATTCCAGGCTCTGGAAATATGATCTTGAGAGCGGGCAGTCCACCCAGTTGATCACCGGAAGAATCGGCAACAAACAGATCTACTCTATAGTGGAAGTAGCTCCTTCCTGGGATGGCAGCGATTACTATATGCTATTTTCCACCAAGAGGAAAATCGAGCTCAAGAGCAAGTTTCCGCTCTAATCCTCCAGCTTCAGATTGATCAGATCCATCCCAAGCAGGATGAGGAAGCCGCTATTGCGCAGATTTTCCTGATTCAGATCCTGCAGATCGTAACTGGTCAGATCGGAAAAGACACGTAGCTCCGAGTAAAAGACCCGGGAAAACCTGCTCCCCAGGGTTAGCTGCAATCCATAGGATACGGGGGGAATATCGCCGATGACATCGGTTGTGATCTCGCTGCCGTTGTTTCTGCGGCGCATGAGCTCTGCTTTTATGATCTGATCAAAATAGATACCGCCGCCTAAGAAGTACTTGTTGCGGTTTGCCCTGCTGGGCAGCTCATAGATGACGGATACCGGAAGATGCAAGACTGTGTTTCTCAGCACTCCTTTGGTGTATAATCCCTGCTTTAGTTCGATGGAATTGCTGCGCCTCATCTGGGTGCCTTCCAGCTTGATGAGGATCTGGGGCTTGAGCCGATAGCTCATAATGGGGGCAATATAGCCCAGATCATCCGTAGTCCAATCCGAGTTATCCTCGATACTCCCCAATACGGAGCTGCCAAAACCGCCGATAGCACCAAGACTTAGCTTGGTTTCAGCAGGCTCAAGCGCCAGTAGTATCACCGGAAGAATCAGTAGCATGATGAAAGGATATATCTTAGTCATTGGAATACCTCCTGCGGGAATCATATAGGTTTATGGTATAGTTCAGCCCGATAAATGCCCTGCTAAGCGTACCTGCCGGAATACCCGTGACCTCGAAGTTGTCGAGATCAGCCCAGACGCGCAGTTCCCAACAGCTTTTTTCCGCCTTTACGCCAATCTGGGCTTGCATCCCCGGCACTACATCGTTGAAAACTTCATCAATGCGGATGGTCTCAACCTGATCTCCGGGGACATAGGTGATAGTCTTTTTTAGTTTGGCAGTGTGTATAATATCGCCAAAGATCCCAGCCCCCACATACCACTGGTGAAGGGGATTATTGGCATTGAAGGTCCAATTTCCCTCAGCAGCGACACGGACAGCCCGGGTCTTTAGGTGGACATGCATCCCGATCATATAAGGATATGGGTGGGTGTAGTAATTGGTAGAGGTATGAAGCTGGTCGCTGATTACCGCTTTGATCTCAAAATCTCCGCTCGGCTGAAAAGCCAGCCCCAAGCCGTAACCCATGTTTGCCTTGGGTCTCCAAGTATCTTCATCATCTATCAGAAAGCTGAGCCCGGGACTAAGCTCCAAGGTGATTTTCTGTACGGAATGCTCTTCCGGCAAAGCCTCTTGCTCTTGTGCCAATGCCAGCTTTGGCATAGTGCATAGTATTATAATTCCCAAGACCGATAATAAACGTTTCATTCTACTTCTCCCATGAACAGCATAAGCTGAAACCTGTCTGCGATGTCAAGAGCTTTTTCCGCCCTCCGGGCACGCTTGAGGCCAATAGTAATCGTGCTACTCGGCTCAAGTATCTAATCCAGATTGTATTTGGTAAGATCCAATCCCAGCCTTAACATCAAGCTTTGGGTCCGGAGATTGTACTCAATGAACGCCGATGCGCTAAACTCGGACAAATCCATCAGATAGCGCAGCTCAACATAAAAGGTTTTCGACAAGCCAACCCCTAATTGCAACGAGACTCCATAACCGACAGGACCGTATTCATCCTGAATATCTTCCCGGATGATCTGGTAGATATCATGCTCTCCGTACAGATTTGCTTCGATGATTGTATCGAAATAGAGCCCGGTGCCTACATAGAACCTGTTTAGGCTGTCATCCCGCGAGACCGGTATCAGCACGGTAACAGGCAGGTGGACAGCGCTGCTGCGAATCTCACGAATCTGGTAATAATATGTATCATCTTCGATGGTCGAAGTACGGGTCAGCTTGGCGATTTCCGCCCTAAAGGCCAGCCCGGTGGGAGTGTAATATGTAATGGTAGGAGCGAGATAGGTAAAGGCCTCCGGCTCCCAGCGGGGAGTTTCACCCAAAGTACCGATATAGGACAGCCCTGCCCCGGTCGCAAAACCCAGATGCAGGCGAGCCGGACTAGTATCCTCTGCCAGTATTACCAAGGGTATTGCAAGGATCAACAATACGAGTAAGCCAATGCGTTTCATAACTTTGCCTTCTTATACAGAACCTTTCTTGACGAAGTCGTTTGGCAGAACCAAAGACTTTTGTCAATGCTTACTGCCGGTAGTTTTTTGTCAAGCTTTCCCGTCCAAGCAGTCCATACTTATGTAATATCTATCCCAAGAAACTGATCGATTGCCACGATATCGTCAACAAGAAGGCTATACAAACGCCGGCTCATGATGAACCGGCGTTTGTGCAATGTATTCGCTTGGCAGCTTATTACATATTGATCTGTATGTTCTTGACGTCCGGATACTTCTCGAGGTGTTCGCGGATCTCGTCGGCGATGTTATCGCGCCATTGATCAAAGGACGGGATATTGAGGTCGATCAGTACTTCGCCTTCGGAGAAGCCAATGTACTTGACCATCTTCAGGCTTACGATATCTTCCCCGACCTTGGGATAGATGATCTTCTTCATCTCTTCGAGGATGGTATCTTTGCTGAAATTGGGAACTTCCTTGAGGCCATTGGCAATCTCGTAATTGGAGATAGCAGTCTGAAGCGTGTCCGCAGCCAAAACCGAGCAATGCACCTTGACCGGGGGCAGACCATCGAGAGCTTCCATCGCATCGCGCCAGGTGATCTTCTTTGCTTCTTCGAGGGTTTTACCCTTGGCAAGATCAGTGATGATGCTGCCGGTGGCGATATTAGACGCGCAACCGTAGGACAGGAATGTAACGTCGTCGATCACCAGCTTGTCCTTGTCGATCTTTAGATAGACCGTTACCTGATCTCCACAGGCAGGGCTGCCTTCGGTGGCTATGGCATCGGGATTTTCCATCTTCCCTACGTTGTGGGGATGCATAAAGTGTTCTAAAACCTTCTCTGAGTACTGCATTTCTATTGCTCCTTTTCGGCTATGGCATTGTAAAGAGGACTGCGCTTACGGAGTTCCGCGGTGATTTCCGCCAGCTTGCTTACGACTGTGTCGATCTCCTCAAAAGTATTGTAACGGCTAAGGGTAAACTTCATCGAACCATGCGATTGCACATGGTTTTTACCGATTGCCATCAAGACGTAATTTGCCTGCAAGCCCTGTGAGGCGCAGGCGCTGCCGGTGGCAACAGTGATGCCGTGCATATCCAGCATCATCGTGATGGCTTCACCTTCGATATAATCTATGGAGATATTGACGTTGTGCGGGGCGCGACGATCGCCGCGAGGACCGTTCAGCTCGATATGAGGAATTGTTTGCTCCATCTTCCCGATCAGGTAATTGGAGAGTTCGCGGAGCTTGCTCTCTGTAGCATGAATATCTTCAAAAGAAAGCTCCACAGCCTTGGCAAAACCCGCGATCAGCGCGATATTAAGACCGCCAGTCTGGAGATTATCGACTCTGCGCACACCGTGAATCAACTGCCCAAGTTTGGTGCCTTTCCTTTGATAGAGAGCTCCAATGCCCTGAGGACCGTGAATCTTGTGGGCAGAGATCGCCATTGTGTCGATCCCGAGCGCGTTTACGTCCAAAGGCATCTTGCCATAGGCCTGTCCTGCATCGGCGTGAAAGTAGATCTTGTGCCCGGAGTCATCGAGTATTCGTCTGATCTCTGCGAGAGGTTGGATTGTCCCGATCACGTGGTTTACGATCGTAGTCATAAAGAGGAAAGTCTGAGGACGGATGGCAGCTTTGAGCTCGTCCAGGTTGATAAATCCCTCTGCATCCGCGGAAAGATAGCTTACTTCAAAGCCCATCTTCTCAAAATATGCCGCATTGGTGAGCAGATCGGGGTAATCGACTACGGAGCAGATGATGTGTCCGCCGGGCTGACCATAAGCATAAGCGAGGCCTTTGAGGGCAATATTGTTTGCCATGGTGCCGCCGGAACTAAAGTGAATCTCATCGGGAGCGGCATTTAGCGAGGAGGCAACGATCTCCTTGAAAGACTGGATGGCGGAATTGATCTCCTCTCCGGTGGAAACGAAGGAGCCCGGATACCAGTATTTTTCCGTGAGGTATTCCTGCATCGCGGCCAAGACCTGAGGATCAGGCTTGCTGGTGATGCAATTATCCATATAAATTGAGCTTTGCTTCATTTCTTCCCCTTGCTTGTTTGCTTGCTGTAGCTGTAGTAAAAGTCATCCAAAGTGTATGATGTAAGGACCTTGCGCAGGTCTTTGGAAAGCTTGTTGAATACTTGGGACAAACCGCAGGCAGAACCCAGACAAAAGCTGTCTCTGGTGCCTGAACAGGCAGGATCCAGGGAATTATCGCCCACCGCATCCATAACGGTTGCGATGTTGATATCCGAAGGCTTCACAGCAAGGACATAACCCCCGTGTGAACCCGGACTGCTGGTGATCAAGCCGGCACCTTTGAGCCCGCTTAAGAGGTGTTCCACATACTTCTTGGGCAGCTCTTGCCTCTGGCAAATCTCCCGCGCGGAAATCGCCTCTTCCCGCTTATCGACCATCTCGATCAAAGCTCGTAAGGCATACTCTGTTCTTGTGTTAATAGCCATTAGTGACTCCATAATCTTCTTCTGATAACATAGTATTTTAATAGGCTATTCTTGGCAAGAGAAATCTCTGCTTGTTCAGAGATAATGGCTTGATTATGGCAAACCTGAGAGATAGATACAGGAGATTTCGCTTGACGGAAGACCCGCTGTCAGTGGGATAGGGCGGTAAGCGTTATGATCAAGATTGATTCCATCACCTGTTCCTACAACACAACGCCTGTCTTAAACGGGCTCTCGCTTGAGCTGTATCCGGAAGATTTCAGCGTCCTGATCGGTCCCAACGGAGCAGGCAAATCGACTCTGCTCTATGCGATTATGGGCTTTATGAAGCTACAAAACGGCAGCATCCGGATTGCCAACAAGGAACTGGGAGCCTACAAGCGGGGAGAACTTGCCAGGCTGATCGCCTATGTTCCTCAGGAATCTGTCTTTAGCTTTGACTTCCAGGTTCGGGACTTGGTCCTGATGGGACGTTATCCCTATCAGGGCTTGCTGGAGACCTGGACCGAGGCGGATTATGCTGTGGCAGATGCCGCTTTGGAACGTCTTGGCTTGGCAGGTTTTAGAGACAGGTGGTTCTCGCAGCTTTCGGGCGGGGAAAAGCAACGCGTCCTGATTGCGCGTGCTTTGGCGCAGGAAACTCGCTATATCTTTCTCGACGAGAGTCTTTCACAACTGGATATCAATCATCAATTGGAGATTATGAGCCTCTTGGCGGAGATCCGGGAGACCAGCCGGATCGGAATAGTATTGATTTCTCACAATCTCAATCTCGCAGCCAATTTTGCCAGCCGTATGATCTATCTCAAAGCTGGCAGAATCCTGGCAGGAGGCAAGCCTGACGAATTGATGCGCACCGAGATACTTAAGGAACTGTTTGGCATAGACTTGGCGCTTACCGAAAATCCACTCTCCCACCGTATGAACATCATCTATCCCCGCTGATTTGCGGGTCCTTTGTTTATAGCCTGATCCAATTTTTAAGACCTTTGCATAATGCGGAGCCAAAATGTCTATCGATGGGAATGTATTCAGAA
>CAYSSP010000043.1:0-15409 GCA_964433815.1 uncultured Candidatus Cloacimonadota bacterium
TTTTCACTTAGGTAGGAGTATGTACCCAAAGGGAATTGATCCGAATACCTTGCAGCAGCAAAACCTATCAAGGAAAGTAAGATAAAGATAAATAGTGCCTTTTTCATTTTTCCTCCTATTTGAGAATACAGATTTTCTTAGTACATGTGGTTTTGTTGTTTTGCATAATCCTAAAGATATACAAACCATTTGCTACATTTGTTACAGGCATGGAGAGGGTAGCCCCATATAAAACTTCTCCGACATGTTCAATACTGCTTACATTTTGCCCTCTTAGGTTAAACAATTCCAGCCGTAAGGGAGTGGAAGCCTTAAAGCCGGACCCCAATAAATCTATCTTTAGCTGCTCGTTTGCACGCAGGGGATTGGGATATACGTTTATCTCCCAGCTTGGTTCAGCCTCAACGTGGTCATCATTGGCTACAACTGTATCTGTCAGTGCTGCATTGCCAGAATAGATAAAAACTCGTCCAGTTGTATTGAAAATCGTCCCT
Organism: uncultured Candidatus Cloacimonadota bacterium; assembly: GCA_964433815.1. Classification (GTDB taxonomy): domain Bacteria; phylum Cloacimonadota; class Cloacimonadia; order Cloacimonadales; family Cloacimonadaceae; genus PHBP01. Next base: position 495 of record CAYSSP010000043.1, read on the forward strand.
TGTCCCCAAATGGGAGCTGAAACCGCAAGGTCACATAAGCCATCTCCGTTAAAATCCCCTGCTGCTTTGGCATATCCAAAATTCCTGGTTCCGTAATCACTTGTCGGATATAAATACAAGTCAACCAACCCATCCATGTTTAGGCCTCCCATCCAGATGCCAACCTCTCCTTGGTAAAAATTGATTTGATGCGTCGATCCGATCACGTCGTCATAGCCGTCTCCGTTTAAGTCGCCATATATGAATGGATTGCCAACATTACGGCCTGGGTTGAACCATTCATGGTAGGGTGGGTTGTTATATACCAGTTCAAGATCATTATTCGGAGTTAAGCCTATTCCCCCAAACCACACTTTGCCCACGTAAGATTCAAAATCCGCATATCCATCATTATTTATGTCTCCCAATGGGCTGGCTGAATTGATAGTTATTGCATTGGTATTATCAGATATCACCAAGCTATCAACTTGTGGGAAACTTACATCACCATAATACAGCACTATCCTGCTGTTCATGTTTGTTCCTCCTGGAATACCATACTGGAGGAGGTAATCATCCACGTCGTCACCATTTACATCCCCGAGTCCAATTGCCGACCTTGGCACTGAACCATTAGTCGTTTCCGCAAGGGTCACAAATGGGGCATCGTTACCTGTCCAGATTACTAATCTTTGGATATAAGGATAACCCCATAGCGGGCAGTGTATCGCCAAATCATCTCGACCGTCTCCATTAATGTCGCCAAGCGGCAATGATCCTATATAACCTTCAACTACATATGGAATGGTGATTGTCAAATCTGGTATTCCCGTGGGATTGGCTGTTCCGTAATATACGGCTATAACGCAAGCCGGGTCTACAGGTAAAGTGATTACCAGATCATCAATCCCATCCCCATTGATATCACCTCCATTAAATGGTCCTGCCGGATATAACTCCCAATTTTCCGTTCCCTCCATCACGAAATCAGGGACATTATCCATAGCGGGTCCACCCCAATAGAAGTATATCTTCCCCCAACACTGATTGCTGTTGTATACACCGGCGGGGTTCCAATAAGGGGCATGAACGATCACATCATCATAGCCATCGCCATTGTAATCCATGGAAACTACTCGTTCTCCAAACCTAGAGCCATCAAACTCCCCGTACAAGGTAGTCATCAAATCCATTTGGTTCTGAGCGGAAAGACACACTATTCCTAGCGTGAGTGCGATAAACAGCAAAGACCTTTTTTTTATCTTAGTCTCCTTATTCTTTTGAGTTAAGAAGCCCTCTTACAAATATTCCCTTACTTACACAATGATCTCAAGTTTGCATAGTTTATTGTGATTGCTACACTCAATAATCACTGCAGATCATTCTCGCTAATGTCCTTTTTACTGTCAATCTCAAAATAATACATTCTGTTGCATCCTTATGCATCCGTATTTGTCAGCTTACAGTGCTTTCCTGGCTCCAGATCAAAGATCACATCTGGAACCAAGGAGATTGCATGACAGAAGCGTAGATACTTGAATTTTTCAATTAGCGATTATACTGCCATCCTGAAAATATTGCCCTTCACAATCATACGCAGATTAAAACTTGACAAGACTACTATGGATCAGAATCTTGTAAAGAAGCTGGATGGGGGTCCAAAGGCCAGTATTGCTGAAGGAACTAATATGCGCTTGTTGGATAAGATACTGATAGCCCTTTCGGTTTTAATCGTCATTGCTACAGCGTTTTATATATATTCTACCTTCACTGCCCCCATCGATACCAAGGGGGATCTGACCAGCCTTGATATCAGTAACAATCCCATCCAAACATCCATCGACAGCCTGCATCTGCCTCCCCTCAGTTACGGAGATGCGACCTTTCACTTTCATCCCCGTGCAGGCTATGCCATAAGCGGGCAATTGGTGAGTAAACGTAAATATACCAGCGGTTTTATGCATAATCTCTCGCCTTGGGACTATGCTCTGGTCTGGGGCGGAGCTATACAGCAACTTGATCGGATCAAGTTCAAGCAGGTTGTTCGCTTCTGTCTTTTCACCTACAATCCGGATAAGCCTGTCGATCCCCGCTTTATTGGCGAACATATGTCAAACAATCACCTGATACCTTCCAACAAAAACCTCCGCAAGGCTCTGGCACTTGCCAAGAAAGGTAGCAAAGTCAAGCTGGAAGGCTATCTGGTGGATGTTGCCGCGATGAAAGGCGATCAATACGCAGGCGAGTGGAATACCAGCCTGGTGCGCAGCGATGACGGCAACGGTGCTTGCGAAATCATTTATCTCACCAAGGTGAGGATAGACGACAGGGTTTACCAATAAGACTTGTCAATCCCCTATTCCAGCATCCTGCTGACAAGTGCTAATATATTATATCGTAGTATTATAGCTCCATTTCCCCAAGCCCTCCCTTTCCCTTGATCTTTGCTAAAGCCTTGATAATCAGTCCTTTGATGCTTGTTCAAGCAGGATTCAAGCAGGCTACAAGCAGGCAGCAAGCATCCAATCAAGGGGGGAGAAAAGTCCACAGAGGCTGCCGGTGATGGACTATTATACACTTGACGAAAGCAGGGTGTGGAAGAAATAAGTAAGAAAAGACGATCTTTGGAGCTAAGCTGATGAGAAACAAACTTTTTATGATTGTGGTCATTATCCTGATCCCGCTGGGTATCTTTGCCCTGGCAGATTATAAAACCGTTGCGACAGATCACTTTACCGTTTACTACCGGGATGGCTGGGAAGTCGAAGCCCTCAAGATCCTGCAGGTGATGGAAGATAGTCGTCCCTTCGTGGAAGAGCTTACCGGAAACAAGGTCAGCAATACTCCTATCGTATTGGAAGATATGGGTAATGAGGTGAATGGGTACTTCAATCTGTTCGGACCCAAGATCGCACTTTTTGCCTATCCGCCCAGTTCGGATGTCCTTTCCAACGGCCAGGATTGGTGGCAATTGGTGGGCACTCACGAGTTTATCCACCGCAGTCAGATGACGGTTGCCTCAGGATTGCCCTCTTTACTGCAAAAGATCATCGGCAATGCGCTCAATCCCAATGCCCATCAGCCCATGTGGATAACCGAAGGCATCACGGTCTATGGCGAGAGCCGGCTGTCACCCTACACAGGGCGGATGAACGGAGGGGTGTATAGCTCCATCATCAGCGCTTTGGCGCGGGAAGGGAAATTGCCCTCGCCGGCTCTGGCAAATAACTTCAACCGTAGCACACCACAGGCGCATTACTATGTCTTTGGCGGGAGTTTCTTCAGCTTTTTGGCGGAGCGTTATGGCGAAGAGAGATTCGCTCAGTTCTTTGCACTGCAGGGTTCATCCATGCGAACCTATCTCAGCACCTTTCTGCCGGTTCTCTCGATAAATTCTTATTACAAAGAGATCTATGGCAAGTCCCTGGATACCTTGTGGGGTGAATGGCAGGCTTGGGAGACGGAGCATGCACAAGCACTGCCAGAGGGTCAGATTACATTTGACGGTTGGGAAAAGGATAATCTCTGTCTCTATCAGGGAGATCTCTACTATACGATACAAGGTCAGGACAAGACCGGGCCTTCCAGCCAGTTTAGCTACAACAGAATCATCCGCTTGGCTGATCCGCAGGGAGCTTGTCGCAAGGAAGTGATCCACAGCCAATATTCCGGCTTCCCGGCAGGATTTCAAATGGCGGGAAACTATCTCTATTACAGCAGGGCAGAACTGCGCCGAGGATATGACAACAACGAAAACGACGGCTGGGGCTCTGAAACGGAGATTTGGCGGAAGATTCCCGGCACAAAGTGGAAAGAGAAGCTGGCGGAAGGGCAGATCAGGTGCTTCCGGGTACTCGATGATGGCTCGATGATTATAGTAAGAGATGATCTCACCTATCAGACCAATCTGATTGAGCACATTGATGCGAATGGCAACCGCCTCTCCGAGCCTCTGCAGGTACGTAAGTTGATTGGCAATATCCGTCAGGCAGGGGATCGTATCTTTGTAACAGCCAAACCCAAATGGTCAAATACGGGCATATTCGAGCTTGATCTAAATAGCGGGACACTGACTGAACTGACTACCACCCCCTATTCGCTTAGCTTGGTATCGGCCGATGAAAACAGCCTGCTCTTCGATGCAACTTACAACGGCTTGATGGCTTCCTACAGGCTTGATCTACACAGCGGGGAAACCTATAAACTGTGCGATTACAGCGGCTTTAGGAATGCCCAGATCGATAGCGATGGCAATCTGTACGTGATCTCGGTCAATAGCACGGGAAATGATATCTATCGGGAGTATTGCACAGAAACAGCATTTGTTCCGGAAAACCGGGGCTCACTGGATATTATGAGATCTCCCGTAGCCGGACAGCAAAGGATCGGAGAATATGAGGTCACGAGAGCCGGCTATGCCGGGAATCTAAGGCATCTGATAGTGCCCAGGATTGCCAGATTGCCCTATCTGGCAGGATCGGTTGATAGCCTCACTGTCGGCATTATGCTGATGGGACAGGACATCGTGGGGGATATACCCTGGTGGAGCACGACATTTGAATATGATCTTTACTCCCAGAAAGCAGGTCTGAGTTTGGAGCTTACCAATAAACTCCTGCGACCCTTGATCCAGGACATCAGCTATAGCAGTTTCAAAGGCGGCAGCCTTGGTCTATCGAACAATATCGAGCTCCTGAGGCGGGCAAATTATGGGCTTACCACTCTGTGGACAGGACTGGGTATCAGAACCGAGGATGCCTTCAAGAGAAAGCTCTGGATACCCTTTGTCACAGCTAATTTCGCATGGGAGAGGGGGCGCTTGGCGGTAAACAATGCCTTGCTCTATGAGGCAACTGAGTTCTGGGCATCGGATAGAGATCGGCTAGGCTGGCACGGCAGGCTGAATATGAGGCTGAGCCTGGATGAATCGACCGAACTGCGCACAGAATTGATGGTAGCCTATGATCCTGATGCGAACAAGGATGAAGTCTTTTCCACCACGCGTGGTTATGATAGCAGATGGCGTACGAATCAGGGGCTTACAGCTTGCTTTAGCATCTACAAACCGCTGCTGCAGGTGCGAAATGCCATCTGGACTCCTCAGGTCTATATGGAAGATATCTGCGGAGGCTTGATCTTTGATGCGGCTTTACCTTACGGCGATGGTCAGGATGAGCTGCGCTATGCCAGCGGAGTGGAATTGATTGGGGAATTTGTTTTTGCGTCCAGAGCTTCGATTGACTTGGGGCTAAGATATACGATCAACAAGGATTCCAAGGGTAGCTTCGGCTTGATTTTGGGCACAGGATTCTAAGCTCTGGGAATCTTGGTAAAGATTGACGCCATAATCTGAATTGTTTCAGATCAAGAATTCTGTAGACAACAAACTACATTAGAGGCTTGTTGTATTAAAAATAATCCTTGCCATATTGAGGGGCTCAAAACATTTGTAACATTAACAATATTGTGAGGTTGTGCCATGATCTACACACTTGCAGATGGACGCAATATCAATATTGGAGAGGTAAAAAGCGTCTCAAGTATAAGGGACTATGGCGATGATCCGAATATGATCGGTATGTGCAGATTCGGTTTTGCTATCTATATGAAAGATAGCACTACAGTGCGCGTATCAGAACACTATCACTATGCGGATTGGGTCGAGGTACGAGCTCGGCTGAACGCAGTAAGAACAGAGATTATGAGGCTGGTCGAGCAATCTGGTTAAGCTAAAAAAAGCATAACAGACCTCGAACCGGATTGAGCTTTCCCTCTAAGCTCACAACATAAAAAAGCGGAGCAACAGGTGCTCCGCTTTTCTATTATGGGTTTATGTTTATCGGGCAAGGATCAATCTGCCGCTAAACTGCTTTTCAGAGCTGGTCATACGGTAGAAATAGATACCATTGGGCAGGTTGTTGCCTGCGTTGTCTATAGCATTCCAGTTCAATCCGGCATTGCCGTTTTGATCCAGGTTTGTGCTAAGTGACTTTACGATTTGGCCTTTGATATTGAAGATATTGATGCTTACCTGATCGTTGGCTTTGCCGCGGATCGCGAAGCTGGTTACGCTGTTGAAGGGATTGGGGCTGGCGGTGATGCTGTGGATCACTTGGGCTACATCCTCATCGTTTGATGATTCACCGATGATAACTGTTACTTCGTTTGAAGGCGCGGAAACCATCATAGGATCATTGAACAGGGAAACCACGTAGTAGGTATAAGTTCCATCCAGAAGCCAGGTATCGGTGAAGGTGGTGTTGTTGGGATTGGTGATGGTGCTTACTGTCAAGCCATTGCGATAGACTCTGTAACCCACAAAACCGCGTCCCTGGAAATGCAGCGGGCGTTGCCAGTTGCATACTACTGTACCGGGATCTGTTTCCTGTGCAGTGAAGTTCTGAGGGGCAGGCAGAGGCTCGATAGGGCCGATAGGGGTGCTGTAAGCAGTAGCGCCCGCCATTCCGTGCTGATCTCTGGGAGTGATGCCGCAGACTATGGCGTAGGTGAGATCTTCGGGGGTGGTCTTGTATTGAGCCAGTGTAGCGTTTGTTATGGCTTGGTTTTGACCACCAACCACTCTGTACCATTGAATTGTTGTGCTGCCTTCGGTGTTTTCATCAGCATCGTAGAAGGTGTAAGAACTGCTGAGATATTGATGGATCACAGGAGGTCCGGAGATCGTAACGTTTTGAGCTACGGGAGCATTGTTTATAAAGCCGGTTCCGGCAAGGTTGACTGTGATGCTGGGATGATTCACCAGATTGCTGTTGATGGTAAGGGTACCGGTATAATTCTGAGCAGCAGTCGGAGCGAAGGTCACTGTGAAGGCTTGGTTCTGTCCACCGGCGATGTTGAAGGTGCTGGGATTGACGGTGAAGACAGGATTGTTGCTGGTGATGGCTCCGGTGGCAGCACTATCAAAGAAATTGGTGATCGTAAAGTTCATCGTGGAGCTTCCGGTCACATAAGCTTCGGGGAAATTGAGAGTGGTGGTGTTCACGGGCAGAGCACCGGTCAATCCGGGAAGGCTGTACTTCTTGCCTTGGAGGATTTCCTTGGTGGTCATATTCTGCAGGAAGATCACCAGCTCGAGCTTGCCGATATTCCAGGTGGCACCGGGGGTAAAGCTGAAATTGTGAGTGGAGGAGCCGCCGGTGGCAAGACTGATGGCAGTGCCGTTTTGATCGGGAAGCATCAGACGGTTGACGTTGTCAACATGGGTTTGGTTGAACCAAACTTGGGGGATATCTGTCTCTGTGATCACAACGTGAAGCTTGATATTGGTATTGGTATCATCTTCGGGTTTGGAGACTGTGACTTCAAGATTCATCTGGCCGTTGTTGGTGCTTCCTGTGGCAGAGAGATTGAAGTGAGAGGGAACTGCCAGACGTGAGTTTACTTTGGGAAGATAGTTTGAGTACATCGATTGGGTACCGCTGCCGCCGACTGAGGGGTTTTGTCCGTCGAAATTGGCGGTAGGGTAACCGGTAATGCCATAAAATGAGTTTCTTGCGTTTGAATACGTATTGGCATAGGGATCGCCATTGTGGTTTTTGATGATGGCAACCGCGTGGCCGTTTTCAAGCAAATCGTGACATCCCATAGCCGCACCCGGGCAGTATCCGCACCAGGTACCGGTGCCGACTTCCACTACAACCAGGTTTCGCGGGACAGCGCAAAGAATTGATACCAGCGCTAAGAACGCCAATACCATATAGGCAGTTTTTTGCATACTAACCTCCATTCAGTTATTACTATATGCGTTGTTAAATCAATCCGCAAACAAATCCAGAGAATTTGCTGGGTTTATTACACTACTATCAAGCAAGTTTGATGCCAAGCACACACAAAAACTATAGATCAGTAAAAAACTGTCAATAAGATTGTTTGGGGTAGTAGGGAGACCCGAAGATCAGGCTTATCTCCCTTTGGGCATGCTCCGGGCTGTCCGAAGCGTGGACTGCGTTTTCGGTAATTCCTTCGGCATACATATGGCGTATGGTACCGGGTTTTCTTTTAGCAGGATCGGTGTCTCCGACCAGTTCGCGGAGATCTTCTACAGCGTTTGCCTTTTCCAGCAGGAGAGCAATCGTCGTGCCGGAGCACATAAACTTGATCAGGCGGTCGTAGAATTCTTTGCCAAGATGTTCCTGATAAAAAGCTGCTGCGGAATCAGGGGTGAATTGCATCACCTTGATATCCCGCAGCAGAAAAGCTTTGTTCTCGATAATCGAGATAATGTCCCCTGCATGCTTGTGCATCACTGCATTGGGCTTGATCAAGAGCAGGGTCTGCTGGTTCATTTGGTGGAGTAAACTGTTTCGATGTAGTCGAGAGCTGCGACCTTAATGGCGATGTCGCGGTTTAGCACCCGGCTCATCTTGATTTTGTGGAAGAGGATCTCAGTCCAGATTTCGTAGATCTCGCTGGGCTTGAATTCCACACCTGTGTATTGCTTTAGCATTTCGGGATAAAACTCGTCCCGATCAGCATCCACCCGACCAATTACAAGTTTGTAGCTGTCATTGCAGATGTCATAATCCTTGTAACGGATATCCACTACTGCATAACCAAGCTTGAGGAGGTTCTCGTAATTTACTTGCAAATCGTTCACTGCTAACATTTCTATTACTCCATACTTTATTTTCTCGACAGAATCTCAGCTTTCACCGAGATTGTTCCCAAACTAGGAATCTGAACAATGACGTCAAGAAGAATATTGAATCCATCAGTAACTAAGATCAATCCAAGGCTGGAGCGTGTATAATGGGACTTTTTAAACTGGTATCGGAATACCAGCCCAGCGGTGATCAACCTCAGGCAATCGAGAGTTTGGTCCAGGGAATTAAGGATGACAAGCGCTATCAGGTACTCTTGGGAGTAACCGGCAGCGGAAAGACTTTTACCATTGCCAATGCGATCTCGCAGCTTGATCGCCCGGCCTTGGTGCTGTCTCACAACAAGACTCTGGCAGCACAGCTTTATGGAGAGCTCAAGCAGCTCTTTCCAGAGAATGCTGTGGAGTACTTTATCAGTTATTACGACTATTATCAGCCGGAAGCTTATATCCCCGGCAAGGACATCTATATCGAGAAGGACGCGGATATCAACGAGCAGATAGAGAAGCTCCGCCTGCGTGCTACTATGAGCTTGATGGAACGCAGAGATGTGATCATTGTCGCTTCTGTCTCCTGTATCTATGGTCTGGGTGTTCCCGAGGAGTATCGTGAAGCCCTGATCAGAGTCCAGAAAGGACAGAGAATGGACCGTGACGACCTGCTGGCAAAGCTGGTGCAGGCTCATTACAGTCGTAATGACATAGCTTTTGAGCGTGGTGCCTTCAGGGTGCGTGGAGATGTCGTGGATATATATCCCGCTTATCTGGAGCATTGCCTCAGGGTGGAGTTCTTTGGCGATGAGATCACCAAGCTGGAGAAGCTGCATCCTATCTCCTATCAGTCTCTGGGAGAGGTCGATGAGTACCCTATCTATCCTGCCATCCACTTCATTATGTCCGAGGAGAAGCTCCGTAATGCTCTGCATTCCATCGAAAAAGAAGCAGCCGAGAGAGTTCAGTATTTCCTGGATAATCAACGTTATGTAGAGGCAGATCGTCTGAAACAGAGGGTTTCCTTTGATCTGGAGATGCTGCGTGAGCTGGGATATTGCTCCGGCATTGAAAACTATACCAGGCATCTGACCGGCGTTGAGCCCGGGCATCCGCCAAGCTGTTTATTGGATTACTTCCCGGATGACTTCATCATGGTGATTGACGAATCCCATGTCACGATCCCCCAAGTTCACGGTATGTACGGTGGAGATTACACTCGTAAGAAGAACCTCGTGGAATACGGTTTCCGCCTGCCTTCCGCCTTTGACAACCGTCCTTTGCGCTTTGAAGAGTTTGAGCACTATATGCGCAACGTGATCTTTGTAACTGCGACTCCGGCTGATTATGAGCTGGGACTTACCTCCGGCGAGATTGTGGAGCAGATCATCCGTCCCACCGGCCTCTTGGATCCTGAGATCGAGATCAAGCCTATCAAGCATCAGGTTGATGATCTGATTTCACAGATCAATGAACGCGTCAAGATGAAGCACAAAGCTCTCGTAATGACGCTCACCAAGCGTATGTCCGAAGACTTGACCACCTACCTGAAGAATGCCGGTATCCGAGCTACCTATCTCCACAGCGACATCGATACAATTGAACGTGCCCAGATCATCCGTGCCCTGCGCTTGGATGAATACGACGTGATCGTAGGCGTAAACCTCCTGCGTGAAGGTCTTGATCTGCCGGAAGTATCCCTGGTGGCAATTCTCGACGCAGACAAGACAGGCTTCCTGCGCTCTGCCCGGTCTCTGATCCAAATCTCCGGCCGTGCTGCTCGTAACGTGCTTGGCAAAGTGATCTTCTATGCTGATGAGATCACCGATGCCATCGCCAAGACAGTCTCCGAGACCAACCGGCGTCGAGCCAAGCAGATGCAATACAACGAGGAACACGGCATCACGCCCCAGACCATCCTCAAGACCCTTGAACAGATTATGCAATCCACCGCTGTTGCCGAAGGTTACGACAAGGTTGATAAAGAGCAAAAGGCAGAAGCAAAGTCCCACAAGCAGGAGTTTATGGATTACTTGGAGCTCGACAACCTCGAGAAGATCATCGAATTGCTCACCAAAGAGATGCAACGCGCTTCCGCCCGGCTGGATTTTGAGAAAGCAGCCGAACTGCGTGACCGCATCCTGGAGTTGAAGCAAACCAAGTAGCTAAGTACATACTAAGATATATCCTTGTGGATTTGTATTGACAGCCCTCCCTGCTCCCGGCTTTTTAACCTCAGAGGAACCTATTTAAATGAGTTTAATACAAGTAATTGATGCAGGGCAGGAGTTTTCCTCGCACTACGTATTCCGGGGAATCAACTGCACCATAGAGCACAACAGCCGCATCGGACTGATCGGCAGCAATGGCAGCGGGAAATCCACGCTGATCAAGATAATGCTGGGCCTTATGCAGCCCAGCGAAGGCAAGGTCGTACGTGCCAAAAAGTGCCAGATTTCCTATCTTGCCCAAAATCTTACGCTCGATCCAAGCCTGCCCATGCTCGATTACGTCAAGGCTTCCCGTCCCGATTACCAAAAGCAGGAACGCCAAATCCACGAACTCTCCGAATCTCTCAGAACCAATCATGATCCTGCCAGGGAAGAGATCCTAAACCGGCTATTGGACGACTACCATTCAGTTGGTGCTTATGACTTTGACAATCAGGTCAAATATGTCCTCGAATCGCTCAAATTCCCGCCTGAAACTTGGCATAGACGCCTGGGATCGTTCAGCGGCGGTGAGCAGACTCGCATCTGCCTTGCCGCAATGCTTTTGGCACCGATGGATCTGTTGATCCTGGACGAACCGACCAACCATCTCGATATCGCTATGATCGGTTGGCTGGAAAACTGGCTTACCAAGCTTTCCACGCCCTATCTGATCGTCTCGCACGACCGCCATTTCCTGGACAAGACCGTCAGCAGCATCTACTGTCTCAGAGACGGCTCTCTCAGCATCACAAAGGGTAACTACAGCTCTTTCAAAGAAGCGGATGAGATTGCGCGCCTGGCCAGGGAGAAGGCTGCCCGTCTGCAGGAGAAATGGATCAACGAAACCGAGGACTTCATTGCCCGCAATATGGCAGGCCAAAAGACAAATCAAGCCAAAGCCCGCCTGAAGCAGCTTCAGAAAGTCCAGCGTATCGCTGCCCCGAGTGAAAGCACCCAGCTCAAACTCAGATTGGCTTCTGAGACCCGCAGTGGCAATGACATATATCGCATTCAAGATATGAGCTTTGCTGCCGGAGGAAAGCTCCTGGCGGAGAAGATAGATCTCTATGCAGGCTATCAGGATCGCATTGCTGTGATCGGCCCCAATGGTTGCGGCAAGACAACCTTGCTCAAGCTCCTTTTGGGCGATGCCACACCGCAATCGGGAGAGCTCAAACGTGGAGCAAGCCTCAATATCGGTTATTACGACCAGCATCAGATCACGCTGGATGACAGGCTGACAGTCAAAGAAACCATATGGCAACTGGCACCTCTGGAGCCCATCGGCTACGTACTTTCCTGGCTGGCACGTTTTGGATTCCGGGGCGACGATGTTGACAAAAGCGTCAGCGTTTTATCCGGTGGAGAACGCTCCCGCCTCTATTTGAGCGTACTTATCCACAAACGTCCAAACCTGTTGATCCTGGACGAACCCACCAACCACCTTGATATCGAGCTTACCGACAGTCTGTTGGAAGCACTGCAGGACTACGACGGTACGGTGATCTTCGTCTCGCACGACCGCTTCTTCATTGAAGAACTTGCCACCCGCTACTGGGTCTTCCGCCAACGCCTTACCGAGGATCAAAACGCGATCTACAGCACCATCGAAGATATCGATGATGATCTGCAGCGTATCATCGACGTATCTTTCACTCCTCCCGTGGTGGTGAAGGAGAAGGTGGACAACCGCGTCCGTAAAAAGAAGCTGAACCCTTGGTATCTGGAGCAATTGCATCAGCAGATTGAAGATAAACAAGAGGCTATCAAAGCCTCAAACGCAAGCCTCAGCGAGATCCACAACAAGCTGGCGGACTCCTCTACTTACGAAGATGCCAAGCTCCTGGCTTCCTTACGTCAACAGATGAAGGAACTGGAAGACTTGCTCGAAAATGACAGGATCTGCCTTGAGGAGCTTGAACTAAAATATCTGGAACTATCCTATGAAGAATAAACTCAAGGTCGGTTTTACGACCTCCTTCCCGGTCGAAGTGCTCTTCGCAGCCGGACACATCCCGATAGACCTAAACAACATCTTTATATCCGATAATGCTGCGGCAGCAGTGCATCAGGCGGAGCTAAAGGGATTTCCCCGCACTATCTGCGCCTGGATCAAAGGAAACTACTCCGCTGCCCGCAGAGCCGGGATAGACGAAGTGATCGGCATTGTGCAGGGTGACTGTGCAAACAGCCAGTCATTGCTCGGAATCCTCAAAGATGAGTCTTTTCCCATCTATCACTTCTCGTTTCCGCTCGAACGTGACGAGCAAAGCCTCGATGAAGAGATCTCCAAACTGGAGCGTCACTACGGCGTGACCCGCGAAGAGAGCGAACGCGTAAAACAAAGACTGGACAAGATCCGCCGCAAGCTCCTGATCCTGGACGAGCTTACCTGGCGGGATGGACGCGTAAGCGGGCAGGAAAACCACTATTGGTTGGTGAGCGCCAGTGATTTCTGGGGTGATCCCGATCGTTTTGAAACGGAACTGGACATTTTTCTCAAGCAAGCAGAGCAGCGCCCCAAGCGCGAGGATCAATTTCGCCTTGCCTATCTCGGGGTTCCGCCGATTTATTCCAATCTCTATCAGGTCTTGAACAAACTTGGTGCTGGTGTGGTATTCAACGAGGTGCAGCGCCAGTTTGCCATGCTCTCGCTGCAATCTGATTTGCTCTCCCAATACCTCGTTTACACCTATCCATACAGCGTTTTTGAGCGTTTGGAAGACATCCTTCCCGAGCTTGAGAAAAGACAGGTACAGGCTGTAATCAGCTACACTCAGTCCTTTTGCCATATGCAGATAGATAATATGATCCTCAAGAAGAAGATCGGCCTGCCTTTCCTGACTTTGGAAGGAGACCAGCCGGAGGAGATTGATTCCCGCACCTTACTACGCCTGGAAAGCTTTATGGAGGTACACAGATGAAGAAAGTTGCACTCGGTATGAGCGGTGGCATCGATTCCACCATGAGTGCTTTGCTCCTAATGGAACAAGGCTACGAAGTGATCGGGCTTACAATGTCCATCTGGGATCCCTCCATCCCGATTGCGGAATCCACCAAAAGCGGTTGTTTTGGCCCCGGTGAAGCAGATGATCTGGCTGCCGCCAAGCTCGCTTCAGAAAAGCTTGGCATCGAGCACCATGTGATCAGGCTGCAGGAAGGTTTTCGCGAAAACGTTTTGGACTATTTTTGCTCCACCTATCTCGATGGCAAGACTCCCAATCCCTGCGTCTTTTGCAATCAAAGAATGAAGTTTGGTCTCTTGCAGGCTCAGGCCAGAGCCGCAGGTATAGAATTTGACCTGTTTGCGACCGGGCATTACGTACGTAATCGCTACGATGAAGCCAGCGGACGTTGGCAGATCCTCAAAGCACTGGATGAGACCAAGGATCAGTCCTATTTCCTTACCTTTCTTTCTCAGGAACAGATCAAAGGGGCGATCTTTCCGCTTGGTTCAATGCGGAAAGCCGATCTGAAAGCCTTTGCCGCAGAACGCGGATGGCAATATCTGATCAAGAAAAAGGAGAGCCAGGATTTCCTCGAGACTGATGACTATAGCGTTCTCTTTGAAGAAGATACCTTCAAGCCCGGCAATATCTACGATCTTGACGGCAAGCTGGTGGGCAAACACAACGGCTTGATTCACTACACGATAGGGCAGAGGCGCAATCTCGGCCTTAGCGGTATGCCGGAGCCATATTACGTGATCAGTATCAATTCCCACGACAACAGCATCATCGTCGGCCCCGGGCAGCATCTCTTGGGAGATCGCCTGATAGCCGGATCGGTCAATTGGGTCTCAGTTGAGCCGATCACCAGTCCCCGCCGGGTATCTGCCAAGATTCGGCTGGCTCACGAAGCTGCCTCTGCGACACTAATCCCCAAAGAAGATGGCAGAATCGAGCTGGTCTTTGATGAACCTCAGCTCTCAATCACTCCCGGTCAAGTAGCGGTATTTTACGATCAGGACGTCCTTTTAGGCGGCGGTATCATCGAATAAACCCGGCACATTTCAAGCCCCTGTTTACACCTCTCCTTCGTAAGTATCTTATATTACAAAAGACCTTTGCATAATGCAGAGCCAAAATGTCTATCGATGGGAATGTATTCAG
>CAYSSP010000044.1:0-15283 GCA_964433815.1 uncultured Candidatus Cloacimonadota bacterium
AGTCTGCCATCAGAAAGAGAGAGAAGTATTGTATGTGTTTTCACACAGTCTCCTTCGCAGGAATGACGGGTGGGTTGGGCTTGGGAAATGATGGATAAGGATAGCTAGAACAGGATCAATTTTGAGCTTGTATACCTGCCGCCACTACTGAGGCGGACAAAGTACAGTCCGGCTCCGAGGGGCTTTCCGGCTTGATCTTTCCTGTCCCAGGATAGCTTATGCGCGCCTCTGTCATAGTTCGTCAGCTCGATTGAGCGGATCAATTGCCCTCTGATATTGAAGATCTCCAGAGAGCTTTCGCCCTTGTTCATCAGACTGAAGCTTATGGTGGGAGATATGGCAGCGGGATTGGGGTAAACAGAAAGCAGAATAGGATTAACCGGTACGACCGGATCCTGATTAGCCGTACCTGGCATGGTATAACTGAGGTAGGGATAGCCATCATTAATCGTGTGGGTGGGATCCGAAAACCAGATAGTCCCAAAATCCCAGTCCTCGTAGCAGGAAGGATCATAGACATGAGTCATTTGGTCAGTTGTCATACCGATTCCGATTTCACTGGTGGTTTGTCCGGAGCTTTCAATATCCCAGTAGCAGTCAGCAGGGAGACTATACCAGCTTGCTCCAACCAGACCTCCTTGATTCTGACCTGTGGAGCTAACCAATCCGGTGCTGTATGATCTTGATATTGATCCGGCAACATAGTAGCCAATAGCGTTGTTGCCCACCAATCCTCCCACTACATCCTCTCCGCTTACGCTTCCTCTGGCGTATGAATCCAGCACTATGGAATAGCTTGTACCTACCAAAGCTCCCACCGAAATGCCCCCTGTGACAGTAGCTGTGCTACAGGATTCCCGTATCACGGGTTCTGTTTGATATTCTCCTTCGAGTAATCCAACCAGTCCCCCAACATGTTCATTGCCATGTACTGAGCCGGTACTGTAACAATGATAGATCGTTCCATAGCACGATCCTACCAAGCCCCCGACAAATCTGTTTCCGGTTACGGTTGCATCGGTCCGGGAGTGACTCATGGTACTCATGTCCATCATTCCCACAAGTCCGCCCACATACGATGATGACATTGTTTCATCGAGAAGCAAAACGGTTCCATGATAGCTGCAGTTTGTCGCTTCGGAATAGCTCAATCTTCCAATCAAGCCGCCGATCGACAAGTTCCCGTTTGCCCCTGTCAAATTCACTTCACTTCCACATGAATCTATCTCCGAGTGCTCCATCAATCCTATCAATCCGCCTATCGCAGGCTGGTTGTTGCCGGGCATGCCTGCAAAAATGGTCCCGCTGGCAAAGCAATTTGTTACTATGTTATCCCGCTCGCACATTCCGATCAATGCCCCGGTAGTGAATCCCCCATACAAATCGCAGTCAATAATCGATAAGTCTCTGATTTCATTCGCTTCTGATAAACCAATGAACCCCAGCCGGCTTCGTTGGTTTGAGTGTACGAAAAAATTGTGAATACTGTACCCATTCCCATCCAAGTCTCCTCCCAGGTAGGGGATTAAGTAGTCGGGATAAATGCTTAGATCTATGTCGTTCATCAGCTTGTAATTGTAATCGGGGTACTGCGCGAAAGCCATCAAATAGGGGAAATCCTGGACTCCATCGATCAGATATCTTTCCCCGTCATACTCGAAGTAGTCTTCTATATCGAGATTCATTGTTGAATCCATCCATAGGTTGTAGATAGACGAATCCAGAGCACCGATGTCAACAAAGTGTTCGTTGTTCACAGAGCAGGCGGTAACATCATAATGTGCACCGCGAAGGTTTGATTGGCGCATCCTCCCAATCATTGGGCTTAGTTCTATTCCTGTGCCGTTAATGGTACCCTCGCAGTAGCTTTTGATTATGGTTGAGTATGTGACCAATCCGATCAATCCACCCACGGTATTGGCATTTGCAGAATTGATCTCGTAGATAGCGCTACAGTTGGTCATCGTAGAGCTTGATAAGTCTCCAACCATTCCCCCTATCATTTGATTGGGAGGGTTGCTTTGCTGAATTTCATTTAATACTACGTTTACAGTGGAATTGCTGATACTTGAATACATCAAGCTACCACACAGACCTCCCGTTCTATCTCCGAATCTTGCTACGGTACCGGTAGCATGGCAATTGATAATCGTAGTATTCCAGCCTTCACCTAAAAGCAATCCTCCACCCCTGCCAATATTACCATTTACCATGCAATTTTGTATCAGGCTATACGTACTTGTGCCAATCAGTAAGCCCCCTACGCTTATGTTAGCTCCGCTCAAGATCAGGTTTTGGATCACGGCATCTTCAATGTTGCTAAACAGGCTGCTGTTTCCGGCGCGATTGATGTATAGGCTGCTAATTGTATGTCCGTTACCATCATAGGATCCATCGAATTTATTATTGTATGTTGCTATGGGCGGGAAACCCTGGCCGTTGAACCAAGTGCCGGTTTCAGATGCGTCAATATCTCCGGTTTGTCTGTAATGAGCGTGCCAGCGTGAACTATCCGCTGTAATCCAGTACAAATGGCTCATGGTAGAGATCAGATAGGGAGCTGTAATTGTTCCACTCCCGGGGGGATTCTGCGCAATCTGAGCCGTTAATCCTACGCTCAGGACTATCACCAAGCCAATCAATATCAATCTCTGTATCATAGATCTTCTCCAATAGTGCTTTTGTTACTTTACCAGTACTATTCTCTGCGTTACTCTGCCAAAATCCGTCTCTGCTATGGCAAAATAGATTCCTGAGGCAAGTCCTGCGGCATCCCAGGGGATCAGGTGTTCTCCGGCATCCATTCTGCCGTCTCTAAGGATACAGATCAATTGACCTCTCAGGTTGTAGATTGCCAGCTTTACTCGTGAGCTTTGCAGCAGGCTTAGCTGCAAATGGGCGGTAGGATTGAAGGGATTGGGGAAAGCCAACAGATTCGCCACTATAGGGGCGGGATTGTGAGGATCAGCGGTGGATACCGGAGCTTCCCAGCTATAACTGATCTCGCCATAGGTAGGCGGACCAAAGCCATCATCAACCCTCCAGTAATGACCGGTAAAATAACCTTCCGGACTAAAACTGAGATTGTAAGCCCTGGGGTAGTAATCGGGGACCTCCATGTAGTCCAGATCATACATCGTGATATTCACTGCCCACATCGCATCATTGTGGAGGTATTGGTAGAGGTGACTCTCCTCCAGCGACCACTCCCCGTTCTCATAATACTCCACCCGGACAGAATCCACCATAGCTCTGCCATAAAGCCCGGAGATGTTTACGAGGAATGAGTTGCTGTGCATGCCGGCTGATGTGAGTTCAAAGAGGGGGTGCTCCAGCCTGTATTTGAAACCGGCGGGCAAGCTTGACTGGCTGGTGAAAAATTCACTGCGTCTATAGGGATTCCATTGAGTGGAATCCGCAGACACAAAGGTCGTTGAAGAGAGCTTTATACCATTGGCATCATAGCTGTTTATGATTCTCTGAAAGCGGTGCTCGGGGGGCCAGAGTGTGTAGTTTGCGGTGACTACGCTGTCGGGATCGGCCGAATCACCGCTGAAGAAATTGCGGGATATGCTGTAAACAGTGTTGTCATCCTGATAATAGTATTTACAGAGGCTCAGCAAGCGTCCCTGCTGGTCGTACTGCTCGACTCTGTGAACGTTCTGCGGCATCAGAAGATAGTGAACTTTCCTGCCGGTCTGGTTATAAGATACCTGAGGATTATACCGATAGGGATCAAGCGTTACCCAGCCGCTATCCGAGCCATCCCAATCAATCAGCCGGTCTTTGCGGATGAGTGTTTCCAATACTTCCGGCTCTCCGGGCAGATAGCTTGCCTCCTCATCTACATATTTGGTGAAGTAGAAGTAGTCGCTATTCTCATATATATAATCCACCCTATGCGTATAGCGGCGATCCAGCCTCATCTCCGCTTTTAGCATCAGCGGAAGCATAAGAGCCGCCATCAGGGCTATCACACTGACCTTTTTCATAAATCCTCCACGAGCTTATGATGTTTGATTATCAATGCAATAAACATTCCTTGTTTGCTGTTTTTTTTGCCAGAAGTAGGGGGTACCTAAATACAAACGAATACAGCCAATCTGTCTCTTGGTCTTGCCTTGTTGCCGGTTGTCATGCCCGAGCTTCAAGATACTATCGAAATCTGATTGACAAATCCGGCCCTCTGTCAGCTATTGAAAAATATAAAAAAATCACAGTAAGGAGTACCAATGATCTATCGAGTATTAGCCATTAACCCGGGCTCAACCTCTACCAAAATAGCGGTTTACGACGATATCAATCCTGTCTTTGAGAAGACTCTGCGCCACGATCCGGCAGAACTGGAACCCTTTGGCGGCATCATCGAGCAGTATGAGTTTCGCAAGAACCTGGTGCTGGAAGCAATGCGCGAAAACGGTGTCGAACCCAATACCCTGCATGCGGCGGTTGGTCGCGGCGGACTCTTGCGTTCCGTTCCCGGCGGCACTTGGAAGATCTCGGAAAATATGCTGCGCGATCTCAAAGATCCCAATCTCTGGGGCAGGATTCACGCCTCCAATCTGGGCTCTTTTATTGCCAAAGCCATTGCAGACGAGCTTTCTATCCCTGCTTTTATCGTTGATCCCGTGGTTGTGGATGAATTCGAAGATATCGCCCGTATTTCCGGTATTCCCGAGATTGAGCGCAAGTCCCTTTTCCACGCTCTCAATATCCGCTATCTTCACCGTCTGGTAGCCGCCGAGCAAGG
This sequence comes from uncultured Candidatus Cloacimonadota bacterium, assembly GCA_964433815.1. Lineage (GTDB taxonomy): Bacteria > Cloacimonadota > Cloacimonadia > Cloacimonadales > Cloacimonadaceae > PHBP01. The sequence goes on from CAYSSP010000044.1 coordinate 4,751, forward strand.
CAAGAGCTTTGACCAGATCAATACTATCGGCGTTCACATGGGTGGAGGCATCTCGGTTGCCGCAATCAAGCAAGGCAGAGTCGTGGATGTCAATAATGCTCTGCTCGGAATGGGACCTTTCTCTCCGCAAAGAGCCGGTGCACTGCCGATTGGCGACCTGCTCGACATGGCATTTTCGGGTGAGTGGGACAAGAAAAAGCTCACCAGTTACCTCACAAAATCCGCAGGTCTGATGGCTTATTTGGGCACAGACAGCGGAATCGAGATCAACAAACGCATCCAAGCCGGAGATCAATATGCAGCCAAGATTCAGGACGCTATGTGCTATCAGGTTGCCAAAGAGATCGGTGCCTCCGCCGCAGTGCTGGAAGGCAAGGTCGATGTGATCTTCCTCTCCGGCGGACTGGTTTACAATCACTCTATCGTGGATTCCATCCAAAAACGAGCCGGATTCATCGCGCCTTTCGTGCTGTATCCCGGCGAAAAAGAGATGGAAGCCCTTTCCCAGGGCGGAGTCCGCGTTCTCAAGGGTGAAGAGGAAGCTAAAGACTATCCTTACTAACCGCATCATTTATCATGGACTTGTGTCCGTAAACTTATGAGCAAGAAAGTCCTGCTCCTCGTTTTGAGCGCTCTGTTCTGCGCCTGCCTACTGGCTGATAGCTGGAATATTCTGGTCTATATGGCAGCAGACAACAACCTTGCGCAAAACGCGGTGCAGGACTTTAACTCTATGGAATCCGTGGAGTTACCTCAGGGGGTGAGGGTCTATCTGCAGACGGATCTGCCGGCTGAAAACGCCCTATCCGGAGGCAGACGCTGGAGGCTGGGGCACGACCAGACAGAGCAGATTGTCTCCACTCAATTGGCAAATCTTGGCGCTATCAACAGCGGTGATTACAACACTTTACGCAGCTTTATCGCCTGGGGCAAGAACCAGTATCCGGCTGAACGGCAGATGCTGGTGATTTGGTCGCACGGGGACAGTTGGTACAAAGATATAAAGACAAAGTACATCTGTACAGACGACTCCGCCCAGGAAGTGATGAGCGTCTCATCGGGACACCTCAAAGCCGCTCTGGCTGGGCACTCAGGCTTTGACATCCTGCTAATGGACGCCTGTAGTATGCAGACCATAGAGGTCTTGACAGAGACCCTGGGCTTTGCCGATTATGTGATTGGATCCCAAGACCTTGTGCCGGTCAAAGGCTTCCCTTACGAAGATATCTTACCCCTGTTTGATCAGCCTCTTCATCTGATTCTGGAGCAAATCCCGGAGCTTTATACAAATTCCTATCTGGCAGGCGGTAGCCAAAACCACTCCAGCCAGGGCTTTCCGACTACCTGCTCGGTAATCCAAAGCTCCCTTCTGCAGGATTTCAACTGGTTCTGGGGGTCTTTCTGCGGAACGTGGCGATGGCGGGCAGAGGAACTGATGCAGATTCGCCAAAACTGCTATTCTATGAATACCGGGCTGGCAGAGATCGATCTGGGTGAGTTCATTCAGAAAATCAGAGAGCAAAGCACCAATTCAAACCTGGCTCAGGGAGCCGATTTTCTTTTGAGTCTGTGGAACAATGCTGTAATCGCCAAATCGGCACCTCTGTATCCCGGGGACTTGGGCTCTGCAACGATTTGGTTCCCGGATATTCGTTACAATTTTGATGCTGCCTGGCGCATCTACCGCAAGCTGGATTTTGCCTCGAGCGGCTGGCTCACTCTGTTAAACCTCTCCTTTGGCGAGGATACAGATCCCCCTGCCGCCCCTGCAAATCTGCAGATTGAGCCGCTCCCCGGACAGCTTAGAATCAGCTTTTCTCCGGTTGCCGATCCCGATCCCATCTACTATCAGATACGCTTAGTGCAATCTTCTGCAATCACTTATCATCATTTGTATCCAGAGGATCCCTTTGAGCAATTGCAGATGATCATCCCTTGCGAAGGCTCCGGAACCATCCGAGTATATAGTCTCGATCAATCAGGCAACCTCTCTCAAGCCAGCGAGTTAAGCTATATCTACGCTCTGCCTCGTGCTTCCCTAATCGCCTATCCGGTTCCTGCCAAGAGCGATACCGGGATCAAGCTGATCTGGGATTGGGACTCGGATTCAACCCAAATTCAGGAGTTCAAGCTCTACAACCTGAGGGGGCAAGTGGTGCTGAGCCGGAGCTTCCCGGCATCCCGCACCGGAGCATTCCTATTAGAACCCGACCTGCTCTCCGATTGGGCAAGCGGACACTACTTTGTAAAGCTAAAAAGAGGCTCCCAGCAGATCTCCACCAGGCTGGTTTTACAGTGATGTGGATAAGTCCGGCGAGTATGTGGATAACTTGTGGATAAATTCGGGATTATCTGTGGATAAGTTGCTAAGTAACTATTTAACAATCCACTTAGCCTTGTGGATAAATTCGGAATGCCTGTGGATAAGTCCGCAGGATTTGTGTAGAAATAGCGGGAGTTATTGCAAGATATGAAGATCCAATCCATCAGCCGGGAGCGCATCAAGAGCCTGGCAAAACTAAGCCGTAAACAGGAGCGTCTTGAAAAGGGTCAGGTCATCGTAGAAGGTGCTCGAATCCTCGATCAACTGGCATCGAACAACATTATGCCGTTGGAGCTCTATCTCGAGGGCGAGCAGCAAGCTCCTTCCAATCTGCAATCTGTACCTTGCTATCGTTTGCTAAGAGGCGATATGGAGCGCATTTGCGAGACCAATCATGCGCAGGGGATTAGCGCCTTGTATCACCTCCCCAAGCCGCGTGAAGCAGCCCTGATTAAGGCTTTGTACCTCGATGGGATCAGCGATCCCGGCAATATGGGCACAATCTTCCGCATCGCCGCTGCCTTTGGGATCAGCTCAATCTTGCTCTCCGAAAACTGTGTGGAAATCTCCAATCCCAAGGTGATCCGGGCATCTCTGGGCAGCGTTTACTGGGTGCCTTTCCGCACGATGAATCACAATGTGCTATTGGAGCAATCCGCATCCCTGATCGCGCTAGATATGGATGGAGAGATCGGGCTAAAGGACTTCACTGCGCCCAAGGGTAGTACAATCTATCTGATTGGCTCAGAATCACATGGGCTCACCCGGGCATTGCGTGAGAAAGCCAGCCAGAGTATTCGCATCGAGATGCAAAGCAGTATGGAATCGCTCAATGCGGCGATTGCCACAGCTCTTTTGGCGCATCGGATCTATTGCCCCGGCTAAGCCAGACTCCCGAAAAAACTCCGTTTCAATCACAGACCAATAGCCAACTTCCTAAACTACTGCGCTTTGGCTCTCTTAGACCATCTCTTTCAATTGATGTCTCATAAGACCTTGCAGGGCAATCGTATCCTGTATCTTCAAGCAGGATTCAAGCAGGATACAAGCAGGATACAAGCATCCATCGAAGCAGAGGCAATAAGGCATTAGACCTGATCTGAGTAATGGCTATCTGCATTGCTGGACAAAAGATACCCGGCATATTCAATAGATTTCCCTTGCCAAAAAGATGGCATTTCAGTTTCTTGAGGCAGTGGGGCTTTGCTTGCCCCCGGGAATCGCTTATATTTTAAGGAAGAAAAGATTACTAGGAGTGCTTAATGGAAAATCAAAACAGTAGAATACCCAGAACCTTGCCAGTCCTGCATATGTCCGGAGTGGTAATGTTTCCGTTTCTGCTGATGCCGCTGGTGGTCTCGGATGAAGAATCCAAGCTGGTGATAGATCACGCTCTCACCAATGACAAGACCTTGGCTTTCTTCCTGGATAAAGACAAGGAAAAGCCCAGTGACAGCGGATTGCACGAGATCGGTACCGCCGTGACCATCCTCAGGATGCTCAGAAATCAGGACGGCACGATCAGCCTGCTGCTGCAGGGATCATCACGTATCCGTCTGCAGAAAATCACGCAGAGAGAGCCATTTATGATGGTGGATGTGGAAAGCATCCCCGAGCTTACAAGTGAAGATACGGAGATTCACGCGCTGAGGAATATAGCGCTGGAGCTCCTGGATAAAATCGCCACCGAAAGCAGCCTGTTAAATCGTGAAATGATCAGCGGGCTCAGCAATATCAAGCAAGCCGGACGCGTTGCAGATATCATTGCCGGCAATATCGAGCTGCAACTGGAAGATCGCCAGAAGATACTCGAACTGATCGATCTCAACAAACGCTTTATGTACCTGAATAACTGCCTTGCGGAGCTGATCAAGCAGATGCGGGTGGAAAATCATATCCGCAACAATATCCAGCTCGAGATGAGCGAGGATCAGCGTAAGTATTACCTGCGTGAGCAGATGGATGCCATACGCAGGGAACTGGGTGAGACCGATGAAGTCTCCCGCGAGATCCAGAAATGGCGCGAACTGATCGAGGAAAAGCAGCTTCCCGAGTATGTAAGGGAAGTGGCTCTCGAGGAGCTGGAACGCCTCTCGACAATGCAGCCGGCAGCCAGCGAATATGCTGTGCTAAGGAACTATCTGGATTGGCTGGTCAATATCCCCTGGACTACGATGAGCAAGGATCGCCTGGATCTGAACAAGATCGAACGCATCCTCCGCAACGACCATTATGGCCTGGAAAAGCCCAAGGAACGTATCCTGGAGTACATTGCGGTGAAGAAGCTAAAGGGTCATCTGCGCGGGCCTATTCTCTGCTTTGTTGGGCCTCCCGGTACAGGAAAGACCTCGATCGGAAAGTCCGTTGCCAGAGCTCTGAACCGCAAGTTCATCCGGATGTCTTTGGGCGGTATCCACGATGAGGCGGAGATTCGCGGGCATCGCAGGACTTATATCGGCGCTATGCCCGGCAAGATCATCAGCGAAATCAAGCGCCAAGGTACTGCCAATCCGGTCTTTATGCTGGATGAGATTGACAAGCTGGGCAGGGACTTTCGCGGTGATCCGGCATCAGCCCTGCTTGAAGTGCTCGATCCGGAGCAAAACAACAGCTTTGTGGATAACTATGTCAATCTGCCGTTTGATCTTTCCGAGGTGATGTTTATCACGACGGCAAACTCGCTGGATACCATCCCGCCACCGCTGAGGGACAGGATGGAGATCATCGAATTTACCAGTTACCTCGAGAATGACAAGATCGAGATTGCCAAGAGCTACCTGATTCCCAAGGAACAGGACGAAAACGGACTCTCTGAACACAATATAAAGTTTCACAAATCCGCTCTGCAAGAGCTGATCAGATACTATGTCCGCGAGGCGGGTGTGCGCAATCTACAGCGTCGATTTGGCTCTATCTTCCGCAAGATTGCCAAGGAAGTGGCAGCGGGGGAGACCAAGAGCTATCTGATCAAAGCAGAAGATATCAAGACCTATCTGGGGCCACGGAAGTTTTCCCTGGAGCTTGCCAATCGCAAGCCGGAGATAGGTGTAGCCACAGGCCTGGCCTGGACTTCTTATGGCGGAGAAATCCTCTTTTGCGAAGCTATCCGGATGCCCGGCAAAGGAATGATTGTGCTTACTGGTCTGCTGGGCGAAGTGATGAAGGAATCTGCCAAGATTGCTATCAGCTATCTCAAGGCTAATCACAGCGCTTATGGTATCAACACCAAGGACTTCGGTGCTTACGACGTGCATATTCACTTCCCCTCCGGAGCCGTCCCCAAAGATGGACCTTCCGCGGGTGTGACCCTGGCGACCGCTTTGGCATCGCTCTTTAGCCAGCGCAAGGTGCGTCACGATATAGCTATGACCGGGGAGATCACCCTGCACGGGGAAGTCCTTCCGATCGGCGGAGTAAAAGAAAAGCTGCTTTCGGCCAAGCGTGCCGGCATCACTCAGGTGATCCTGCCCAAAGAAAACGAAGAGACTCTGGCGGACTTTCCTGCTGATATCCTTCAGGGGATGCAGATCAGCTTTGTCTCAAAGATCTCCGAGGTGCTGGATAAGCTGTTGATTACCGAAAACAAGCCTGCCCCCAAGAGAAAGAAAAGCAGCCGCTGATGGAACGTTATCCCAATATCCGGATCCTGCTCAACCTGCCTCAGAGGTACATCCCCAAGGCAGAATTTGTATTGCGTACCTACTGCTATATCCTGAGGCTGAGCCCGACCTTCAGCTATGGCTCGTATTACGAAGGTGCTCATCTCTATTATGGCCCGGATATTCCGATCAATGTGCCCATCAAGATCATTATGGATGCTCAGACTCCTGCTTTCTTTGAAGAGCGGGAGCTTTACCCTCTTGAGCGGGTCAATTTCTGCAAGTTCAAGGGTGAAAAGATCCCCTTTCTCTTCTCCAAAGGCGGCTCTATCTTTGCCTTGGCTGAGGATCATTGCACTATCCGCAAGGACATTGTAGGCAGTGGTTTCTACTTTCTGACCTGCTGGCACGAATACATCCTGGGGGCTCACTGGCCACGCTCCGGCAGAGTGGACTATCGTCAATCTCTGCAATACCGCTGGGATTTCACAGAAGTCCCGGTCGTGGATGTCTATGCCCAGATCCTGCTCTACACCCTGCAGCAATTCTGTCCCGAATTTATCAGGGATATCTCCTGGGCGGAGAACAAGCGTTTTGTGGTTTCTCTTTCCCACGATATAGACTACTGGGATTACTGGAGCAAGGAGCAGAAGGCGAGTAACCTGAAGTACAACCTGCGTACTTTCCCAAAGCGTCCGCTTTCTGCTGCCTACAAGATTCTGGCGCACGGTTTGCACAAGAATCTGATCCACAATCCCTGGCGCATCGTGAAGAACATCGCCCGGGATGAGGCTGAAAGCGGTGTAAGCGCCACTTGGTTTCTGCTTGCCAGAGGAGACTTTGAAGACAGCCGTCAGAACTACCTCTTTGATGTGGTAGCCAGGGAGCAGATCCTGGACAACCTCGGTCAACTGGAGATCGGCTTGCACGGCTCTCCGCAATCTGCCTTTGATCCAGTGCGACTGGAGGAGGAGCTGGCAAATCTGCGTGCCATAGGCTTTGATCCTCAGGGATACCGCACTCACTACCTGCATTTTGATTATCAAAAGAGCTTTACTATCCTGGAGAATGCCGGGATTCGTTATGATTCAACCCTGGGTTATTGGGAGAATCTTGGTTTCCGAGCAGGCATCTCATTTCCCTTTTATCCCTTTAATATAGAGGAGAACCGTCCTTTCCGCGTGCTTGAGATCCCCCTGATCGTGATGGATACCACGCTATACTCCAAAAAGGCGATGAATCTCTCCCTGATCCGTGCCAGTCGTTCGCTGCATCGTCTGATTGACCTGGCAGAAAAGTACCAATCACATCTCTCGCTGCTCTGGCACAATACCACCTTTGATCCTGTGGATTATCCCCTCTGGGGCTGGCTCTACTGGAATACCATCAAATACGCTCTCAAGAAACGTGGCTGGGTAAGTTCCCTGCACAAGGTCTATGAAGAATGGGTCAATCTGAGCTATTAAAGGAGTGCTGATGCTATCCTTCCTCTGGAAAGTCTTTTATGTGCTTTTCATGCTGCTCTGTATGGTAGCGCTCTGCGTATATTTCATCATCCGCTGGTTTATTCCCTACAAGCTTGGACGCCGCCTGATCTACCATTGGGTACGTTTCTGGGGAAGAGTGACCGTGCTTTCGACCGGCAGCCGGGTGGAGGTCTGTGGACTGGAGCATATCCCCCCAGAGCGCAATCTCTGCCTGGTCGGCAATCACCAATCCTTCTTTGATATTCCCGCCATCCTGGGCTGGGCAGGCATTCCCGCCGGCTTCATTGCCAAGCAGGAGCTGCGCAAGATCCCCATCCTGAGCCAGTGGATGCAGCAACTTCCCTGCGTATTTATAAACCGCAAAAACGCCCGTGATGCGATGAAATCCTTTCAAGAAAGTGCTGCCGTGATGAAAGCAGGCAATCCGATCGTGCTATTCCCCGAGGGCACCCGTGCCAAGAGTGACACTATGGGCTCATTCAAACCCGGCAGCCTCAAGTTGCCCCAGATGGCAGGAGCGATCATCGTCCCCTTTGCGATCAAGGGTACTTGGCGGGTTCACGAGATCGATGGCAAATTCCACAGTGCCAGGATCAAGCTCTGCTTTATGCCGCCCATTCACCCCGATGATGAGATTTACAAAGACAAAGACGCCCTGATCCAAAAACTCCATTCCGATATAGAAAGCAAACTCGCTTTGCTCTAATGTTTTAGGAGAGTATTATCCCGATGAAAAGCTATCTGACAGCCCTTTTCATCCTCTGTGCAGGTATCCTGAGCGCCCAAAGCACCACCTTTCACTGGGGTCTCAAGGCAGGGGCCAATCTTGCCCAACACTACGCTCCAAAGCCCCAAGACAATGAATACAAAGTAAAAGCCAGAATGCGTGCCGGAGTCATTGCCGGAGCCTACCTGGATATGCAGATCCTGCCCAATCTCACCCTCGGTTATGAGCTGCTCTATTCGATGAAAGGCTCCCGGGAAGATATTCAAATCCTTGCGATGGAGGGCGAAACACTTGCCAAACCCGCCCGGATGAACGTTGAATACGATCTGGATTACCTGGAATTCCCGGTACTCCTCAAGATCAATACAGTCAGCTATGGCAAGCTGCAAATGCAGGCTATCACAGGCACCGCGATGAGTCTCAAGCTGCACGGTGCACACAGGCTTGATGGAACCATCTATATTCCCAATGGCGACGATTATGATGTCATCCCAATCTCCGAACAGAGCGATCTTCCCGGAATCAATATCTTTGATTACAGCTTTGTCTATGGCTCTGCCCTGATCTACAAAGGAGCTATGGAAGCCTCATTGGAGCTGCGTTTTACCCTGGGCTGGGACTATCTGCAGCTTCCCACCTTTTCCCTGTCTGAGCAGGTAGAACTGCGCAACCAGACCTATTCTGCCATACTCTCAATCAAGTTTTAGGAGGCTATATGAAACACCCGATAATCTTAATCCTTATCTTATTGTGTACCATAGGAATGCTTGGTGCCCAGGACTGGACCAAGTTTTACAGCAGTCTCACTTCCGGCCCTACTCCTGCCGGGTATCTGCTCACCAACAACAACGGCGAACTGATCTTTTACTATATCAATTCTGAGGGTATCACCACCCAGACCCCCGCGGATCCGTATCTGGGAATCGACGGTTGGAGCATTGCCCCGATGGATCACAGTACGCATGGGTATGTCGGTCTAAAGCGCAGCAATCCCTCCATTATGGTCAATCCGATTTACTTTGACGACACGACTATAGCGCCTTCCCACAGCAAGTTTATCCCTGTGGAGAGCGATCCTCAGGCAGATCACGCTTTCAACCTCAATCATCTGGATATCCTCGGCACCAAGGTCGCCTTTAGTGATACCAAGCTCTACTATTCAATCAAAACAAATAGCAACAGCTTTCCTACCGGCAGCGGCATTACATTTTATTCCTATATGGCTGTCTTGGCAGATCCCGATGCCGATCCCGGACAAAATCCCACCGTCTTTGGCCTGATGTACACCGTCGATGTGCCCGGTGTGATCAGCCCCGGTCTTTACAAGATCACCGGCACAGGAGTCTCCGATCTGGAGCGCATCGGTGATATAGAGAGCAGTATCGATAGTGCCAATGGTGTGCTGACCCTCTCCTGTAACTTGGCTGATCTCACTGCCGTGCCGGAATTTAACTCCTGGTTTGATCCGGATTATCCCTTGATCGGCAGCCAGGCAATTACCAGCCGCATCTCGCTGACCGGTGGCAACCAGACCTCTGATACCACCTCCGGGGCTAATATCCTGCTGCTACCCAAAAGACTCAATCCGGTAAACGAATCGGTTCCGGTGATCTCTAATCCGCAATCGGCTTGGGAAGGCGGGATGCTGACGCTCAGGATCACCTACCAGGATGCGGATCTCAATCCACCCAGCGATATATTTGTGCATTACGCAGGAAATGCATACTTCGTCTATCCGCTTAATCTGCAAGGCTTTGAGCAGCCTGTAGAATTCATCAGCCAGCCTTTTCCGGCTCCTCAAAACTGGGACTATGCCAATTTTATCTATAGCGTAAGCGGTGAGACTTATGAGTATTCCTTTCAAAATCCGGTCTCCAATGCGGATGAACTGGCTCCTGCTGCCCGCCTAAAGATCTATCCCAATCCGACTGCCGGGATGCTCTCCTACTCGTTTGGGGATGATGCCGCTAAACCTATGGGCTCTCAAACGATCCGGATTTACAATCTGCGTGGACAGCTCGTAAGCGAGTATCCCGCACAAAGAGCTGACGGCACCCTCGATCTATCTGCGCTCCCGGCAGGTATTTACTATCTTTTTCACGGTTCTGAGAGCCGACGCTTTCTCAAACTTTAGCCTGCTGTTTCTTCCTGCTTGAATTCTCTGGAGATCCTCTTGTGATTCCCTAGTGATTCCCTAGTGACGACAAGGGGATCGCCAGAGCAGTGGCAGAGTTTTGCCAGTGGGTTCAAAGGGGGAGGACTCACCAAGGAGAATCCAAGCAAGAAGGTTCTTTTACCACAGAGAAAGCGGAGAATAGCAGGGACTTGTATCTATTGTATCAACTGCGCACAGCGCTTCACAATCTTGTTACCGAACGCCGTGCCGGATCAGGCTTA
>CAYSSP010000045.1:0-15060 GCA_964433815.1 uncultured Candidatus Cloacimonadota bacterium
CGCAGGAATGACGGAGGGGGTCGGGCTGGGAGACAGGTGACGTAGGAGCGACATCTTGTCGCTCAGAAGGCTGTGCGTCAGGATGACGCACCTACAATCGCCGCGTTGCCGATTCGTTCGCAGGAATGACGGAGGGGGTCGGGCTGGGAGACAGGTGACGTAGGAGCGACATCATGTCGCTCAGTAGGCTATGCGTCAGGATGACGCACCTACAATCGCCGCTTTGCCGATTCGTTCGCAGGAATGACGGAGGGGGTCGGGCTGGGTGGAAGGTTTACAGGAATGACGGGGAGATAAATGAGATTTCTACCACAGAGAAGCAGAGAAAAGCAAAGAACAGCAGAGAGTTCATCCAGAAAAGAGGAAAGAAGAAAAATAGGATGTCTGCCAATGGAAATGCATGTACCCCATAAGCCACGAATCTCCCCCGAAGCGAAGCTCTAACTGCCTAACTTCTAACTGCTAACCGCGCAACGCGCCCCTAACCGTGCGAAGCACACCTAACTGCGCGCAGCGCTTCGCGCTTCGCGCCGTCACTTCTTCATCAATTGCAGCATCGCAAAGAAGTGGCAGATCGCACCGCCCAGTACAAAAAGATGCCAGATAGCGTGGTGGTATGGCAGTTTCTTCCAGGCGTAGAAGATTACTCCGAGAGTAAAGCACGCTCCTCCGATCAGCATCCAGGTGAGAAACTCCGGATTGGTGGCTTCGCGAACGGGATTGATCGCGATTACGACCATCCAGCCCATAAGGATGTAGATCAATGTGGATGCATACTTTAGCTTGCCCATAGCAAAGATTTTGAGGTTGATACCGATCAATGCCAGTCCCCAGACGACTCCGAAAAATGTCCAGCCCCAGCCTCCGCGAACCGTGCCGATCATCACAGGCGTATAGGTTCCGGCGATCAGCAGGAAGATCGAAGAGTGATCCAGGATCCTGAAAAAGCGCTTGACTTTAGGTTGCGGAAAGGCGTGATAGAGGGTCGAAGCCAGAAACAGCATAATCAAGGTAGCGCCGTAAATACTGAAGGAAACTACCTTCCAGGCGTCACTCTGTTTTGCCGCAAAGACCACCAGGATCACCAGCGCGGCAATCGAAAGGCCGACTCCCGTACCGTGGGTAATGCTATTGGCGATCTCCTCGCCCAGACTTTGCTTGCGCGACAAGGGCACGCGATCCAGAAAACTCTGCTTATCTTGCTTCATATAATTCCCGGTAATAGTTGTAGATATCAGTTTCAATCGTAGCCGGAACGAGTCCCTCGATTGATTCACCCAAGCGGATCAATTCGCGGATGCGGGTGGATGAAATTGGGCAGGGCTCGGTCTCGAGAATGCGGTAATCCAATTCAGACAGCCCAGGAAGCTCAAGATCGGCTCCGGGGCGCGGGATGATAAGGAAGCTTAGGTTATGCTTCAGCCACTCGTAATTGTGCCAATCGGGCAGCGTAGCGGCAATATCGCTGCCGATCACAAAACAGAAACGACGGCCGGGATGCTTGGCGTAGATCCCCCGCATCAGGTCATCCGTATAACCGCTGCCGGAGGCGTCATCCAGCCAGAGCTCGCAGTTCTTCATCTCCTGCAAAGCCTTGGCCAGGAGCAGGACACGCTTTTCATAGGAAAGCCTGCCGGTATTGCTTTTGAAGTGATGGCGGTTGTTGGGCATGAAGATGACTGTGGAAATTGGGCTGTGCTCCAGGATCTGGCGCGCGATGTGGAGGTGACCCCGATGAACCGGGTCAAAACTGCCTCCAAGAATGGCGCTGTAGCCTGTAAAATCCTTGAGATCAGTCAAATCTGCGACGTAGCTTGCGATACTCTTTGGATTCTGGATAACGTTCGCCCAGGCGGTTATAGCTGGCGCGAGCCTCGGCTCTATTGCCTTGGGCAAGATGCAGACGAGCGCTGTAGTAAAGCGATTTGCGGTCCAATTCGTCCATGTTGCCCAGCTCGATCACTTCGTTAAAATACATCAGGGCAGCGCTATAGTCTTTCATCTTGTAATAGATGTAGCCATTGCGATACTTCTTTTCGATCAGCTTGTACTGGGCTTTGCGGATGTAAGAAATGGCATCGGCATAGCGGGGATCGGAAGGGTAACGGCTGATGAAATTGCGGAAAGCAGTGATGGCGGAATTGGTGAGAGCCTGGTCGTATTGAGCGGGCAGAGACTCTTCGTAATAGGAGATGCCGATATTGTAATACGCATCTGCCAAGCGGGCGTTCTCCGGGAAGGTGCGGATGAATTGCTCGAAACGCAGACGAGCATCAGCCCAACGGTTTACCGCCAGATAGCTCTCGCCCAGACGGATCAAGGCATGAGCGGAGGATCCGGAGCGACGCTCGAAGGAGATTTCATCATAGAGCACCGCGGCACGGGCATATTTACCGGCAGCGTAAAGTGAATCTGCCAAGGCAAGCTTTTGTTCGACAGGCAGATTACTGCGGTCGCGATTGCCGGAACAAGCTCCCAGCAAGGCAAGCGCTATCAAGAGCAAGATCAACAGTTTCTTCATCAGAGGTGGTCCTTAGCTTATTCTGTGGTCCAGAGCAGATAGATCATCGAAGCAAGTGCCAGGCTGGCAAAGATCGGCTCGTACCAGCGTAAACGGCTGGAACTTTCGACAGCCGTGCCGGTGCGCTCAAAGCTGAGTGCCTGGATCATCATCAATCGGTTTGAAGGTAGCTCTATCTGCTTGATGGTAAAATTATATACGGGCTTGCGCTCCTGACGGTAGGAGAGGAAACCCTTGTGTTCAACCGTGAGCCAGCCGATATCCATCGTAATGCTTACCAAGCTGGCGGTTTCGAGACCATATTGATCAAGCAGCGATTGTCTGTCCGCTGTTTCTTGATCATCAGGATCAGTTAAATAGACCGGTGAATGGAGATTGCTGGAGCTCTCCCGGAGATCTGCCCCGCGTGCCAGCAGGGCCTCTCTCAGCGAGACATCAAGTGAACTCGTCCACTCACCGGTTCTAAGCTCTATAAATACCGGCTCTTCGATATTGATCATATTGGCGAGGCTTTCTGCCAGCTCGGTGGCATCCTGCCTCTGCTGCAGCCCGTAAACAGGCAGGCTCAGCAACAAGATCAAGAAGAGCAGATATCTTTGCATCAATAAGTTAGTTCAGGCTTTCCAATATGCGGTTGACCAGCCTCATGTTGTGATAGCTGGGATATTCTGACTTGAAATTGGCCAGAGTAGTTCTTGCAAGTTCGTTGTCGCCCTGGCGTGAATAGCACATGGCAAGCTTGATCTTGGCATCCTGAGCCTTGGCATGGGTGGGATAACGATCCACGACATCCATAAAGGCACGGATGGCTTTGGGGAAGTTGCGCCCGGCATAATAGCTTTCGGCAATCCAATAGAGGGCATTCGGAACGTAATCATGATTGGGATTGGCATTGACAAAGGCTTCCAGACGCACGATCGCTTGTTCGTAATTGTGACGATCGTAATAGGCCTTGGCATTGTTGTAGCTATTGACTACGCGATCTGTCTGAGCACGGCCTCTGGTAGTGCCGGAAGTGACTGCTTCGAGGTCGTTTGCCACGACAGCAAGCTCACTTGCCACACCACTGACCTGACGGCTGACAGTGCCAAGCTCTCCGCTCATTTCGTTGCGGGTGGCTGCCAAGGTGGTGCGCATCTGTTCCAGACGGTTGTTCATATCTGCAAGCTGTGCAGAGGTTTCGTTGCGGTTGCTGTCCATGCTGGACATGATGCGGTTGTTGGTCTCCATGACCATCTGCTGCACCTCGTTGATATTACCCTCAAGCTCCTGGACAATGGCAATCAGTTCGCCGGTGGAGTGGTGCTCTCTCTGCATTTGACGCTCGAGAGCTTCGATGCGTTCGACCGTTCCCTGTACTCTGGTATCGGTCTGAGTAACAGCTTGATTATGAGTCTCCTGCAATCTGGCCAGGCGGGAAAGATCACCCTGAACGGTGACTTCCATCTGCGAGACCATCTCTTGGGTCGTAGTGAGTTGTTCCGCATAGTCCGCAGCATACTCGTTATAACGCTGGTCGATGGTATCCAGCTTGGCTTGAGAGACTGCCAGGTTCTCGCGCAGGGCTTCCAAGCGCTGGTCAAAATCAATCATCACGTCTTCATTGAAAGTAGCTGTCGCTTCATAGTTTTGCCTGAATTGAGCCAGCTCCTGTCTTTGAGCTTCCGTGAGGGCATTGACCTGCGCCATCTGGCTGTCAATCTGGTTGATGCGCTCGCCGGTGGACTGGATGCGATCCATAGTGGCTATGATAGCCGCATCATTGCGCTCCGTATAGTCCGCAAACTCGCCACGGACTTCCATGATGCCGGTATTGAGCGAGATCAGGTCTTCCCTCAGGAGACCCAGCTCGCTGTCCAATTGAGCCATCAGGTAATCCAGGCTGTCTGCTCTGCCAATATATTCTTCTCTAAGATAATTGAGGTTTTCGATATCTTTCCATTGCTGGAATTCAATTCTGCCTATGCGTTCGCGCTCTGCCCTAAAGGTCCTATTGCTTACGCACCCTGCGATGAGACTTACCGCAAAGATCAGGATCAATAGCTTTCTCATTTTCCTCTCCTTGTATTCTGGAATTAAAACATTTAGTCCGCAATCAGGAACGATTTGTATCCCTTGAATGTGGAGTATAGATCAGCTTTGGAGCAGAGCTCGTAAAGGGAGTGCATGCCCATCAGGCCGACTCCGCAATCAAGCACTTCCGCACCGAGATTGGCTAGTATATAAGCAATTGTACCACCGCCGCCTTCATCGACTTTGCCCAGCTCTCCGCTCTGCCAGAAGACTCCGGCGGTATTGAAGATTCTGATCACTTTGGCGATGAATTCTGCATTGGCATCGTTGCAACCGGATTTGCCGCCGCTACCCGTAAATTTGGAGACTCCGATGCCGTGGTTAAACAGGATGGCGTTCTGGCGTTCGTGAACTCCCGGATAGTTGGGATCGATTGCAACCGTCACATCTGCTGAAAGTATCTGGCTGTTCATAAAGGTCTTACGCAGATTGGCACTGCCGTTGTCTTCTCCATTATGAGCCAGCAGACTGCTGATAAAATCCTGGATAAAGATGGAGTGTGCGCCGGTCGCACCTTGGCTGCCGACCTCTTCCTTATCGCTGAAATAGACCACCATCGTGCGTTTGATCTTCTCGTTGGCATTGTTCAAAAGGGCTTGCATCCCGGTATAGGCGCAGATACGGTCGTCCTGACCATAGCCCACGACCATTGAAGCATCAAACCCGGCATCACGGCTCTCATAAGCCGGCACCAGCTCAAGCTCTGCGGAAAGGAAATCTGCCTCGGTGATGCCCCAACGATCGTTCAAAAGCTTGATGGCATACGCCTTGATGGCATCCTTTTCCTCGGCTTCGGGCTCCATCATCCCGCTGAAGATCAGATTCATTTTGGAAGCGTCGATCGCCTCGGCAAGATTCTTGGAATACTGCTCTTTTCTGGCAAGATGCGGCAAGAGATCCGGAATGATAAAGACCGGCTCGTCTTTCTTCTCGCCCAGAGAGACATTCAGCAAGCTGCCGTCGCTCTTGACGATCGTGCCGTGCAGGGCCAGGGGAGTCGAAACCCACTGATACTTTTTGATCCCGCCGTAATAGTGAGTCCGCATACAGGCCATAGCACTGTTGCCATCTTCATAAAGCGGATTCTGTTTCAGATCGACACGAGGTGTATCTATGTGTGCGGCAACCATATTGACCCCGGCAGAGATCGGCTCGCTGCCGATGATTGCCATCGCGATGGTCTTGCCACGGAATATGCTGTAAACTCGTTTCTGCTTGCCTTTGGCGGGAAGAGCCACAAACTTTGCCTTGTGCAGCTTCTCGACGCTGTAGGCAATGGTCTCGCGGACAGTTTTGCATCTATCCAGAAAGTCACGGTAATCCACCGCAAAGTCCATTGCAGCCTTGCGTTCGACTGCATCAGCAGCTTTCCAGAAATTCTTGCGTTCATAGGTTAACTTGCTTTTCACGCTGTCTTTCTTTTTCATTGTATCTCCGTATTCATTTGATTTCTTTGATTTCAAGCTGGCGAATACCCATCGGTGCCATCACCGCTGCAATCTCTCCGATCTTCTTGCCCAGGAGGGCTTTGCCGATCGGGGAAACCACAGAGACCGCCATCACGCCCTCTTCCTGGGAAAAACTAAGCTCTTCGACCCCCACGACCCGATAGAGGAGCTCTTCACCCGTCTCGGTATCGATCGCCCGGCAATAAGCGCCAAAACGCACCATATCCTTGGGGATGTTTTTGCTGTCGATTACTTTGAGGTGAGCGGCACGACGGCGCAGATAGTCGATCTCGCCATCGATTGATCTTTGGCTTTCGCGAGCAGCTTTGTACTCCGCGTTCTCCGACAAATCCCCAAATTCCCGGGCTATTGCCAGAGCTTTGATCACCTTGGGACGCTCATCGTTCATCAGGAAGGCAATCCGGCGCTGCAGCTTCTCCATCCCATCGCTGGTAATAAACAGGGTCAGATCCATTTACTTACTGCCCTTCTTCTTTAGTAGTACTCGCTGAGCGGTGAGCGCGGCTTTTTTGACCTTGGCATTTCCGCTTTTGGTCCAGTTTTCCACGATGCGTTCCAGATCGGCATCATAGTCCTGAATAGAGGCGCAGAGGATCTCGACGATCTGGGGATCGCGATTGTTTTCGAGCTCCAAAAAGATCTTGCGATAAAGCTCAGTGTCGAGTTTGGCAACGGCTTTGATCAGCGTTATCTGCTCGGACTGCATATCGCCCAGAGGGTAATACCACTGATGCTGATAATGCATAAAGACCTGTCCCGTAAGCTCCGGAACCTTCTTGATCAGCTTGATCGCGGTATTCATAGCGAGCTTGCGCAAGAGCGGATTATCTGCCTTGCTCCAAGTGTAAAGATAGTCCAGATATTTCTCGGGAGATTTGCGCAAGAGCGGCAGCATCACCTTGTCCATCACGGAGCTAAGTTCTTGCTGATTAGCACTCTTGAGATATTCTTCCAACATCGGGAAATAGAGCCCCGGCTTCTTTGGCAAGAGCTTGGACATCATCTGGGTAAAGGCTAATTTGCCATATTCACCCTTCTTGGTCCACAGATAGCGAAAGAAGCTCTGGTACTGCTCGTGAGTCTTGCCCAGCCTTTGCAGGATGGTATTTGCCACGTGCACAATCACTTCGTTGGGGATCTTACCATTGACGCGTTCGGGATATGCGATAAAGATAATCTCAAAATCATAGTCCCGGTTTGGCAGCTTGGTTTGCAAATAATCGTCCGTGTCCTTATTCAGCCTCTCTTTCCAGTCGATGGTAAGCATCTATATCTCCTTGTTTATCTATTTATTCTCAGATATCACGACTATCTCCGGGCTTGAACTTGTCAAGCAAAAAGAGCCTTTTGGGGTGGTCTGAAAGCGAGATTGTGGTGATTGTGGAGAGGAGAGTCGGTTTAGGAGGGGCTAGGCGTGGTCCCAATTGCGTTCCGGGAGTCCTCGCCTCCGGACTACTGATTCTCCCTGCTTGAATGCTCTGGAGATCCTCTTGTGATCCCCTAGTGATTCCCTAGTGGCGACAAGGGGATCACCAGTGCAGTGCGTGTGTATTGCCAGCGGGTTCAAAGGGGAAGGATTAACAAGGAGTAAAAGAGAAAGGAGGGATTTTCTTTACCACAGAGAAAGCGGAGAACAGCAGATAAAAGCGGAGAACAGCGCTCCGCTTAGTGGGGAAGTGGTGGAGCGTGGGAGCGACATCCTGTCGCTCAGAATGACTGTGCGTCAGGATGACGCACCCACAAGTGGGCAGCAATGACTGCCACGCTATTGTTTTTACTTATAAGCAGCCTTGCCAGTCTCGAATTGACAAGCATGTCTTGATCGGCAGGATTACGAGTTAGAAACAATGCAGCCAGTGATAATCAGGTATGATGCATCAGGCTTTCGTTTTAACTCAAACAAATGCCGGTGAAAGGGATTCATCAGTGATAGATAGCACAGGCATTTGTTTAAGGCAAAACAGGGGGAGCACTGCGCATAGCACAAATAAAGGGGGAACCGGGTGGTTCCCCCAGGATTAGGGTTATCGGAGCTTGGGGTTTTAATTGTTTGCAGTGACGCGGTAGAATTTCTTGCCCTCTCCGGGGATATGTCCCCAGCTTTGGGAGAAGGTATTGCCAATCATCAGGAAGGGTCCTTCTGGCGAATCGGCCGCATAAATACGAAATTCTGTCCCGGGTGTCGGGTAGTTCCAGAAAAGGGTTACGATCCCGGACACCGAATCAACAAAGACTTGGAGATTGCTGATGGGATCAGGAGCAGCCCAGCTAATCCGGTTGAAAGGATCCTGTTCGTATGCAGCACCGGCAAATTCACCGCTGGCATTGGTGAACTGCAGCGTACCCGCATCTATAGCTTTGGAGACGTTGTAGGTTCCGCCCCAGGTATTGGCTGGGAAGGAAGCGTTGTTGATCACCAGATTCTGGCTGGTATGAATCTTGAGCAAGGTGCTGCCACCGTTGCCATTGCGGAAGGTGCAGTAGTTAAATGGATATGAGGGATCAACCGTAGCCCCGCTGGTAACGTAGATCCCGCTGCCGCTCATATACTCAAAGATGGCGTGATCAGCGCGGATAGTGCCACCGCTGTAAATGGTACAGGTATAGTATCCACTCTGATGCGTGAGTATTGCAGGATTGGTATTTGTCCCGCGGATATCGAGTGTTCCGCCGCTCTGTACTGCCAGAGTCTTTCCATTTGCCATTCTCAGGGACGAACCGATCATAATATACAAGGTGCCAAGGTTGTTTACCAACACATCACTGCCAACTGCGAGGAAATGGGCATTCAGGTTCAGTATTCCTGTGATCACTTCCAGTGAATTCAATCCCGGCAGATTGCAGTCACTCTGCAGATAAACCGATAGTGATGGGCTATTCTTGGCAATGTAGATACTGCAGTTGTTAACCGTGCCCAAGACTGTCAGATTGCTGGGTGAAGCACCGGCAAAGGATATGATATCAGCCTGGGTGGAATTGATAGCACCATCTCCGGCAATGCTCAGGCTGGAGAGTATTGTGTGGCTCAATCCTGCGACATTACTATTCCAAACTCCCTGGACGATATTGCAGCTTCCGGAGATATAGAGATTATCCATCAGATTTACCGGAACGTTGAAGGCTTTGTTGATCTCAAAGTTGTGGACAGTAAACTGCGGAGAGGAGCAGGTTATACTGGAGGCAACGCTGCCGGTCGCCTTGAGCTGAGAACTACCGCAGCTATAACCACGTTCGGTATTAGTACTGGTGTTGTTATCAACGAAATCTCTGCCAAAGCTGGTGATAATCCCCGCTCCGGCATAGCAATTGAGCCCTGCTCCGGCAGTGATGATGATATCCCGCGTAACCAGTAGATTGGCGCTCGTCTTGAGATTCAGCGTTCCGTTTTGGATCAGGACGTCGTTTAGGACAGTAAGAGTCTTTCCGACGGCTACTTCGAAATTGTCCCAATTTGTGGAGCTGTTGTTTATCACCAGATTGTAGATGGTCTCATTGCTGAGGAAGCCTGTATTATCGAGATTTCCGGCAAAGGTAAAGGTGGAAGTTCCTTCGTTTAGATAGCCGGGACCTACGAGATTGTTCCAAGTCCCGTGGATGGTAACGCCGTAATTACCCGTGTTCAAGTTTCCACGCTCCAGTAGCACATTGCCCTTGATGGTAATCGCATCGTTCAGATAGACGATATTGCTCGTACCGAGATAGATACGTAAGTGGTTCAAGTGGTTGCCATTGTTCACCTTGAGGACAGGATTGACAGAGGATACCATATCCAGAGTACCTCCGGTGGGCAGGAAGTTACCGGCAGTGGTGGCATTAAAGCCTGCGCCACAGCGGAAAGTTCCACCGGTCCATTGGCTGTCTGTATTGGCAAGGATATTGACCGAATTGAAGGTAATCTCCAGCAATCCGCTTTGCAGGATAATAGTGCCTCTCAAGGCTATGACACCCACAAACGCCTGATCATTGATAAATGAACCGCCATTGATGATTAGCGTGCAAGAGTCTTGCGGAGAGTAGTTATCGTGGACAATGATGGTTCCAGGGCCAGTGGACATATTGCCCAGTTGAGTCAGGCTGCCGTAGATCGTGAGAGTTGAGCCATCTCCTACGCTGATATAGGAGCCTGCCATACTGGTGAGATTGGCGTTTACATTGGCAGAGATCTCTCCCAAAGAAAGACTGTTTTCGTCATTGACCTGGAGATTACCGTTCACTCTCAGCATGTCCGTGCTAAGGTCGTAGATGTAGATAGTGCAGCCTTCACCACCTCCGCCTCCATTCAGAGTAAGATTGCCAAAGGAGGCATTGGGGCTGCTGCACATGATTGTGGCGTCATAATCGGGAACCATATTGACAGTGCTTCCGGTCATATTGACAGTACTGCCGGGATGGAAATACCAGTCCCAGCCTGCATTGATGGTACCATTGGTGATATTTCCCACGGAGCCATTGTACCAGTTTACATCGTCCCAGCAATTGATGGTGCCGGCTGAGGTCATAGTTAGCTTTCCGTAGATCAGGAGGTCGTTGTAGATATCGAGAGTATAAGCACCGGGGCTAAACTCGCCTGAAGTGATGGTCAAGCTGTTTGATACCACGAAGTTTCCGGTAAGATAGGCATTGATGACGCGATCGTCCGGAGGCGGGATGGGATCTCCCCGGGTGACCACGGGATCGGAACTTTCAGCAGAACGGGTTGCGACTTGTTTGTTGACCTTTAGATTATAGATTCTGGAGCCGGTTCCTCCCAGGATAGGAGACAAGGTCGTGCCGTAGAGCTCGACATCACCACCGGCAAAGACAGTGTTCTCTCTGGAAATGTTGAATGTACCAACCGTCCTGATGGTGCCGCCTGTCACGTTGATTGTGCAAGCAAAGGATGATGGCATAATCCGTAGTCCCTTGTCGTGGAAGTCTATAATGCCACCGGTCTGTGTTATACCTCCATCAGCAGCATAAGAGACATAACAATCTGTGTTTCCCCCGTAGAGATTGTAAGTACCTCCGTAATTGTAAAGGAAGCCATTCAGATCAGGGTATTGCGCATCCTGATAGAGGTTGATCGTACCGCCTGCATTGTTGTAGAAATTGCCGTAGATGCCGGCTTGACTGAGATCGAGAGCAGTAAAGGTTCCGCTCAGGACATCTACAGCTCCGGCAATCCAGGTATAGCTCTGGCAAGTAACGGTAATGCTGCCATCATTCAGACGCAAGGCACCACCGCTCTTGTTGATGGTCAGGTTGTAGAAATCTTCGCTCTGCTGACAGTATTGATGTCCGCTGCCATCAAAGACCACGGTGTTTGTGCCTTCAATAAATCCTGCAGGACCGACGTAGTTGTACCAATAACCACCAATAGTAATCTCTAAAGGAGCAGTAAAGCTACCTGCAGCAAGCACGAAATAGTCATTGATGTCCAGATTGGTCGTGGCTGAGACGCTGTTGTTGCGGGTAAGCTCTCTGCGTCGTCCATTTCTATCGGCTTCCCAATTTCGGTCTTCTCCATCTTCAGCACGTGTGGCGCCTTTGTCTATGCGGAGCTTGTGCAGGTTACTGCCGGCTATCATTGAGATAGTGGCATCGTTTGGACCGGACATAGTGAGTATTCCACCGCTGGGGTTGAATCCTGCCTGTTGACAGCCAAAGCTTCCAGTGGTCCTAATTGTACCATTTGTGATGTTATCATTGAATACTGGACTGGTCGGGATATAGATACCTACATTCTTCACATCAAAGAGACCGGGGCCATTCATCGTAAGCGTGGCAGAATCACCGTAAGAAAAGTACATACTGCTGTTGCCGCCATAGACATTGAAAGTACCGTTTGTGATGGTGAGATTGGCTCTCAGATCTATGTAACTGACTGTATCCTGAGTGTAGTTTATTGTCCCGGAGCTTAGAGTGATTGTGCCATAGATACCAGGATCATTCAGATCAGCCACTGTAAAGGTGCCTCCACTAACTGTATAGGCACCGGATGTCCAATCATAAGTGACACAAGTAACAGTAGAGCCGGTATTGATCAGCATATTACCGGAAGGCTTTGCCAGCTCTAAAATATTAAAGTTCTCAGAGCTCACCGCCTGATCCCCCGTACCATTGAGGATTACTCTGCTGGTGCCTTCCGTGAAGGCTGTATGACCATAGTTATTTGTCCAGTTACCTCCAACTGTGATGGTGCGTGAACTTGCATTGAAAGTTCCGCTATCGATAACAACGTTACCTTCTACTACCAGATTGTAGCCCAAGCTCACTGTCCCGCTTTGTGCGAGAGTGAGGTTCTTCAGGAAGCAACCCGGACCCTGCAAGGAGATACTCTGTGAGCTTCCATTGAGTTTCAGAGTCCCGGAGTAAAGCATTATTCCATAAGCAGGATCTGTATTATAATCAGTGAGATTCCCCTTTAGAAATACAGTCCCTGTGTAATACGAGACAAACTTGGAGCCTTCATAGTTCCAGATATTACCATTGATTGTCAGAGCTTGAGAGCTGGTAGCTGCAAATCCACTAAAGGCAGAGGAATCCTTATTTGACCTCAGGTGGTTGATTTGGGTACTGCTGCTGTGATTTACCAGATAGCCCGAGCCTGTCCCGGTAAACTCAAGATACCCCAGGGCAAATTGCACATTAGAACCCGTTGAAAATATGAGGTTGTTGCTGCAGTAGATCTCCGCGCTGGATGCAGTAATATTGGCTGTAGCACCTTCTGAGAAGGTCAAGGTGCTCGTTACGTACAGGTTACCTGAGTCACTGGACATAACCAACTGCCCGTAGAAATTAGCGGCTCCGGCAACGTTTAGATTAAAGCTGCTGATTGTCAGGCTGGCACCATTTTCCACCGTGATATTACGGCAATATGATGCGGCACCATAAGTGCTGGGATATCTGGGTGCACCGGCAGGAATCAAGACATCGTAGCCACTATCCGGCACTTCCCCGGAATTCCAGTTCATAAGATTAGACCAGTTAGTGGTAGCAGCTCCCGTCCAGATGTGTCCCAGATAGAGATTACCGACATAAGTCACGCGATTGTGAGCTGTGACTGTAACGGTCAAGACTCTGGGTGTAACAGGTAATCCGGAAAGACTGATTGTAGCTGTCCCGGCAGCCCCGGCATAACCCTTGCCATAGATCGTGCCTTCAGAACTGATTCCCACATAAGCATAAGCCACTCCTGTAGTAACCGTTATGCTTGTTGTATTGTAATTGATTACATTGGCGTGGGTCACAGTCATCGCCTGGGGAGTCTTGCTGCGATAGAGCAGCGAAGGATCGCCAAAGATGTTCCAGGTGCGATACATATCGATACCGGCATTGCCGTAGTCATCTATCATTTTGAGCGCACCATTGAGGAAGATCCCGCCCATAGTAATCTTGGTATCGAGCCTAAGCAGGTCTGTGGTCTCGTCCTGAGCGCTCATCGGAGGGCTCCAGGATTGATTGGTCGAGCTGGCATAGATCCCGATGGCACCGCCACCGCTCTTGCGCAGCCAAACCTCACCAAAACAGGTATAGCTGGCAAAATCACCATTCAGACAAGCAACACTCTGGATAAATGGCAACATTCCACCATTCGAGAGAGCCCATATATCGGCAGTGTCAAAGCCGGTCGTTGACCAGCCATATTCCCAGCCGTGCCCGCAATAGTTCACAAATCCGCGTCCGTTGTTCAGAGCCGTGGACACCGAGGCAGCCGAAGCATCGGGATCATAAATCTGATCCACTGTCGTATAACCATAATTGATCAGATCCGTGCGGATGTTGTTCATATGCACATAGTCATATTCATTGTCATCACCGGGACCCTGGTCGCTGGCAATACCGGTAGCCTTGGAAAGCCAAGTAGCTCCCGTGCCCAGATCACGTTCATAGGTGATAATCTTATTTACTTGAGTAGTAACATCTGTGGCTGATTGCGATGACAGCCTGCCCACATAGATCTCCGGATAGTTATCTGATCCTGTAAGCAGAGTGTAGTAGGGATCAGCAGCGCCACCATTGTAATCCATTGAGCTGATATGAGAATAATCCCCAATCAGGATCACATACATCAGTGTAGGATTGCTGGCATAATAGGTGGCGATATAAGACCAGATATAGTTTGTGGCAGTCCCAGTTACATCAGTGCTGACCATCTCGGTCGCAATACCCTTTTGCAGCTTCCAATCCACCAAAGGCTGTGCCGCAGCGGTATAGGCGCTGTGGCAAATGATCAGTATCTTGCCAAAGGCTTCGGAGAGCGATGTATAACGACTGCTATCCCAGTTTAAAAAGTGGTGCTCATAAGCAGTGGCAAAATCCCTCAGGATCTCGCCCCGGGTAGAATTGAAGGTGTTGATCGTATCCGGACCATCCGGCACCAACCTCACTTTGTAAGAGGTATAAACCCTCAGGATGCCCCTTGCCGGATTGTAGGCAAAGGGACTGGTCTTCACCGTAATACCCCGGTAATCTCTGTAGATATAGGGCTCGGAGAGCTCCAGTTGCTGCCTCGGATAAAACTCATCTTCCTGGTACGCTGCACCAAAAGTCCAGGGCACCAGCGCAGGATCCTGATTTCTCATCAGATTACCTTTGGATGGGGCAATTCTCAATTCGATGTCCTGATACTGCAGATCGAATACCTCTGCCCGCATCTTTGCCTGATCATCGATGATCACGCTGCGGTTCATAACCGGTAATTCCGGCATCCCGATATCCAGACTGATCCCTTCGCCGGGCAGCCGGATTTGATTGTAATCAAGATTGTTGATACTGATGGATTCCCGTACAAACGAACTGATCTGGAATTCCAGGACTATCTCGTTTGGGGTGGAACCAAGCGCTCTCGCACCATTCTCTCCGGGTGCGAGCACAACGGTCTCCGCAAAGACACCGAGCACCAGGGAGATAAATACAAAAAACAAACAAAAGCGTCTCATAAGGCCTCCTATGCACTCATAAAGACCTTTGCATAATGCGGAGCCAAAATGTCTATCGATGGGAATGTATTCAGAA
>CAYSSP010000046.1:0-14938 GCA_964433815.1 uncultured Candidatus Cloacimonadota bacterium
TCGGCATAGAGGATTCTGGCTTTGGTGCCTACCACGAGTTTGTTCTCTTCTGCTGTGGCAATCCAATGGTAATTATCTCTATCCATCGCATTACGCTTTGGATCGATCAGGGATTTTGCCATCAGGTCTGTCTTTCGCAGGTCCTCATCCTTGCGGGATAGGCAGACCCAGCGAAACGGTCCATAACCATAATCAAAACAGAGAGGCCCCATTATATCTTCCACATACGACGGCCAAATAAAGCCTTCGTTAGTATTGATTCCATTGGCTGCAATATCCTTCATCCCGGCATCAAACACCGATGCCATGAAGCTATTGCCATAATCCCAGAATCTGGCTCCCTTCGCAGTAAGTCTCTTGATCACCTCGTAATGCCTTATCAGCGATTCATCCACTTTGGCATTGAAAGCAGCCTGATCTTTGGCAATCAATGCTCTGCCTTCTTCAAAGCTCAATCCGGCAGGAGTATAACCGCCTTCATATACGGCGTGACAAGAAGTCTGATCTGAGATAAGCTCCGCTTTGACCCCGTGCTGATCGACATACTCCAAGAGATCTACGATATTGCCGTAATAAGCGATCGAGATGGGTTTACCGCTTAGTCTGTATTCATCAACCCACCTGAAGATTTCGTCCAGATCGGATGATACTTTGGAGACCCAGCCCTGGCTATGTCTGGTTTCTATCCTGCTATAATCAACTTCCGCGATAATCCCGATACCTCCGGCTATTTCGACAGCTTTGGATTGAGCACCGCTCATTCCGCCCAGTCCGCTGGAGATATAAAGCACACCGCTAAGATCCTTATCGCTGGGAATCCCGAGATATTTACGCCCGGCATTGAGCAGGGTGATATAAGTGCCATGCACTATCCCCTGAGGTCCGATATACATCCATCCGCCAGCCGTCATCTGGCCGTAATTTGCTACACCCAGAGCGGTAAGTCTCTTGAAATCGTCTGGATTATCCCATTTACCGATCACCAATCCATTGGTAGATATCACTCTGGGAGCTTCCGGACGCGATGGAAAGAGTCCCACAGGGTGCCCTGATGCCACCACAAGAGTCTGATCCTCGCGCATCACTCTAAGGTATTTCATGATCAGTTGATATTGCATCCAGTTTTGGCAGACCTGCCCTGTCTCTCCGTAGGTAACCAGTTCATAAGGGTATAGAGCAATGTCAAAATCCAGATTGTTGTCGATCATCACCTGCATGGCACGAGCCGCTGTAATACCCTCATATTGATCGATTGGTTTGCCATAGAGCCTTCCTTGGGGACGATAGCGATAGCCGTAGATCCTGCCCATGCTTTTGAGTTCATTCAAAAACTCAGGAGCAAGGACCGAATGCAGCTCTTGCGGAACATAGCGCAAAGCGTTTTTTACCGCCAGCTTGATCTCCGCTGGTGAAAGATTTAATCCCCTATCCGGTGCCCTGCGGATTCCCGGCTCAAATACCGGTTCCGGTGGTAGTTCTGCCGATAATCTGTAAATAGTAGCTTCGGACATTTCAGACCTCTTTATCTATTTTTAATATATACAACTTCAGATACTACCAGTTCAAATTTAAACAGGCTAAACTGTCAAGAACTATCTGAATCCAAGCCCTATATAGTGATTAAGCTATGCTGCATTAGGATCATTAAATATGCAGTTTGCGATGACACGTTTCACCAGGTAGGCGTAGCTTCGGAAAGCCACGATACGCACGTAACGGAGCTTTCCAAAGCTCCGAATATATTGCATACTGGAATGCATGATTCGGGAATTTCACCCTCGGATCACGCTCAGCTCCCAGAAACTCATCCTCAGTCTATGCAGGCCCCCTGCACCATATCTGTAATAATTCTATAGTGATTCTTTAATGAATCTTTAGTTTGATTAAAGAATCATTAGAGAGTCATTAAAGAGTCATTAAAGAATCTCTAAGGAGAGTTAGCAGGAATGGGTATGATCTCGTGTAAAGTGACAATGGAAAGCGATTCACGGAAAACAACCCTTACAGCACTCCTTATACTACCCTAAGATCATACTCCTCAAGCATAAAGATCATAAGGACTCACAAACTGGATAAAGCCACATGCTTTCGTAAGTAGTTATCGATCTGATATTTTGGGAAATTCACAAAAGAAATTCAATAAAGTGATTGACATGAAATAGGCTCATTTATTTTTGGTTTAAATGTTTAACAAAATATAAAGAGGATAAGATGCCACAACACAAATCGCCCCGTAAGAGAATGAAGACCGATGCCAAGCGCCAGGCACGTAACAACTACGTCAAAAGAACTATCAAGACCCTTTCCAAGAAGATTTTGGCAGAGATGCCCGTTGAAGAAAGAGAAGCAATGCTTTCCAATCTTTATTCCCAGCTTGACAAAGCCGCCAAGAAAGGCGTTATCCACAAGCGTACCGCTTCACGTCGTAAAGCCAGACTTGCGGACTATGTAAACAAAGTCCAGGCAGAGAAATAACTCTTTATTATAGATATGTAAGCTAAGCGGCAACGGAAAGATATCTGTTGCCGCTTCTTTACAATCACTTGGAGCTACAGATCGATGGCAACCCACAGGAAAAAGACTCCCGCCAAACCAAAGAGGCACAAACGCTCCCTGCCCAGGCGCATCTTGCGCTTTATCCTGTTTGCCCATCTCTGGTTTTGGGGAATCATCGCATTCTTTTGTCTGCTATTCAGCTTGGTAAATCCGCCTCTTACC
Source organism: uncultured Candidatus Cloacimonadota bacterium (assembly GCA_964433815.1). Taxonomy (GTDB): domain Bacteria; phylum Cloacimonadota; class Cloacimonadia; order Cloacimonadales; family Cloacimonadaceae; genus PHBP01. Next base: position 2,719 of record CAYSSP010000046.1, read on the forward strand.
CCATTGATGGTCTCAAGATGGGTAGAGCGCGGATATAAAATACAGGATCACGAGTATATCAAGCTGGAGCGCATTCCGATGCGCACCCAGAATATGCTGATCGCTCTGGAAGACGGTAACTACTACAAGCACTTTGGCTTTGAGTGGTCGATGATCAAAGAGGCGCACAGGCGCAACCAAAAGTCCGGGAAGATTCGCTTTGGAGCCAGCACCATCAGCAATCAGCTTGCCCGCTCACTCTTCCTTACCACTCACCGCAACTATTTCAGAAAGTATCTGGAGATACAGGTAACGGTGATAATGGAAGCGCTCATGAGCAAAAAGCGGATGCTGGAGCTCTATCTGAACTATATCGAATGGGGCAAGGGAATCTATGGCATCGAGACAGCCTCCTATGCATATTATGGCAAAAGCTGCAGCAAGCTAAGCCGCACTCAATCCATGAAGCTGATCTCAATCATCACCAATCCCATCAAATACACACCCCAGACCTATCACAAGTCGCCCTCTGCACGAGCCAGATACGCAATGCTGCAGCGCTATTTCTGATGGACGAAAAGTTTCTATACCATATTTGGGATGCCGGACACCTCAAGTCAAACCTGAAGACGGTATCGGGCAAGCCGGTCAAGGTAATCTATCAGGGACAATTCAATACAAATCGCGGGCCGGACTTTTGCAACGTCATCCTGCAGATCGGGGATGAAGCCATCAAAGGCAATGTGGAGATACATCTCAAGACCGGAGATTGGCTGGCACACTCGCACGACGATGATTATCATTACGATTCGGTGATCCTGCATGTAGTGCTCAAACACAACCAGACTCAGGACTATACTATCAGTGCGGATGGCACACCAATCGAGATATTGGAACTGGACAAACAGCTTTCCGAAGACATCCAAAAGCTTTTGGCAGAGCATATTCCTGAGCAGGAATCCGGCTTGAACCGCTATTGCGAGCTATTGTCGGCTATCGATAACGACGCTCTGTTCAGCACGCTGGGGATCTACGGCAAGCTAAGGTTTCACAGTAAAGTGCGCAGATTCAATGCCATGCTCTCGATCAGCGATTTTGACCAGTTGCTCTATGAGGGAATGATGGAGGCTATGGGCTATGACAAGAACAAGCTCAATCTGATCAGCCTGGCTCAGGGCATCCCGATCTCCCTGATCCGCTCCTGGTATGCCGAGGGGCTTAGCAGTGAAGAACTAAAAAGTATCTTTCTATGCAGCAGCGGCTTGCTCTCCAGAAGTCACAAACTGTTACCTGCTGAAAATATCGAGGACTTGCGGCAAATCTATGAGCTTCAGCATCACTATGCACGCAATCTCAATACAGATTGGCAGCTCTTCAGAATCAGACCTCTCAGCCATCCCGTCTATAGGTTGATCGCTCTATTGGATCTGCTTTATGAGAGCTTGGGAAGCGGAACGATCAGCTTCTTTCTTGAGAGAATTGAAGCCACGAGCAAAGACCACAAACACAGACTCAGGCTGTTTATGGATCTCTTTGACAATAATGCCACCCCGAAGCTGCCCAAACCCGGAAAGAGCCTGATCAACACGATGCTGATCAATATCTACCTGCCTATCCTCTATCTCTATTACGAAAAGCACGCGCAGTATGGTAAACGTGACGCAATCCTTGCCGATTGGCTGGATGCTGATGCCTATGATGAGAATCATATCACCCGCTTTATGAGCAAGCATATCAATGAGAATCAAAGGCGCAAGGTCAATAGCCGCTCTGCATATCAACAGGGCATGATCGAGCTCTATCACAGGCATTGCCGCTATCATCTCTGCACTGAATGCCAAAGAGCCTGGGACGACCTCAAGAATATCTGAAACCCAGGTGCTACCAAAAAAGAAATTGACACGATCTGAGTAGCAAAAAAGCATTGGCGTAAGGGGTGAATATCCTGTATCGTGCACCCCGTAATCACAGCATTATGTCCGTAAGATATACGGGCTTGGAGTTTTATGAAATATACATACCTATTGATAGTGCTGAGCCTGTTGATCGTTTTGCCGGCTTGTGACAAGGATAAGAAGAAGCTGCCCGGCAAGGAAATCGCTCAAGAGGTAACAAACTACTCTCCCCTGCCCTCAATCAAACTAATCACTGAGCAACTCAAGATAATCAGCCCCAATCATATCTCTCAAAGACTGGCAAGCGAAGCATATCAATCCGGTGGCTCTATATACCGGGATTTCTTTGCCATAGGCGTAATCAGTGCCGACCTCCTATTGGCCAGCCAGACATCGGACAAAGCCAAGTTTGAAATGAACTTTGCAGCTCTTACAGCGCTTGCAGCAACTACCATGCTGGGAGATGTGGAGCAGGAAAGCAAGGATCAGATCAAGAAGATGGTAAGAGAAAACCAGTGGGATGATCTGAGCTCCGGGATGGATGAGCTCCGCAAGAAATATGAAGCTCAGCTTTGGGAAACCAATAGTTATGAGCTATATTCTCTAATGCTATTGGGAGAATGGAGCAGAATCCAGACCCTTACGATAGATGTTTTGAAGAATACAAACCGGATGGATCAGGCTAAGATACTGATGCAGGCTGATTTTTGGCAGTTGCTTGTCCAGAATATGCAGCTTGTGGAAAGCCCTGATCTGATATCTGAGGAGTATTTCCGCTTGATATATGACGAGGTGATAAAGATAAATGAGATTCAGACTAATAAAGAGCAGCTAAATGAGACTGATATTGACAGTCTGAAGGCTCATTCGGATAAGATACTGGAATTGATGTCAAAATAAGGGGCTTTATGAAAGTACTTTGTATATCGCCGGGCTGGCTGGTCTTGCTTGCCATATTATTGGTAAGCACCGGGCTCCAGGCTATTGGTATCTTCAAGATCGAGGATGCCCCCCATGATGCGGGAAATGCCTTGATCCTAAAGTGGAGTGGATTCTCTGATAGTTCCAAGGCGATCATCGCCAAAGCCGATAGCCTTGGTGTCTATCAGGATATGGAGACATTTACGGGAGCAGAGGGCGAGCTAAAAGACGAAGAGCTCAATCCGAATGAAGCATATAAATACCGTCTCTTCGCTGATGATGGTATTACGATCTATGCCACCGGGACTCCCAGAGAACAGTGGTTTTATCTGGATAAGCTCTCATTTCTTCTGATGCTGATAGCCATCAGTGCAGCTATATTGATCTATATCTTCCTGGCAAGGCGTGGAAAAGACCTGTTTATCAGGAGAATCAACGGGCTTGATTCGATGGACGAAGCGATTGGCAGAGCCACCGAGAAGGGCAAGCCTATCCTCTTCGTACCCGGAATAGGCGATCTGGATGATATTCAGACCATTGCCAGTATGACCATCCTGAGCCATTTGGCTTACAAAGCTGCAGAGTATGATACCGATCTGATAGTGCCCTGCAGGTTTTCCATGGTGCTATCGGCTTCCCGGGAAGTGGTAAAGGAAGCCTATCTCAAGGCGAACAAAGCCGATGCCTACAAAGAGCAGAACATCTTTTATCTCACCGATGATCAATTTGGCTATGTGGCAGGTATTGATGGCATTATGGTGCGTGAACAGCCTGCGGCGAACTTCTTTTTGGGCACCTTCTATGCAGAATCGCTGATCTTGGCAGAGACAGGCTTTAGCACTGGCGCCATCCAGACGGCTGGAACAGCTCAGGCACATCAGCTTCCTTTCTTTGTGGTCTCCTGTGACTATACACTTATAGGCGAGGAACTCTTTGCCGCATCTGCTTATCTCTCCAAAGATCCACAGCAATTGGGCAGCCTCAAGGGACACGATTTTGGCAAGCTCCTGATTATAGTCTTGATTCTGATAGGTATCCTGATGGAAATCCTGGGGCAAAACTGGTTTGTATCTTTCTTCAGCAAAGAATTGGGATAAGGGGGCGATGATATGAAGAAGAACTTACCTCTGCTGCTCGTGCTATTCGCCGGCTTGATCGTGATCACGTCCGAGTTTATCCCTCATCGTCCTTTCAGCTCGATCAACAAGACCTTGGAGCAATGGATAATGATCATCTCCGGCTTTGCGATGCTATTGGGACAGGTGAGCCTGATCCGCGTTAACAGCACCAAGATCAAGAACAAAGTGAAGGACTGGCCATTCTACCTGGCAGGCTTGATAAGCTTTGCCACGATGCTGATTGTGGGCGCTCTGTGGGGAATGGAGCAGACTCGCGGTATCCTGGGTAATGGTGAATCAATCCAAGCCTGGCTGGGACTCAAGCCTTTTGATTACCTCTTTGAATACGTCTATCAACACCTTTCAGCCACGATGTTTTCACTCTTGGCTTTCTATATAGCCTCCGCTGCCTATAGAGCCTTTATCATTCGCAGCTTTGAATCCAACCTGCTAATGATTACCGCAGTGATCGTAATCCTTGGCAGAAGCAGCTTCGGCGCTATGCTAACCGGCTGGCTGCCTGATTCGATCGGCTTCCTGCATCTGCCCAAGCTCACTGATTTCATAATGGAATTTCCCAATTCTGCAGCCCAGAGAGCGATTATGATAAGTGCTGCATTGGGTATAGTCGGCAGTAGCCTCAGGATAATACTGGGTATAGAGCGCAGCTATCTGGGAGGTGACAAATGAAGCTAAGTCCTCTCGCAGAACGCAGAATAATCTATTTGGTGCTCTTTCTGGCAGTGATGCTGCCTCTCCTCTTCCCCATCGGCTGGAAGACAGAAAGTTCTGCCCATGTACGCATGGCACACAGTCTGGTCGAAAAGATGCCTGCAGGGTCAGTTGCCATTATCTCCTTTGACTATGATCCGGCCTCGATGACAGAGCTGCAACCCATGGCAGAAGCAATGATCGAGCATGCCTGGTCAAAAGGACACAAGATCATCGCCACCGCACTATGGCCTCAGGGTCCCCAATTGGCGGATCAAGCTTTCCGCAATGTGATGACGAAGTATCCCGGTAAGGTCTATGGCGAGGACTATGTCAATCTGGGCTACAAGGTAGGCGGAATGGTTACGATTCAGGCTATGGGACGCTCGATGGCGGAGATTTATCCCACAGATACTTCCGGTATGCAGTACAAGACCATCCCAATCCTATCAAAAATTACAACAATCAAGGACATTGCCTATATCTCCTCGATGTCATCAGGTGATCCCGGGATCAAGCAGTGGATCATGGCTGCGCATGATATGTTTGGGGTGCCTGTAACAGGCGGAACTACAGCGATCTCTGCCCCCGGCTTCATTCCCTATATCAATAGTCAAAACCAACTCATAGGGCTCCTGGGAGGCCTCAAAGCTGCTGCGGAATATGAAGGCTTGATTGGAGTCGATGGCCCGGCAACAGCCAAGATGGATTCCCAATCAGTAGCTCACTTACTGATACTTGTCTTTATCGCAATCGGCAATATAAAGGTCTTCCTGGCCAAGAAGAAAGCCCGCAAAGTAAACATTGAGGAGGTAAACTGATGGCTGAGTTCATGAGCGTATTCGGGTTGTATCTGGGTGCTTTCTTTACCTTTAGCATCTTCAGTTTCCTCTACAAGGACAACCCCTTTTACAAGCTGGCAGAGCAGGTATTCGTAGGCCTTTCTGCTGCTTACTGGTTGATTTACATCATATACAACACTCTGCTGCCCAATCTCTTTACCAAACTTGTAACCGATTTCAGCGGCAACCTGATCCTCCTGATCCCGGCTGCACTGGGCGTAATGATGCTGATGAGACTGCATCCCAAGACACAGTGGGTATCACGCTATCCAATCGCCTTGGTGATCGGAGTTTCAGCCGGCATCAGCATGCTGAGATATATGAAGAGCGATCTGATTCAACAAATGACCGCAACGATGATCAATCCCGTTGTTCCCGGCTCACTACAGACAACGATAGGCAACTTCCTGCTGATCATCGGCACTATCTGCGGGATATATTTCTTTTACTTCAGTAAGAAACAAGAAGGAGCATACGCAGTCCCATCCAAGATTGGAATGTGGTTTTTGATGGTAAGCTTTGGAGCATCCTTCGGTTATACTGTAATGGCACGTATTTCTCTATTGATCGGAAGGCTGGAATTCTTGCTCAAAGACTGGCTGCATATAATAAACTAAGAGGTAGAATATGGAACAACTCCACCAACGGTTCATTAAATCCGCGAAACAGCATTCCAACCGGATGGCTGTGATAGACAAAGCTACGGACAAAGATTACACCTATGGTCGGATGCTGATCGCTTCATTGATCCTCAAAGAACAACTGGCCGGTATCCCCGGAAAGTATATCGGAATGTTGCTACCCACTTCCATGGGTGCAATGCTGGGGGTGATCGGTGCCCTCTTCAACGGAAAGATCCCGGTGATGATAAACTATGCCACCGGTGCTATCGAAAACTGCAAGTATGCCCGTAACAAATGTAACTTCAAGACCATCATCACCAGTAAGAAGCTGCTCGATAAGCTTGGGCTTGAGCCGATTGATCATATGATCTTTGTGGAAGATATCCTGCTCAAGGTAACAGCACTATCAAAGCTGAAAGCTGCTCTGATGAGCAAACTCCCCTATTCTGTACTAAAGAAACTGGTACACAGCGGCCCCATGAACGAAGTCTCAGTAATCCTCTTTACCAGTGGTAGTGAGAAAGAACCCAAGGCAGTTCAGCTTTCCCACAGAAACATCCTCCAGAATGTGGATGCCGTGCCCAAGCTCGTAACCTTGGATCACAACGATGTCTTCATGTCGATCCTGCCGATGTTCCACGTCTTTGGTCTCACAACTCAGTTCTGGCTTCCAACCCTTTTGGGAGCTACCATGGTTACTTATCCAAATCCTCTCGAATACAAGACGGTTAGTGATTTGGTGCGCGAATACAAGGCCACCTTCATGGCTGCTACTCCTTCTTTCTACTACGGCTATCTGCAAAAGTCGAAACAAGGCGATTTCAGCACCATGCGTTTGGCCATGGCAGGCGCAGACAAATTACCGGATAAGATCTATGAAGGCTTCCAGAAGAAACACAATATCTCCGTTTATGAGGGTTATGGAGCTACAGAGACCAGCCCTGTGATCTCCGTAAATTATCCCGGTAATCACAAAATGGGCAGCATTGGCAAGGTGATCCCCGGCGTGCAAGTACGTATCGTTGATGTCAACACCGATAAGATCCTCGGTCCTAATCAGGAAGGAAAGATCTTGGTAAAAGGTGATAACGTTATGGAAGGCTACCTGGGCGATCTTGAAGAGACTGCCCTGCGCATCCGTAATGGCTGGTACGAGACCGGCGACATAGGTTTGATAGATGAAGATGGTTACCTTTGGCACAAAGGCAGGCTCAAACGCTTTGTGAAAGTAGGCGGTGAGATGGTATCGCTGGTGAGAGTTGAGGAAGTGCTTTCCAAGCTTCTCCCGGATAATATCATCTGCTGCGTAGTGGATGTACCCCATCCCACCAAGGGTGCCGATGTGGTTGCTGCGGTTACTACAGGCAATTTTGACCAGCATGCTGTATTGAAGCAGCTCAAGAAAGAACTGCCGGCCATCGCCATCCCCAAGCTCTTTGAAGTAATAGAAGATATCCCGATGATGGCTTCCGGAAAAGTCAATTTCCGGGAAGTGGAAAAGATCTGCCGTGAGAAGAGCTCAAACAGCGAATGAATAACAACTACTTAAAATATATCTATGAGGCAGTCCCCATCAGGCTGCCTCAACTGATTTCAACACTATCCGATGTCGCATCCGGAATCTGGCAGATGGGCTGGGCAGAGGCCAATGCCGGCAATGTCTCGATCAATATCACACAAGCCCTCAAAGATCAATACCTGATCAAGGATGCAGATCCCGCCCAGTATTTCCTGGTCTCACGCACAGGCTCTCGTTACCGACAGATCTCGCGTGACCCAATGGCTGCTCTGGTCTTGATTTGCGTATCAGCAGAAGAAGACAGCATCTATCCCGAAGGAGCTAAGCCCACCTCCGAGTGGAACAGCCATAAAGCCCTGCAGAAGATGTTCCAGGCTCGGGTTAACCCTCCCAAAGTCGTGCTGCACGTTCATCCCGATGAGATTATTGCGCTCTCGAGATCTGCTCAGTATGCTGATCCTGAGGCTTTCTGCCAGACCTTGCTGGAAACTTTGCCCGAGATGAAGTACTATCTCAGTGAAGGCATAGCTCTAGCTCCATACGAGGAAGCCGGCAGCATGGAGCTGGCCATCGCATCCGCGGATTGTGTGGCAAACTGCAAAGCCTTGATCTGGAAAGAGCACGGCCTCCTGGCCTTTGGGAAGGATCTGGATGAGGCATTTGATTATCTGGAAATCATTTGTAAAGCTGCCAGGATCTACTTTCTAAGCAGATAATTTACTCAGTTAAAAACATTAATCCTGTCTCGGCGAGACAAGGGCCCTCCTTGACAGGATGCTTGTAGCCTGCTTCCATCCTGCTTGAATCCTGCATGAACATACATCATACGACTATTCAACAATGCTTTAGCATGCAGCGATTGAAAGGGAGGGGGCTAAGTAATACTAAGCAGAATAGCTTAGAACATTTAAGCAGTGGTGGTAATTACTTTTTGAGATGCTCGTGTAAGAAGTCGTGGTATTCTTTGTTGGCAAAGACCAGTTCGTCGTGCGTGCCTTTGTGGCAATAGCCTTTGGAATCTATGTACAGGACGCTGTCGATATAGCGCAAGGTCGAAAGTCTATGCGAGATCACAATTGCGCTGATCCCCTCATAATGCTTGTCTATGTCGTTCCAGAGCTTCTCCTCATTTTCAGCATCGAGAGAGGCAGTGATATCATCCAGAATCAGCAATTCCGGCTTCTTTGCCAAAGCTCTGGCAATGGTGATTCGCTGCTTTTGTCCGCCCGAGACGCCCAAACCGCGTGATCCCACGATCGTATCATCCTTTTGAGGGAAATCTCCAATCTCGGCTTTGAGCTGTGAAGCCTGCACTGCTGTCGCGTAATCATCTTGAGATAAGTCTTTGGAAACAAAGCCTATGTTATGCCGTATGCTACCCCCGAAGAGAACAGGCTCTTGGGGTACGAACCCAATCATCTCGCGGAAACTGGCAAGATCGATCTGATCAAGGTTCTTCCCATTGACCATTATGCTGCCTTTTTGGGGTGGAACCAGCCCAGCCACCATATTGGCAATAGTCGATTTGCCTGCTCCTGTAGCTCCCAGGATCAGCATCCGCTCCCCCTTCTTAAGTTCAAAGCTGCATTCACGGATGACAGGCTCAGTCTTATCGAAATACTGACAGTCAATTCCCTGAAAAGCCAGGCTTTCAAATCTATCCAGGTGTTCCCCGCTTTGTCTTTGCTCCGCGAAACTGGGCTCATCCTTCATCTCTTCCAAGCGGTCAATATTGACAAATGCCTGCTTGCCGGAGACGAAGAGCTGAGGCAGATCGAGCAGCGGATAAATCATCATACTCATATAGGTGTAGAAAAGGAAGAAAGTACCAACAGAAATCTGACCCTTCACAGCCATGTAACCACCGAAGAGGATGACAGCTATCTGAGCGAAGTAGTCAATATATTCATAGATCAGATGTAAGATAGCATTGAGTTTTACTACGCTCATCTCAGTCTTAAAACGTCTTGCCAAAGCCATGTCAAAGAAGCGGTTATACTTATCTTCTGAAACAAATGCTTTCACTATGCGTATTCCGGAAAAGCTCATCTCGAGCTGGGAATTGATATCGCTGATAGCGCGTTGATTGCGCTCAAAGTTCTTGTAAAGACGATCCGAAGTAAGATAGAACACAGCCATCATCAGAGGCAGAGGTGAGATCGAAAACAGGGTCAGCTTCCAATTGATCGAAAACATCACTGCCAAGCTGAAGGCTATCATACTGAAAGAATTGAAAGCACGGAAGATACCTGAGCAGAGGAACCAACTGATCTTGGGAAATTCAGATAGATCATCGGTAAGGCGGGTAACGATATCGCCGGTACGGTATTTCTGGAAGAATCTATAGTCTTTCTTGGCTATAAAGCGGAAGTAAAAGAGCCTGAGAGCGTGTTCAAACCTGAGATTGACCAGTGCTCTGAAAGAGGGATAAAAACCTGTGATAAGCTGAGCTGAGCCAATTGCCAAAAAGAGCATGATCACGCGCCAGATCTTATCCATAGCTGCTTGATATTGGACATGATCAGCCTTGAGAATCTCAGCGGCCGGGAGATTCTTCAGGATGTCGATCAAGCTGCGGAAGATCATTGGGAAAGCGATTGAAACTGCAGAGGATAAGAGTGTAAAAAACACCATTATCACGATGAACCACTTCTGAGTAGCCCACTGACGGAAGATCCAGCGAAGGTTCTTATTCACTCTTATCCTCCGAGAGCATTTGCAGTTCAACCAGTTTGCGGTATTCTTCCGATGTCTGCATCAACTCGTGGTGATTTCCTCGGTCGATGATCTCGCCATCTTTGAAGAAGAGGATTTGATCAGCCTCGAGGACAGAGGTCAGCCTATGCGCCACGATCACGGCAGTCTTGCCTGAAAGGACAGTCTTCATAGTGCGTTGGATCTTGGCTTCAGTCTGCGGGTCTATCGATGCTGTCGCCTCATCCATAATGATCAATTCCGGATGGAAAGCCAATGCCCGGGCGAAGGAAATAAGTTGTTTTTCGCCTTGAGAGATATTCTGTCCCCGCTCCGCCAACTCTGCATCCAAGCCCAGCTCTTGATTGTGGATAAACTCGTCAAGCTGAACGATATTTATAGCCTTATGCACGTCTTCATCCGGCACTTCGTTGTTATAGACCCTTACATTCTCCAGGATCGATCCCGGGAACAGGAAGATATCCTGCAGTATGAGCCCAATCTTGGAGCGCCAAGCACGAAAATCAAGAGTGGAAAGCTCTTGTCCATCAATGAGGATCCGCCCTTTCTGGATCGGATAGAAGCCGCACAGCAGACTTATTGTTGTTGTCTTACCGCTGCCTGATGCACCGACAAGGGCAAGTTGGCTTCCCTTGGGTATGGTAAAGCTAACTCCCTTGAGAATCCACTCTTCATCTTTATAGGCAAACCAGACGTCTTCAAAGACAATTTCGTGGTCGAAGCTTGGCTGTTTTGAGCCTGTAAAGAGCTCATCCTCAGTACCCAGTTCGGTAAGCTCCAGTATTCTTTTCAGTGATACAAAGGATCTCTGAATTTGCATAACGTTCTCGGATATGTGCATAAGAGGCCAGATCATCCTGTACATGTATTGCACAAAGATGATCAAAGTACCCAGGGTAATTGCCCCCACCAGTATCTTGGGAGCGGAAATCAGGATGATAGCCACCACAAAGACGACGTTGAAGATGAACATGAAGACACCCTGAGAACCGTACTCGATAAAGGAGGTCTTGGTCTCGAGATTCTTCTTGGCCTTTGAGGATTCTTCCAGCTCCTTGATCACCCGCTCTTCCTGATTCAAGACTTGGATAAACTGCATACCTTGCACATAATCGGTAATCTTTGCCGTGATATCAGCATAACGTTCGCGGATACGCTTGTAAAACTTGGACAGATACTTAATCAAGAACCAATAGACCACTATCGACACCAGAATGGCAGGCACCATCAGAGCAGTGATCTTGGGCTCTCTGGTAAAGAGTACAACAAATACACCCACGAAGAACAGCAAGTTACCGATTATCATGATGGAAAGCTCACTAAAGAGCACTTTCACACGCTCGCTATCGCTTTCAACTCTAGCAATCAGTTCACCCACCGGCTGTTGATTGAACCAGGGGATGGGGAGCTTGAGTAGGTGCTTGAAGACGCTTGATTTGAACTGGGTAATGATCTTGATTCCCAGCCTGGAGAGCAGCACGATCTGCAGATAAGAGAGCAGTCCCGAGAAGATTACCACTACCACAAAGAAGATGCCATAACGAAACATCTCTGTAAGATCGTTATTGGGAATGCTCTTGTCTATGATATGCGCCAGTATGAGGGGATCAAGCAGCCTGAGTGCAGAGGTCACCAGCATCGCAAAAAGCCCGAATAAAAGCAAGCCCTTGTCCTTCTTCACATACGGGAGGAGGAGCTTGAGGTAGTTAGTTTTGGCTTCTTTGCTTTTGCTCACGGTAACACCTATAGGTTTAATTGCAGTTATAAGAACTATGCTCCGGCTTTACCGGAGCATGATAATCCCAAAAAGTAATGGTCGGGATGACTGGATTCGAACCAGCGACTTCTCGGTCCCGAACCGAGCGCGCTAACCGGACTGCGCTACATCCCGACCGTA
>CAYSSP010000047.1:0-13647 GCA_964433815.1 uncultured Candidatus Cloacimonadota bacterium
ATATGGGACGCTATGGTATTGATGTGGTGGCATCTCCGCGCCATGCCGATGCGTTGATTATAACAGGACCGATCTCGGAGAATATGGCGTTTGCGCTTGAGGAAACCTGGGAAGCCATCCCGGAGCCCAAGCTGCTGATTCTCTGTGGAGCTTGCGCAATCAGCGGTGGCATCTTTATGGATAGTCCTGCACTTGACAGGGCTTTCCTGAAGACACATCCTGCCTGCCTCTATATTCCGGGTTGCCCTGCCCATCCCCTCAGCATAATCCACGCAATCTGTTCGCTTTTGGGGAGGGTAAAATGATCACGATAGGTTTATTGGTGCTAATGCTGGCGATATTGCCTGCCCTGATGAAGCGCAGCGGATGGTTTACAATGCTGATCTGCCTGGCATCTGCCATCAGCTTTGGCGGATATCTGAAGCAACTGCTGCTACCGGGGTCGGGGGGGTTGAGATTGCCATGGCTAAGCTGTAGTCCTTTGGCTGCCTGGTTTGGGCTGATCTTTAGCCTCGGCTTTCCGATCGGGACAATCTATGCCCGGGGATATCTGAAGGTGCATCCCACCAAGGGTATGGCCTCGCATCTGCTCTGGCTCTGCCTGATGTTTTTCTCGATGCATCTGGTATTGCTCTCGGCAAATAGCCTGGTCTTTATGCTGGTCTGGGAATTGATGAGCCTGAGCTCTTTTCTGGCTATCCTCTACGACCGCGAAAGCGTGGAAACACGCAGCGGAGCGCTCTACTACCTCGTAACGATGCAGATCGGCGCAATGGTCCTATTGGCAGGATTCGCGCTCATGTATATGGAGAGCGGTAGCTTTATGCTGGGTGCTGCCAGGATCGGCAACTATGCGAAGTGGCTCCTGATGGCGGGATTTGCTTTTAAGGCGGGCTTCTTTCCATTTTACTCCTGGCTACCCAAGGCACACCCGGTGGCACCCTCGCATCTCTCCGGAATGATGAGTGGCCTGATGATCAAGACGGGCATCTTCGGGATTATCTGGGTGATGCAGAATAGCACCTGGCAAGCCTATGAGATTTATATCCTGCTGGCAATATCGCTGGTGACCGCATTCAACGGAGTGATCCACGCACTGGCGGAGGGGCATCTGAAGCGTTCCCTGGCTTATTCTTCGATCGAAAACATCGGCATCATCGGGATTGCGCTCTGTTTTTGGCAGCTTGGGCTAGTCCTGAACAATCCAGCGATGGCGAGCCTTGCCTTGCTGGGGGCGCTCTTGCACAGTCTGTTTCACAGTATCTTCAAATCCCTGCTCTTTTACTTAAGCGGTAATGTGCTGCTTGCTTGTCACAGCCTGGATTGCAACGCTTTGGGCGGATTGGATAGGAGGATGCCTATGAGTTCGCGGCTCTTTCTGGGCGGGATGGCATCGATCTCGGCTCTGCCGCTCTTTTGTGGTTTTATCTCGGAACTGGTGATCTTTGGCAGTATAATCCTGGGGTTTGGCAAGGGCAGCCTGGCTCAGAGCGTCTCATCCGCGGGGGCGGGAGCAATTTTGGCAATTGTAAGCGCGCTGGCACTGATCGCTTTTTCCAAGCTGTATTCGATAGTCTTTTGCGGTAATCCGCGCAGTGAAGCGGCCGCAAAGGCAGTGGAACCCGGAGCGGCACTATTGATCAGTCCGCTGATTCTGGGGCTCCTGAGCCTGGTCTTTGGTCTCTTTGGTTGGCTGCCTTTATTGGTAATGGACAAGCTACTGGCGGGATACGGATTTTCACTCGAAGCTTATCACAGCCTGATAGCTGTGTTGCAATCGGTATCTATCATTCTGGCGATGCTGTTGATCTGCTTTATCGCGATCTATTTCGTAAAGCGCAGAATCTGCAAGCCAAAGCTTTATTCTACCTGGGGCTGCGGATATCGGGGCTCGGGTACCAAGATGCAGTACACTGCAACAGCCTACGTCGATCCGCTGGCATATTTTTTGAAGCCGCTCTTGTACAAAAAGCGCAAATTGGATGCTCCCAAGGGCTATTTCCCCGGCTCGATCGCCTATGAGGAGCAAGTGATAGACTATTTGGACAGTGGTGTGATCCGAGGCTTGTCATCTCTGATTACGCGCTTTATGTCGCTCTTTTCCGGGATCCACAACGGACGTACGAATAGCTATATTACCTGGCTCTTGGTGGCGCTGATAGCCCTGTTGATCTGGGTCTTGGAGGTGAACTGATGCATGTAAATCTGATCTTTATCATATTCCTGCCCTTGATCTATGTGGGTCTGATTACCAAGACCAAAGCGATTTGGGCAGGGCGCAAGGGACCTTCCATCTTGCAGCCTTATTACAACTTTTTCAAGCTACTGCGCAAAACCGAGATTCACAGTCCCAGTGCCGGCATCGTCTTTAGGATAGCTCCTGTGCTTGCGATGGTTTCTGTCTTTTGTGCTGCGATGCTGGTGCCTTTTGGTTCAAAGGAATCGCTGCTCAGTTTTAAGGGAGATTTCTTTCTCTTTATGAGCCTTTTGGCTCTGTCCAAAGCTGCTACCGTGATCGCCGCGATGGAGACCGGCAGCAGTTTTGAGGGCATGGGCGCATCCCGGGAGATCTCCTTTACCGCCTTTTTGGAGCCTGCATTTCTCTTGATTATCGGATCGCTGGCTTATTCGGTCGGTTTTGACAGCATGGGCAATCTCTTTTATATGCACAGCGTCAATATCTTCAATGAGTGGAGCGTGATCATCGCCATTTTAACTGCTTTGGCGCTCTTCATTATGATGTTGGTAGAGGGGGCAAGGGTGCCTTTTGACGATCCTGCCACGCATCTGGAACTGACAATGATCCACGAGGTGATGGTGCTCGATACCAGCGGGATCAATCTGGCTTTTGTGCATTATGCCGCAGCGCTCAAGATGGTTATCTATTCCGCCCTGATCAGCAATTTCCTGATTCCCGGCAATGCTATCAGCATAGGCATTCCCTTTATCTTCATAGGCGGAAATCTGGCGCTGGCAGTCCTGATCGGGCTGGTGGAATCGATTATTCCGCGCTATCGGATCAGCCGTAATCTGGAGCTCGTGATCATCCCGCTATCAGTTGCCCTGCTGGTCTTGACAGCCTTGATAGTAAACAACCTGGGAGGTTTCTGATGGCAGATATTTTATTGATCCTGTTTGGCATCTCGCTGCTCTTTGCCTCGATCACCAATATGCTCAGTGGGATAGTGCGCATCCTGGTCTGGCAGGGACTGATCCTTTTCGCACTGACCGTGCTCAAGACCAATGAGCTAAACCTGTGGGAATTTGTCTTTGTAGCGGTGGAGACAATTGTCTTCAAAGCTGTATTGATCCCTTGGTTTATCAGCGATACGATCAAGAAAAACAAGACCAAGCGCGAGGTGGAACCCTCTGTCTCCAATTTCTTTTCTTTGGGGAGTATGACCCTGATCTTTGCCTTTAGCTTTTTTATCGCTCTGTGGAGCGGAAAGGGCAGCCACAGCATCTATCCTCTGCACTTTGGTATCGCCTTTGCGGCGATTCTGAAAGGGCTCTTTATCATTATCGCCAATAAGAAACTGATTACTCATCTGATGGGCTATTTGATTATGGAGAATGGTATCTTTATGCTGTCGCTGGCGATAGGGACCGAGATGCCGATGGTGGTAAGCTTGGGAGTATCGCTGGATATCTTGCTTTCCATATTGATCGCAGTGCTCTTTATCAAGCGCATCAGCAATACCTTTGACGATGCTCACAGCGACGAGCTATCCACTTTGAGGGATTAAAATGCATTACCTGATACTATGGTCTTTTCCGCTAATAGCCTCGCTACTGGCGATACTACTAAAGAATATCAAGCTGAATAAATCGCTGCTGCTAATTCACAGCCTCCTGCATCTGGGGCTGGGCATAGGGCTGGTCTTGCCGGAGAGCCCGATTGCGGCTTACTTTGGCGTAGATAGCTACGGGGCACTGTTTTTCCTGATCTCGGCAGTTTTGTATCTGGCATCTGTGCTATATATGTATGGCTTGGGATCCGGCCTTAGTCCCAAGCAGAGCAGCATCTACGCGGTCTGTATGATGGCTTTCGTAGCATCGATGGATTCTGCCAATCTATCCCAAAACCTGGGCTTGATCTGGGTCTTTGTGGAGACGACGACTCTGGCGAGCGCGATGTTGATCAGCTTTGAGCATCACAAGGAGTCGCTAGAAGCGGCCTGGAAGTATCTGTTTATCTGCTCGATCGGGATTGCTTTGGCATTTGTGGGCATATTGCTTTTGATCATTGCCCAGGGTACAGCTCCCAGTCTGCTGATACCGCATATTCTATCACGGGTAAGCAGCCTCTCACCTTTTTGGCTGAAGCTGTCATTCGTCTTTATGCTTATAGGTTTTGGCACCAAAGCAGGTTTTGCTCCGCTGCATTTCTGGCTGCCGGATGCACATTCCGAAGCTCCCGCGCAAGTCTCTGCACTGTTATCAGGAGCGCTGCTCAATACGGCTCTGCTTCCACTGATCAGGATGCAGGCGGTAATGCAGGCAGCGGGTGAGGGCAGGATCGCCGGGCAACTCTTTATGGCATTGGGGCTGATATCTGTGTTTATAGCGGCGGTCTTTATCATCAAGATCAGCAATTTCAAGCGGCTCTTGGCATACTCCTCGATTGAGAATATGGGCATCATCCTGATCGCTTTATCTTTTGGGAGCCTGGCAGGTGCGGCAGGCATTATCCACGTGATGGGGCACTCGCTGGTCAAGGCAAGTCTCTTTCTGACTGCCGGCAATATCTACTATCTCTATGCCAACAAAGATTATAAGAAGTGTAAGGGTCTGCTTTCCCGGCATCCGGCAAGTGGGTGGCTGTGGATGCTGGGCTTTGTCTTTATTATCGGGCTACCGCCTTCACCGCTGTTCCTGAGCGAGTTCTTCATCGCGATCGCCTTTATCCGCAGCGGCAACTACCTGCTATTGGCTGTATGGGCAATCCTTTTGGCGATCATCGCCTATGGACTGGGCAGAGCCGTGCTGGCCATCAGCATGGGGGAGAGTGACGAGCGGACAAAGCTGCCCGTCCTGAGCTATCTGCCGGCATACTTGCTTGTATTGGCGGCGGTGCTTGCGCCTATCCTGGCCTTTATATAGCAGAGCTCTGTGGAAAGTCCTTGACTCAGTAAGCCAAGAACCAAAACTTGAGCATAAAATAAACTGGGTTAATACCCTTTGGAATAGAGGACGAGATGAAATCTCTCAGGATAGGGATATTGCTGATGGCTTTGGGCTGGATAGTGCTGGCACAGGCCACACCACTGGAAGACTTTTACAATTCACTATATACTGCCCGTGCGGTGCAAGATGTGGAAGCATCCCTGGGTACGCTGCTGGATTCGGATGCGGATATCGATGCGATCACGGAAGCAAGCTCAGTACTGGCATCTTTCAACCGGGGTATGATCTCGGAGTATTTGGAGAGGCGGTACCAGAGCGAGCCGGGGAACTTCAACGTCAGCATCGCCTGGATCTACAATCAGGAAGAGCCAGCCAAAGCGTTGAGAGCCGCCCGGCGTTTGATCATGCTAAACCGGGAGAATCCCGAGGCTTATCGCATCATGGTAGTAGCCTATCTGAAGTGGATGAGCGCTCTCGAGACGGATGAGGATTGGGCTCTTTATGATGGTTCTCTGGAAGCTGACGCCCCCTATTTTCGCCGCTATACAGCTCTTGCACCGGCTGCGGTCTATGCCAATTATGGAAAACTGCTGAGTGCCGGGGAGGCTGGAGACAGGGCAAAGGCAGTGGAGGCAATCCAGGCACTCTTGCAGGCCAGAGCAGTGATCATCACGGAGCTCAATGTCGATGCGCTCTCCGCCAAGCCTCTTTATCGAGAGCTGTTTAGCACCTATCTGAGAGCCGGAGCCCAGGTCTTTGCGGAATCCGATGAGATGGAAGCGATGGAGCAACTGGCAGTCGATCTGGCAGAATATATGCAGGAGCATCAGCTTTGGCAGGAGCTTGTGGATACTTTTGCAGATCAGGCTCACTACAAGGAAATCGGGGCGGTGATCAAGGGTCTGCTGCTGGCTTATGAAGCTTTGGGCAGATATCAGGATGGCTGGAACGAGCTCAATGACGAAGGGCTGGAGCGCGTGGTAAATATCATCGGCTGGTGGGAACTGAGCAATCAGGATCAGAGCTTGGATGGCTATCTGGATGCTCAGATCGGGCGTTATCCCACGGAGATGGCAGGGCAGGCATTGGTGCTGAAGCGCACTCGGGACTTGCCGGCAAAGCTCTCAATTGCCAAGGAGTTTATCAGCCAATATCCCAGTGAGTCCTATGGATATCAGGCGTTGATCGAAGCCTATGGTGAAGCTTTTATGGAGCGGGAATTCAGCCCCTCGGGTGCGGATAGCTTGTCTGCATCATTCATCAGCGATCTCAGCCTGTGGGATATCTTCTATGATACTGACAGCGAGGCGGCAAAGACCTCTCTGATCGGGATATTGGAAGCTTTTTACTATGGATCGAAGTTTGATAGGGTCTTGGGTATCTATGGATTCAGGGATTTCTGGATGGAACTGCCGGAAGTGCAGTATTTGGTAACCAATTCGTTTTTTAATCTGGGAGATTTGGAGGCAGTGATGATAATGCTGGAATTTATGATCGATAAAGGAACGATAAGCATTAGCCATCTGAGGGATTTGGAATCTTCCGGGAATGCAATAATATATCAAGAGGGCTGGGACGCTCTGATCGAGAAAGCCCAGTCGCTAGAACAATCAGAAGCAGGGAGCGAATGATGAATAGAGTATTTATCCTATTAATAATGCTGATGGGAATAGGATTCCTGGCAGCTCAACCTTATGCCCAAAGCCTGTTCTTTTCAGAATATGTGGAAGGTGCATCAAACAACAAAGCGATCGAGATCTTCAACGGAACCGGGCAGACGGTCGATCTGAGCACAGTGACGGTAAAGCTGGCTTCCAATGGCGGAGCTTGGTCTGCTACCAATATAATCACTCTTACCGGTACTTTAGCACACGGGGATGTCTATGTAATCGCCAACTCACAGGCGAGTGCAGCTATATTGGCTGTTTCGGACGTTACCAGCACAGTGACCTATTTCAATGGAGATGATGCTCTGGGACTCTTTGTCAGCGATGTGATGGTCGATATCTTTGGAATTTACCAGAACGATCCGGGAACGGCCTGGCCCGTGGCGGGAGTTGCAGATGCCACGCTCAATCATACTTTGATCCGCAAGCCGACAGTGGTTTCCGGAGTGACGGATTGGGCAATTGCGGCAGGTACCAATGCGGACGATTCCCAGTGGATAGTGCAGGCGCAGGACTTTATCGATAATCTTGGTATGCATACTTTTACCCCGGGTGGCGGAAATCAGGCTGCCACACCCGTCTTTAATCCGGGCGGGGGAGTCTATACTCAGGCTGTGAATGTCACCATTACCAGCAGTACTCCCGGCGCAGTGATCTACTATACGACCAACGGCTCTACTCCTACCACTTCCTCAACGGTTTACAGCGCTCCGGTGAACGTCTCTGCAACGACTACGCTCAAAGCGATTGCAGTGGCAGCAGGGATGGATCCCAGCTTTGTGGCGACAGCCGTCTATACCTTCCCGGTGGTTGTTCAGACAGTGGCAGCTCTGCGCACCTCTCCTGCCGATGGCACCACAGTGTATTATCTCACGGCAGAGGTTTATCTTAGCTTCAAGCAGACTTTCCGTAATCAGAAGTATTTCCAGGATGATACTGCGGGTATCCTGGTGGACGACCTTCCGGGTTTGATCACGACTCCGCTCAATGTGGGCGATGGAGTAGAGGGAATCCTCGGCAAGATCAGCGAGTATGGCGGGATGCTGCAGTTTGTGCCGACTGCCAATATCACATCCGTGACCTCCACAGATAATCCGATCATCCCGATACAGATCACTTACGCTGATCTGATCAGCAGCTTTGATCTCTACGAATCCAGAGTCGTGAAGGTGATGAATGTAAGCTTTAGCGCACCTACCGGCAATTTTGCCAATGGTGTGGTCTATGAGACTTTCGATACGGACAATGACTATCAGATCAGGACTACTTTCTACGATGTGGATTATATTGGCACGCCGATCCCGACTATCCCGATGGATATCGTTGGTATTCCCAATTCCAGAACTGACGGAGTGTTTTTGACTCCCCGCAATCTGGCTGATATTCAGCTTCCTGCCGGCGGTGTTGCAGCCCCGACATTCAATCCCCCTGCTGGGCTGTTCTTTGCCCCCGTGAGTGTAACGATCAGCACCACTACCGCAGGAGCCAGCATCAGATATACTACGGATGGAAGCACCCCTACTGCCACATCTATGCTATATACCGCTCCTGTCAGCATCAGCACTACCACCACCCTCAAGGCGATCGCGATACTGGGAGCGGAGTCTTCCTCTGTCAATACTGCCGTCTATACCTTCCCGGTTGTGGTTGCCAGCCTCAACAACCTTGCCGATATGCCGGTGGGTGATACCGTCTATCGCATCTCAGGCGAAGTCAATCTGATCTATCAACAGAGCTACAGACATCAGAAATTTGTGCAAGATCCGGCCAATAACGACTCCAGTTGGGGTGTGATGATCGATGACTTTGGCGGTGTGATTACCACTACCTACCAGATCGGTGATCTGATTCCCAATCTTACCGGCAAGATAGCCGAGTATGGCGGGCAGAAGCAATTTGTGCCGGTCGCAGATCCCGGGCTTCCAACCGGATTCCAGATGCCTGTGCGCAAGCAGGTAAGCCTCGAAGACCTTGCTGCTTGGATGGCTAATCCCGCTCAGCAGAACAATCTCTATTCCCGTCTGATTGCCACCTATCCTGTCAGATTCCAGGCTGCCACAGGCAACTTTGCCACAGGACAAAACTATGTGCTGGAAGATGCCGAGGCTAATACTATCAGCTTCCGTACAAGTTTCTACGATTCCGATTATATCGGCAGTCCCGTCCCAACGGACTGGGGTATCTTTACCGGGATAGTCAATCGCTACTCCGGCGTGAACTACTTCACTGCCCGCAGCGCAGCCGATTTTGTAATGTATCAGGCACCAATCACCTTCAATGTTCAATACACTCTACAGAACTCAATGGTGATGAATTGGACCTGGCCGGGTGAAGTGCCGGACTATGTAACCGGGCTTTACATCTATAGAAACGGCATACCTTACCAGTGGATCTTTGAGCCTCAGACGCTCACTTACACAGATCTGAATATTGTCCCGGGGCTTACATACGAGTACCAGATCTATGCCCAGTGCAATGGAAGCTACTTGATGCCTGGTCCCAGCCAGACAATCACCGCCACCGATGCTCAGGATCCCTCGGTACCGGCAGTTACGACAGCACTTGGCTCGAACTATCCCAATCCCTTCAATCCTGTTACCACAATCAACTACAGCTTGAAGGAACAGAGCCCTGTCACGATCAATATCTACAACAACCGCGGACAGCTCGTGAAGAGCCTCGTCTCCAGAGAGATGCCTGCCGGAAACCACAAGATAACCTGGACCGGTACCGATAACAGCGGTGAAGCTGTCTCCAGCGGAATCTATTATTACAGGATGCAGGCAGGTAGATACAGCTCCACCCGCAAGATGATCCTGATGAAATAATCAGTCTATCCGGGGAGGAGAGCCCCTATCTCCTCCCCCCTTACCTTATCAAGGAGATGTTCATGCACGCTATGAGAAGAATCGGATTGTTCCTGCTCACCAACCTTCTGGTTGTGATCACACTATCCGTAATCATCCAGTTAACCGGGATCAAGATCCAGAATTATACAGGTCTTTTGGTGCTTTGTGCGGTCTTTGGTTTTGGTGGGGCGATAATATCCCTGCTGCTCAGCAAGACCATTGCCAAGGCATCCTACCGCATCCAACTGATCAATCCCCAGAATGCCACCGGCAGGTTACTGACTCTGTATAATGGTATTGAAGCGATGTCACGTCAGATGGGTTTCAAGACCCCACAGGTCGGGATTTATCAATCAGCAGAAGTCAATGCCTTTGCCACCGGTGTCTCGGTAAATAGCGCTTTGGTAGCTTTTTCTTCCGCTTTGGTGGATCGTCTGGATGATGATGAACTGGCAGCCGTAGCCGGACACGAGCTCAGCCACGTGTCCAATGGCGATATGGTGACGATGACTCTGCTTACCGGAGTAGCCAATACATTTGTGATGTTCTTTGCGCGCGTTCTGGCTTTTGCTATTGCCAATCGCGGCAGTGAAAACCGCAATTCTATGAACATTGGTTCGTTCTTCCTGGTGATTATCCTGGAGAATGTACTGATGCTGCTCGCATACATCCCGATCTCTGCTTTCTCCCGCTGGAGAGAGTACGGTGCCGATAGAGGTGCTGCAGAGTTGGTGCATCCGGTCGCTATGATCAACGCCCTGATGAAGATAGACAGCAACTACAACCGTGCTACTACCAAGGACAGCTTTGCTATGGCCAAGATAGAAAACCGCCACAAGGTCTCCCTTTTTAGCACTCACTCTTCGATCAAAGCAAGGATTGAACGCCTGCAGAGAATGACGTGAAGGAAGCTAAAGGACTCAAAGTAGAGCGCATAGCCCTCCACGGTTATGGCATTGCCCACTTTCAGGGCAAGACCATTTTTATCCCCTACACTGCGATCGGCGACATCGTCGATATCAGTATTACTCAGGAAAAGAAGGACATCGCTTTTGGTTCTGTAATCCGTTACCAAAGCCGTCCTAAAGAGATCATAGAAGCTCCCTGCGAAGCCTTTGGTCCCAAGGGACAGTGTGGCGGTTGCGACTGGCTGATGGCCCCTTACAAGACTCAACTGCGCTGGAAAGATATCCTGATAAAGGGCATCTTCGAGCCCTTTGTCGATCCCGCTCTGATCCAGGAGATCACTCCCTCCCCGGTGGAATACGGATATCGCAACAAAGCCTTTTTCCCGGTGAGTTCCCGCAAAGGCAGGCTGATCTTTGGGATGTATCAAAGCTGGACGCATACCGTGATCCCGCACAAAGCCTGTCAGATCCAGATGCCGATCTTTGATAAGATTGCCCAGCGTGTGATCGAACTTGCCCAGAAA
This sequence comes from uncultured Candidatus Cloacimonadota bacterium, assembly GCA_964433815.1. Taxonomy (GTDB): domain Bacteria; phylum Cloacimonadota; class Cloacimonadia; order Cloacimonadales; family Cloacimonadaceae; genus PHBP01. The sequence continues at coordinate 11,076 of CAYSSP010000047.1, forward strand.
TCCAAGGTCCAGGCCTATGAAGAGACCAAGCACGCCGGAAACCTCCGCCAGATCGGCTTTCGAAGCTCCAGCGACGGCAAGGGAATCCTCTTGATCCTGGTGACCAAAAGTGCCCGGCTGCCTTTCAGCAACTTGCTCGTAAAGCAGATCACCAGCGAATTCCCGTTGATCACAGGTATCATCCAAAACATCCAGCGCAACCGCAGCAATGTAATCCTGGGTGATGACGACCGCGTCCTCTGGGGCAAAGCATTTATTACAGATCGTTTCCAGGGACTTTCCTTCCGCGTACATTACCGCAGCTTTCTTCAGGTCAATCCCGGTGCCAGCAGCCTGATCGTCGATACGATGAGAGAGCAGCTCGGCTCCGCTAAGCGCGTGATCGATGCCTATAGCGGGATTGGCACGATTGGGCTCAGCCTTGCCTCCCAAATACGCGAGCTCAGCCTGATCGAGGAAGTCCCCGAAGCTGTCGAAGATGCCCGCAAGAATGCCGAACTCAACAAGATCAAGGATGTAGAATTCTATTGCGGCAGAGTCGAGGATCTTCTGGGTAAAGTGATCACCCGAGATCAGGATGCCATCATTCTCGATCCACCCCGCAGCGGTCTTGCAGAGCAAGTTCCCGGCGTGATAGCCAGGGCTCGCATCCCCAAAGTGCTTTACCTGAGCTGCAATCCGATGACACTTGCCCGCGATCTGAAGAGCTTTCTCGCCAAAGGTTATAGCCTGAAACTCTTGAAGCCCTTTGATATGTTTCCCCAAACCTGGCACATAGAGACTCTCGCAGTACTGGAGCGCACTTGAGGCTAGCCCTGCCTCTGCTTATACTGCTGTTGCTCCTCACTGCCTGTGGGGTTACAGAGCCCGAAGACAACGCCCAGACGGAGATCAGATCTATCCTGGATGATATTGCCTATGCGGCAAGCTTTACCAAGGATATCAATGTCATAATGCAGAATGTTGATAACGACTATCTGCACAACGGGATGAATAGCTGGTCGCTGCGCAATCTCTGGCAAGATCGTTTGGCGCGCTATGCCCTCCTGGAGATCAGCAATATCATCTTTTACATAAATGGAGACTACGCCAGAATCAGTATGCGTATGGAATTCATCGATCCCGAGGGCGGCTTGATCCTGGAAGAACCTTTGGATAGCGGAGATGTATCCTACTATGCATTCAATGGCCAGCGCTGGGTGATCTGCGGCAAAGACCGCGTCCCTTGGGCTCGCTAAACTAATTAAATCCATTAGGAGAGTGTATGCAAAAGCAGTGGCTGTACACAAAAGGCACGCGCATCACGGGACCGGTCAAATCCGCCCGTATCGCCAATCTGGTGCTCAAAGGCGAGCTTGATCCCTCCGAAAGCATCCAATCCGCCGAAACCGGACTCTGGCAAAAGATTGCCGATATTCCTGAGATTACAGAGATCTATCACCGAGGCACCAGCAAACCCATCTTTAGCGAAAAGGAAGCTCAGAGATTCCAATCCTGGATCGAGGCTAATCAGGGTAAGGAAGGCGATTACGATTTTGAAGTCAAGGACGCTTACTTTTACAATATCCCCTGGAAGACCACGATGCTGTTATCCTTCTTTTCCGCAGGTCTCTTTAATCTCTATTGGTTTTTCCGCCAGTGGACCTGGGTGCTGAGCACCTATAAGAAACAGCGTAGAGACTGGCGTGCCTTTAGCATTTTCCTACTCTTCGCACCCTACATCGTGATGGCGGAGATCGAGGACTTCCCGGAATTTCGCCGTGCCAATCCCACCCGCACTAATCTCAAATTCATGGCAGTACTGTGGTATCTCGTGAATTCTTCCTCTATCAGCAGTCCCTGGCCTGATCTGGGTGTAGTATTTAACATTGGATTCTTGCTTCTCTCAATCGCCGGGAGCACTGCGATTATCACATTAGTACAGCGCTATATCAACGAATCAAACCACATTCTGGGCAGGATCTGAGTCCAGGCTCATCTATTTGAGGAGCAGGAATCTCTCCCAGATCTCATCCGGCACACGGGCAGGTTTGCCGTCTTTGACGTGCACCACGTAGATATAGGCCTTAAAACAGAGCTCATCCCTCGAGTTATATACTTCCTGCAACCATTTGGAGCGTGCCCGGTTCAGTTCCAGGATTGTACTTTTTACTATAGCAAATTCTTCCAGCATCACTGGCTTGATAAAATCCACTTCATAGCGGTGTATATAGACATGCCAGCCCAATTCCAGCAGCTTATCTACCGGCATATCGATATCCCACATCGCCTCACTGCGTGATTCTTCCAATAGATGCAGATAGTTGGCATTGTTCAGATGCCCGTAAATGTCGCATTCAAAGCCATAGATTCTTTTCTTGTAATCTTTTACCATAATCTGTTTCCTTACTGATAGCTGATCGCACCTTATTGTTACCAAGGCATCTTGTCAAGCATCCTATGCAGGCAGTTATCCGCATTATTTGGCACAGGCATAAGAAAAGCCGGTCACAGATACTGACCGGCTTTTTAAGTAGGAAAGACCTTTGCATAATGCAGAGCCAAAATGTCTATCGATGGGAATGTATTCAGA
>CAYSSP010000048.1:0-13535 GCA_964433815.1 uncultured Candidatus Cloacimonadota bacterium
TGTGAGAGGTTTAAGGTGAAATCCCTTTTATCTACTCGACTGAGAGGTCGGAAAACGAAAGTAGGAAGAAAACTACTCCGTTTTCCTCCTACTCGATTAATGATGAATAATGATTAAGAGATTCGAAAAGGAGATGAATCTTACTTATTATCTATTATTCGATGTTGCTTATTGTGCTGATGAGACTATTCCGTTTCTACATCGTGACTGCCGCCATCTCCCCATGGCTGCACGGTGAAGCCACTGAGCGTAACAGCATCTTTGCCCACGTTGAGCGTGAGGTTGTATTGTGAATTATTGGCAAATAAAATATTACTCTTGTGCTCCCATGCATAGGTCTTGCCCCCAATTTTTATTTTGATAATAAGATTGGAAGGAGGAGTCATTGGATCGCCGGTGTTGGCATACATGTTGGGTACAGTTTGCGGAATAAGGATGCACTCATACTTGGCTTCTGCCATTTTACTATCGGCTTCGCCTGCGGTATAGCTGGTGGAAAGGGGCAGAATGTCCTCTGGTTTAGAGAAGTTGATTGTCAGGGATGGTTCTCCTAATTTCCACATCACTCCGGTAGAGGATCCCCCGATACGTACTTCTTCGATAATATTAGATGCTGTACCCCCGGGCAGTAGATTGAACTCGGTTCCGAGCTTGAATGTAAGGTTCAGCTTTGTGAGGAAGTGATCGAGTTGTATTCTCATCTTGCCATCAACCGTGAGATCGGTGGAGGGATTGACGGATTTTTTGATCATCAAAAGGATGTCGGATTTCTCCATATTCGCTTTTACGGTTTGATCTGTTTCCACACCAATTCGGTGTTCGCTTGCCCAGTTTGAGTCCACCACATTATTGGGGATGCGGAAGGCGGTTACGTTTACGGAATTTACCTTGTTTTGCCAAAGCATCACTTTTTCCGAAACGGGAAGGCCTTGACTGATTGCACTATCGTCTTGCGGATTGTAAGACATCCATGAAGCATTAGCTTCTTTCTTCATCTTTACGAAGTAGGTGTATTTCCCTGTCATTTCCACAGGATTCTCCACATGCATGAAGAAGTCGGTGAGGTTGTCGGAAGTCATTCCGGCACGGGTTTGGGGTTGGTTTACTTGGGTTGCCACACGTATTACGCCGTCGGCAGGGAAGTTGTCTGCCTGCGGTGCAAGGTTCTCGTTTTTGTTGCACGCAGTAACGAGCAGCGCAGCGGCTGCCATACTTATAATTGATTGAATGAATTTCATATCTGTCCTTTTTTAATGTTGATATTTCGCGGGTTGAAACAATTCATCAACCCATATTTATGTTCTTGACTTCTTTCCAAATGAGTGGCTTTGTGGCATCTGTGCCGAAGCCAAAAACTTTATTCTCACCCAGTTCAATGTCCGTTTCAGTGGCAGTGCCGCCCTGTTTGTTTTCATTCCACTCCAGCTGTTTTTGGAATGGTTGCACCTTAAGAACGATGTTTCTGGCCATCTCTTCGGTAAAGGCATTTGCACCCATCTCCGTGATGCCGGTGCGGAGCTCGACTTCTCGGAGGGCAGCACATCCTTTGAAACAGCCCCGTTTCAACTCTCGAACCAAGGGCATAACCATACTTGTTAATGCAGTACAGCCCATAAAAGTCTCCTCTTTGATGGTGCGTACGTTTGGGCAAATCACCGTTTGCAGATTGACATTGTTGATAAAAGCTTCATTACCGATGACGGTAACCGTTTGGGGCAATACGATGGTTTTTAAGCCTGTGATTTGGTCGCCACTTGTACCCCCATTGAACTGAGAAGGCCTTATCTCCGTGATACCTGTTACCTCCCTCAAATCAATTTCCGTAGCTTCAGTATCGTGAAATACGGTGTGACCGTTCTGGAAGAGGTTGGCAGAAGAGCCGATAACCTTGAATTTATGTTCGGGTTGTCCTGCCGTGAGCACGAAGTATCCCGCAAGTACTTCCTTTACTTCGTCGAAATCCTTCGCATAGTCAAGGTTCACGATGGTAATGCCCGTTGTGCCGGTGGATAAAATACCTTGTTTTGTGGCATGGCCTTCGGGCAGGTCTTGCGTGGCGCTCCAGTCGGATACGGTAACTTCGCCTACTTCGAGCTTGTCTTTACCCACGATGAGGTTTACGATGTAATGCTTTCCGATTATCCAACCGCCATAGAGAGAAGTGAGGTCGGCGGATAACTGACTCTGCCCTTTCGGCTGCAAATTTATTTTCAGATTACCGAGCGTGATTGCCGAGACATAGGGCAAGAGGATGGTGTAAGAGCTGTTTACGCCTCCATCACTCTCGGTATAGGGTAGGTATTCCTTGGTGTCGGTAATGGAGGGATTGATGCTTGAAATAATGAAGCGTACATTCTCCACCTTGGTTTCCGGTTCGTACTCATTGTTGAATGCTTTGATACGGACGGTGACTTTTATGGTTTTGTGCAAGAGGCGGAGCGTTACCGCCTCGTCCTTGTTGTACGTATTCTCTGTTTCCGTCATCATCAGGTCTGCCTTTGCGATCTTTTCCTTGGTGTTTTGGTCGGTAGGCACGTGGGAGATGAATTTGCTGAAGTTCCCATCTGCAGCCAAAGCTTCCTTGGCTACGGAAGCGGGATAAAATGCATCGAACGTGAGTCGATCGGCTTTCCAAAGCAGATAGTGCTGCCCTTCAGCGGGAGCCCACTTGCCATTGCTGAGGCGGTAAGTGGTTTTACCCTCGTAGGCATCGGGCCCTGCCCCTCCTGTCGCCATAACATAGATTTCGTCACCCTCGGCAAAGGTGGTGGCATCGTCCACAAGAGGTGTGCTTCGGGTGCTGAACGGATTGCCTATACTTGCCGTGATGCGCACGGCGTTGTCGGGGAGATTGTCGGCGTTTGGCTCGACAACGTCCTTGTTGCAAGCGGTCAGCCCCATGAGTAGGGCTGCCGCTGCTATTGAAAAGAAACGATGAGATGTTTTCATACGAATGTGTATTTCTTTGAATGGTTCATTAATCTACGGCTTCACCGCCTGTGATGTCGGCAGCATTTTCCCAGTCGTTGATGATTACTTGATCAAGCTCAATGCGGTTGCGTCCCACGATAAGTTTGACGGTCTGCGTTTTGCCTTTTTCGAGTTGGAGTGCTGTGGGGTGCGTATATACATAGCTCTTGCCATCGATCACCACGGTGATTTTCTTCATCTCTTGCGGTAAAATCACGGAGGCATAAGTGTCGTTTGCCTTCACCACGGGAAGGGTGAACGGAGCGGCTGCACCTGTGGGCGTTACACTGCCTGTGAGGTAATTGATGGTGCCGGCATTCATCGCTTCGGCGCTGACGGAAGTTACCGTGTGTGTACCGCTGAACTCGTTGCGGAAGGTGAGCTGCACGGCAAGTTTCGACATGACGTGGTCGAACTTGAGCGATACAGGGTTGTTGGTGGCAGTGATGCCTTTTTTGCTATCCCCTGCATTGACGGCTACCAAGAGGTCGCTCTCCATCTGCTTGGCAGGATCTACCGCTACGGCATCCGCCTTGAAGTCGATGATAGCTTTCGAAGGATACACCGAGAGAAAGAAGTGAGGCATGGTCATGTCGTTCCACTTCATCATGGGAGCAGCCACCCACTTGCCTGTTGTGAGGGTGTTTACAGCGTTATTCACCACGAGCGTATTGCTCACTTCGTCGGCATTGCCCGTCCAGGAATAGACGCTGATCTTGTCGCCATCTTCAAAGGTGGAAGTATTGCCGTTGGTGGCAACACGGGTCATAGCCCCGATGTGGGTGCTTACGGTGATGTACTCAGGTTTGCCCACGGGTTGTACCTGTTCGTTGTCGTTGTTGCAGCCGGTGAGCGCAACGGCTGCCAACGTGACAGCAAGAAGAATGTTCTTTTTCATTGTGATTTTGAAATAATTTTTTTAGGAAATATCTATTGTAATGGGGTATTGCAGAAAAGACGAACGGCACACTTTACTCCGGGATTTTGTTCTCCTATCAAAGAGCAACCGCTTCTTCCGAAAGCCATGACATAAGCTCTGGTCCAATTATTTACACCCTTATGAGTTGATGAAGAGTTGATGTATCCTCCGGTACCCATACTAAACAATGTCGATCCGCCATCTGCCTTATATCCACACATAGGAATAATTCTTTCGAAGTAACCTTTGCCCTTGTTTTTACGCGTAGCCCACCATGATTCATTGGCAATGTCGTTTACTGTTCCTTCAAACATCTCACCCAAATAGCAGACAGAGATTTTGAGTCCGGATTTGGTATTACCCTCTGTGAATTCTCCCACTTTCTCATAACGATAGGCACACAACAGTGAGTTGTCCGGAGCCGCAGGAGCCGAGGGATTCAGAGCCGTATTGCTCTGTTTAAGTCTCAAGGCATAGCAAACACCGTTACCGCTGCTGAAATAATCGGAGCTATAGGTCTTCTTGTCATTTACAATCTGAATAACTTCTTTACTATCTCTTTCGTCTTGAGCTTTACTATAATAAACACGGGTCGAAACGAGGCAAGCAATTTCATCTTTGCTGGGCAGATGCCATTCCCTTCCTTCCCAATCGACGGAATTGAGATAACTAAGAGCTGTATATTGAGGGAACAATCCTCCGCACTTATCATTGTCATGACTTATCGCGAATCCATTCCGGGATTCGTTTACATTGTAATATGACACATATTGAATAGGCAAAACGGGCAGCTCGTCAAACATCACTTTACCATTGTTCCATATTCCGTATAGATTATAGGCTTTCCCTTTAACAAGCGCAGCCTGGCGTGCCGGCTTGCTGTTCACGGAGAGAACGGAGCCGACTATTAATTGTATTGCGGGTGGAGTTTTTCCATTGGGCATCACCCATTGCACAAATTCTACATCCGATAGAGCCGGAATAGCCACATTTTCCGGATTAGTCGGTGCATTATTCCCTTCTGACACAGTCTCACTGATAGCATCGAACGTAGAGCCGGCAGAATAGAACCAAGAATCTCCTGTATAGGCTAATCCAACTGAAGTATTTATGGATTTCGAAGAACTATAATTAGAAAGATATATGCTATGTATAGCACCAAGATGTTTCATGTTTATGTTACCTATCTCCGTTGATGAAACTTCAACTTTCCCAAGAAGAGGTATGGAAGCCGCATTTTCGATATTTTGAAAGCGTGTAGGAGACACATTTATACTAATTTTTGCTCCCTGAATTTCTGCTTCAGCTCCATGCACAAAATATATAGAATACGGTTTTTTTATACTTTCGGGAACTTTAACAAAGAAAGAGGCTTGCTTACCATCTTCATTGATATGGCTTACTGAAATTTCTCCTCCGGATACCGGATTTTTATCTTTTTCCTTGAAAAAACAGTTAACCTTATCTCCGTCTGCCCATTTGACAACAAGTGTTTTTTCAGTGGCATTCCTTTTCATTGTTACACGGGTTTGCGATTTTTCCTCGGGCATTGCGGCTACAACCAATAGTTTGCACTCGGCATCCTCAGAGCCCTTAAACGGTTGTAGTAACTCATTTTTAGAACAGCCGTTCAAAATAAGAAAAATGGCTGCTAGCGAAAAATATCTTTTCATTTTCATTCGGTTATCAATTTCATTTTATGTTTGTTGACTTTTACCAAGGCTCCGTAGGCATGTCTTCAGGCCCTGCGGTTCCGGTTGTACTTCCGCCGAGAATATTTTGCTCAATTTCAATATCAAAAATCTTAATTTCCGGCGCTTCATAATCCTCACGTAGAAGACTTATTTTCAAATCATTCTTTTTCATTTTGTTATTTTATTTAATGAATAGTGTGTGCCCATGTTTCCTTGCCATGTTCGTCCACGTAGATGAGCTCACACCAAGTGGCGTTTTTATCTGGCCACATATCTCCAAACTCGGCTTGTCCCCTGTTGTCTCCATAGCCGATGTAATGAACATAATTCCTCACCCTGATATGCAGTTTAGATACGTTGTACATCTTGTCAATATTGACATAGAGCGTACCTACGCCGAAGTGCCAAGAGTCGTTGCGTGCTGGGTTATAATCCTCACCGGCATGGCTATTGGGATAATTTTTGTAATCTCGCCCGAAGGGTGTGCCATTTTCCCCAAGAAAACGCATCTCTCCCTTAGCGGTAATTTTAAGAGCAGAAAGACTGCCGCAACCCGAAAAGATATAGTCATGGAATCGTATTGCTTTCGGGAAGGATATGGCAATCAACCGGCTGCAACCTAAGAATGCCCTCGTGTCGATTTGCTCTACTTCGGGAAAGACGAGTACATCCTTCACCTTCATACCCGTTATCGGTTCTGCCCCTATTTTCCCGATGAATGCTCCACCGGTAAGTGAAGAATAGGCAAATGCTTCAGGATAAATCTGTTTCACTTGAGGAAATCTGACCTTGCCATTGACGCCACCCGATAGACTTGCCTTCTTGAAAGCGTGTTCGCCTATCTCCTCTGCTATGGGGAAGTCGGCTTCTGCCATGGAAACACATTCTTCAAAGGTGTTTTTATTGATTTTCTTCACTTTCGGAAAACTTACGGCAAGGAGGCTACGACAGTTCTTGAAGGCATTATCTGCCACTTCCTCCACGCCGGACGTTGCAATTCGCTTGAGCATCTTGTTGTCTATGAAAGCATCTTTGCCTATTGTTCTGACGGAAGCAGGGAGAACCAACTCTTCAAACTTGGTGAAATCATCGGCTTCGTTCATTACTTTGAAAGCTCTATCCGTTATTGCCGTAAGGTCGGTAACGTGAGAGAGATCGAGCGAGCGCACAGTTGTGTGCCTTATCATGTTGTTGTTCGCATCAAGGGTCAGTTTGCCTGCTGTATTTCCGTAAAACACAAGGTCGTGTACCTTATGCTTATGGCTCTCTGCTGAGCGGATGGAGTCGGCAATCTGTGCCGTACCGTTGGTGGCCCTGTCCAGATAGATATGTGCCAAACCGTCCTTGACTATCATTACCGGGATATGCGGGCCTACGGCATCGGTTATCGTCACCTTACCTCCCCAAGGCTCTATGGTGAATTGTTCCACTTCCGCCTTTTTCTTACCTATTTTGAGATTTATGGTTGTGGCCTTTCCTGCCGAAAGTACGGGCTTATCGTTCAGTTCCATCGTAATCTTTCCTGTTAGCAATCCTTTGGACTCGTAGACACTGATAGTGGCAAACTTATGCCCATATCCGGCATACCATACTCCTAATGGAAATAGGCAGGTGGCTTCGCCCTTGTTGAGCATCAGTTCTTCGCCTCCTTTGGGGAAGAAGTCTCTCACATCCGTGTGATGCGTGTGCAGATTGTCAATGGAAACCCAAGCCTTATCGGGATCCCACTGTTCATCGAGAGATGTAACGCGGATGTTTACTTTCGCCATTTGTCGTTTGAAGTTCAAGTCTATGGTCTTGTCCTTATTCTCCTTCTTTACAGCCACACGGCAAGTCATATGGTCTGCCCATGAGATGTCGTTGTCGGCATTGGTGCTCCGTTGATCAGAGGGAACGACAAAGCGAGCGTTTTCATTGACCCACGATGCTTGGTTGGAACCGTCCAACTCATTGGAATGCTCTGCGGGATAGTAAGCATCTACAATCAGAAGGTCGGCACTCTGAATCCAATGAATGCCGCCGTCTAGTGGTGTCCATTCGTTTCCGTTCTTGCGGAAGTGCGCCAACTTCTTATGTGGTCTGTCTTTCACATCATAGTACGATACCGCTACCACATCTCCATCCTTAAACTGAGTTTGTTCGTCCGCCGTACCGGTGGGCGTGGAACGAGTCGCTCCAAAGGTATTTTCTATCTGCGCCCTGATGCGGAGTGAATTTGATGCGGGTTGCTCAGGAATTATTGTTTCCTGTGTGCATGATGCCAATAGGCATGCAAAACAGCTTATTATCGCAAGGGTATATTTGTTCATCGTCTGCCTCCTTCCCGAATTGTGCCGCTTAGTGCGGTGGCGCTTCTTGTTGCAAGTGTCATTTGTAATACGATTTCATACTCTTTGTTGGTCTCGAAGCGGAAGTCTTTCTCCCCGCACGTCCAGTTGTAGGTCTTACCTTCGAATTGGAACGAAGCCTTGAATGTGCCATCGGCAACGGCTTGCGGGATGACCATCAGTACGTAATCGGTTGTGAGTATGTCATAAGGTGTCCACTTGTAACGGGTAAGGGTAATGGGCTCGGATACGACACCCTCGGGTCTGTTGATTTCGCTCGAAGCTGCTACCCAGTTGAGATACCTACCATTAGCCACTGTCCCGAACAGCCCTTCCACTTTCAAGTCACTAATCGGAGAGAATTCGGCAATCATATACTTTCGAGTATCGCTCGTTAAGGGGATTTGTACGGTGAACTTCACCTTTGCAAAAAGATGGCGGAATGCGAGACGCAACTTGCCGTCCGGACAACTTTCTTTGGGTATAATGGTCGTATTGGTGTAAACCGGGTCGTTAGCTAACATGTATCCCCCGGTATACGATACATCTCTATCCAAAAGAATGTTATAGGGGCGTGTCCATCGGTCAGCTTTCTCAATCATAAACTTATTGAAATGAGCAAACCCCCAATGTACAGCCTTGATACGCACAGGGTCGCTTCCGTTCTTGAAGAATAATTTACGCTCGTTGATAGTTCCCAAGTCGTAGGCACGCCAATCACTATAGGAGTGATCCATCTTCACCATATAGGAGAAATTAGGGTCTTCAGGATTCTCCACAAAGAGGAAGAACTCCCGAATATCTCCGGCTGAAATGCCATCGGCATTGACTCGGGTTGTAGGAGCGAAGTTTCTCAAATCGAGTTCTATCTGCATGGGGATAGGATTGGAGTCAATAGTGGGTGCTTCTTCTTTTGAGCATGAGGAAAGTCCTACCCATATTACCCATACGAGCAAGAGTTTAATGAGGCTATTTCTTATCATAAGGCAGACTATTTATCAGGGTTTAAGATTTCACCGCTTACTGTCCAGCCCTCTTCCCAATCGTTAATCTTGATGGGATTGACGTGCATGAAGGGCTTCAGTTCGGAGTATTTCAGTTTCAGGGCGTATTTCCCTGCCGATTTCATCAGGGGAGCTTCGCATTCGCATTCGCGCAGCATACCATTCGCCAATCGAAACGTAAGATGCAGGTAGGTATTCGAGGCATTGCTCACGGTAGGCATCAACCGTGTGGGGGCTATTTCGAGCTTTCCGTTCTTTGCCGTAGTAGGTTTAAGAGCTACGAGCTGCTTGTTATCGGTTGCTTTGCCCCAAGTCTTATCGTTGTCTTTTTTTGAGGGAATGACTCCATCGGCGACATTCAATACCGAGGGTTCTAATGTCGTGCCCTGAGGAGCGCCTTCCACTTCGATGCTTAGCTCGGCGAGGACACGACGCAGAGGGAGTTGTGCCCGAATGTTTTTTCCTGTTTCGGTTTTAACTTCCGCTACACTGTAATGAGCGTGTTCGGGTGAAGCGGCGGCCTGATCAAGCTTCATAATGAGATTTTCTAACGTTTCGGCTTTGTCTGAAGAGAAAGGCGTGCGGAGGTTGATTGACGTAACCACCTTGTATTCTCCCGCCTCAATAGGATGGATGTAAAGAGCTACCTCTTGCTTCGTGCTGTATTGTTTTTGGGAGATTAGCTTTCCGTCGGATTGATATATCCAGACGTTAGCCAATTTGATTTCTCTTCCTGCATCGGCAGGATCTGCCCAGCTGAGAGCGACAGAGATGCCGTGATCGTTATTGACGGGCTCTTTCTCGCAAGCGGTGAGCAATAGTGCCACAAAGCACAGTAGTATATGGAATTGTTTGTTTTTCATTGTTTGTTCTCCTTTGTTTCTTTAGTTTCTGAACGGCGGGCTTTTGCGGCATTCTTTTCGTTGAAGTCCCGCCCTTTGCCAATCGTTTGAATGCGAGTAGTGCTGATGCCACGAGTCGTAAGCCAGTTTTTTACAGTTTCGGCACGGCGTATGGAAAGACGTTGGTTTACGGAGTCGCTGCCGACGGTGTCGCACCAGCCTGTTATGGTAACATGAGTCTTGGGATTGTTTTGCAACAGGTGTAGTATCTCCTGCATCTTCGGCATCTGGGATGTGCTAATCGTAGCGCGGTTGAATACAAAATAGATGGTGGGGAATGATAATTCGACCGGCTCTTGAATAATGGGTTCGGCCTTTTCGATCGTATGCTCGACAGCTATTGTTACGGGCTCTTGGGCTTCTTCACGTACAGGCTCTTGCTGCTTGGGTGCGGCTATCGGTGTCTCCACAGCTGCAACATACGAGTTTTGAATCTTCGTCGGAACGTCTTTGCCGAAAGCCCAGGTTAGCTTCACACCTCCTTCGTAGAGATGGTTTGCCTTGTAGAGATGCTCGGGGATGTGATCGAAGCGAGTGCCGCTAAGATGGGTAAGGTTGCCATAAAGTCCCAACTCCAGATGCTTGGATATACGGTAACTTGCCTGTGCCCCTGCCCCTATACCCAAATGCCATTGGGCATCGTTTGTTATCACGGTCTCATTGCCGTTGATGGTAACCAGATCGGTTTGGGTGCGAATGGCTGAGACCATAAGCGAAAGTTCCAGACGCAAACGACAAGCGTGCGAAGAGAAGAAGCCCAAGAGATTGACATTACCTTGCAGTCCGAAATGTTGCATCCCGATTTTACTCGTCAGATTGGTGTAATCCCAGCCTTCGGCATCAATAACCGGAGCGAAGTAGCGAACGATATCACTGCCGAGCCAATAGTTAGCATTTACATCGTTTTTGCGAACGGCAAGATTTAGCTGTCCTGGCTTGACAAAGGCTTCCATTGACAGGATGGAGTTGAAACGGTAGCCTCCGGAGATGCCTGCTGACAGACCAACGCGTGTTTTATCCGCGCCAAACGATGTAAATGTACTCGTGCCGAAGAGCGTACCGCCCTTAACTCCTACATACCAACCATCGGTGGTATGTAAGGTTGTTACGCCTCCCTTTGTCTGAGCAGCAAGGCTCCCGCCGGACAATAGGGAAAGCAAGAAAAATAGAGATAGAACTTTTGTCTTCATATTCAATTTATTGTTTGTTGGCTATTCTATACGTAGAGGCTGATAAATAACTTAGTGTATGGTAAATAGCATCGTTTTAAGTAGCATTTCAGTCTCTGTCTTTTTTTTTTTTGATTATTGCTTTGATTGTTCTTCTTGACAGATCGTCTATCAGATGCTTATGAGCCAACGCATCGAACGGGCTATTAAAAGGATGTAGATAAACCACATCACAACCGCGAACCAATACGCAGAACATGATGTTGTCAATCTCCGAGGTTATTCTGCTAGAAAGCTCCCCGTTGGCATCTTTTGAAATATAAACCCAATGAGTCGTTCGCATATCTCGTTTTTTTTCCTACGCTGCAAAAATAGGATTGGGTTGCTTAGACCATGTCCTGCTCACGCAAAACATTGTCTCATACGAGCAATATATTGATAATCAATGGCTATTATAGATGGACTAAAAGAAAAAATGCCACACCTTTGGGGAAAGGCATGGCGTTGGGATGTTGTGAGGGAACGATTCTTTAGGAACGACTTCAATCGTTGTCTTCAGAGGTCGATTCGACTTTCTTTTCTTTAGAGATCGCTCTATATTCGGATGGAGACATCCCGTAGTAATCTCTAAATAGGCGGCTGAAAGTACTTCTTGAATTGAAACCTGAAAGAAGTTCTACCTCGCTTACGCTTTTTAATGGATCATTTGTGAGCATGGCAGCGGCATAACGCAGGCGGTATTCGTTGATAAATTCCGTGAGGGTTGCGTCATCGGCGTATTTCTTTACGGCATCGGCAAGGTAGGTGCGATTCGTGTTGAGTTTGGCAGCCAGCATTTCACGCTTTAGATCAGAATCTTTAAACAACTGTTCTTCCGACATTAATTTGCATAATTGCTTGAAGAGCCGCTCGTCGGCTTCCAATTGCTCTTCCGGTTTCTCGACCATCGAATTCCAAAGTATCGCCTGAGCTTTCTCCGTCTGCGCGATGGTGTCATAGAGTATGCGGTTCTTTCGACGTAGCCGACGGGCATAGATGATATAGATGATGACCAAGACGAAAAGCAATACGCTACATACCAACGCGAAGTAAAAGCGGCTGGTGGTGAGTTTCTTTTGCAAGGTCAGTTCGTCTACCTTATATAAGGTGTTCAATTCATTGAGCTGCTCTACCGTGCGTGCCGACATGAGTGAGTCCCTAACAGGGATAATAGCTTGATAGATGTGTGCCGCTTCGGCATATCTTCCGGCAGACATCAAAAGCTCTGCGCGCTGTTCGCGAGCATCCAGTAGTCCGCGGTAGTTATCATTTGTCAGATTGATCTGTATTCGTTCCTCATTACAAGCTAACGCCTTGTCGTATTCCTTCTTCAATTCATAATGTCTGGAATAATCCCTGAGCAACATCAACCGTGCTATAGACGCATTTCTCTCGGTCAGTTTCTCGGCTTCAAGAAGATGCTGTGCAGATGCATCCATATGTCCGGTCTCCATCTCTAAGCACGCCATGGCTAAGTGGTAATACCTGTATTTGCAGTCTAAAGCAGAAACATCTTCACCTCTACTTTTATAATGGTTCTTCAAGGCATCCAACTTCGCCCTCCAAGAGACACATAGCTTTTTGAGTTTCTCGTATTTCAGGTCTGCTATCAGTACTTCGCTATAATTCTCGTAGGCATACATCAGCACTGTAGGTTCATTTTCGTTAGAAAGCAGACGTATTGCTTCATCGTATGCTCGGGAGGCTTCGTTTGTATTCTGCATATGATGGTACACATCGCCCATACTGTAAGAAGCAACCCCAAGCCCGTACCTGCTATTTCTTTTTCGAGCATCTGCATACATTTTTTCTACTTCTTGCAATGCTGTTTGATACTTGTTTTGATAAATGTACAGATCTATCAGAATACTCCAGCCATCATAATAGGAAGACCACAGTTTGTGTTCCGCGAAAAAAACAAGCTCTTTGGGTAATGATGTGGTTAGTTGGTCTGTCATATTGTAGTTGTAGTAACAGACAAGTTTGCTGTTGCGGGCGAAAGCCTCTTCCGACAGATTTCCCTGCTTGTGGGCTTCTTGTATATAGGTATTCAGACAATTCAACTCTTGGATAGAGTCATCCAATGCAAATACAATGGCGCAGAGATTGCTGTGTGCCTGTAATAACTCTTTATTTTTAAGGTGCTTCATCTGTTGTCGAATGGAGTCGACAGGGTTGATGGCGCTTGCTACTGCGAAGCAACCGACCAAGACGGATATGAGAATGCTTTTTTTCTTCATTTGTTTATGATTGGCGCAATATGAGTAGCATCAATCCATGCTCCCTGTGGGCTTGTTAACAGCATGGGATGTTAGATAAGACTTTGTTCCATATATTGTTATAGCGAAATCGGATATTCCTGATTCCGGACAAACTAAATATCCACGAGGTAGGTTCTACACGTCGCGAAGGTAGTACTTTAATTTATCTCATACAAAATGTTATTTACTATTCTCTGGTTTATCCGGAAAAAGACTTACTTTTGCGCTAAATTTTTTATCCGGAAAAATG
>CAYSSP010000049.1:0-11905 GCA_964433815.1 uncultured Candidatus Cloacimonadota bacterium
CTGAATACATTCCCATCGATAGACATTTTGGCTCTGCATTATGCAAAGGTCTTTTTGAGTAAAAGAAAAAGCCTCCCAGATCTGGGAGGCTTTTGCATATTATTGTAATATTAGGCTTTACCGAGCTGGATGCCACGTTTGATGGCGATCAGGTTCTTCTCCAGGAGGTCGGGATCCTTGGCTTTGAGGAATGCGTTCAGATCTTCTTCCATGGTCTCGTATTTGATTACATTGGTTTTACCGATGATCATTCCGATAGCCAACATATTGAGGACTTTCATCGAGCCAATCTCAAGAGCGATATCGCTCATTGGGGCAGCAATAAAATCCACATCATCCCGCTTCAGGCCATGAGGACACATATTGGTATCCATAATCACGACACCGCCTTTGCGCACCATCGGTCCAAACTTGTCCAAAGAAGGCTGATTGAGAGCAACCAATACATCCGGATAGCTTACGATGGGTGATGCGATCGGAGCATCGGCAACAACGGCAGATACGTTGGCTGTACCGCCACGCATTTCAGGACCGTAGGAAGGAAGCCAGGAGACGTTTTTGCCTTCTGCCATACCTGCTTTGGCAATGAACTTACCAATAGTCAGTACGCCTTGACCGCCGAAACCGGCACAAATCATTTCACATTTCATTATTCCACCCCCTCGCCTTTGTCGCGGAAGCATCCCGGCTTGAAGAACGGAAGCATATTTTCTTTTGCCCATTCGCGGGATTTAACGGGATCGATGCCCCAGTTTGTAGGACAGGTTGAGATCAGTTCCACGAAGGTGAAACCGCGTCCTTCCTTGTTATACTTTATGGCTTTTTGAACTGCTTTCTTCGCCTCGATAATATCTGCAGGGCTCAAAAGAGAGACACGCTCGATATAGTAAGGCGCGATAAGAGTGGCAAGAAGCTCGCTCACGCGGATGGGATAACCGATATCATCGACTTTACGGCCATAGGGAGAGGTCGTGGTCTTCATATCGGGAAGTGTTGTGGGAGCCATCTGTCCACCGGTCATACCATAAATGGCATTGTTGACAAAAAAGACGGAGATGTGTTCACCGCGGTTTGCGGCATGCACGATCTCGGCAGTACCGATGGCAGCAAGATCGCCATCACCTTGGTAGGTAAAGACGTGCATATCGGGGCGGGCTCTTTTGATGCCTGTGGCAACAGCGGGAGCGCGTCCGTGAGCAGCTTGAGCCATATCGAAATTGAAGAACTTGTAAGCAAAGACGGAGCAGCCAACCGGGGCTACGCCGGTCATTTGGTTTACAAGACCGAATTCATCTATGGACTCGGCTATCAGCCTGTGCGCCACGCCATGGAGACATCCCGGGCAGTAGGTAAAAGGAGTCGAAGTAAGCGATTGAGGTCTGGTTGCAATAATTTCCATTTCTTTCTCCTTTAGAAGCAGGCTTCCAGTTTTTCTTGGATCTCAGCAGGGGTGAAGACGATTCCGCCGACTTTGCCCCAGAAATCCACCGGAACCTTTCCGTTGACTGCGATCTTGACGTCATCCAGCATCTGGCCGGTATTGAGCTCAAACACATAGACTTTCTTTACTTTAGGGCCTATGGCTTTGGCTATTGCTTCGTAGGGGAAGGGCCAGCAAGTGATGGGGCGGATCATACCGATGCTCTTGCCTTCGGCTTTGATCTCGTTGATGGCTGATTTTACGATACGGGAAGCTGTTCCCCAAGCAACACAGAGAATCTCATTGTCATCGGAAATATTGAATTCTTCCCAACGGGTCTCGTCTTTCTCTATGACAGCATACTTTTTATAAAGAGCATTTACATGGGCTTCCAGGACAGCAGGATCGATCTCGAGGGAGTTGATCTCGTGGTGATGCTTCTTGTCGCCGTCTTCATTGGGGCAGATACACCAGTCATGATGCTGTTTTCCGAGCTCGTCGAGCTCTGCCTGAGTCTTGGCTTCTTTAAACTCCACCGGTTCCATCATCTGACCCAGCATACCATCTGCGAGGATCATGACGGGATTGCGGTACTTATCAGCCAAGTCAAATGCTTCGGAAGCCATATCGGCAAATTCCTGTACCGAACTGGGAGCAAGCACGATCTGACGATAATCGCCATGACCGCCGCCCTTTGTGGCTTGGAAATAGTCACCCTGGGCAGGCTGGATATCGCCCAAACCTGGGCCACCACGCTGCACATTGACGATCACTGCAGGAAGCTCGGCGCCAGCGATATAGGAGATACCTTCAGCTTTGAGGGAGATGCCGGGAGAAGAGGAGGAGGTCATCACGCGCTTTCCGGCACCGGCAGCACCATAGACCATATTGATGGCAGAGACTTCGCTTTCGGCCTGGAGGAAAGTTCCTCCGACCTTGGGCATCATCTTTGCCATGTATTCGATAAGTTCGCTTTGGGGAGTGATCGGGTAAGCGAAATAGAGGCGACAACCGCTGCGAATGGCAGCTTCTGCCACGGCTTCATTACCTTTCATCAATACTTTTGCCATTATCTACCTCACTTCTCTACTGTGATTGCCACATCCGGGCAGGTCTGGTAACACATCTTGCATGCAATGCAGGCGTCCTGATCAAAGCATTCGGCATAGTGATAGCCCTTGCTATTGATGTTTTCGGAAAAGCGGATGATCTTTTTGGGGCAGGCTGCTATGCATAAACCACAACCCTTACAGTACTTTGGATCCACTGTCATCTTTGGCATGGAGTTTCTCCTTAGATTAATTTTTCTATTAAGTGATAGCCTCCTCAGCGGGCTTAATCTGTCAATTCATTTCTCTGAATCCGGAGCTTGCCAGATTAGATCAAAGCTCTCAGCTCTTCAAGCTTTGCCTTGCTTTTTGAGCTATCAGTCCAGATAAAGCTACCCTTTGAGCAGGGGAATTCCGCGCATTCAGCGCAGTTCTGGTACCCGCGCTCTTTGGCACAGGCACGAATCTCACACATAGCGCAAAAACTGATCTTTTGCCCATCTGAGTTGCAGCCTTCGCATCGTAACTCATCGACGCTAATCTCTTTGCCCATATTGAGTTTGTAGGCTTCGGCAAGCTTCTCAAAGAGGGCTGTGTCATTGGTCTGGGTGGCGATATATGCTTCGCAATCTGCACATACGATACCGCAGGGGGATACTGACTTATTCATAAGAACTCCATTTTTGTGATGGATCTGATCCAAAATGAGGGTCCGAAACTGTCAAGATTGGCTTTTACACTATATGCGAGCCAGAGCTGCAAGGCTATGATATGTATGCATTTACTATCTTTTTTGACATTTTTTTCTTGACAAAAATAAGCCCCTCAGATTTATCAAGACCATCCTATACTTAATGGTAACCTTATGAATCAAAAAACAAAACTACTATTGGCTACATTTCTGGGATTACATCTGGTGATTATCGCCCCTGTGATTGCAGAACAAGCCAGCGGAATCGGTAGTGAAGAAATCTCTCTGGAGCAAAGCTCTTTGGTGATAGATTCGCTACAAACACAAGAACCACCGGGGATTATTCCAATCCGGGAGACTATGGTAACTTCCTATTATGGAGGAAGATTCCATGGTCGAAAAACAGCAAGCGGTGAGCGCTATGACCGCAATGCAATGACCTGCGCACACAAATCCCTCCCATTCAACACCCTCCTCAAAGTAACCAATCCCAGAAACGGCAAGTCCGTTATCGTACGCGTCACAGACCGTGGTCCCTTCACACGTGGCAGACAGCTTGATATTTCTTATGCTGCCGCCAGAGAGTTAGATATGATAGCTGCCGGAGTAGCGCCTGTCGAAGTACTGATCTACCCTCAAGAGACACAGCTTAGTGACATCCAGACCATTCAGGAACAAGTAACACTGAATTAGTCTTGGAATGGAATCAATCCTTGTTCGGGCGCAGGAACAATGATTGATTCCATAATTATATCCAGTTGGGAGCTTATCAATGCTTGAAGACAAGATCATTCTATCTAAAGCAGTGCAAGAAGCTTTGGAGAGCAATACTCCTTTAGTAGCACTTGAATCTACTGTTATAACCCACGGATTGCCATATCCACTCAATTTTAAAACTCTCTCCAAACTGGAGCAAACCATCTGTGATCATGCTTGCGTCCCCGCGACAATAGCCGTTATCGATGGTGAAGCTCACATTGGCTTGTCTGAACAAGACAAAGACACTCTCAAACAGAGAATGACCGATCCTGCTGCGAAGCTGATGAAGGTCTCCATGCGGGATTTGGCTCTGGCATTGGCACAAGATAAGACAGGCGGAACAACCGTATCCGCAACGATGCTGTTGGCGCACAAAGCCGGCATCAAGGTCTTTGCCACCGGTGGTATTGGCGGAGTACACAGAGATTGGCAGAGTATCCCGGATATCTCCATGGATATCAAAGCTCTCTCCGAGATCCCTGTAGTGGTCGTCTCAGCAGGATGCAAAGCAATTCTGGATATCCCGGCAACTCTGGAGACTCTTGAATCAAACGCCGTCCCCGTCTTGGGCTGGAAGACTGATAGATTTCCTTGTTTCTACAGCTCCGGTAGTGCCTATAGGATAGATGCCATAGACAGTATCGATGATTTTGTGGCTTTCTATTATAACCACCTACAGTTCAGGAACACTCCATCCGGAATACTAGTTGCTAATCCAATACCTATTGATGCAGAAATCCCGGCTGCTACGATAGAGCCTCAGATACAGAAAGCCATAGAAGAAGCTAAGTCCAGATCTATCACGGGCAAAGCACTCACTCCTTTTCTGCTTGACTGTTTATCCCGGCTCACCGAGGGTGAATCCGTAAGAGCCAATCTTGCCCTGCTGGAGAACAACGCCATCCTCGCAGCAAGACTGGCAAAGAGCATCCAAGGAGCAAAGTGATGAAGCTATACTTCTCAATTGATATGGAAGGTATGCCCGGTACATATAACTGGGATCATGAAAAGACCAATCGTCCCGCAGTAAAGAAAGCCATGTACGATCACGTCGCAGATGTAATAGAAGCTATACGTGAAAGCAGACACAACGATGATATCACAGAGATAGTAATTGCTGATTCGCACTCTGCGGGAGACAGCCTGGATTACGATATCACTGCCTTGGATGAACGTATCTATCTTATTTCAGGCGGACCTCGTCCCCAGTATATGATGCCAATGTTGGATAGCAGCTACAGCCAGGTATTCCTCTTGGGCTACCACGCATCCACAGGCACCATCCGCGCCAACATGGATCACAGCTACTCAAATAGCCGCTTTCAGAAGATTTGGATCAACGACATACCAATGAGTGAAGCTCTGATCAATGCAGCTTATGCCGGCTATCTGGGAGTTCCGGTTAGCCTCGTAAGCGGAGATCTTGCCCTGCATGATCAACTACTTGCTCAGGATGCCATGCCCTGGCTGGAATTCATCACAACCAAAGAAGCCCACTCCAAGTTTTCTGCCAAGAACTACCCTCGTAACTTGGTGCGCAAAGCAGTCTTCAATGCTATCAACAAGACCCTGGCTAAGGACAATATCCCGCTCTACACACTCAAATCCCCCTACAAGCTCACCATTGAGTTGCACTCTACTGCCATGGCTGATCAAGCCTGTATGATGCCCTATGTCAAGAGACTGGATGGCAGAACGATTGAGTACACAGATAACGACTACGGCATTATCTTCGAAGCCATCATGGCTATAGCGACTCTTGCCAGCACTGTGAGCATTTAGCTCTCCTCCAAAACAAGCCTTGCAGCACAAATAAGCAGCTCTTTGAGCTCCCATTAGCGTATTGTTATCTGATAAGTCCTATCACCGAGTCCTTTTAGGAACGATTCTTGCATTTATACTGATCAAACTAATTACGGGAGAATCAAATGAGACTGACAGCAATTATAGCGATCCTACTCTCCTTGAGTATCTTATCCGCGATGAGCTTGGAGCAGTATCAAAGAACAGCCAGTGGCGTCAGTGCCAGACTGAGCGATTTACGTGCTGCCCCCCTCGTTGAAGATAACAGCCCAGACAATGATGATGGCCTGGACACCGTGTCCTACGTCAGCAAGACCTTCGCGCTTCCTTATGAAAGCGTTGATATACAAGTGAACCAGATGTCATGGAACGTGTTTGACCAAAACGGAAACTTCCTCTTCACGGAAAACAGCCTGAGAGACGGCACAGTCGTGATGTCCAACAGCTTCACTTTCCGCGAGATGAATGGTTTCACCGTCAAAATCCGTGCTCAGTTCGAAGACAGCGGCTTGGTCCGCACTTTGAACAGCATTGATTTTGCACTCAACGGACAGAACCCGATAGCAATCCCCCAATCAGTATCCCCTGCATTTATTGATGCTTACAAGAATCTTGCGGATAACTGGGATACCTGCTATCTGCGTTATCTGCCGGTCGGACGTCCCAGCATGCTGATCATTTCGCACAGCGCTCTTGAACCCTATCAAGCTGAATACATCAGATGGAAAAAGCAGCGTGGATTTGAAGTCTATGTTCTAAACAAAAGCGATATCGGCGAAACCCTGGATCAATTCAAGGCTGCCATCGCCGCCCATTACAGTCAGTATCAATGTGACTATCTGATGCTCTTTGGCGATGTCTCCGGCACATATTCGATCCCCACCGCTTTCTACCCCTCTCCTGAGTATCAGGAAAACGACGCAGACGATCATCAATATACCTTGCTCTCCGGTGATGACTACTTCCCCGAGATGCTGGCAGGCAGATTCTCTTTTAATAATGTATCAGAACTTATCGTGATGCTAAACAAGACTGTCTCCTATGAAAAGACTCCGTTGATGACTGATACAAACTGGATGAAACGTGCCGTCACTATCGCCGGAAACTTTGCAGAAGGCAACCTGCGTCCCACCACCCCGATTCATATGTCCCGCTGGCTACGTAACCGCTTACTGGACTATGGATACACCACAGTGGATACAGTATATTATCCCCCCACCTACCCCGGCACATCATTGATCCAAACCTCTATCAACCAAGGTGTTCAATTCATCAGCTATCGCGGATGGGGCGATGCCAATGGCTGGCACTATCCTTCTTTCCACCTTGCTGATCTCAATAACACTTTCAATGGCGCAAAGATGCCGATCGTCTTCTCAATCGTTTGTAATACAGGCGACTTTGCCAATACGGTCAATCCCTCTTTTGGTGAGAAATGGATGCGTATGGGCACACTCACCAGTCCCGGTGGTTGCGTTGCATTTGTAGGGCCCTCCGATCTGCACACCAAGACCAGGCTAAACAACTCCATCTCCTCCGGTTCTTTCCGTGCCATACTGGATTATGGCGTCCGCAGCTTTGGTACCAGCGTCCTAAACGGCAAGATCGAACTCTATAAAAACTTCCCCAATGATCTTGCGCCAAACCAATACGTCAGTTTCTACTACCACGTTTACAACCTGCTGAGCGATCCTTCACTCAATATGTGGGTCTTGGTTCCGGATCAGATCAATGACTCGGTCTTCGTAAACGGGCTTACTTTTGCCCAATCTGACACTTATATCCAGATCAATGCCGCCAATCTTGATGGCGCTACAATCACTGCCACCAAAGACGGTGTTACCTACAGCTATGCCAAAGTCGAACACGGCATCGGCTTGATCCAGATTGATCCCGAGCAAACCGGAGATCTGACCGTCACCATCACTCGTGACAATATGGTTCCCCTGCAGAAAGTACTCACTCCCACCGCTGCGGCTCCCTTGTCCATCAGCCACACTGAGTTCTCAGTTACAGGCGAACAGATCAACATCTCCAGCATCGTGGAAAACAATACCGAAGCCACCATTAATAATGTAAGCGTCAAAATCAGCTTCCTAAGACCGGAACTGGTCAATATCCAGACGGACACAGTCGATCTTGGCTCCGTCACTCCGACCGGCACTCCCGAGGCTGATTTCGACTTCACATTGAATTTTGGCGTCAACCCCAGAATCCCCATTTACTTCAAGCTGCAAGTGATGCAAAATGGTGTCGTCCGTAGCACCCATATCGCCAGCGTTACTCCCAACAACAAGGATCTGGTAATCCTGAACCATAACGGGACCCTCAATCTTGGGGCAAACAACCTGGTGAGTTTCCAGATCAAGAACAACTCAAGCTTCAGTATTAACTCAGCTACACTGCAGGTCACATCCCAAACCAATGCAGCGACAGTTACTTCACCCCAAATCAATCTGGGTCAGTTTGCTGCCTGGGAGACCAAGAATGTCGATATAAACATTCAGGTAGCTGCTAATACCTACAATGGCAGAAACATCAAGCTGCACTTTGAAGTCAATGGCACCGATGTCTATTTTGCCTCTCCTTATTACTACGTCGTAGCCGGCACCCCCAGTTCTACTGATCCCACCGGTCCCTGCGAATATGGCTATTTTGCTTATGACAGCACAGATCTTACTTATAGCCAAAAGCCCACCTACAACTGGGTCGGAATCGATCCCAATGAAGGCGGTCAGGGTACTGTCTGGACCATTCAGGACGATGGTGTCCGCGTAGTTCAATTGCCCTTCACTTTCAGGTACTACGGGATTGATTACGATACTATTTCGATCTGCTCAAACGGCTGGATGTCCTTTGGCGAGACCGATATGTTCGATTTCTACAATCACTACATCCCTGCTGCGCTTGGACCTTATGCGATGATAGCCGGTTACTGGGACGATCTCAAAGGAATGAAGACCGGTGTTGATAATGAAGGCAATGGCATATTCAACGATATGCGCATCAGCTATTGGCACGATGCGGCAAACAACCGCTATATCGTCGAATGGAACGATGCCTACAACCAGTATAACATCAATGCCGGACAGGATGCCTCTCTGGAGAAATTCCAGATCATCCTCTATCCCAAGAACAATGATGACGGCGATATCGTCGTGCAGTATCACACTGTCGATAATCCCGGCACCACCACAAACTATTGCACCGTCGGTATCGAAGATCATCGCCAGCTCGATGGTCTGACCTATACCCACGGCAATCAATATCCGATAACCGCTGCCCCTCTGCAAGCCGGACTCGCCATAAAGTTCACCACCGTTGCACCCGACAATTACGTCTCAAACGATGATGAAGTCGTAAGCCCGGGATTCCGTCTTGGTCAAAACTACCCCAATCCCTTCAATCCGACCACCACAATATCCTTCAACGCAGATCAAGCCGGCCCTGCCAAGCTCGTGATCAGCAATGTCAAGGGTCAGATTGTCAGGACTCTGCATGATGGCAACGTCTCTGCCGGGCCTAACCGCCTGGTTTGGAACGGTACTGATGATGCAGGCAGAAACGTCTCCAGCGGCATCTATTTCTACAGATTGGAGATGGGTTCACAAAGTGAGACCCGCAAAATGCTGCTCGTTAAGTAAACCCGGATAAATAAATCAAACCCCGGTTCCCATGTGGATCCGGGGTTTTGCTTTCTGCTTGATAGGATGCTTGTATCCTGCTTCCAGCCTGCTTGAATCCTGCATGAACATCCATGATTTAGCTCTCCTGCAATGCTTTAGGAGCGTTTCATTCAAAAGGGGCTCACAAGGTATTGATAGCAAGCTTGTTGACAGAAATTGCCAGCTCTATTTATTAACTCCTTATGGATGAGATCATAGTATTCAGCGTTTACGAAGTCACCATGCACCTGAGGCAAGTGATTGAAAGTACGATCGAACCGATGTATGTCACCGGGGAAATCAGCAACTTCACTCACCACAGTTCCGGGCACATGTACTTCAATCTCAAGGATGCCAAGGCAACCATGCGTTGTACATTTTTCCGCAATTCGAATTACGCGATGAATTTCAAGCCGGAAGATGGAATGCAGGTGATTTGCTTTGGCAGATTGACCGTGTATGAGAAAGGCGGAACCTATAATCTCAATGTAAACTCGATGCAATTATCCGGGCAAGGCGATCTGGCACGGCAGTTTGAGCTGCTCAAGAAGAAGCTTGAAGCCGAGGGGCTATTCAGCGCCGAGCACAAGCAGCCTCTTCCCCGCTACCCGCAAAAGATCGGCATCGTGAGTTCTCCGACCGGAGCAGCCTTGCAGGATATTATGAACATCCTGAAGCGCCGTTTCCCGGTGGAAGTGATTCTCTTTCCGGCTCTGGTGCAGGGTTCTGATGCTCCTCCTCAATTGATCAAAGGCATCCGGTACTTTAATACCAGAAATGACATCGATCTGATCATCCTGACCCGTGGGGGCGGATCGCAAGAAGATCTATGGGCCTTTAACGATGAAGCTTTGGCCAGAGCTGTGTTTGCCTCCCGCATACCGGTTATCTCCGCTGTGGGACACGAGATTGACTTTTCGATCAGTGATTTTGTCGCCGATCATCGAGCGCCGACTCCATCCGCTGCAGCAGAATTGGCTGTTCCCGATAAAGCTGATTTGATGGCTTTTTTGACGGCTCTCGGCAAAAGAATGGATATCCTCGCAAAGCGAGAACTAAGCAGTAAGACAAACCGACTTAAGCTCGCCGATCAACGACTGCAGGCACGTAATCCGGTGCAGGTTGTAAACCGCTACGGACGTGATCTTGATATGGCAACAATGCAATTGCAGCTTGCCGGGCAAAGGCTCAAGCAAAAGGCGCAGATGCTACAGAAGGTCGGTGATAGCTTCATCTCCGGTGGAAAGTATAACCTAAAGACCAGGATCTTGAGTAGTGAAAGGCGTCTCGATGCGCTGGAGCAGAGGATTAAGGCTCTGAAAGTTGATTCAATCAGACTCAAGCAGGAACAAATCGATCACCTGGAGCTAAAGCTGAGCACCAGTTCTCCCAAGCATATCTTATCCAAAGGTTATGCCATTGTCCAAAAAGGAGATAAGCTGCTGAGGTCAATCAAGCAGATAGCTACGCAAGACAGGCTCAAACTGATATTGCTGGATGGTAAAGCTGATCTCAGCGTGAACGCTACCAGCGAAGAGGAGACCTTCTGAAGCGCATATTCGGGCTGGCGCTTGCTCTGGTTCTTTTTGTATCAGCGGAGCTTTATGCCAATGAGATCAGGTCTTTATGGGTATTGCCCTGGTCGGTGAATACTCCCGCCAAGATCGACCAAGTAATCCAAGATGCTGTTCGTAATGGGCAAAATGAGCTCTTGGTCGAGGTTCGATATCGCTCCGATGCCCTCTATACCCAGAATAGACTGTCTCGTAAATATCCCAATCCTGAGTATCGCAGCTATATCCTGGCTGATCCATATTTTGACCCATTGGCTTATGCTCTCAGTGAGGGGCACAGGTATGGGCTAAGCATTCAGGCTTGGGTGGTTGTCTTCAATGCCACGCCTACCGCGCAGCAGTATTTGGAACAGAATTTTATCTATCGAAACCGCAGGGGCTGGTTGTCTCGAGAATCAGGCAACGGTAGGAGCAGAGCGGCTGATAACTTTGGTTACTTCATAGATCCTGGTATTCCGGAGGCACAAGAACACATCAAAAACGTTATCTGCGATATCGCCAGTGGATATCCCGAGTTGGATGGCATTCACTTGGACTATATCCGCTATCCAAATGCCTCATTTGGGCATCATCCGGTGTCTTTGGGCAGATATTACGAATATAAAAGGGATCATCCGGAGCTGACTTGGAATGACTGGCGGATTATGCAGGTCACGAATTTCGTGGAGGCTTTGCACGCAGAGCTTGAGAGTATTGATCCGGAGATGGTGCTTACTGCAGCGGTCTTTGCAGATTACAACGAAGCAGTGGTGCAGTATGCGCAGGCATGGCGGGATTGGCTGGATCGGGGCATCGTCGATAAGATTTACCCTATGCATTATCAAAAGAACGACAACGCCTTTCTGAGGATATTGGATGATATTGCCGGTTATGGGCATACGGATAAAATAGTGATGGGTATCCGGGCCTGGGATGCCGGTGGAGGATCGCTCGTGCCCTCAGAG
>CAYSSP010000050.1:0-10577 GCA_964433815.1 uncultured Candidatus Cloacimonadota bacterium
GAGCGCAACCTTGCCAAGGTTGATGTCGCGGGTTCGAGTCCCGTTTCCCGCTCCATTTTTTTGCCCGCAATACCGATCCTTCCTTGACAAATCCATCATCCCCCCAGATTGACAATCATATGAATTTGAAAGCAGTTATCTTTGATCTCGATGGCACTCTGATTGATTCCATGCAGCTTTGGCGGGAAGTCGATGCCGAATTCCTCGGAAAGCGTGGCATTGTCGTACCCGAAAATCTCTTTGAAGATATGCCGCATGGAAATAGCTTTATCCAGACTGCGGATTACTTTCGCAATCGCTTTAATCTCTCCGATACCACTGAGAGCATTATGCAGGAATGGACTACTATGGTGCGCGAGCATTACAGCAAGACCGTTCCGCTCAAGCCCGGAGCATCCGATTTGCTCGCCTGGATCAAAGAGCAGGGGCTGCTTATCGGCTTGGGAACCAGCAATTCTTATGAACTTGCCCAAATAGTCCTCACCAGCAATGGCATCTGGGATTACTTTCTCACCGCTGTCACCGGCGATATGCACCTCAAAGGCAAGCCCTATCCGGATATCTATCAGAAGGCCGCTAAAAACCTCGATACGAGCCCTGCGGACTGCCTGGTGATTGAGGATACCCTTAGCGGTGTGATGGCCGCTAAAGCTGCTCAGATGATGGCATTTGCCATTTACGATGCAGATGCGGAAAACGATCGCGAGGCGATCATCCGAACAGCCGATGGACACTATCATAGCTTTGGCGAAATCCAAAGCGCTATCAGCCAGATTATTGGAGCTAAAAAATGAATGAACTATACATAGTAATCGGAGCCTACGGCAGCGGTAAGAGCGAATACTCCATCCACCTCGCCCAAGAGCTCAACGAAGCCGGTAAAGACGTCGTCCTGGTAGATATGGACGTGGTAAATCCCTACTTCCGTTCGCGTGAAGTCCGAGATGAATTTGCCGCGATAGGCATAGAAGTCGTTGCACCCGATGGCTCATTCAGCCATGCCGATCTGCCGATGATCTCTCCCAGGATTATGGGGATGGTGCAAAACCTCTCCAAGACTGTAATCCTCGACGTAGGCGGTGATACTGCCGGTTGCCGCACTCTGGGCCGGTTTGTGGAAGCCATCAATGCCAGAGAACACAAGATGCAGCTTGTAATCAATACGATGCGTCCTTTTACCTCCAATGTCCAGGAGATCGTAGCTATGAAACAAAGCCTGGAATTCAGTTCCAAGCTCAAAGTCACGGAGCTTGTCTGCAATACAAATCTGATGGAATACACAGAGCAGGACGTTGTGGTGGAAGGAATCCGCATCACCCAGGAGGCAGCGCAACTACTGGGGCTGGAATTCAAGCGTTATCTCGTATTGGATCAATACGATGCCAAGATCGAGCCAAACATTTTGGGCAAAGACAAGATCGTGATGCGTTATATGCTCAAGAAACCTTGGGAGCAGCTTCTCGCCCGCGGGATATAAATGCCTGTTGTCAAGAATGCACTGTTTGTGATGCTGGGAGGTTCGCTCGGCAGCCTTGCCCGTTATCTGATCTCCATTCTAATCCCGGTAGATACCCGCAGTCCCTTCCCATACCGCACTCTGATCGTAAATCTGTTGGGTTCCTTCTTGATTGGTTTCATAGTCTCCAGATTTCAGCAACACATCTTTTCCCATACAATCAGATTGGTCTTTGTAGTGGGATTCTTGGGAGCTTTCACCACCTTTTCTACCCTTAGTTACGATAGCATCCGCCTCTTGAACTCAGGCCATGCGAGGACTGCACTTCTCAATCTGGCTGTCACCATTACAGTTGGATTGCTGGCTGTGAGCGCTGGGCTTTGGCTCGGAAGATCCCACTAATAATGAGATTCACTCTTCGCTAAATACTGCTGCCTCAAACCTGTATAGCCTAGCCTCGTCATCCATCCAAGCAGTCCTGGACAGCCCTGCTTTGCGGCAGACTTGCTCCAGAAATACCGGTGCTGTCCACTGCCACTCGGTTGCTACTTGGGGTAAAAAGAGTCCACTGCCCTGCGGGTGGTCGATAAAGAGACCATCACGTCCGATCTCTATTTCAGTAGTCCCTTTGATCGGGATCAATTCACCCAGTATAGATATTTCCAGCTTGATTTGTTCGAGCTCATCCGCTTTGAGCGCCGGGAAACGGGGATCTCGGAAGGCCGCAGCTTGTGCCATCTCGACAATGCTATCTCCCAGTGATTTGTAGCCCTTGATATAGCCGATGCATCCCCTTAGCTCGCCCTTTTTATGCAGGCTTACAAAAACACCTCGCTTTTCCTTGTACAAAGGCTTGTTTGGCACGACCGGAGCGGGATAGTTAAAGCGGTTTGCGATACTCTGCCTTGCCAATGCAAGCATTTCCTGCATTTGCAGTTTGTCTAGCATCATGCCTCCCTATATCAAGAATTTAGCCGCAAGATAGCCTACAACTTGCTGGTTGTTATCTGTCACCTGCCCGGAATGAGTGTATTGGATTACTTTTACCGAGGTTGTGCTATAGAGCTTGGCAAGATACATCAGCGTGAGCACAGCACCGATTCCACAGGCTTCGCATTGATTGTTGAGAGCTGCATCCCAAAGTCCCTGGGGATCTATCGTTTCCAGATGGTGTATCAGGTTGCTATCCAGCTTTTCCGCCATGCGCGATTGATGATAATGAGACAGATCAGTCGAAACCAAAACCACGATGCGCTTGCTGCTTTTGATGATTACGTCATAGAGCAGGGCAGCCAATTGCTGCGCATTCTCGGGAGTCTGTCTCCCCAGCATAATCGGCACTATCTTACTGTGCGGAAAGAAGTGTTTGATCAGCGGTAGCTGAATCTCCATTGAATGCTCGTTTTGGTGGTAACTATAGCTTATAGTATTGTCGCAATGCGGATTTATCTGCATAGCCAGCTCGCTATCGAGCTCCAGATTGCCCAAAGGACTCTCATATATGAGATATGGTGATAGCGAATAGTTATAGTGCACCCCGTGATGACTGGGATGCAGGATGATAAAGCTATCCACCTGCTCGTAACTGAGATTGTGATATGCCAAAGATGCGCATTTCCCGGAGTACATATATCCGGCATGAGGCACAATTAACCCCAAGCTGCGCTCAAGTGCCGAAGGAGGACTTGCATCTTCCAGCCACTTGTTAATCTGTTTTAGGATTTGTGGTTCAAACCGGGGATAGAAAGTCCCCGCATGAACAGCCTTTCTCTGCATCAGTCACCTCCAAAGTGCCTTTTGATGATAATGAAGTCTCCTTCCTGCCTCAGTTCCCGGCTTAGCCTAAAGCCGGCTACATCATCGGTAAATTCTGCTGTGATAACTGCAATTCTGAGGCGAGGATTACGGGATTTTACCCGCTCAACAGTGCCCAAGCCGGCACGGCTGTGGAAATCACCGTTGAAGTGGATCAATTTGTATCTGCGCCGCTCTTGCAGCACTTTCACTATACTTTCTGCCATTGTATCATCTTTCATACATTGCGCATAATAGAGACGATCGAGCGTATTGGCATCCCCGGGCATACCGTGCGCAGTATTGATCTGCATCGTTTCGAGGAATCTGTCCCTGTAGGAGCCGGGATGTGCATTTACCTCTTGGGCTATCCAAGCACGTTCTTCCTCGCTCAGCTCATCCAGGCTGTCTGTGCCAAAGCGCACCACGCGTGAAGCGTATTGCCGCGGGATATTGGCTGCCAGTGCAGGCAGGCCATGCGTCTTTGCGTATTCCACCAGAGGCTTGTAGTCGGTCTCATAATTGCCCCAGGGCCGAGCTTGATGCAAGAATTCCTCTTCCCCGATCTCGCCTGCCAGATATGAATCCATCCACTGCTGCGTGTCCCGTTCAAACATCTCAAAGCTCACGATCAGGCGTGGGACTCGCCTGTGCAACAATCCCAGGAGCAATCTCTGTATCTCGTGTATCTCTGCATCATCGTGGATCTCGCCAAAGAAGATCACATCATAGCCTTTTAATGCCCGAGCCAGCTCCGCAAGGCTGAGATCACGACCATTTCGCGCAGAAACAATGCGATAATCTCCTGCATGTAGTAAACAGGCAGCGGATAAGGCCAACAGCATCATCAGTATTTTCCTCATATATCCTCTGGTTTCATTTCTGGACTGTAATAATCTAAACGGGAATGCATCTTCAGACCATCTAAAAATGCTTTGAAGCCATCAAAATCTGTTTGCGGGTATTTTATTGAAATAGTTACATAATCAGCATAGGCCAGATCCTCAATCAGAGCCTTGTTATCACGGCAATAGCGCAAAACAGTTTCGTTAATATTGTAATCACAGTTTACAATCAAATTTATATACTCGATATAAGGCACCAATTCCGCCCCCAGGATTGCCTTCGCTACTACCGATCCATAAGCCTCGATCAGTCCCTTCACACCCAACTTTATCCCGCCGAAATGCCTGGTAACTACTGCCAGGACATTGGTGATTTCGCTTCTGAGCAGCGCATTGAGCATCGGCTTGCCTGCCGTTCCGCTGGGCTCGCCTGCATCCGAGTAGTACTGTACTTGCTGCGAAGACCCCAATATATAGGCATAGCAATTATGCGTGGCATTGGCATTATCCTTTTGATGCTTGGAGAGTGCTGCCTTCATCTCTTCCTGATTGCTGATGGGGTACAGGCTGCAGATGAAATCGGAGCGCTGGATCTTCTCGCGGTAGGTGGTGATTTCCTTGATTGTGAAAGCCATCATTTTACCTTTGGGATATCCTTCCACTTGGTGGTGTATTGAGGGCTTAGCTTGGCACGGCGCATTTCCCACTCCTTATCTATTCCGGAGCTGGCAAAGAATACCGTATCTCTGCCCAAGCTTTTATTTAGCTTGTCCATCGCCAACATCAGATCCTTGCGCTTGTCATCCAGATAGCTGGGCTCCAGTATGTTCAAGGGGAGATCATCCTCTGCCACGATATCCGCCAGCATCACTCCCGCTTTCTTATACTCAAAGCCCGGCAGGTAAAGATCATCCAAGAGGCTGAGCGCCGCTTTGATCAGATCAGGAGTGTAGGCTGTGGGAGGCAGGAAGGTTGTCGAGACCGAATTGTTGTATTGAGGTCCATCCTTGAATCTGTTTGTATTGAGAAAAACCATCAGATAGCCTGCCAAAGATTTCTGCTTGCGCAGTTTCTCTGTGGCACGGGTTACATAGGTGGAGACAGCTTCGGCGAGCTCTTGCTGATCTGTAACCTGTTTGCTGAATGACTTGGAGCAGAGTATGCTCTTCTTGGCTGGAGGAGCTTCATCCAGCTCGATGCAGGCATATCCCCGCAGCTCCAAGACTGTCTTGTGTCCAACGCTGGTAAGGTAATGATCTATAAATTTATCATCTGCATCCCGGAGTTGCAGGGCATTTTCGATCTTGTTTTGACGTAAAAACTTATCATACTGCCTGCCGATTCCCCAGATCTCGCCGACCGGTGTACGCTTCAATGCCTCCGTGATCCGCTCCGGATTGTCCAGATAGAGGCAATTGTGAAATCCCGGCACCTTCTTGGCAAAGTGATTTGCCACCTTTGCCAGGGTCTTTGTGGAGGAAATGCCCACCGAGACCGGGATACCTGTCCATTTCTTCACCGTATCGCGAATCTTTTCCCCGTATTTCTGCAGATCTCTGATTTTGAACCCTTCCAGATTGAGGAAAGCCTCGTCGATTGAATAGATCTCAATATCAGGAGAAAACATCGAAAGCACTTCCATTACCCGGGCGGACATATCGCCATAGAGAGCATAGTTTGAAGAGAGCAGCGTTCCGCCTTTGCTACGGATCAGAGCCTCATATTTGAAGCCGGGCGAACCCATCGGAATACCCAAATCCTTGATCTCCTGGCTGCGTGAGACCAGACAGCCGTCGTTGTTTGAGAGCACAGCCACAGGCTTGCCGATCAGCTTGGGATTGAAGACCCGTTCGCAGGACACGTAGAAGTTGTTGCAATCTACCAGTGCAATGATTCTGTCCGAGCGAAGTCCGGTGGTATTCAATACTCTCTCCTTATACAATATCTTATATCCGATGCTCTTTATCGTTGGTCATTATCAGGCATCCCCTGTTTTTTTGTCAATGCTAATATCGCTATCAAACCAAGCCTTCCCTAAAGGACTGTCTGGTGATTCCCGGGAGATTCCCGGGCAATCCCCGGGCCTATGCCCGGGAATCTCCCACCCTTCGGCACGGTTTCCCCCGGCATTTTTATAGGGAAGCTTGGGCTTTGTAAGGGGAGATAGAGGTCAGTGGTGCCGTGGATGTTCTACAGACAAGGCATTCAGAGGAAAGTTGAGAAAAAACTCATTTCCTGCTTGACATCTCTTTGAGCTCCTGCTATAGCAATTATTATCAAAACGCCAAGGCAGGAAGAAATGAGTAGAAGGAACCAGATTGATAAGGCAATCGCTTATATTGAACTGCACCTGAGGGAGAATCTCGCTCTGGAGGATATCGCGGAAGTAGCCAATTACTCGCCATGGCACTTTCACAGGCTGTTTTACGCTTCGACCGGAGTCACGGTCGGAGAGTATATCCGCAAGCGTCGCCTCAGTGAAGCATCCCGCGAATTGGTGCATACGTCAAAGCCGATTGTACAGATTGCCAAGAGCTATCAATTTGATTCTCAAGCCGCCTTCACACGCAGCTTCAAGACTTACTGCGGCTGCACACCCGGGAAGTTGAGGGCAAAGATCCGCTCCCTGACCTGCTTTGAGCCAATGATAAAAACTACATCGAGAGGTAAGTACATGCAAAGTCCAAAGATCATCACCAAAGATACCTTCCGCGTTTTGGGTGTCTTGTGCCGTAGTACTATGAACGATAATACCATCCCGGCTCTCTGGGATAAGTTTCACCAGATCTGCGGAGATATCCCCGGAGTTATCCAGCCCGGAGCTGCCCTGGGGATCTGTTATGCGGATGAGGATGTCGAAATGACGCCTGATACTCCCTTCAATTACCTTGCAGGGATGGAAGTCTCAATGGATACACCTGTCCCGGCAGGGATGGTTGATAAGGTGGTTCCGGCTGCGGAATATGCCGTATTTGAACATATCGGCAGCCTGGATACCTTACACGATACTTACAGCTCCATCTATGGAGAATGGCTTCCTGCCAGTAATTATGAGAGATTTGGGGATATAGATTTCGAGCTTTACGACGAACGCTTTCGCTATGGCGAAGCCGAATCAGTAATGGAAATCTGGGTTCCCGTTAAAAAAGTCTAAACAACTATAAACAAACCGGCATCAGCCGGGGCGATCAAGCCTTGGGTCCCTTCTTACGGGGTCCACGGCTTGTTTCGTTTTCGCGGCGTTTGCGCTCTCTTTGAGGTGCTACAACGCTTACAGTAACGGGCAAACCGTTCCATTTGTTCTTTGGTATGGCTTTGAGCAGTTGCTTTTCATACTCGGAATCAATCTGAATCACCGAATACTCGCCAAAGATGTCAATCTGGCCGATCTCGATGCTTCTGGCGACCTTGAGGCGATTGATATAGCGCATCAGCTCACGCTTGTTCATCGAGTGCACGTAGCCCAGATTGAGCTTGAAGCTGCTAAAGGAGAAGCTTCGCTTGTCATTGTATTTGGGAGCGCTGGATTCACCCACGATATCCAGATCAGCAATGTCTTTGTAATAGTTTAGGAAGCGGTTAAATTCCACCGAGACAAATCTCTGGATCAGCTCTTCTCGGCTAAGCCAGCTAAGCTTCTTGTAAACATTGGGCAGGAAGGATTCGATCTGCTCGGTATCTACCTCGATGCGTTCCACGGTATCGACAAAGTGATATAGCTGTTTTTCGCAGATCTCTCTGCCACCGGGTACCTTGGAATGCTCTATCTCTCTGCCCAGTCGCTTTTCGATGGCCTTGAGCGCGGCAAATTCCTTGCTATGCACGATCGTGAGCGAGATACCGCTCTTGCCGGCTCTGCCTGTTCTGCCGGAACGGTGGATATAGACATCCGGATCGGTGGGAGCATTGTAATTTATGATATGGGTCAGATCATCCACATCGAGCCCTCTGGCAGCTACGTCAGTCGCTACCAAAAGCTTTACATACTTGCTGCGAAAGCGGCTCATCACCAGTTCACGCTGGCCTTGGGAGAGATCACCATGCAGAGCATCGGCATTGTAGCCGTCATGCTGCAGTTTGTCCGCGATCTCCTGAGTCTCGGTGCGGGTACGGCAAAAGATGATTCCGTATATTCTGGGGCTCATATCGGCAATACGCTTCAGAGCATGATACTTGTCCTTGGCATGCACTTTGTAATAGTAGTGTTTGATGTTCTCCGCACCCTTGTTTTCACCACCGACCGATATCCTGTGGGGATTCTTCATAAAGCTGTTGGCAAGCGAAGCCACTTCTTTGGGCATGGTTGCTGAGAACAGCAGTGTCTGCTTTTCGGCGGGAGTATGCTTCATAATCTCAAAGAGCTCTTCTTTAAAGCCCATATTGAGCATCTCATCGGCTTCATCCAGGATCAAAAGCTTGACTGTCTCGAGCTTGAGCACGCCCTGGCGAATCATATCGTTGACTCTGCCGGGAGTTCCGACCACGATATGCGCTCCTGCTTTGAGTGC
Organism: uncultured Candidatus Cloacimonadota bacterium; assembly: GCA_964433815.1. Taxonomy (GTDB): domain Bacteria; phylum Cloacimonadota; class Cloacimonadia; order Cloacimonadales; family Cloacimonadaceae; genus PHBP01. The sequence continues at coordinate 8,604 of CAYSSP010000050.1, forward strand.
CGCTTTCTGGGTGTAGATCGGAGCACCGCCATAAACTGCTGTAATACGGATTCTGGGCATATACTTGGCATAGGATTCCAGGTCTTTGGAGATTTGCAGGCAGAGTTCGCGAGTGGGGCAGAGGATGATGGTCTGAACTGCGTGTCTTTCTATATCGGTAAGGCTGAGAGCGGGAAAGCCAAAGGCTGCTGTCTTGCCGGTGCCTGTCTGGGCAAGGGCAATGAGATCCTCTTCATTATCTATCATCCAGGGAATCACTTGCTCCTGAATAGGCGTAGGGCTTTCAAAAGCCAGGTCTTTTGCCGCGCGAAGCAAGGGTTCCGGGAGGCTGAGCTCGTTGAATTTGGTCACTGATCTTCCTTATGAGACCGCGCTTTTCCCTGGCAAAACAATTGATGTCTATATGAAGGATCGGGGGCAGGATTGGCTCGCTGGTAAAAGGGGCCGGGATCATCCTTGGCTTCCGGATGGCAGTCTTCTCTTTCTTATTTTGAGGTCATCCTTTTTCAGGGCAGATATCTGTAAAGAAATATGTTAACAATTAGGTGAGGGGAGTAGATACCAAGATGGCAAAGCGAGTAGTAAAACACGATATTGTCAATATGGTTCATCAAGACGTTATTCGCATCGTAACTGAGGTTCAGATTAGAACCTGCGTGATTGACAATGCCTGAGTTATTGCGATTGAAGTAATTTGCCTTCAACCGATGATTAGAGCTTCTACTCTCCACTCCCATTTCACAGTTGTAGAAGTTTGATTCGGTAACACTTGATTCCAACCCCAATCCACTTATGAGAGAAAACTCAGTGAGAATCCCGCGATATAGATTAGTAAAGTTACACGTAGAAATCGTTGGTGATGATGCAGTAAGATGAATACCAGTGCCTTGTTTGCCAGTTAGGGTGTTGGCAAAGCTACACTGTTGGATATCTGTGCCGTTCATGTTGTTTAGCAAGCTAACGCCGGTAGCGCAATTAACAAATCGACAATCATTTACCGAGTCAGTGGCGTAAGGGTTTTCGGTTTTTAATATCCCGCAGTATAGATTCTGAAATTCCACATTGCTTATGTATGCTGGATTTTTCATTTTATTCAGCCAAATGCCTTTGGAAGTTTGATTCGAAAAACCGTAGAATCCACGGCCGGGTTCTGTGTTGATGATTTCAGTTTGAAAACCAGGAGCACTATTCTTGAGTATCAAGTATGAACTATCGGTTCAGGGACTCCCTCATGTCCTGATACGTTACCGTTTGAATAGTAAGTATATTGAAAGCCAACCGGAGAGAATGATAAAAGAACAGTATTGCCAGGTAAATCATCAGAGGTTGGGATATAAAACCTTAAGTGAAACTTGATGTAGAGCGAATCTTAGGCTGGATCGGATGAGTATTTATTAAGGATGAACTCTTTACCGATTCTTATATCTGCGCCATTTGTGTTCAGCCATCTCCAGCGTAAATCTGTATATGCCCATCCGGGTGACAGTATATTGGGATTCTGATTGGGCTCACATCTCCAGACATAGCCATTGGAGGCTGGAGGAGTGACATTCGCAGTGGAGAAAGGAAAGCCAACTCTATTAACATCATTATCAGTTCCCGGCATATCTTCATTTCTTGAGCCATACCAATATTGGCTATCAGCCAAATCTGTACCCGTGACAGAGCTTCCATCTTTATACTCAGCTTCGAACTTATAATAGCTGCTCGTTGTAAGTCCGATAGTGGCATACTTTTCATTGCCTCCTGTATTACTCCATGATCGGTCTAGTATTATTACGTCAATACTGTCAGCGTTAAGCCTTGAGTATATTGAAGTCAGATCTGCAGAAGGATTGAAGGTTTCCATAATGGTTGAATTATAGCCCAATTGATTCATTGCTCCGCTAAGAGCGTTTAAGTTGTTCATAAACCAAGGTTTTTCACTTAGGTAGGAGTATGTACCCAAAGGGAATTGATCCGAATACCTTGCAG
>CAYSSP010000051.1:0-10521 GCA_964433815.1 uncultured Candidatus Cloacimonadota bacterium
TCCAACTCGTATGGCTCATCATCTTTCGGACTTGGACATTTGAAGTTTTGGTGATTGGATTTGAAGTTTTCAGTGAGGGTTTATAGACGCACCCACATCCCCCACCCGTCCACCTTCTCTGCTGTTCTCCGCTTTATCCTGCTTTCTATGTGGTAAAAGAATCCTCCTTTACTCCCTGAAAAAGCATATCTCCCCGGCTATCTTCCCGGAGGTCTAAAGCATATCACCAGCAAATCAAGTCGAAATCACCTCGAACGTGGTTCGAGGTGATTTGCTCTTGATCTGCTCTTGATATCATCTAATCTGCTAAGAGAGGATGGAGCAGCTCATAAATTAAAGATTTGGGCAGAAGTGCAATCTTGACTATATTTTGCTTATATCTATAAAACTAAACAAGGAGCTTAGTATGTTTCAGATGATTCTGGCTCAGGCCAATCCCATCGCGGCAACCGTGAAAGAAACAGCGGGTCTGGCAGATAAAATTGTGGATTTGATCTCGTTGTATGGCTTGAAAGTGCTTGCCGCACTAGTCATCTTTTTAGTAGGTCAATACCTTGCCAAACTCGTCTCAAAAGCAGTTTACAAGGGAATGAGCCGCAGCGGAAAGGGCGAGACCCTCGCCAAATTCCTCTCCAGTATGGTAAATGCGGTGGTGATGGTCTTTGTGGTGATAGCCACAATCAATAAATTGGGCGTGGAAACCACTTCCTTCCTGGCGATTTTTGGTGCTGCCGGTTTGGCAATCGGTCTGGCATTACAGGGTTCCCTGGGCAATCTTGCCTCAGGCGTACTCCTGATCATCTTCAGGCCTTACAATGTGGGAGATGGCGTTCAGATTGGCGCCGTAGCAGGCACAGTGCTGGATATCCAGATCTTCTCGACTATTATTCAGACCGGGGAAAACAAGAAAGTCATCATCCCCAATGGCAAAATCACCGGTGATATCATCACAAACTTTACCGTATTGGGATCCCGCAGATTGGAGCTACCCTTTATGATCGCCCCCGAGATGGATCTGGAAAGGGTAAGAGGTGTAATCCGCCAAGTTCTGGATGCAGACGAGCGAGTTCTGAAAAGCCCAAATTACGATATGATCGTAGCCGATTGGGGAGATAAGGTGAAGCTGGTGGTGCGTCCTTATGTTCAGCCCAAAGATTTTGATAGCCTATCCTCCGACCTGATCGAAAGGATCAATCTTGTCTTGAGAGCATTGGCATAATTATTGCCGGTGAAAATAGCAAAAAGCCCCTCAGACCGAGGGGCTTTTTGTATAGCATAAACTACTTTACCAGCGTGGCACGCTTGATGCTGCGCTGATCTGCCGTATCCAGAATGATCAGATAGGTCCCGGAGGAACAAGCTATTCCCCGGTTGTCCCTGCCATCCCAGATCAATTTGTAGGCTCCGGCGTTCTTTAGTCCACTGGAAAGGTTCTTTACCAATTGTCCTCTCTGGTTATAAATAGCTAGATCATAGCGGCTATCTGTGGCAAGCTCGAAGGCGATGCTAAGATCGGGATTGAAAGGATTGGGGAAGAGCTCCTTCAGGCCTGTAACAAGCTGAGGCTGAGGTGTCTGAGGATCTGAAAAACTAAGATTTGCCATTACCGGACCGTGGTATTGGGTGCCTCCATCCAAATCGAGACTCTGCAGCCAATAGTAATAGACTCCACTACTGTAAAGCTCTCTATCGTCAAAGCTGTAAGAGGTGAGATTGGAGCTGTTTGTGGCAGCGATCAGAGAACTGATGATCTGTGCTTTGGCAAGAACGGACTCAGTACTGCGCAGGATATAATAGCCACTGAGGGCGGTCTCGGTCTGGCTGACCCAGCGAACCCTTATCTTATCTCCCTGGATTGGCAGGGCGTCAAAGGAGGAGAGCTGTACCGGCAGAGTATCATCGCCATTCATCAGGATGCTAAAATTCGCTCTGCTATTGAGATCGGTGATATCGACCGTGATCCAGCGGGGATCGCTGTGGGTATCAAAGAGCTCGGAACGCAGGATCTGATTACCTTTCTTTACCACAGGAATTCCATCAGACCAATTCAGACCGTTGTCATCAGCGGCATCCCAAAAGAAGGTGACACGCTTGGTGCCGGTGAAGTTACCGGTAATTACCCAACGGCGGCGGATGGCAGATTGCTGATTGTTCAGTATATCGGTATGGGGACGATATGCTCGGATCGGCACACCATTGGGCTCGAAGCGATGGTAGTAATAGCTGCTGTCTATGCCATCCACAAGGGATTCATTGCCATCGATCTGGACGTTGCCGACCGCTGTGCCGCTATTGACTATGACCTGCTCCAGAATCAGCAAAGGATCGTTAAAACTGACTCCCGCATCGTTATCCACGATGATATTACCCACTACTACTCTGCCTTCGGGATCGGTGGCAGGGACGGTAGTAAAATTGCTTATCTCCTGTGGCTGATTTCCATTGAAGCCGTAGTTTCCATAGCTGCTGAAATCGCGTTGGGTCAAGCGAACGCTGCCGACCTCGCCTGTGGAACTGATCCCTTGAGGATGAGCCGTGTAGAGGGTGGATCCGGTTTCCATAATGAAGTGCCCGGCTCCCCAATAGGCGCGATTGAGGATATTTGTACCAAAATCGAGAGTACTGCCTTGGGTTACAAGTACTTCCTCCACGATGCTGATGTTTTGGCTCAGGAAGGTACCTGCCGGATTAGCAAAGACGATACCCAGAGCGCTGGTGGGCATTGAAGTGCCGGTGATCTGGGGCTCTGTCCCATTGAAAACGAAATAGACCTGGTCAAAATTCTCGTTGCCACCCAGGCCGATAGCGCCATCAAGACCCTGAGGATGGGCAATCTGGATGGTGCAGTGGTGATTTGCGGTGAAGCTTCCGCTGCCGGTAATACTGCCCTGTTTACCCAGGATCAGGGTTGAGGATGAAAGCTGGTTAAAACTGAATCTATTTCCGGTGCTGTGCAGACTGGCGTTGTTTGTAAAGACCGAGCCCGCTTCCAGAGTGATGCTGCGGTTGTTGCCGCTTACCAGTATCTCACCATCATTGATGAGCAGGGCCTGATCGTCCAGGCGCAGATTTCCCATCAACGACAGCTCTCCGGTGGGATTAATCACCAGGCTGGAGCCGCTCCTCAAATAGAGCTGATTGGTGACCTCGATCTTGCCCGAAAGAACCAGATCACTGTAGCAACTGATGTTGTGGCGCACCTGGACGGTGCCGGTAAGATTGGCAGGCGGAATGCTATTGGCATTTACCCAGGCACTACCGTTGTATCTTTCCCAGAGCGCGGTATTTTCCCAATCTCCGCCCCATTTGGTTCTGTAGTCGCCGTTTACAAAGGCAAAGAGTCCGGTCGTAGCGCACAACGCGGCAAGGCATATTAGTATTGTTCGTAAAGTCCGTATTTTTACAGACATGATTCCTCCAAAGGCAGAACATAAATTTGATGTAAATATAAAAATGCAGGTGAATAAACACACTTGAGCTCAAAAACTCCTGAGTGGCTTTCTGTGTCAAGCTTTTCAGGTAATTAGTATGGCGAAAGCCTGTAGTAATCGGTCAACTTTGCTTGTCTTGCAAGGAATTAGCTGATTTAATCGATGTTTGGAAGAGGGAGACAAGATAATTCTTGACGGATGTTTGCAGTGGATGAAGTGTCTCTGTGTGACTTGATGGTGCTTTTGCACAAGGTAATAGGGAATTCCGTGAAAATCGGAAGCGGTCTCCGCCACTGTAAGCAGCACAAAGGTCAAGCTCGTCACTGTCCGGTATCAGCGGATGGGAAGGCGGGCTTGGTGATTTATTCAACCGCTGCAAGCCAGGAAACCTGCCACCAAGTATGGCTTGCACTCACGGTGTATCGAGTGAAACCGGTATGTTCATCTCAAGTCACAATAAACTATATGAGGTGAACTTGTTTAACAAACTGCAGCTATTGGCAGTTGTTTTTCTTTTGGCCATTTCTCCAATGCTTTTGGCTATCTCGGGGCGGATTGTATCCGCGGAAGGCAGCGGTATCGAAGGGGCTCTGGTAACGGACGGCCATCGTGTGGTGTATTCCTCCGGCGATGGTACATTCAGTATCAATAGCAGAGCGGATAGTCTGAGGATATCCAGAATCGGTTACCTGCCCAGGGTGGTCGCCCTCAGCGAGCTGGATTCGCCGATAGTATTGCAGGAGCAAAGCCTTAGCTTGGAGCGTGTATGGGTCCGCGCGGAATACAGGGATCAGGAACCGGTTTTGGGCGCTACCTTGATCCATCCCGATACCAATGCCGGCTTGAGAAGCGCGGGAGATCTGGTCTTGGAGAGCTCTTCCTTCTTCTCTACCGATACGCGTCTGGCGGGAGAGCGGCAAACTGCCTCGCTTTTGGGGAGCTTTAGCAGGCACAGTTTGGTCTTGCTGGATGGCGTGGCTCAGAATGCCGCAGGTGAGGAATATGATTTTAGCAAGATACCCGTGGAGCAGATCGACCGGATTGAAGTGATCAAAGGAAATGCCTCTGCTTATGGTGGCTCTGCCGCAATTGGCGGTATAATCCATATCTATACCAAAGCAGCGATGCAGCAGGCTGAATTGGAGGCATCAGTACTAACTGAAGCGGGTTCCTTTGACTACTACAAGCAGCAATACCGCACATATCTGCGCCGGGCTAATCTGGCGGCTATTCTGGAATATACTCATCAGGATGCGTTTAACGATTTCTATTATGATACGCCGGAATTTTGGGGGCTACAATCACCCTTGCGCAGGCTGCATAACCGGAAGCAAAGCGATGGCATCTATGCAAAGGCGAGCTATCTGTATAAAACCCTTCAGATGGATTACAGCCTTAATCTGGGCAGCTTTACCAAGGAATTGCCGGGTCCGATCAATTTCCCGGAGCTTTATGACAGATCCCGCCTGATTGGCAGGTATCAACAGCATAGTCTCAGGGGCACTCTGGCGGGAAAATCCTGGACTCACGAGCTTTCCGGGTGGAGCTATCTGGATTACAGCCTCTATCGTAATCTGGAATCCACCAATCAAATGGCCGCCAGCCATTACAGCCAAAATCAGGCAAATCGAGGTATGCAGGCAGCGAGCTCTCTACAACTGGGAGATACCAAACTTAGCGCTTTGGCCGAACTCAAAGAGCTGGATTTTAGTTTTTGGAACCGTGTATCGGATAGTGCTGTAGAGGGCGAGAGGTTAAACACCGCGCTGGCCTTTAGAATGGGACAGAGTCTCTACCCCTGGCTACTCAGATGGAAGCTGGCTCTGGCTCTGCGTGGTGATTGGAGCGAGGACGAGTTTCATCCCAGCTGGAGGTTTGAGCATGAGCTGGAGCTTCCCTGGAGCGAAGAATTTCTACTGGGCGGGTATCTGGGCGAATCATTCAGCCAGCCATCACTATTTGATATGTACTGGATAGGGGATAGCGAGACCCACGGAAATCCTGATCTGAAGAGCGAGAATTCCATAGGCTACAATTTCTATATCTCCTGGCTGCTGTCCGGCATAAGGATCAGGGGTGCGTATTATCACAACAAGGTGGACAATCTGATCCAGTGGCGTCAGTATTACCTGAATGGGATGAGTTGGAAGCCCTTTAACGTAGGTACAGCCGTGATCGATAATTATGAGCTGGATACGAGCTGGAAGAAGGGGATCATATTGGTGGGTGCTACAGTCACGGGCACAAGCGCAAAAGACCTGAGCCTGGAAGCTGATGGCAGCCATTCGGTCACTTATGGTAAGAGATTGGTCTATACCCCTGATCTTAGGATCAATCTAAGCATCAAGGCCGGCAATGAGAACAGGGGTGTGAGCTTGAAATACAGCTATACAGGAGAGCAATACAGCACGGTTGACAATCTGATTGAGCCTCTGCCCGCCTTTGATAGTCTCGATTCGGAGGCTTATTATGGAGTCCGTCTTGGCAGATTTGGACTGATGGCCGGATTCAAGCTGATGAATATTTTGGACAAGCGCTATGAGATCTACGCCTACACGCCTCAACCGGGCAGGAATTGGACAGCTTCGCTCCGTTTGACTTATTCATCTCCAATGGAGGGGTCAAAGTCGGCAGAATAGGCTCTGTTTCATATAGTTAAACTACTTGCTCTGCCGTTTTCTGCTTAAGTAAGCCCTACAATTTCTGCTTGACGAAAGAGAGATGTCTGAGACTATGACCTTGTGACTTGATGGTGCTTTTTGCACAGGTAAAAGGGAATTCCGTTAGAATCGGAAGCGGTCTCCGCCACTGTAAGCAGCACAAAGGGTTAAGTTCGTCACTGTCCGCATTGCCGGATGGGAAGGCGCACTTTACGGGACAGAGAGCCCAAACCGCTGCAAGCCAGGAAACCTGCCACCAAGTATGTTTTATGCCTACGGTAAGATGGGCGTAAACTGCCGTTCATCTCAAGTCACAATAAGTAATGAGGTGAACCCAATGAGACCCAGTAATTTCCGGATCAAGGCCTGTTTGTTTTTGTGCTTGCTGCTGAGCAGCTATGGCCTGTCTGCCCAGGTATTCTATGTAGTAAATTCCCAATCCCGCACCCTTAGCCGGATCGATCTGGCTGCAAATACGATCAACAACAGCTTTGCCAGCTTGGGTAATGTTCCCAATAAGATAGTCCTGGATGGGGAGCATATCTGGTGCGTTAATTCAGGTGACAATGCCGTTCAAAAAATCTCCCGCCTTAGCGGACAGACAGAGAGCAATATCTTTGTCGGGATGGGTGCCAATCCCTGGGATGCCGTGAAGCACGGGGATTACTTGTACGTAACGGGATTGGTAAGCGGAAAGGTCTATAAGATAAATACTATCACAGGCTCTGTGCAGGCCAGCCTATCTGTCGGCACTGCCCCGGAAGCGCTGTATATCGTGGGGGATAAGCTCTATGTAAGCAATACGGGGAACTATGCAAACGACTATGTGGGTAGCTCGGTGGCCGTCATCAATCTAGAGAGCTTTGAGTTGATAAAGAGCATAACTGTAAACGCAAATCCTCAGTATCTTTCCTACCTCGATGGCAAGCTGCATGTATCTTGCACAGGTAACTGGGCCAGCATAGGCGGAGCTATCTGCATTATCGATACCCAGACTGATCAATTGGTACATACGATTGATCTGGGCGGCACTCCCGGCAACATCCTGATTTCCACGGAAGAGATTGCCTATGTAGCAGATAGCAATGGCATCAATTTATACTCTTATGATCCTGTGAACTATACTGTGCTTCACGGAAGCCAGGATCCCATTGCCAACGGCGGATCAGAGATTGCGGGGAATTCATCCCTGATAGCGGTTTTGAGCCCCAATTGGGGCAGTAATGGCAGCCTGAAGATATTCAATCAGGATCTCAGCCTGACCGGGCAATACACGGTTGCGATGACGCCCACCGATCTCAAGATGTGGATCGAGCCCAGCTCAAACGAAGATGCCGGCCTGCTTAACCCCGGAATCCGGCTCTATCCCAATCCCGTCAGGATGGGCGGAACGCTGAATATCGAGCTTGGTAAGCCTCTCAAAGCAGAGCTGCAAATCTACAATCTGAGAGGCCAGTTGATCTCTAAAAGCCCGGTTGATGGCAAGACAGCTCTCAATCTGCCTCAGGAACTGAGCAGCGGGATATATCTCTACAAGGTGATGGAGGGTTCGCGCAGCCATGCCTCCGGCAGGTTTGTGATCAGCAGATAAGCGCCATACATCCGGAGTCTCGGCTCCAAAAACATCTCTTTTCCCGGTTTTTAGCGCTTCACACCCGATGGGTCTCGGGTGGAGCCGGCAAAATTCTCTTGACAGTAAAGGCAGTCAAGTCCAGCTAAGCAAATGGATAAGAAGATGAAGATATGCATTATTACGAACTCGCATCCGAGTAACGACGTAAGGCTCTATTACAAGCTGGCTCACAGCCTGGCAAAACTGGGAGAAGTGCATCTGATCTCTGTTTCGGGCGTTTCAAACCAGCAGGTAAATCCCTATCAGGAGACTGTCTCCAGCGAAGCTCACTGGGGTAAGCTGACGGAGCTCTACAGAGCTGCGGCTGCCCATAAACCCCAGCTTGTGGTCTGCGTGGAGCCCTGGACGATGCTGATCGGGATTAGGCTAAAGTGGCGCTATAAAGCCAAGCTGGTCTTTGATATCCACGAGTTTTACGCGGATGCCTTCGCGGAGAGATTCCCCCTCTTGTTGCGCATCCCTGCCAAATATCTTTATCTGATCGCTCTCAGGCTGATCGAATCCCACAGCGATCTTACCATCGCGGTAAACCGGCAGATCCTGCAGCAGGTACTGCCCTCATCCCGCCAGGCAAAGGGACTCTATCTGCCAAATTACCCGGTCAAAAACGTGTGGGATTACAACTGTGACGTGCCTGCCGGCCTGCGCGATCTCTGCGAGATGAGATTTGATCTGATCTATATTGGCGGGCTTACCCGGGATCGCGGCATCCTCAAGCTGCTCAAGGTGATCTCTCACCTCAAAACCCTACATTCCAATCTGACTGTCCTGATCGTGGGAACTTTCTTTGATCCTGAGGTGCAAAAGCAATTTGATGCCTCGGTGAATAACTTTAACCTAAACAAACACATCTATTATCAGGATTGGATCCCTGCGGAGAAGATAGGGCTGCTCTTGAAACGCTCCAAAATCGGGCTCTGGATCTTCAATCCCAAGAATCGCCGCATGAGCAGTGCGCTCCCGCTCAAGGTAATGGAATACCTTGCCGCTGGCTTGCCCGTGGTGACCACCAAGTCTCCTCTGATGAGCGCATTGATCGAGAAGAACGGCTTGGGTAAATGCGTGCCATACCGCTCCAGCGACATTGCCCGTGCCATCGATAGTCTATTGAGCCTGAGCCACTCTGAATACAGCGCTTTGAGCGATCACTGCGTCCAACTCGCGGAAGAGCGCTTCAATTGGGAGGCCCAGGAGCCGCAGCTCCTGACGGCTGTGAGCAAGCTGATGGTAAGATCCTGATGCGCATCCTCTATATCAGCTATTTCTATCCTCCGCTGGGCGGTCCGGCTGTCCTGCGCAATCACAGCATCGTAAAATATCTGTCACGCAACGGCTGGGAGATAGGTCTGATCACGGTCAAAGACCCCGAATACTATTATTATGACAGCTCGCTGGATGCAGAACTGCCGGGAGTAACCGTCCACCGCATCGCCTCAGCCGATCCGATGAGCCTGCTCCGCAAGATCCGGGGCAAGAAAAGACAGAGCTCCATCTATCTCAACACCCCCGAAAAGTACAAGCTGCTGCTCAGAAGGCTCTTTCCCATCGACGACAAGATCGGCTGGCTGCCCTATCTGATGAAAAAAGGCAGGGAACTGCTCGATAAACAGAGCTACGATCTGATCTATGTCTCTTGCGGACCTTTTTCCAGCGGAATCGGCGCTTGCAAGCTCTCCGAAAAGTACTTTATCCCCCTCGTTTATGATGCCAGAGACTACTGGAATCTCTTGTCCGATTATGATTTACAGGGAACTATGCTGCACCGGAAGCTGAGCCTCTATTGGGAAAAGCGGATTCTTCGCCGCTCCGGGCTCTTCGTGAGTGCTACAGAGGGTATCCGCACCGATTGCATCAAAGCATTTGGGGCGGATTTGGCGGCAAAGTCTCTCACGGTTTACAACGGTTGGGACGAGGAGGATTTTTCCGGACTGGAGGCTGTCTCGCCGGATGGATTTGAGCTGGCATACTTTGGCAATATCTACGCGAGAAGGTCGTTCAAGCACTTCTACCTAGCAGTAAAGAGGCTAAAGGATGAGGGCAAACTGCCCTCCGATCTCTCGATCAGGCTCTATGGCAATTTCAACCGGGAAGCCCAAGACGAGATCAGGGAGAGCGGAATTGAAGAACTGATCGGGATTGTGCCTGCTTTGCCACATCGAGAGGCCTTGCAGAAGATGCTGGGAGCAGGAGCGCTGATGCTTTTGATCAATAGCAGCAGTCCCTGGGGCACGCTGACCTCAAAGCTCTTTGAGTATCTGCGCTGCCGCAAGCCGATTCTGGCGATGGTACCCATCGACAATGAAGCCGCTGTGCTCCTCCGCGAATGCGGCCACGACTACATTGCGCCGATGGAATCTGTGGAGAGTATCTACGAGGTGCTGCTCAGCTTGTTTAACGAGCGCGGAGAGCAAAAAACCTATCTCGTGCCGGAGGCCCTATCCCGTGAGGAGCAGATCGAGGGACTGGACGAAAGGCTGAGAGCGCTGATCAATCCCTGATAGCTGCTGTAGATTTACCGATTATCCCCACCACTCCGTAGCAAAGCTCACCCTATATCTCCCACTTGACTTCTGCCATCCATAAGCAACAATCTTGCCGTGCTCCTGCCGCGTTCGCGGCATGATCGCGGCAGCACCGCGGCATCAGCGCGGCATCATCTAAGGAGAGAGTAAGGGGAAATGGATCGCACAGAACAAGGGCTGGTGCTGAGTAACACCTTTCTGCCACAACGGGTTAAGCTCGAAGACCTTTGCATAATGCAGAGCCAAAATGTCTATCGATGGGAATGTATTCAGAA
>CAYSSP010000052.1:0-9933 GCA_964433815.1 uncultured Candidatus Cloacimonadota bacterium
GTGTATTCAGGAAATGCATCTTTAACCGATACTACAGTTGCCAATGATGATCCTGCTGTACTCCCGGCGAGCGTTGCGGATTGGAGGATAAATGTATATCCTAACCCCTGCTCCAGCGGCATTGGATGTGTAAGCATTGAGCTTCAGGGAGGATCATTTTCAAAGGAAGGGCGCTATGGCTACGCGCTGTACAATATCAGGGGGCAGAAACTGCAGGAAGGGCTAATCAGCTACACGGAGATGCAGCAGAGGAGCTTTAGCCTGGACTTGGATGGCATTAGTTCCGGTATCTACCAGATCAGTCTGCTAGTGGATGGTATGATCAAGACTCGCAAGCGGATTGTCTTGTATTGATCTTGTTTGGGAGCGCTATGCAAGGACTGCGTCCGGGCAGTTAATGAGTGAATAAGTGAATGAGTTAATAGTGATTTGCTGCGCCTCGCCCATAGATCGTTTCTACGCTCCGGGCTCAAGAGAGTGTGGAGGATATGTTTACCCAGGGCTGACGCCCTGGGCTATGTCATACGCATTGCACCCTAAACTATCGCTACGGGCTACACCACGATGTCAGTCTGCCTTTTCCCTTATAGAATCCACTGGTGATTCCCTTGTGATCCCCTAGTGATTCCCTTGTGGCGACTAGGGGATCTCCAGGCGAGTGCCAGGGTTTTGCTCGGGTTTCTTAGCAGGGGGCTGCGTCCCTTCAGTTAGAACTATGGCAGTTAGAACTTAGTGCAGCGTTGCGAAACCCTGGGTTATTGATCAAATGATTGATTTACCCGTATTACCACCACCCCCAGCCACGAGAAAACCCCCTGTTTCCTTGTGGCTGGGGGTGGGGTCCGGGATGATAATGGAGTGTGGTTCCCGTGTACCTGGGGTTCCGCTACGCTCCACCCCAGGCTATAGAATTTCACCCTTCCAGGGTTAGCCGTGACTAAGTCCCTTCAGATAGAACTTATCCCTGCGTCTTGTGCGATGATTTTTTCCACTTCCAAAAAAATAAACCCTCCGATCTGTCCCAAAGGCGCAGATCTGTCCCCCATATAGTAGTGTGAGCGGATTTTTGCTCCGGTTCTTTCAAACAGCGTATAGAGTGTTGGGTATAGCTCAGTCTGTCTCTTGACAGAAATTGTGCTTTTTCCGGAGAGTGGCAAAAGAGGAATAAGTGGATAAAGATATCTATTCAAATGAGATCAGGCAGATCATCCGCGAGAGCTTAAAGGCGACCGTGGGAGGTGAATACAGCAATCACCGCGAGCATCCGTATCTGGCGGTGAAGATTCCTTATGCGATGAAGACCGAGATCGAGGGGCTGCCGCTTTATCCCGGTAAAGTGCCGCAGATACTGTTGAAATGGGCAAATCTGCCGTTGGATACTCCCTGGAAGATGGAAGACTTTCTGGTGCTGGATCTGGAGACGACAGGACTGGGGCATGGCAATACGATTGCGATTCTGATGGGGCTGGGCTACTTTGAGAATGGTCGATACATTGTGGAGCAGGTCTTTTTACCGGAACCGGAGGCGGAGCTGAGCAGTTTTGACCGTCTGGCGGAGCTGCTGGAGACCAAATCCGTATTCATTACTTTCAATGGTAAGAGCTTTGATATCCCCGTCCTGGAATCCCGCCTTTTGTACAACCAGATCTGGCTCAACTTAAGGGAGAAAGAACATCTGGATCTGCTGCATATTGCCCGCCGGCTCTGGAAAAACAGGGCTCCGAACTGCGCTTTGGAGACTCTGGAATTCTATATTCTGGGGCATATCAGGGATGCGGAACTGGATATCGAGGGAGCGGATATTCCGCTTACTTATCACCAATATCTGATCAATGGCGATCCGGAGCTGATCCGCAGGATAATGGTGCACAATCAGTATGACATTCTGCACACTGCTGCCCTTTTTGCCCTGATCTGCGATAGCATAGCCGATCCCGTGAAAGTGGGAATAGATCACCGGATCGATTATCTGGCGGTGGCAAAGCTCTATCAAAAGGAAAAGGAAGATGCCGAGGCAAGGCGGATAATGGAGGCTATGGCTGAGCTGGAGATGATCAGTCCGCCCTTGGTGCTTGAACTGGGCAATCTATATAAAAAGACCAAGGAACTCGATAAGGCGATTCATTATTATCGGATGGGAGCGGAGATGGATCTGCCGGAGGCGATGCTGGAATATGCCAAGCTTTTGGAGAGCAGTGCCAAGGATTATGGCAAGGCACTTGCCGTGTGTGAACGCCTGATGTCTTATTATATCAGCCGCTATACCGACCGGGAAAAGAAGCTGGCAGAGCTCGCCAAGCGGATTGCGCGTCTGCAGAAGAAGCTGGCGAAAATCAACCCAGCTTAAAGCGTTCCAGGGGACCCATCACCCTCGAAAGCATCTTCTGGTAGCTTTGCCTGAGCTGCTCGATAAAGCTGCTGTCAACATGATCCTGCATTGCTTTGACCGCTGCCCTGAAGCCATATAGATAGAAATCTCCCGCCTTGTTCAGATCGGTCATGCTTAAGTGATGGTGATGCGCGTCAATATAGATATCCGGCTTGTAATCCAGCATCTCCTGAATGGCGATAAAGGCTTGGTTTTGCAGTAGAGTCTGCACGCCCACCTGGGCTATCGAGAGCCGGGGGCAGCTTTTGGGGCGTCCGAGCCGGATGCGCTCTGCTTCCATCGAGGCTTGGGGCAGGACGTTTACCGCTATGGTATAATCACCGGGTACTTCATTAGCAAAGGCAAGCGGCAAGGGGTGTTCCACGCCTCCATCCAAAAAGAGATAGCCGGCATAGGGGAAAGGACGGTAGATATAGGGCAGAGAGGAAGATGCTCTCATGGCATCGGCAAAGCGGCCCTTATCTATCAGGACGCTGCGCTTTTGCAGGAGGTCATAAGCTACTGCGACAAAGGGGATTCTGCCTTCTTCTATATTGTGTTCATCCGTCCACTTGAGAAAGCGTTTCAGGGTCATATTGCCATCGAAGATGCCGCTGCGGGTAAAATCCAGATTGAGCGGATTAAAGAGCTCTGCTGTGCGGAAATCACGGGCAAGCTCCAGCATCTGAGCGGGTTCATAGCCTTTGGAGTAGAGTGCGCCTACGATTGCGCCCATGGAAGTTCCCACGATTCCGGTGAATTCGTATTCGCTCTGCAGAGCGGCCATCGCTCCTATATGCGCCAGCCCGTAAGCTGCGCCACCGCCTAAGATAAGTCGCGCTTTCTTTTTCATAAGAGCAAGGGAAATGCAATCCTCGGGCTTGTCAACTCCATTTTCATTGACTGATTTGTGAGTGTGTATAGTCTTGGCACATTACTGATTCAGGAGCTTACGATGTACGAGATTAGTTTTGGCAGTGACAACCATTCCGGGATTCATCCCATAGTCCTGAAGGCGATAGAAGCAGCTAATAGCGGCTATTGTCCCGCCTACGGAGATGATCCTTTGACCATAAAAGTGATAAGGCAGGTAGAGGAACTCTTTGGGGGAGATTGCGAGGCTTTCCCGGTGATGACGGGAACGGGTGCGAATGTATTGTCGCTACAGGCGATGCTGCGTTCTTACAATGCGGTTATCTGTGCGCAGACGGCACATATAAATGTCGATGAATGCGGAGCGGTGCAAAAGAATACTCAAGCGCGGCTGGTGGTAATCGACAGTCCGGATGGCAAGCTCAGGCCGGAAATGATCAAGCCCAGGTTGATGGGCAACCGGGATCAGCATCACTCCCAGATGAATGTCATCTCGATTAGCCAAAGCACGGAATACGGTACGCTCTACAGCCTTGATGAGATTCGCTCTCTGGCGGATTTTGCCCATTCCAAGGGAATGTATTTGCATGTGGACGGAGCTCGTCTGGCAAATGCAGCGGCGGCTCTGGGTACGGATTTTAGGACTATGTGCAAGGATACAGGCGTGGATATCTGCAGCTTGGGAGGCACAAAGAACGGACTGCTCTTTGGGGAAATCATTATCAGCTATCGCCGGGAGCTTACAGAGGATCTGCGTTTTTACCGCAAGCAGTGCAACCAGCTTTTCTCCAAGATGCGCTTTATCTCGGCGCAGTTTGAAGCCTATCTCGATCAGGAGCTTTGGAGACAGAATGCGCTCAAAGCGAACAAGATGGCGCAGTATATGGCGGATCGCCTCAGGCAGATCAAGGGGGTCACGATCAGCCAGGAGCCCCAGGTCAATGCGGTCTTTGTGATCCTGCCGGAGCATAGCATCGCCCCTCTTCAGGAGAAATATCACTTTTACACTTGGGATGAAGCACGCAACGAGGTGAGATTGATGTGTTCCTTTAATACATCTGAGGAGCAGATCGAGGAGCTCTGCAGGGATTTGATCCGCTTGATCGGATAAGCAAACAGGGGGAGATAGTTCAGGCAAATGGACAAAGCTGTCGCAGGGGGACGATCGGCAGGAGCTGCAAAGTCTTTTCTTGACAGCAAAGTAAATTATTGCAGAATTGGATTTAACTAAACAGAGGAGTCTGATTTATGGTTATTGAGGCTGGCATGATGATCCGGGATTACCGCATCATATCTTTACTTGGCAGTGGAGGAATGGGTGAAGTTTGGCTCGCGGAGGATGATAATATCCAGCGCAAACTCGCCATCAAAGTGCTCAATCCGTCTTTGGCTGCAGATCCTGCCTTGGTGGAGCGTTTTCGTCAGGAAGCCCGCTTGCAGGCAAATCTGCATCATCCGGGTATTGTAGGGATCCACAGTTTTTTTGCTCATGAAGATACCTATCTGCTCTGCATGGAGTATGCGGAAGGCATTACGCTCAAAGAACTGATCGGCAAGATCGGGCCGGTGCCTTATGAACGGGCTGTGCCGATTATGCTGCAGATCTTGAAGACCTTGCAGTTTATTCACGCCAAGGATATCATCCATCGGGATATCAAGCCCAGCAATATCATGATCGATACGGAGCACAATGATGCTGTCAAGGTGATGGATTTTGGTATTGCCAAGGCGATGGGAAGTATGTTCAAGACCCGGACGGGTACGACGATGGGCTCGCCTTTTTATATGAGTCCGGAGCAGATTCTGCATGGCAACAGGCTCGATCTCAGGACGGATATCTTTAGCCTGGGCATCACTTTCTTTGAGATGCTGAGCGGACGTTTGCCCTACGACGTCAGTACTGAGAGTGAATATAATATCCAAAAGCAGATCGTGGAGACTCCTCTGCCCAATCCGCGGTCCTATTATCCTCACATACCGGATTGGGTGATGCCGATCCTGTTTCGAATGTGCGAAAAGGACGAAGCCAGACGTTGGCAAAACTGCACAGATATCATCAATGCCTTTGAGGCAGGTATGCACACAGGTGGCAGCCAGCCTTCTGCTCAGCCACAGCCCGTAGCGGGACCGACTCCTGCAGCTGTAACGCCTGCTACTCCGGCATATTCAGGAGCGGGATATCAAAGGCCCGCACCGGCACCTATTATGCAGGATTCTATTCCACCTCAATACCCTATGCCTTCAAAAGCTAATAACAAAGGGCTGTGGATAGGCCTGGGCGTTGGAGCTGGGGTCTTGATGCTCCTGGTGGTCATTTTGGTAGCAGTATTTAGCAATACTGCCTCCGAGGGAGCTACAGAAGAGATTGCTGCTCCGGAGGATATCCCTCAGGGACAGGAGATAGCCGGCGGCTTGGTATGGGTCTCCGGGGGCAGTTTTGATATGGGCAGCAGCAGCTCTATCTTCCCGGATGAAAAGCCTGTTCACAGAGTTACAGTGGATGGATTCTACATCGCCAAATATGAGCTGACAATCGATGAATTCCAGAGGATAATGGGTTACTACCCGGCTCACTACCGGGTGGCAAATTATCCCGCCACGGGAGTCACCTGGTATCAAGCGATCCAATACTGCAATCAACGCAGCATCCAGGAAGGTCTCCAGGCTTGTTACAGCATCGATGGTGATACCAATCCGGATGGTTGGGACCAAGGCGTGATCAATTGCGACTTTAGTGCCAATGGCTACCGTCTGCCTACCGAGGCGGAATGGGAATATGCTGCCAAGGAAGGCACAGCCAATAGCCAGACTACCTATAGCGGTAGCTCCAATATCAATAACGTAGGATGGTATCTCAGCAATCCTGGAATTGATCCGACTCAGACTGATCTATACGACTTGGGTCCCTCTCCGGTTGGACAGAAGAATGCCAATAATCTGGGACTTTATGATATGACGGGGAATGCCTGGGAATGGGTCTGGGATACCTATGGCGAGACCTATTATGCCAATAGTCCCGGCGAGAATCCTTATGGTCCCGGCAGTGGCAATACCAGTGTCTTAAGAGGCGGTTCATTCGATAGTGAACGTGGTTTTTGCACGGTAACAATCCGAGGTTTTAAGGAACCCATCTCGACGCATCGCACCTATGGCTTTAGAATCTGCCGCAGCAGAACATAGTTGCGATTTTAATTGACAGATTAAGACCCGAAACAGCTCTTGGCTGTGGCTGTCTTTTGTTTTGTTGGGATTAGTAATCCGGCAGCTTGCACTATAGTAATAGGAATCAAACATGCACATCAAAGACAAGATCGCATCGCTTTCCTGGTTGCGTGCTGAAATTATCGGACGCAATATGGGTTTTGAGACGCCTTTTGGGCTGCGTCCGCTCGTCTATGCAGATTATACTGCCAGCGGACGAGGAATCACCTCTATCGAGCGGCATATCACCCGCATTTTGCAGTATTATGCCAATACTCACACTGAGGATGATTTTACCGGAAAGACAATGACAGGACTGCTGCACGAGGCAGAACGAGTAATCAAGCAAGCAGTTAATGCCGGACCCAAAGGCAAGGTGATTTTCACCGAATCAGGCACGACCGGAGGAATCGCCAAGCTCCAGCAAATACTAGGGGTTTACTGGCCTCCTGCCACCCGCGAACGCGTCAATAGCTTCCTACTTAGCTGCCTTACCCGCAATCCAGACCGCGAAGATTGCAATCTTGCCTTGAATAATTTCATCCGGGATAACAAACCCATCGTCTTTGTAGGACCTTACGAGCATCACTCCAATGAATTGATGTGGCGCCACACCCTCTGCGAGATCCAGGAGATCCCTATGGGCAAGGATTATGGAGTCGATCTCGAAGAACTTGAGCGGCGTGTTTCTGATCCCCTGTATGCACACAGGCTAAAGATTGGATCGTTCTCTGCCGCTTCCAATGTGACAGGACTTCGCACAGAAGTCTATGAGCTTGCCAGAATCCTGCATAGACACGGAGCTTTGGCGTGCTTTGATTTTGCTGCCTGTGCTCCCTATATCGAGATCGATATGAACCGCGACAGTGAAGCTTATTTTGATGCTATCTTCCTTTCTCCGCACAAGTTTCTGGGTGGTCCCGGCACTTCCGGTATACTGGTCTTCAATGAAGATATCTATCCCAAAAAGCTGCCTCCGACGGTTGCCGCCGGTGGCACTGTGGATTATGTCTCTCCCGAGAAAGAGGAATTCATCAAGGATATCGAAGCCCGCGAGAAACCCGGTACTCCAGGCATCCTCCAGGCAATCCGCATCGCCCTGGCTTTCCGGCTCAAGGAAAAGGTCGGGCTGCCTCTAATCGATGAGATAGAGCGTCATTATTTTGAGAGCTTTATGCAGGCTTTTGCTGGGGACGATCGCATTACTTTCTACGGGCCGTTAGAACCAGATCGCAAGATACCGATCATCCCCTTTAATATCAAACACAAAGATAAGTATCTGCACCCCAAGTTCGTCACCCGTCTGCTCAATGATCTCTTTGGGATTCAGACTCGTGCCGGATGTTCCTGTGCCGGGCCTTACGGGCATTACCTGATGAATATCAAGCAGCAATTCTCCAATTACTATCGCTGTCTAATCACCAATATCGGCTATATAGGCATCAAGCCCGGCTGGGTGAGGCTCAATCTGCACTATGCATTGGATATGACCGAGCTGAACTATCTAATTGAAGCTGTTAAGTTTGTAGTAGAGTACGGGGCCAAATTCCTGCCATCTTATATCTTTGACATCAAGAGCGGTGAGTGGCAGCATCGCAAGCAAGCCTGTAGCGCTCCCATCAGTCTCGATCTCGATGATATCTTTGATCCCAACCCGATCCAAGCCCCTGTGATTGATGCCTCTGCCCAATATGCAGATGCCCTTGCCCAGGCTCGGACGATTGCAGCAGGACTATCGGATGACTTTGAAACGATGACCTTTGAGAAAGAGCTTGCCGATCTGATGTATTTCTATGTCCACAGCGGGATCAACTACCATCCTGTCTCAGAACGCATCCTCTGAGCATCGCCAATTTCGATTTATTGCTTGACACTCAGAGGATTATGAATTGTTTGAATACAAATAGCCATAAGGAGTACAGATGAAACGCTATGTCTTGTTTTTTGTTCTAGGATTTTTGTTTCTGGCCGGGCTCTCTGCCCAGACAGATGCCGATACCTACAAGATTCGTTATGAGCATAGAGATTCTTTTACGCTTGCCGGTGTCCTGATGCCCATCATTGACTTTGCCAAGATGAACGATCTCTGGCATAGCTATTTTGAGATCAAATCCCGGATCCCCAATCCCGTCTCAGCGGTGGATTATGGTGTTTCTTATTATGATCCTGCCCAAGGCGAAAATGAGGAGTATATGGGCTCTTACTTCGTGGGCTGCGAAATCTCCCCCGATGCCAATATCCCCTCAGATCTATTCAAACACACTGTTCCTGCCGGCTATTACGCCGTTTTTACTCATCAAGGACCAGTGGAAAAAGTCCCTGAAACCTATCAATACATCTATGGCACCTGGGTACGTGAAAACGGAGTGATGCCTATGATGCAAGATAGTTTTGAGCTATACGACCAACGTTTCCGCCCCGATAGCGAGGATTCACTGCTCGAGATCTGGGTACCCCTGCAAGAAAATCAAAGAACTGGAGAATAAATGAAATTCCGTTTTAGTATCATCTTACTGATAATGGCAGCGATCTGCTTTTTGCTGCCCTTTGTAAACGTTCGCTGCTCCCCCGAGCTATCAACCGCAATGGGCCAAAAAGCCGATTCCACTCAGACCAAGGGTGAGCTGATCTTCTCATATACTGGTATGCAACTGGCTTTGGGACAAGAGCCTACATATCCCAAAACTCCGGAAAAACCTGTCGAACCGGGGCAAAAGACCCGTCCCGATAGTGCCGCTGCCGATAGCGCTCAGACTGTCCGCACAATGAACAATCAAACTGATCCTTTCAGAACTGTCCAGGCAACGGTTGAAACTCCCACCACAAACCCGGATCAAGCCGATACAGCAGTTGCACGTCCTGCACCCACTACTCCGGCGGGAGAGCCCAAAGAACAACCGCAAAGCGCTACCAAACCCAATATCTACGCGATGCTGGCACTCATCCTGATCCTGGCATCTGCCTTTGTAAGCTCCATTCCCCGGCAGCTTGGTCTGCTTTTGGGAGCTCTGGGCTCGACTCTCGCAGTCTTGATGCTCAATCTGATGAAGATGAATTTTGGCACTTATCTGATGGAGTATATGCAGCTTGAAGCGCAGTATATGGAATATATCCAGGTGGAATTCACTCCTTTCTACTGGGCTGTGATTGTGCTGGTAATACTGGCATTCCTCGAGCTGGTGGTCAGATTGCTTACCGGTATGGGCGAGCCAAAGCCGGTCGTCATTTCCGAAGAAGCTATAATGCCGGAATCTCTCTATCAGGATATCACGGTCGATCCCGAAGCTCCTGCCGACCAAGCTTATACCGTTTCCGATGAAGATGTCGAAGAGCTTCCAGAGGATATCCCGGAAGAGGAAGAGACCAAAGAAGACTGATTTATTGATCAGCATCATTTCAATGTTACCGCCGGCTAGTCCGGCGGTTTTTTACTGTTATTCCTGCGAAGGAGACTGTGTGAAAACTCCTAAGCAGTCATATGGTTATTCGAT
>CAYSSP010000053.1:0-8142 GCA_964433815.1 uncultured Candidatus Cloacimonadota bacterium
CTAAATGGGGGATTCGAACCCCCGACCTACTGATTACGAATCAGTTGCTCTACCGAACTGAGCTAATTTAGCTTTCCATTACTTTTGTTCCAAGTCATAAACCCCGGCTTTTCCGTCAAGGACTTTGTCAGATCAAGCATACACAGCAATGCTATATCGTGTAGGATATTGATGTCTATATCAAAGCCCTGGGTCTTGCTTGAGTCAAGCAAAAGTCCTTACATCTCAATCTGCACATTTGCGGGCATTGAAACAGAGCCAGGAAAGCACTGTAGGCTGACAAATCAGGATAAGCAGGGATGAGATATGAAGACGATAATAGCTCTTGACAAAGAAAACAAAGTACTATCTTTGTAAAAATGGGAATTGTTCCTGATATATTGTGTTTTTGCAGATTAGTCGTTTTCTACTCTGGAATTTTATGGCAGAATCCTTTTTCTTAGGATGAAGCAGTAGATAGAAAGTGAGAGGCGGAACCCTTTTTACTGGGTTTCAAGGTAAAAGAGAACTTGAGTTGGAATTAAACCCAACATTCGTAACTCGAGATTATGTCGAGTTCTTCAGTTTCTCTGTTGAACCAATAAAAAACGGAGTATTTATGAAAAAGAGTCTTATTGATTTGCTTTTGAGTCTTGTATTGATTACATGGCTATGTGGGGAATTTAGTGTTAATGTAAGTCCTAGTGGTCATGTATACAATCCAAAGTACTATCAGTGCGAGGAGAAACCCATCGGCGAGTTTCAAAACAATTCTTTTTACTTGGCTGCGTGTAAGGTACTACTTATATTCAGCCAGAATTGTTGGAGTGTAAAATGAAAAAGGCCTTTCTTGTTATCATGATGCTGCTTGCAATGAAATGTATAGTGGCTGAGTCAATTACCTTACTGCGTAATTATCAACAGGACGATTATGACATCGAAATGCGTACAGATGGTACCGCGGTCATACTTGCAGCAAACCCCGATTTTATCGATTCAAGTCCAATTGGAGCCCCGTCTTTACCTTGTGACGTAATATGGATTGCGGTTCCCCCAAACTCAACTTTCAACAACATATCCTATAGTATACTGAGTCAAGAAGCTATCGGAGTTTATGATGTCTTCCCCTCTCAACCTGCGAGAGTCATGAGTGATACGTCCCGTGTAGAGATGATTAACAGGAATGACTCCTCTTATTATCTATTGAGCCAATATCCTGAATACAATTGCACTTACGCCAATTGTATTCAGTATGGGAATATATCACTGTTGTGTGTTGAAGTGTGCCCATTTGTGTATTCACCTCAAACGGGAGCACTTGAGTTAATCACCAGTATATCGATGAATGTTGATTATACTCAGACAGAGAACTACGTGACTCTTTGGCCAAGTCAAGGAGAATTCCTTCAATCCATAGTAGTAAATCCAAACGATGTGCTAATTGACTATGATCGAACAAGGTACACGCATGGTGATATACAGTATCTTATCATCACCAGCGAAGAATTAGCCCCAACTTTCGAATCATTAGCAGAGTGGAAATCCCAGCAGGGTATTCCAGCTAAGGTTGTTACAACACAAGAGATATACTCAAACCCTGATTACGACGAGCTTTCCAATCAAGGAAAAATCAAACATTGCATTAAAGACTATGTGAGCACCAAGAGAACTGAGTACGTTCTTTTAGGTGGATCTGATTCTCACGTTCCCAGAAAGGAAGTGAGTATTTTTAATGCAGATGAAGTTAACCACAATGGCTCAATAACAATTGTAACCGACTACTATTATGCGAGTCTGGTTGATGAACCCTGGGTTAACATAAATTCTAACCATAACTTTACACTGAATGGGGATGTAGGTCATGAAGTGGCTGTAGGTAGAGTGGCATGCGACACATCTCAGAAAGCCTTGAATTTCATTGACAAACTAAAGAACTATGAAAAATATGAAGGTTACCCGAATGGGTTTTCAAACGATCTCTTATTGGCTGGCAGTTGGATGTTTACATATGATTTTGAAAATTTTGAGGATGATTATCATGACACTAGTGAGTGGTTGCATCGTATCAAGAATCATTATATCTCGAACCACCAAAATTTTGATTGTAAATATTATCTAGATTATCGTTATGATGACTTTCCATATAGCGAATATGAGCAAAATACAGTCAATACTGGACAAGTGGTAAGCGAAGGGTACAATCTCACAATGTGGCTGTCACATGGATTGAGTTATGCATTTACAAAAAAATTTTATGACCCTTTAACATTTGACTATTCCACCGTAGCATCACTAACAAATCAGTATAGTCAAGGGTTAATGTATTCCATGGCCTGCAATGTGGCAGATTATAGAAGTGGATGTTTGGGAGAGAGTTTGATAGAGGCTCCCAATGGTGGATACATAGGCTTCATAGGGCACAGTTCAAGAAATTGGGTACCTGTAGGTGCGCCTATACTCAAATGGGGCTTAATGGTAGGTGCGAAATTCATAAATAAGCTGACCACGGAGAATAATTCAACTTACGGAAAAGTTTCAGCTGCTTTGTCATCTGCTCGGCTTTATGCTATATCAAAGTTCGATAATAACAATGCTAGTATTTGGCCTTCGGGAAAGAACAATAGAATATGGTTAGAAGTCCTGCTTGGGTTGACGTACTTAGGAGATCCCTCTTTGAAGGTATGGACTTCAACACCATCATCATACTCAATTGGCGGGCTACCGAGTTATATACTCAAAGATGAAGAAACTTCGATAAATGTAAGCGGCTTCGATGTGCCCTCTACGCTTTGCATCAGTAATGGTGATGATATCTACGAAATATATAGTCTTAATATTAATGAAGTGATATCACTATCTTTGAACCCAACAACGGACTCCCCTATAGTGCTAACGGTTACAGGCCGCAACAAGATTCCTTATCAAGTGGAAATACCGGTTCGCACAAGAGTCATCTCAGGAACAGTGTTGCTTGAAGATTCATCAACCAATGTTAGCAATATACAAGTGGAGTTAGTTTTAAATAACGGTACTGTTCTTCAAACAACACATCCGAATGCTTCCGGTGAATACCATTTCGAAGTTCCCGTTGGAGAGTATAAGGTGATATACAGTCTGTTCGATTACGTCACCGGTTTTTCGTTTTATCCATATTCATCCAGCCTAATACAAATGGACGATTCGACACCCGAACTTCATATTACTTTACCATTGGTTACCTTGTATCCAATTCATCTAGGAAACATGCTTGTAAAACAGACTAGTAATGGGGATGGCTTTAGTTGCATTAATGCTGCAATGGGTTATATAGAGAATTATTATTCTAATCCCTACAACAATGAAGCCATCAGGATCACTATCTCCCCCGGCACCTACCCTGAGAGTATTGTAATCGGGGCTCCCGGCATCACTATCCCCAGCTTGGAGATAAAAGGGGATGGGGGACAGCCGACGATTACTGGAGGATATGGTTCACTCAACAGGACAATAAGTGTGCACCCCCAAGCCTCAATCGGGCAACTGATCTTGAGAGATTTGGATTTCGCGGGAGGAAGACAGTCCGGACAAGTGTTCGTCCCAAACAATGTAGGAGATCTGCAGATAATCAACTGTAGTTTCCACGATTTAATCATCAATCACGGCCTGCCCCTCTCCATCTCCGATCCTCTCCTCTATCATGGTACAGCCATCCAATCCTATTCACCTACTCTGGTGAGCGGATGTGATTTCTACCACAATCAGGGTGTTTGGACACAGGACCCAGATTTATGGGATGTTGATGGCAATTATTATAGTTCACTGGGTATCTTGTATCTAACCGGCAACTCAATAGTAGAGAATTGCCAAATCTACGATAACTCGGCAGCCATAGCAGGAGCAATTCATCTGAGTGGAGCCAATAACATCATCCGAAACAACACCATCAGTTCAAACATTACTCTCGATCCAAGTTCAGAGGCTGTGGCGATAAGAGCATACAACGCTCCCGGTACAATCATCAGAGATAATATCTTCCTGGATAATGGTATCAATGATGGTCAACTTTGCAATGGAGCCGTTATCTGGATGGGAGGTAGTACCACTCAGTCCACACCCTCATCAATCGTAAACAATACATTTAGCAATGGCAGTGAATTAGTGCCCACGGACTTGCGAGCCATCAGGCTGGAGGGAACGGCAAATGTCCTGATTCAGAACAATGTTCTCAGTTATTTCCCCCTGGCCATCACCAATAACAGCCAATTTGCCAGTGACCAAATCCTGAAGAATAACCTCTTTTGGGATAACGCTACTAACTTCACCGGAAGCATCTATAACGCAAGTCTCAATCCGGGGAATTGTATCTTTGATGAAGACCCTGAATTGGATGCTAATTACTTCCCCATCTGGAACTCTTCCACAATATCCCCCTGTATAGACTCAGGCTTGGGTGTTGACGCTGGGGACGGGACTCCTGCCGATATTGGAGCCAAGAGAGCTGTTCACCATCAATCCTGGGATTACACATTCTCAAATCAAGCTGATCAGGAAAAATGGTACTGGGTAAGTTATCCGGTATTGAACAGCAGAACCGGTGGGGCTCTGGTAGCCAGTGAGTTCTTTAAGGAATTGCTACAATTACAACTGGTTCAAATGACTCCTCCCATCTACACCCCCACCTACCTGCAACAGATTGACTGGATGGAGGACGGAAATTCGGAGGCAACTCACCTTTTGTGGTTTAACGGCAACTGGACTGCAACTCAAACAAGCCACATAGTCTCCAGCCCTCAGGGTTATAAGATTAAGCTGCTTCCCCGCACTCCTTCCTTAACGCTTCGGGAAAGCGGTTTCAGGACTCCATCAACGACTGAGTTCACAATACATGGCAATGCTGAGAACTGGCTTGGCTACTTCCTGGAGGGACCAGCCTGGCCTCATGATGCCTTTGCCGGTATCTGGGATGATATCAATATGATTAAGACCAAGAATTGGTGCTTGGTGCGTTCCGAATACCAGGGAGATTATTGGGGACTACATGGCAAGATCGGCAAGCTGAACTATGGAGATATGATAATTGTAACCACCAATAATGATCATAGTTTCCAATGGAACGACGGCGACGATGATACTCCACCTTACTATTCTGGCACACCGGAGCACTTTGTCTATGATGAAAAGCCTGATTATGTGCCGTTATTTATCACCATTCCAACCGAAGCGATGGTAAACCTGAAGGAGATTGGCTTGTATCTGGATGGAGTCTGCAAGGGAGCGGTTGTGGTGGAAAACGAACTGGAGCAAATCTGTGCCTACTTGGGTATGGATGAGAAACTCAGCGATGGAGTGGTTGATTTCGTGTTTTACTACAACGATAACAAAGCACAACATCAGGAACGTAAGACTGTCCGGATGAACTCCGATAGATTCAATGCAAACTACGTTAGTGGCAATCGCCGCTATGTATATTATGATCTGGCCTTTTCCAAAGAAGATATGCAGAATGCAACAAGCCCGGGGATCAGCCTCTATCAGAACTATCCCAATCCCTTCAATCCCATCACGACGATATCCTACAGCCTTCCGGAAGCAGGACAGGTGAAGCTGGAAATCTTCAACCTGAGAGGCCAATTGGTTCAGGTTCTGACTGATTCCCGGGAACCTGCCGGTGAACATCATAAAGTGTGGAATGGTACCGATCAAAGCGGTAATGCTGTTGCCAGCGGCGTCTATTTCTACAGACTGATCACTCCTTCCAGGTCAATCTGCAGAAGAATGCTTTTAATGAAATAGGATCAAGAGGGGGGGGAGGGAGTATCTCTCTCCCACCCCACACTTTGGAGAAACAATGAATAAGCTGATCTATATAATTCTCTTGATCTTGCCCTGTTTGGCTTGGGGGATCACACACAGTGTAAAGCAGGATGGTAGCGGAGACTATACCATCATCCAAGCTGCTCTCGATGCCAGTAGCCCGGGAGATACAGTATTGGTCTATCCGGGGAGATACTTCGAAAACCTGATCATCCAAACAAATGGCATTAGTCTGATCAGCTTGGAAGCTCTCACCGGTAACGAGGCTTATATAGATTCGACTATTGTGGATGGGAGCATGCAAAGCCCAACCCTATCTATATATGTGAATAGGCAGAATATATCTGTTCGTGGACTGTCTTTTACCAACGGTAAAGGTACAGGAATAGGAATCGCCCAAACTTCAACTACCCTTACAAACTGCAAGATTTACGGTTGTATTGCATCCAGCGGTGGAGGTTTGATAATAGCCGGTTCGACGGTGCATTTGTCCGGTGTGAACATCTACAATAACTATGCTCGTATTTATGGCGGAGGTTTATATGCTGCAGCAGGAGGTGGTTATGTCAACAACATCACTTTCGATCCAGTCAACCGCTGTTCGATCTATAACAACCGCTCCGGTTCCGGGCAGGATATCTATATTCAGAATGCAGTGAGTGATCTGAACGTCTATCTGGATACTTTTTCGGTGGCGGAGCCGACCTCCTATTACGCTATCTACCTGTCTCAAGGATTGAACAATTACCATATGCAGATCGATATCCAAAATGCTCATCATCAGGAGATTGATAGCGATCTCTATGTATCTCCCGAGGGTAACGATGCCAACGATGGCTTGAGCCCTTCCTCGCCACTCAAGACCATCCACGAGGCAATCTACCGCATTGCTGCTGATAGCCTGAGCCAGAACACGGTTCACCTGCTGCCGGGGACTTACTCCCGCACTGACAACAATCAGGTATTTCCCATAGCTCTCAAAAGCTGGACTATCGTACAAGGCAGCGGGATGGATAACACTGAGGTGGTTGGCAGTCCGCATCCGCTTATCCCGGCTGGATACGGATCAGCAGATTATGTCTTTTTGTCTCATTCTCAACACGAGCTGCTACTATCATATCTATCTGTTAGTACATCCGATACCAATAATGGTAGTGCCATTACTGGGTCCCTTAAGACCAATATAAACTTATCCAACTTACGGATATCGGGCGTGAGTCCAGATTATGTTGCTGTTGTATATCTATGGATGGACAAAGACTATGATATAGCATGGGATAATGTGACGATAGAAAACATTACCACTTCAAATGGAGGATTGCTATCCGCTAATGATGCGATGTCCGGCAGGATGTCTAACTGTAAGTTCCGCAATGCCACTTCTACTTTTGTCTCTGGTTCTGTATCTTCCAAAGCCCTCGTTTCAATTCAAGGCGACAGAGAATTGAGATTTGACAACTGCGAGTTCTCGAATCTAACTATGTCCGATGATAATTCCGTTACGGTAGCCATTAGTGGTGTGCAGTTCCCACAGCAAAGCAATAACTTCAGTTTTAACAATTGCCTTTTCAGCAATAACACCTCTCAGGGTGGGATAGTCGGGATCAGTTCAGGAAACAACCCCAACGTAAGTATCACAAACTGCACTTTTTCCGGTAATCAGAGCGATGGCTACAATCTGATGATAAATGGCAATGTGGATATCACCAATAGTGTCTTCTACAACGATACTTCCTCGCAGATCAGGGTAAATCCCTACAGCGCGCAAGGATGGCAAACTTCTCTAAGCATTGACCATTCCTTTATCAAGGATGGTTATGCCGGTATTCAGCAGGCAGCGGGAAACACAATCAACTACTCCGCAAGCAATATCTCCGGCAATCCCCTCTTTCTGGGTGGGGATGATATCCACAATCCTCTCTACTACAGTCTCTCTGCCTTGTCACCATGCATCAATAGCGGCACACCTGATACGCTGGGCTTGTTCCTGCCTCCTTATGATCTGGCTGGTAACCAGAGGGTCTGGGACGGAAGGATAGACATGGGCTGTTTTGAGTTTGGAGCTCCACCTGTGGCTAATGACGATCCCACAGCTCCGGGTACTCCTGCACTCAGTCTTACAGCTTATCCTAATCCCTTTAGCGTTTTTACCAATATTCGAGTGAGCTCTCTAAGCAGTCGAGGTGCTGGCACAGATAGAGTTAGGAGCGCTGGTATCACGATATATAACATCAAGGGACAGAGAGTGAAAAGCATAATGATAGACCCGGAAAAGACGGGAGAGCAATTCATATACTGGGATGGCAGAGATGAAGATAATGCCAGATGCTCATCTGGAATTTACTTAGTTAATCTGATTGTAAACGGTAG
>CAYSSP010000054.1:0-7777 GCA_964433815.1 uncultured Candidatus Cloacimonadota bacterium
CTGATCAGAAAGGTGATGGCGCAAGCGGCACCGAATGCCATCAATATGGCACTGGGAGAGCTTCAGTATCCAATGCCGTTGTCACTCAAAAAACAAGCGCATGTGCTGCTGGAAAGCGGAGATGCTGTATATACTCCCAATGCCGGACTTCCCGAGCTAAGAGCAAAAATAGCAGCCTATTATGGCAGTCAAAACAGCCCGGAGCAGGTCTGCGTAACCAATGGAGTCGAGGAAGCTATCTTCCTTAGCCTATTTGCCCTGAGCAATCCCGGGGATAGGGTCGCCATACCCGATCCTGATTACACAGCCTATCCTGCTATCTCAGGATTATTGGGACTGTCGGTCGTAAGGCTGGGCTTTGAGGCAGATCTCAAGACAGTGGATTGGGATCGCTGGGAACAGATTCTCAGTATGGGAGTACGTTTTTTACTTTTATCAAACCCGCAGAATCCCAGCGGCAAGTGCTTTAACCATATTGAATTGACTCGCCTTGCCGAGCTTACTAACCGGCATGGTATTATAGTCGTTTTAGATGAGATTTATCGAGAGCTGAGCTTTGGAGACAAGCAGGAAAGTGCGATAGGGTTGTTTGAATCCTGCATAGTTCTGGGAGGGTTATCCAAATCTCATTGCATGAGTGGCTGGAGATTAGGCTGGATCATTTCGGATATCCGGACCATCGCAACCGCCACCAAAGCCAAGCAATACGTCTCTACCTGTGCTCACTGGCTTTCCCAGAAGCTGGGAATCTTTGCCCTCTCCCAAGAGGGGATGCAAGCAGCAGGTGAGATACACAGGAAGCTTTGCGCCTCAAAGGAGCTTTGCGGCAGCTACCTGCTAAGGCATCTCAGCCCCGAACGCGTGTTCATTCCGCAGGCAGGTCCCTACATGATAGTAGATGTTCATGGTGATGATCTGCTCTTTTCGGAAGAAATGGCACCTAAGGGGCTGATAGTAGTACCCGGATCGGCATTTGGAAAGCTCTGCCGTGGATTGATCCGAATCAACTTTGCCTTGGAAGAATCGGTCTTGATCGAGGGACTCAAGAAGCTGGCAGAGGGACTGGACAGATGAATTACGTTTTGTTAAACTGCAAGTACTACGAAAGTGAGACCGGGCTCATACATAGCGGTAAGTCCATCCTTGTAACAGGTGACACCATCAAGCATATTGGGCAGTTTAGTGAATGCATTGCCTTGGCTGATAGCACTCCGGAATTGCTTGATCTCAAAGGAAAGATCGTACTGCCGTCTTTCACCGATACACATACACATTTCGTGGAGCTGGCAAAGCGGCGTATCATGGTCGATCTCTCGAGCTGCAAATCTCTTGGGGAGATACGAGAAGAGCTTGGGAAGTTCAGAGCCAGGCTTACTACTCCCTGGGTTTTGGGCGGTGGATGGGACAAAAATGCCTTGGAAAATCCCGAAGCTCTCAACAAGGAGTTTTTGGATAGTATCTTCCCGGACATACCGGTAGCTCTCTGGAGCAAAGACTACCATGCCAAGCTTTGCAACAGCATAGCCTTCAAAATAGCCGGCATCGATGAATCAAGTCCTGATCCTGCAGGCGGTAAGCTTGGCAGAAACAGCTCCGGAATGCTGAATGGTATTCTCTATGAAAAAGCCTCGGACAATCTGGAACCCCTTATTGTGCAACCAGATAAAGAGATTCTGCTAAAGGCTATTCGCGAGACTATTCGTGATGCTCATATAGTGGGAATCACCGGCATTCACACTATGGAAGGGGCTTTTAGCTGGAGCTTGCTAAAGCAGGATTCCATTGATAACAGGGACATGCGTTTTACTTGGCACTTCCCGCCTGAAGAGCTGGAAAGCCTGGCGGCAACAGGCTCCAAGACCCACAGCGGTGATCATTGGCTCAGGATTGGCGGAATGAAGCTGTTTGCAGATGGAGCATTAGGCTCGCAGACTGCTGCAATGTTTACACCCTACACCAATTCCAGCCATACCGGCATCCTCCGCTACAGTGATGATGAGTTGTTTTCGGAAGCTCAGCGTGCTGTCTCTCAAGGCTTTGCATTATGCATTCATGCCATTGGAACCAAAGCAGTACACCAAGTACTGAGCACCTTTATCAAGCTCAATAATCAATATCCGAATCCGGGCCACAGGATAGAACACGTGCAATCAATCCGTCCGGACGAACTGGCTTTACTAAAGGAATCCGGTGCTGCTTGCGCGATGCAGCCCGTACATCTTGCCAACGACATCCCCATGATCGAGCAGCACTGGCAAGAGATCAAGACACAGGCGTACTGTTTCAAAGATATTCTGGCAAATTGCCTATCCTATGGCTTTGGCTCCGATGCGCCGATTGAAACGAACAATCCTTTTCTGGGCATCTATACCGCTCTTGAGAGGAAACATGCTCTCAATCCTGCATCAGTAAGCTGGCAAGCCGACCAGGCAATCAGCCTGCAACAGGCGATTTACGGATATACAGCAGGCGCAGCCGGATTGAACAACACTCACGATGTTCTTGGCTCAATTAAACCTGGATACTTGGCTGATCTCATTGTAATGGATGACTTTGAGCACTCCGGCCCCGAGTATTGGCTGGAGGCAAGACCATCCCTGGTCATGTGTAATGGCAGGATTGTCCATGAAGACTGATCAGATTCGGCTTGACAGTTTTACTATCCCGGGCCGATAATAGTTTTTCAAAGAATAAACCTGATTAAGGAGTAGATATGTTTCCCGGTGGAAAAAACATGAAAGACCTCATGAAGCAAGCGCAAAAGATGCAGCAAGAGATGATGAAATCTCAGGAAGAGCTTGAAAACAAAGATTTTGAAGCAAGTGCAGGCGGTGGTGTCGTAAAGGTCGTCATGAACGGCAAGTATGAGCTTAAAAGCATCAAGATAGATCCTCAGGCAGTTGATCCCGAAGATGTGGAGATGCTGGAAGATATGATTATGGCAGCCATCCAGGAAGTGCACAGCGCTGTTTCGGAAGCTTCTTCCGAGACTATGGGCAAGCTTACCGGCGGAATGAAGATCCCCGGCTTGTTCTGATATGGTCATATCCCTTAGCTTGGAACGCTTGATCCAAGCATTCAACAGATTTCCCGGAATTGGGAGAAAGACTGCCCAGAGGCTGGCTTGGTTTCTGATAGCTCAGGATAAGCGTTTTGCTCTCGAACTGGCAGAGACAATTCGCAGTACGGTCGAAAGCTTTACGACTTGCTCCGTTTGCAATATGCTGTCCGAAACCGATCCCTGCCAGATTTGCAGTGCCACAGAGCGTCAAGATGACCTGCTCTGCGTGGTGGAAACCAGCTCTGATATCCAAATCATTGAGAATATGAACGAGTTCAAAGGCCGATACTTTGTTCTGGGACACCTGCTCTCCCCTATCGATGGCTTTGGTCCTCAACAGATCAATAGCGAAGGTCTCCTCAAGCATGTTGAGGATTCACAGCCTACAGAACTAATCCTGGCTCTCAAACCTTCCGCGGAAGGCGAAGCCACGATCCACTATATCTGCGAACTACTGAAAGACAAAGAGCTTACGATCACTCGGCTCTCAACCGGTATACCTTTTGGCGGAGAGCTGGAATACAGCAGTAATGTAACTCTAACAAACGCTTGGAAACGTCGCTACCCCGTCTGATATGTTTACCGGTATTATTGAAGCCCAGGAACCTCTGATCAGCCGCAGAACTCAATCTGACAAGACGCTATTCACGATAAAGCGCCCCTCAGGCTTCACGGATATCAAAGTGGGGTCATCAATCGCCTGCAATGGCATTTGCCTCACAGTGCTTAGTTTTGATGCCTCCTCGTTCACCGTACAGGTAATGAACGAGACAGTGAAGAAAAGTACGGCAGGATTTTGGAAAGAGGGAACTTGGATCAATCTGGAGCGTGCCTTACGCTTAGGAGATCGCTTGGATGGGCACTGGCTGCAAGGTCATGTTGATACGACCGCCAGGGTGCTCTCCATCTCAAAGATCAAAGATGCCGTTTATTTAAAGCTGGAGCTACCATCAGAGGGCAAGCTGCTGGTTATCCCCCAGGGATCAATTGCCATCAATGGTGTTAGTCTTACCATTGCTGAACTTTCCGGCTCGTCTCTGACTGTAGCCCTGATCGGACACACTTTGGAAAACACCAATCTGGCAAAGCTTACAAGCTCCGATAGGGTCAATCTTGAATATGATGTACTCGGTAAATACATCCTGCAGATGCAGGGAAAGCAAGCCATCACCAAGGAGTGGCTCTTTGAAACAGGTTTTTAATCTCGTCCTGATACTCTCATCTATCTTTATCTTCTCCTGCGGAAGCAGGAAAAGCCCAACCGGCGGACCTCTCGACAACGACAAGCCGGAGCTGTTGACCAGCCTTCCGGCGGAGTTTTCTGATATCACGGGTTCTCAGATAGAGCTCACATTCTCCAAACATCTGGATAAAAGCTCTGTTACAAAGGGACTATACATATATCCCCCAATCATCGATAAGAAGATTTCAGTTGAGAAGAATCGCGTTCTGATCAGGATCAACGAGGAACTCCTGCCGAATACGAACTACTTTGTGACCCTTACGACCCGCATCAAAGACGTCCGCGGCAATGCTTTGGCAAAGAATCAAAGCCTCGTGTATGCATCCGGAGAACTACAGCGTAACCGCCTATCCGGTATCATCAATTATGAACAGCAGGCAGACCGGGCTTTACCAGTGCAGATCAATCTCTTTGGCCCAGATTCACTGCAGATTCTATCCAAGACATTAGAGGGCGGTGCATTCGCCATTGACGAGCTGAATCAAAGCCTGCACATCTACAGAGCCTTCATAGACAAGAATCTCAACGGAACCTATGACTTTGGCGTTGAGCCCTGGGCTGAAGGTCGCCTGCAAGTAAGAGGCGTTACCAGCACCGAGATCAATCTGGCCTATGCGGACACAGTACTCGCCAAGATTAGCTCAATCCAGCCGGTACATTCCAGAGAATTGCGTGTTAACTTCAGTGAGAGGGTAAGTTCATTGGGCAATGTGTCCATTCAGAAACCGGATGGCTCATATCTAAGCATCGTTGCCTCACATCTCGATGGCGATGTGCTCAGGATAGTGACAGAGCCTCAATTGGCAGTGAATTACACACTGGTATTAAGCCAAGTCAGGGACCTCAAAGCAAATGAGAATCGCTTGGCAAAGCAGGTATTCTTCGGATCATCAACTCCCGATGCGATAGCACCTTCGGTTATCAGCAGCATCCCCCGTAATGGGACATCAGTGGCGTCTTTACGTCCTGAGTTGATCCTGAACTTCTCAGAGATCATCGATCCATCCACAATTAGTTTGGAATTGCTCTCTGCCGATCTCTCACAAAACATCTCATTTGAAAGGCTGCCATCCAGCCCGCTTCAGTTACGCATCAAACCAACGACTAACCTTACGGCAAACCGTTCTTACATCCTGAAAGTTAGTAAAACGCTGGGAGACTATTCCGGCAACACTATGACGCAAAACTACGATTTGAACTTTCTGGTGCTGATGCCGAATTAGATTATTACTGATCCACTAGTAGAATAAATACTCAATAAGGGGCTATATATGAGAAGACTGCTTGTGTTGATAGTCGGTATTGCTATGCTGACTTCCTCGATTTCTGCGCTTAGTATTACCGATTCTAATCTGATTACTATCGGTGAGAATAGCTTCCGATTCGAACTGGAATCCTGGAAACGTGTCTCTGACTATGTTTACCAACCGGTGGTATTTTCGGTGTCATCAGTCGAATTCCGAGACAGCCTGATGCTGAGCTTCCAATCACCTGAAATGCTGCTTAACCTTACTTTAAAAGAACGCCAGGGGCTAGGTGCAAAAGCTTGGTTAGCAACAGCTAATCTTCAAGCTCAAACTGATGTGATGATCAGAAATCTAAACCTTACTATGGCTCACACAGACGATATTGGCTTGAGATGTTACAAAGGTCCGGAGGCCATAAATCGTAACAACCAAGAATTCAATAGAAACATCGTGCCGTACACAGATAAGGTAATTGAGTATTCCGGCCAACGCGGGAGTTTCTGGATAGTCGCATCAAACTATGCTGATTGCTATGGGGTGGAATATCTAACCCCCAATAGTATAGTCTTGTACGATAACAAGCTGCACTTCTTCCGTCAATTCCGTCAATCCTCCAATACAACCGACTTGCCCAGAGATTGTATGCCCCTACTACAGAATCACTCCAGATCCTGGTCTTTTCTGATCTTCGAAGAGCTACCTCAATTGCTCTGGATTAACCGCTGGTTGGGCGATCGCAGAGCAGCCGTATCAATTACAAATGATGCAGATGGAGAATCATACGATCGATTAGCAGCAGTTTATTATGGCACTAATAATCCCAACAGCCCACTGTATATGAATCAAGGGATTATTGCCAACAACATCAAGATATCGCATACAACTTTTGGGGAAAACTACTTGGCGCTTAAAACCCTCACTGAAGATATTATGCGTTTTGGCAACGCAATATCTTATCATACTTACGCAAACAACATAGATCCTCCGGGCTCCAATGCTCAAGCATTATTAAATGATATGCTCCCATACAATATACGTCTTTGGATTGATCACGGAGTGCCTACAAACCCCGAGGATCTTGCCTGGAATGGCTTGGTTGAAGGCAGTCCTCACTACATTGGTGATGTTATCAATCAATCTAATATCGAATACGCATGGATGGCTGATACACCTGCATCAAACCCTTTCAACGCCTTTGATGATCCTTGGAGATTGCCACATCTGCTTTATGAACTCACAGCTCTCGAAAAACCTGTTTGGTTCTTTGGAAGAACAAGGACTCAGACTTGGGAGTATCTGGATCAGCAGATTACAATCGATATGAAGAATCAGATGACACCGGAGAATCTGGATCGTCTTCTAATAGATCGTGGATTGAACATCTGTTATACTCATTTCTGTTTCACCAATTGGACGGGGATCAACTCTTTCTATATTACTACACCAGAAGGAGAATACCAGGTACGACCCGCGGTTGAGGATATGTTGCAGATGCTGGATCACTATCAGACACATAGAGGACTTTGGATCGATACTATTGAGAGCATATTTGATCGAATGCTGGCAATCGAAGAGCTTCGTGTGATTTCAGTACTTCCGGTGGATGGCTCAAGCAGCTACAGGATTACTCTACGAAATGGGTCTCAGAAAGCACTGGAAGATCTATATCTCCGCTATGGCGATCAAGAATTTAGAATACCCCTCATCGCAGCCGGAGACGATTTTGACTTAGTAGTATATGCGGATTCTCCAGGTAGCTCATATACTCCTCGCAATAAATTCGTTGCTTACCACAATAATGGAGATTTATTGATCAAAGATCTTCTTAATCCCGGTATCGATCCTGTGCAGGTGAGTATATTCAATCTGCGCGGACAACTAATAGAGGAATACGAAAGTAACAGAACTGAGACCCTGATATCTATTCCACTGGCAAATTACTCCAATGGAATCTACTTTGTTCGTCTGGATTTTCCTGGAGATATACACTATAAGCTCAGAGTTACTGTTGTCAAATGAGCAATGCAGCTTGCAGATTAATGTTGAGTATCTAGCTCGTAACTCCTATGTTATCAGTCATCCAGATGATATTCTAGGGCAGAATCCTTTCCGAGAGGTAGGGGGTCTGATATATCTTGAGCTGTTTCCCTGCATAAAGTAGAGAAATAGATAAAGGCGTTAGCGATGGCGGCGACCTACTCTCCCACGCAGTTGCCCACGCAGTAC
>CAYSSP010000055.1:0-3689 GCA_964433815.1 uncultured Candidatus Cloacimonadota bacterium
GTGTATTCAGGAAATGCATCTTTAACCGATACTACAGTTGCCAATGATGATCCTGTGGATTCAGCTAACGTTGAGGATTGGAGGATAAATGTATATCCAAACCCCTGCTCCCGGTATGAGACTGAACTGCAGGTGGACTTACTTGGTACTGCGTATGCAAAAGACGGCAGCTATACTTACAGGATCTATAATGTCCGTGGCCAGCTTCTAAAGCAAGAGGCTATCAGCATAACTGAGCTCAGAGATGGCAGTTTTAGCGTAAGCCTGGAGCACATTCCGACAGGCATTTATCTGATAACGATCAATGATAAGAGCCAAGTATTGATTTCGAAGAAAGTTGCGATATATTGAGATTGATAGATAAGGAGACCTTGACCAATGAAATGTAGTTACTTGCTACCGCTGCTGGCGTTGGTAATATTCACCAGCTCCTGCAACACAAAGAAGCTTACGGGTCTGGATCTCACAGCAACAGGATATTCGGAAGAATTCACCTATGTGCTGAGCGTAACTGGTACACAGGCGATGCTCCGAAAACCGTGGGGGTCGGGACAGCACACTTTGCGAATCAACGGCAGGCTGTTTGAGTGGCCGGAGCCGATTAACGGCGAGCTGTATAGTTACTGGTTGTACGAGGACATCTTCGGGCAATTTACTGCGATGGAGGATACGGTAAATTACGAGCTGGTCTGTGGCACTGAGACTTTCAGCGGCACCCTAATTCAACCCCATGTACCGATTCTCACCTTTCCGGCATTTGATGAAAGCCGGGACTACAGATTTACCTGGACAAGTGAGATTAGTCCACGATACTATGTGATCACCGTTATGGCTTTGGATGACACACCTGATCTGGTAGTTCAGATACCGGGCAACAGGCGTTCATTTACGATTGATCGCGATTTTTGGGAGGGTGATGAAGATGTCTACCTTAGGGTAAAGGTCGCGCCGGTAAACTACAGCTCCCACGGGCAAGATATGCTGGCGATCAGCAGCTTCAACATTAGTTCCTGGGTGTACCCTCCTGAGTGTGAAGGAGTTAGCTATCTTAGATCTCAAGGGGGGGATCTAATGCCTGAGAGTGCAAAAGATAAGTGATTACGGCTTGACAAAATTGCATAAGTTATTGATGAGATAAATTTACTAATCTACGGTAGGAAAACCGCTGGATAGACAAGGGAGGAATGATGAAAAGAATGGTTCTGATAGTGATGCTTGGGCTTTTGGCTCTGGGCATTAGTTCCTGCGATAGTCGCGATGGCGATACGGATATGCCCTCTTTGGTGGATGTATTGTTTTCACCCAAAGAGGATTTCTATCTTATCCTGGAGTACACGCAAGATATCGATCTCAGAGACAGCGACGTTTATTGCAGTCTGGTAAGCAAAATGCCGCTCAAAGAGCTTTGGATAGAGACGCATCGTGTCTATCCGGAGTATATGAATGTTGTAACACAAAACGGCGACACTTTCTATAGGTATGATATGGATATGAGCTATCTAAGTGGAGCGCTGCCAACTGATTACAATGAAGAAGTAGTCTATCAGATCAAGTTTGCGGATAAAACCGTGAGCGGGTCTATGCTGATGCCGGCAGAATACCTGATCAATCCGCCAGATTTCGATCCTGAGCAAGATTATAGTTTGCAATGGATTCTGGGGGCAGATCCCAGAGCTCAGGTTGTGAATATGAAATTGGATGGTTCCGTAACGGGTTCACACTATAGCTATATCAAAGAGATCAGCCCGGCAGCCAGAGCTTATACTTTCCGCAAGAGCCTATGGAGCGGCTATCAGCCAGAGGAAGACTTTGAAATCAATCTGGAAGCGCATAACTACAGCAAGACCGAGGGCGGGATAATCTGGTATATGAGTACTTATTGCGCTGAGGAATATAACTGGAACAGGCATGCTCGTCACCGGGAACGGGTGGATAAGTTAATCAGGGGAGATGGCGGGATCATTAAATAGTGATTGGGAAAGCTCTCGGCTTTTAAGATTGATGCAGCCCTAATAGTAATGGTTTTTTTTCAACATAGATTGTTCTGCAAAGCAAGAGAGCATTGTGGAGATGCTTGACAGATTTCGGTATGAGCAGGCTTATGCGCTCAGCATTCCAATAGTGAGGTTTATAATGCGTTTACGTGCTTGATCCTTTCGCGTTAGTTAGTTCCTTAGTCCCGAATCTACGAAAACCGGGATAAAGCTCTGCATAGCCATGATTAGCTCTCCCCGGCCTGAGAGCAAGCTTTAGTAAGCAGAGTGAGGAGGCCGGATGTCAATCATAGATTATATAAGGATCAATCATGTTACTAGATACAACTAATAAAAAGGGAAGCTCTCTCTTTAACAGCAGAGTCCTGCTGTTTCTAATCAGCCAGAATTTATCGCTGTTTGGCTCTTCTGTAGTCGGCTTTGCCATCATCTGGCATATCACTCTGGAAACTTCCTCCGGAACCTGGCTGATGCTGGGAACCCTTACCACGATGATCCCCCAGGTGTTGGTTTCGCTTTGGGGAGGGGTTTGGGCGGATAGATACAACCGTAAACACCTGATTATGCTGTCCGATACCTTTGTAGCACTTGCAACATTGGTATTGGCTTTGTTTTACATTGCCGGTTTCAGACAGATCTGGCTGCTGCTGGCAATTTCTGCTGTGAGAGCCCTGGGCAGCGGGGTACAATCTCCCGCAGTCAATGCCATCTATCCGCAATTGGTTCCTCCGGAGGGGCTCACCCGGGTGCAGGCGGTGAATCAATCCATATCATCCGCTCTAATGCTGCTGGCACCTGCCGCCGGGGGTTTACTGCTGGGCTGGCTGGATATCTCCTGGGCATTCTTCGTGGATGTGATTACAGCCTCTCTGGCTGTAGGAATCCTGGCGTTTATCAAGATCGAGAAAAATCCGGGAATCAAGGTCAAGAATACAATATTTCAAGATCTGAAAGAGGGCTTTGGCTACACTTTCGGCCATCCTCTCTTAAAGCGGATAGTATTGTGTTATGGCTTCTCCTTTTTCCTGATGACCCCTGCGATTATCCTGACACCGCTGCAAGTAGGCAGAAGCTTTGGCGGAGATGTTTGGAGATTGACCGTGAATGAGATGGTCTGGACAATTGGTTCTCTGGTAGGGGGAATACTGATCTCCCTGCATGGCGACTTTAAAGATAAAGTTCGTATGATAGCGCTCAGCCTGGGAGCATTTGGGATTCTCTTTGCGCTCTTGGGTCTGGCCCCCAATTTCGTGCTCTATCTCTGTATCATGGGCACTGCCGGCTTGTTTCTGCCTTTATTGATAACTTCCGAGACTGTCTTTGTGCAGGAGCAAACCCGGGAAGATATGCTGGGACGTGTATTCTCGATCCTGCAAATCGTCTCCGTAAGCGCTATGCCGATCGGGATTATGCTTTTTGGACCGCTGGCAGATGCTGTCTCGGTAGAGTCAATCCTGATATTGACCGGTATTTTATTGGTTTTGGTTGCAGTATGGTATGAAAGGAGCAGTAAAAGAGTGGAATTTCCTATTGACAAGAATAGGGTAGCCTAAAAACTTGCGCTCTAAAGCCGTTTATAGAGTGAAGCCAAAAAAGTGGTTGACAATTTTTAGGGATACAAATTGATTGGCAAAACCCATCGCCGATGTAGCTCAAAGGTAGAGCAATTGATTTGTAATCAATAGGTTGGGGGTT
>CAYSSP010000056.1:0-2812 GCA_964433815.1 uncultured Candidatus Cloacimonadota bacterium
CCTTTAATTGGTTTTCTATTGCCACGATCACCTGCTGTTCGTAGGCTTTGAGGCTATCTTTTACCTTTTTCAGGTAGTTCTTGCCCAGGGTTTTGCTTAGTTTGCCTAATTCTTTGACGATTAACTGATAATCAGGTTTACCACCGTTTTCCCAATCGCAAATGCTTTTAAGGGTGTATTCCGGAAGTGTGCCATAGTTTTCTATATCATCACGGAGCATGATCAGGAAAGAGCGCCAGGAAACAAGCTCATCTATCTCTTGCTCCAGTAGATAAGACAGGAAGTTGAATGCCTTCACCGAATTGCTCTGTTGGGATTGTTTGAAGCTAAATTTTTCCGCTTCTTGTTTCAGCATGGCATAATCCTCCCAAAAACTCTTACTGAGAGGCAATTGCGGGGTATCGGGATTGCATTCTATCCTGCGCAGGGCTTCCTCGATAGGGAGAGGGATCAATTGCTGGTTTTCATCCATGAAGTCCTGACTCACACAGAAGAGTTTACCCTTGCGGATGAACATG
The DNA here is from genome assembly GCA_964433815.1 of uncultured Candidatus Cloacimonadota bacterium. Lineage (GTDB taxonomy): Bacteria > Cloacimonadota > Cloacimonadia > Cloacimonadales > Cloacimonadaceae > PHBP01. The sequence goes on from CAYSSP010000056.1 coordinate 519, forward strand.
ACCTGGGAATCCGAACTGAAGGCTTTGGCGGTTTTAATGCGGATGGGCATCTCTGCCAGGGCTTTGACTCGTTCGGGATAATCTGCTTCCCATTGCCGCATCAGCTTCTTTAGCCGGGTATAGAGGCTTTCCTGCTGCAGCTCATAGGGATTGGACTGCACTTTGGCAAAGAGCTTGGCTGGCGTAGGTTCTTCTTCAGCATCGAAGATACGGGCATCTTCTCCCAAGGTTTGGTGGATCATAAACATCTTGTGCGAGGCAATCTCTCTGCTTTTTACGATGTCTGCACCCTGTTCTGAGGGAAAGAAATTGGTGATGTGGAGGGTATCAAAAACCTTTTTGCTGATCCTGTTTATACGCCCCACCCGCTGGATAACCCGCACCGGATTCCAGGGGATGTCATAGTTGATCACCATCACTGCCCGGTTCAGATTGAAGCCTTCCGAGAGTTTATCGGTAGCCAGTAGCACATCGTAGCTATCTCTCTGCTTAGTTTTGGGATAGGCAGCGTCGAAATTGGTGTTGATCTCATCCAGATGCTGTTTGCCGATGCTTCCAGTGATTACCAGTACCCGATCTGGGAAATGCTCTTTTAAAGCAGGCTCCAGGTATTTGACTGTATCGGCATATTCAGAGAAAATCACGAGTTTGGGAGCAGGTTCACCCTTATTGGGGGTGGTGCGCAGGGAAGCCTTCACATTCTGTAGCAAGGCAATGCGCTTGGGATCGTTCTCCACCAAGGCCAGCTTGTCGATCTTGGCAATCATCTTGTTAAAGAGACAGATATCGGATTCAATATCATCATAAAACTGCTCTCTAAGAGCGAATTTATTCACCTCGTAGATTCGGCATTTCTTGCTATCATTATCCTGATTCTCTTTTGCAAACTGGCGAAGCAACTCATCGATCTGGTCTGGATCTTCCAAATCCACTTTGTTGATCAGCTTGCGATTCATCACGTATCTGCCATTGGAGCTCTTGATAAACTCTATGATGTTCTCATAAGAATCCCGGATATTCACAATGCTCTGGCGGAATGCACCAAAGGAGCTCTCAAAGCGTTTGACCAGTTGCTGGCGTAAAATGTTATACAGGTTATCCTGGTTCAAGCGGTCGATCTGCTCCTGACGGCTTAGTTTATCCTCTTTGATGTCATTCCCTTCGTAGCGGTAGGGCTTGTAAATAGGACCCCGGAACCTTTCCTTGCTATCCGGATTGTCTGTAAAATAGCGTTCGATTACATCGTCATAAAAGGCAGATTGCTCTGGAGTGAGCCGATAATACCACTCCTGGGGATTATCTACAGATGAGAGTTTCTTCACTTCATCCCGATAATCCGGATCATTGATCAGATCAAGGCGGTTTCTCCGGATCGTAACTGGCTCTATCACTTCCCGGATCTGTTTGGAGAGCAGGGCAGCCCTTGCGATTACCTTGGAGATATTGATCTCTTTTTCTCCAAACAATGCTTGGTACTTCTTTCTGGCTTCCTCTTTTTTGGTCGGGTCTTTGGATTGCCAGTTCTTTCGAATATAGGCGAGGTCTTTGAACAAGGCGTTATAGAACCTGAAGAGATCAACCAGGTTGTTGCTTAGCGTGATGTTGGATTTCTTGGGGACAATGAACAGGCTCAGTAAGGAAAGGATATCTGCTGGAGAGTTATTAAACGGGGTTGCTGTGAGCAGAATCACACTCCTTCCCCGGCAGATGGTTTTTAGCTTTTCATAGGTTTCCGTAGAGCTATTGCGATAGCGATGAGCTTCGTCGATTATTATTACTTCAAAGCCGTCTTTGTCTTCCAGATACTTGATGATGCCATCAAGATCTCCACCGGAGCGAACCTCCCAATCATAAAGCTCAAAGTCTTCTTTATATTTTTTCCAGCCTGAATTAGCACTATCGTCTCCGATCAACCCGGGTGGGCAGATTACGATTCCCCGTTTTTCCAGCTTACGAGCTATCAATGAAGCGATAATGGACTTGCCCAAGCCCACCACGTCTGCCAGAATGACTCCACCATTTTCTTCAATGATGGAAAGCGCTTGTGTGACGGCATCAATCTGGTATTTGTAGGGCTTGTATCCCTTTTTCTCCAGCAGGAGTGATATGTAACGACCTGATTCGTGTTTGTAGAAGCTGTTTAACCAGGTTTTTACTACAAACATGTAAGCATCGAAGGGGTGGATGGATTTGAGCAGGGTTTTCTCTCTGATGTTGTCAATAAGTCTGGTTTTCTCAATCTCTGTCTCGGTAATGGGTATGGCAGAGTTCCAAAGCTCATCAAAGTATTTCTC